>NZ_ARQI01000116.1 GCF_000384655.1 Brachyspira innocens ATCC 29796 | reverse complement strand
AGAGCCTACTATTCCTACTATGCTGTTTACAACATCATTAAATAATAAATTGCTTTGTATAAAAATAATGGACAGTATAAAAATGATTGTTTTTTTCATTAAATTTTAATCCTTAAAATTATTATTTATTATTGCTAATAAAAATTGTTCGCTAAAAATGTATAGCAAATGAATTTGCTATACGCTCACAATTTTTATATTTGGCTTTCTAATATTTAAAAATTATAATTTTTCTTATTATTGCTAATAAAAATTGTTTGCTAAAAATGTATAGCAAATGAATTTGCTATACGCTCACAATTTTTATATTTGGCTTTCTAATATTTAAAAATTATTATTTTTTATTATTGCTAATAAAAATTGTTAGCATATACGCCCGCAATTTTTGTAATTAATAAAAATATTATTTATATAATTATATAAACCATAATAAAAGAATATCATTAAAACGTCTTATATGCAAGTATAAATTTTTTTTTACAGTTTATATCATACTAATAATTATTTAAATAATATGACAGTACATTTTTAAAAGATTTTATATGATATTTTATATCGTAAATATCCCTTATACTCTTTATTTTCTGCATAACATAAAGAGGATTAAAAGATAAATTATAAAAATATTCAATATATTTAAATATTTTATCATCATCTATATCGATTTTCATTATGCTCTGCCTCATATCATAATCAAACCAATTCTTTGTAACAATAAGATTATTTTCATCGCAATACTTAAATAATTTAGTTCCAGGATAAGGTACAAAAATATATACATTCATAGAGTTTATATATCCATTAAGCATCAAATATTTAACTATTTCAAAAGTATTTATTATATCCTCTTCATTTTCCCAAGGATATCCTAATTTAACCATCATATCAGTAAAAAGCCCAGCCTTTTTAGCTAATTTTATAGAATTAATCATATTTTCCACACTGTTGTCTGTAATACCTAGCTTTTCTATAGTTTTAGCATTTCCAGAAGGAAGATTAAAAATAATAGTCTTAAATCCAGCCTTCTTCATCATCTTATAATCCTGATATTCAAGAACCCCAAGATACATATAGCAGTCAATATAAACTTTTTTATTTAATTTTCTCTCTTTCATTGTTTCACAGAATAATGAAAGCCATTCTCCAGTAGGAAAATAGACTGTAGTATCTATCACTTCTTTTATACCATAGCGTTTATTTAAATATTCTATTTCATCTGCTACATTTATAGGATTTCTAAGCCTTATATTATTAAAAAGTACATTAGAAGAGTTGCTGTTATAATTATTATATATAGATCCTCTCCCAGACATTATAAATGTACCTGGTGTTTTTTTAAAATGATCATTTATTTTTGAATATAATTTCCAGTTTGTAAGATTTCTGTCTATAAATGGGAGTCTGTCTAATGATTCCTCTAAAACAAATTGACCAGTATTTTTGATATTTCCATTAGATGTTCTGTAATATATTCCTTTATTTAATTTATCGCCGTTATTAATATGATTAACCAAATTAAAAAGAAGCATATCGTAATCGCCTCCCGTAAGTATGAAATCCGTTTTTGATTTTTCCATACTCTCTTCTGGAAGTGCTGTAACATGATCTCCTGCAAGAACAATATATGTATTAGGATATTTTTCTTTTATAACATCTATAGTATCCCATATATAGTTTATAATAGGAGTTTTTACTTCAAAAAATATCAAATCAGGCTGTATTTCCTCTATATTTTCAAACCATTCTATAGTAGTCATATTCCTTGCTATTGTGTCTAAGAATATAACATTGATTCCATTATTTTTTAAAAACGTAGCTGCATATGAAGGTATTATAGGATATGAATATGTAGGATTTTTTAACCATTGAAACTGTTTATTTAAAGATATTAAAGGATATCCTATATTATATTCAAAGGGCGGATATGTTATGCATACTTTTCTTATTTCTTTTTTTTTCATAAAAATAGTTTATTTAGTCTTTTTAGAAGTTTTCTTTTTTGCAGTTGAGCTTTTCTTTTTAATAATCTTGTTTTCATATACGTATTTTTCTAATTCATACTGATCATCAAAAATTACATCATACCACTCTTCATATCTTTCGCATTTAGGCGGACTATGTTTAGAGCAGATTTCATTTCTGTTTTCATAGTTTTTGCAAAGGTACGTTTTTTTATCCAAATATCGGCACTCGCTTCTTATCATATGATACCAAGTATTTTCGTATATAAAAATAAAAGAGTGCCTAAAATGCAGGTACCATTTTAATGTATTAAGTTCGCTTTCATTTTTAGGTTTGGATATTTCCATAACAAGGTCATGACAGCATAATGAGTTGCAGTCTGCACATAGTTTTTCACTAACTTTTTCCTGTCTGTTTTTTAAAAGACTGTCTGAAGGTATTACTTTCAAAATAAAATCACCCCTTTATTTAAATATATTATAAATATTATAATGATAATTGATTAAAATTCAATATATTAATCATTAAAATAATTTTCCATAAACTCAATAAGTTTTTTCTGAGGTTCTGTATATGTTTTTATCTCTTCAGCTGATAGGCATTTAAGCATTTTTATATCCATTTTTTCTAAATCTTTTAAAATAGGTTCTGCAAAAGTTATTCCTTTCTTTGTTAGAGTGATAATTTTATTTCTTTTATCTTCTGCATTAATTTTTTTCTTTATGTATCCTTTTTTTTCAAGATTGTCTAATATAGAACAAATAGTCTGTTTAGGCAATGATAATTTTTCTGTAATGGAGCTTTGAGAACATTCTTTACTGTTATAAATAATAAGTAAAGTAAATAAAGTTGAATCTGTAATGCCGTATTGTTTAGCCCATAAATAATAAAATCTATTGGAAGTATACCAAAAATTATACATAACTTCCATACATTTTTTTAGCTCTTCATTTTTCATGACTTTACCTGCTTTAATATAATTTTTATTTATATTAAACAATATATTTAAAATAAAACAAGTATTGTTTATTAAAAGAATAGTAATTTTTGAATACTTAAAATATAAAATTCATACTTGAAACCAAATTTATTAATACTTATAGTTTTTTAGTTATAGCTCATATACTTTACTAACACTCTGCTTTATTGAACAAAATAACAACAAAAATAACAAATAAAATCATTTTAGTATATAATTTTTTATTATTAAAAAAGGACTTGAAAATAATATTTCAAGCCCTTTATATTTAATGAATATTTTTTATCAATATTTATTAATTTACTTTTATTGATATAGTTTTTGTTTCAACTCTTTTATTTGATACAGTAATTTTTATTTCACCCTTTTTGCTGTTAGATTTAACCCAGAAAGAATAATAACCGCCTTCTAGTACAGGGTTGTCATTTCCTATAAGTTCTCCTTCGCCTTCAACATTAATTTTTATAGCCTCATTAATATATGGAAGTCTGTTTCCTAAAGCATCGGAAGCTTTTACAGTAATTCTAGTTGAGTCCCAAGATGAACCTTCGCTTATAGAATTAATTTCATAGTCATCAGCTTTTACTTCAAGCTCTTTGAAAGTTGGATTTTTTAAATAGCTTTTTTCTATAACAGGTTTTGAGTCTATATATCCTACAATTTTTATATCTGCCCAGTCCATATCACTTACACCTGGTATATTAACAGCCATATTTACAATTACCGGAGCATGTTTTAATCCTTGATATTTTCCTGCCGCTGGATATTCTTTTACTATCAAGTCATTTTCATGATATATTTCTATATAGTCGCAGTTTGTAGATATCATTAAAGGAGAGATACCACCTATGGATCTTTCTCCTCTTGAATATACTGTTATAGGCTCTAATACTATTTTGTAGTCTTTGCACATTTGTGATGAATAAGCACTTGCCGCCATTTTAGGATTTCTAAACATATCATAAACACCATGATAACATATTCTGTCGCCCGAACCAAAGTTATAATGAGTATGATAGTCAAAAGCACACCAGCCTGTAGATCCTGCTAAATATTTATCTATAGCTACGGCATTAATAATTTCATAATGTCTTTTAGTATGTTCTATAGTTCTCTCTTCACAGTCCTGCATTTTTGTAGGGAACATATGTCCGTTATATTCTGTTATCATATAAGGAACATTTTTATCTAATTTTGTTATACATTTTTGTGCTCTTATAGGGTCAGCTTTACCGTCATAATTGAAATCATTAATTGTATATACATCTTCTAATAGTTCACTTCCTACTATATATCTAACACCGCCTGTTTGTCTTGTTTTATCAAGTTTATGAGCCACTTCATTTGTTTCTTTATAGAAATTATGATTGTCCTGACTTTCATTTATTCTAACTCCCCAAATTATTATAGAAGCATGATGAAAATCTCTTTCTATCATATCTTTTACATTTTCTACAGAAACTTTCTGCCAGTCTTTATCTCCTATATGCTGCCAGCCTGGTATTTCTTCAAAAACCATTAATCCTATTTCATCGCATCTGTCTAAAAAGTGTCTCGAAGCAGGATAATGCGAAGAACGTACAACATTAAGTCCCATATCAAATTTTAATATATCCGCATCTTTTTTCTGTATTCTCTCTGGCATAGCATAACCAACATATGGGAAGCTCTGATGTCTATTTAAACCTCTTAATTTTATTTTTTCTCCATTTAAATAGAAACCGTCTTCTGTAAATTTAACATCTCTGAAACCTATTCTTACAGAAGTACTGTCTTCATTAGAAAGCGAAACTTCCAATTTATAAAGTCTAGGATTATTAATAGTCCATAGCTCTATTCTGTCAGAATCTATATGTTCATCTATTTCAATATCTGTAAATAGTTCATTATTTTGTAATTGAATATCTTTTTTTATTTCGCATATATGATATTCTCTGTTGTAGAGATTAATAGAGATAGTTTCTTTTGCATTTGTTTTTTTGCTGTTTCTTATTCTTATTTTTCCAGTTATATTTTGATTGGCAAGACCAGTTATCATAATATTTTCTACTGAAATATCATCTACTATTATTATCTGAACTTCTCTATATATACCGCCGTAACATAGATAGTCTATTTCATTTCCAAAAGGAGGTATATCATCTCTTTCCAAACTGTCTAATTTTACAGCTATTATATTTTCTCCTTCTTTTAAGGCATCTGTTATATCATATATAAAAGGTAAGTATCCGCCTTTATGCTCTGAAAAACTTTTATTATTAACAAATACTTCAGCGGCAGCCATTGCTCCTTCAAAATTAATTAATATTCTTTTATTTTGAAATTTGGCTTTATCATAATTAAATATATTTTGATATCCAGTAATAAGCCAAGTATCTGATTCATCAAAATAGTGTAATGGTATTTCTGAAACTGTATGAGGCAATGTTACATTTTCACCATTTAGTTTTTCTGTTTTTATGCCATCATTCCATTCTTTAAAAAATTGCCAATTGGTATTAAAATTTATTATTTCTCTCATTTTAGTACATACTCCAAAATTTTTTCTATGGCAAATATTTTATATTTAAAAAATAAAAAATCAATGAAACTTGTATAAAAATGTTTTTGTAATAATTTTTTTTTTAATTAAACATTACTACATAGAGTTTTAAATAGCTTTCAAACAAGCATCATGCTGAATATGAAATAAGTAAAACAGAAACTTCAAATTAATTGTAGTAATTATTATATAGGTTGAAGTTTTAGTAAAAAACAGAACTTTTTAAATATTTTAGGCATAGGTGTCTACATTATTGCCTTTGCTTGAAGAGCTTGCTATTGCAGACTTTGTAACGCCTCCTGATATATAAACTCTTTTGCATTCTGGGCATATATTAGTAGTTAATGTTACATTCTGAAAAATTACCTCTCCGCCGCTTTTTTCAGCTGATCTTTGATTATTGGCAACATGTTCCTGCTCATGTGAAGCTACAAGGGAAGGTGCACTTGAAGGGTCTATTCTTGTCGGAGTTTTGAAAGATACTCCTATATCATTAGAGCCGTCCTGATAGGTTCTTGAGGCACAAGTTTTGCATACGCCTACTTCACTAATCGGAGTTTTTTCTCTTGCTTCTTGAATAATATTAGCTATATTATTGCTGTTATTTCTTATATTATTATTGTTTCTTATATAAGGAGCATTATTACGTATACTTATTTCCATAATTTTATACCTCTTAAATATTATTAATTCTACCCCTATATTAGTAATTATAAACTTATAAGAATAAATATCAATACAGATTTATAATTATTACCTTGTTATGTTTACTAATTATTGATTTTTATTTGTTTTTTTAGTAAATTTTTATTTAGTAAGCATAGTTTTTTTATTTCCGATAATTGAATCGGTATTTTACAGCTTGGATTTTATGATGAAAAATATAATTATTTTTTTGTTTTTGATAATATTTTTTAATACATATTTATTCTCCGCTCAAAATGATGAGCTTATGGACTCTATAAGAGATAATAATATAGAAAGAATAAAAATTTTATTAAGAGACGGAGAAAATTTAGATTTATACAATATAAAATATGGAATGAGTCCTTTAATGTATGCCGCTCAGCTTGGTAATATAGATATAGTTAATGAACTTCTTGATTTCGGAGCTAAAGATTTTGATTTTTCTTTTTATGTAGCCTGTGCTGAAGGATATTGGGATATTGCAAAACAAATGATGAAAGCTGGTGCTAGTAATTATAATATAGCATTATCATATGCAGCACTTGGCGGAAAATTAGATATAGTAGAAGAGCTTATTAAACTTGGTGCTAAAGACCTTAATCCAGCTTTGGTTTCTGCTTGTGAAGGTGATAATTTAGAAGTAGTTAAATATTTAATAGATAAAGGTGCTAATGTTAACACAAGAGCTTATATAGAAGCATATAGAAATTATGAAGGTGCTGAGAAAAAATCTCCATTAACTGCTGCATCAAATATTGATATAATAAGAGAATTAGTAAATGCAGGTGCTACAAACTTAAATGAAGCTATTATATATAATGCTGTAATGGTATCTACTAATTTTGACAGCAGTTATTCTAAAGAAATATTTAATGAATATGTAGATTTAGGTGCTGATGTAAACTCTTTCAATATGGGAGACGGTAAAACTTTGCTTATGTACCTAATAGAAAAAAGGCAGTTAGATTTTGATTTGATTAAAAAAGTTATAGAGCTTGGTGCTGATGTTAATGCCCGCGACAGAAACGGAAATACCGTATTAATACGTGCTGTAATGTATGAATACGAATCTCCAGTTGAAGACCCTAGCTTAAACAGAAAAGTATACAGAACTATAGGAACACCTATTAATATAATAGAAGAACTTTTAAAAGCTGGTGCTAATCCTAAAGACAGAAACAGCTATGGAAATACGGCATACAGACTTGCTGCAAAAAAGAATAGAGATGATATCATTAAACTTTTTGATGAATATTCAAAGTAGTTTAAAAAGACATAATATTTTCTGAAACAATTTTATTTTTCAATTATTATATTTTTGTAAATGCATTATCAACTTTTTCCAGCATTCGCTATAAATTTTCGATAAAGTTTTTATCATTCGTATACAATTAATTAAAAACTCAATTATCATAACTTTATATGTTTTAAATGTATGACATTTTACAAAAATTATAAACTGCCCATAAATATAAACTTTACTAAATGCCGTTTTTGGCTGCAGGCGATAAAATATCGTTTTTATAGCTTTTACTTAGTATTTTATACTGTCACAAATAACTGCGGGGTATGAAATGTGCATAGCAATAGCCACAAATAAATAAGATTAAAAACAATTTTTTACAAACTTAAAAATTGTAAGTATAAATATATTATAAAGTATTTTATCATAATATTAAAAATTATTGACTTTTAGGTAAAAATAACATAAAATAGTATAGTTAATTAATATCAAATTTAATTTTTGTAATTGAAAATATTTTGTTATATTATAAAATATTAAAAAGTTATTTCCGATAATAAACTAACTTGTAAATATAAATGGAGGCATTTTAAATGGCAGAACAGCTAGAGCAACAAACTGCAGAAAGTACAGAAAGCAGAGCTGATGTTGAAGATAGTACCAACCTTGTTACTTTTAGACTAGGCAGCGGTGAATATGCTATAGATATCATGCAGGCTAAAGAGATAATTAAAATGGAAAAGATTACTCTTATACCTAATGCCCCAGATTTTGTAGAAGGTGTAATAAATTTACGCGGAAATATTATACCTATCATAGACTTAAAAAAGAGATTCCATTTAGAAGAAACTGAAGGCGATAAAAATACTGGTATCATTATTGTAAAAATAGAAGATGTTGATATGGGTATTATTATTGACTCCATATCTAAAGTAGTATCCATTTCAAATTCTGATATTCAGCCTCCTCCTCCAATGCTTTCTGGTATAGGGCAGAAATATATTAAAGGTGTAGGTAAATTAGAAGATAAATTGTTAGTTGTACTTGATTTGGAAAAATTATTTACTACTGATGAAGATGATGAACCTGATAAATAATATAAATATTATATGATAAAAAGAAAATTAATTAAAAAATAGCTGTTATTACTTTGCTTTCGCTGATAATAATGTCTAATATCTCGTCATTATCATCTTTTGGTATAGATGGCAGTATTTGATAGTCATAAGCTAAACCTATTCTAAGGGCATTTCTATTTCTTTTTAAGATATTATCATAATACCCCTTTCCAAATCCAAGTCTATTGCATTTCTCATCAAATGCCAATGCTGGAATAATAAACATAGAAACTTCATCAATACTGCAGTCTCTACAATATTCAAAAGGCTCTCCGTTACCAAACCTAGTATTTCTATTAATATCTTTATTATAATCAGTAATATATTTTAATTTCATGTTATGATCATCTATAAGAAAAGGAACAGATACTTTAATATTATTATCCATTGCATATTGAATAATTTTTTGAGTTTGTACTTCATGATTAAAGTCGATATATACACATATAGAAGTAAATTTACTAATATTAACTATATTTTTAAATTTTTTATATATAATATTACTTTTAGCTTCTATAAAAGAGTCATCTAAATTGTTTCTAATAAGTTTAAAAGAAGTTCTTATTAATTGTTTAGCTTCTTTTATATCAGAATCATTATGAAGAGAAGTTCTCATCTTTAAATTCTACTAATATTTCCTGTAATAGTTTATCGCGGATAATTTGGTCAATAATTTTTTGTGAAGCCATACCTATATCAATAAACTGCACAGCAAAACCTTTAGGCAAATCAGGTTTTTGATTATCATTATTAATCCAAACTACCTTAGCTTCAGTAAAGAGTTTAAAATCTTTGAAGGATATTGTAAGACCAAGCATATCACCTTTATCTGGTATATTAGTATCAGAAGATATATAAGCACCATTACCGCTTATTGAAAGGATATTTCTATCTATTGTGCCTCTAATTTTATCTTTATAAGCTATAATAACATTTAAAGGCCAATTTACTCTGGAATACTGTCTTCTTCTTTTAGAAGAATCTTCTGCATTACGAGATATTTCGGTAGTAATAGTATGTACAATTGTGTTTATATCAGTATTTTTAGGGAAAGTTAAGGCGTTAGGATAATCTTCTGCATTAAAGTTATCAGATATATCAGTAAGTACTAATCTTATTTGCGGATTTATCTTATTAATTTTATCTGTAAAAAACTTAATACTGTCTTTTTCATCTTCATTATATTTAATTATATAAAAATATATACTCAAATTATTTTCTATAATATATGCCAAAGATGAATTAGTATCCGTAAAACTGCTTATAGTAAATTGATCATTAAAAGCTGATTTATATTTATTTAATATAGAAGGGTCTTTTTCTATAATAACGCCTTTTACTTGTTCTTTATCCATTTTATTAAAACTCCTGTTAATACTTACTTTTTAAGTATAACATAATTTATTATTTATGCAATATTTTCAATAAAAAAATATAATACTAAATATATTTATAATTTTTATTTATATGTTATAATATACGGAAAATATATTATTTTTTATAGGAGTTATTTATGAGCGATATGAAAAGTAAAGCAAAAGAATTATGGGATAAGTTCTCATTGGATATTACATTAGATAAACTTAAATCTATATTTGATAAATCAAAAGAAATACTAAATTTATCTTCATCAGCACATCTTTCTAAGTTTTTAGATAAAATACAATTAATGATAGATATGATAGGAGATTATATAAACGGCAGCTATAAAAATATACCTTGGAAAACTATAGCTTCAATAGCAGGTGCATTAATATATATTATAATGCCCATAGATGCAATACCAGATATTATACCTATAGCTGGATTATTTGATGATGCTTTTATAATAGGACTATGTTTAAAATATTTTTCTGATGATTTAAATAAATACAAAACTTGGAAATACGGAGAAGATGCTGTTAATACAGAAGAAAATGCTGAAAATAAAGCAGATGATAATATCAATGAAGCAGAATATGAAATAGTTGATGATAATCACAAATAAAATACAATAGGAAAACAAAGTCTTGCAAAAAAGTGATTACAGCAAAGAAATTTTTACTAAAAGTATTAAATATTCAAAGGGTGTAGGTCCTAAATACGCAGAAATATTAGCAAAAAAAGGAATAGAAACACTATATGATTTAATAGCTTTTTTTCCAAGAACCTATGATGACAGAAGAAAAACGCTGAAACTTCATGAGGCATTAGAAAATAAAGAAAAAACAAGTGTTGTATATGTAGAAGTTCTTGATATATCCTCTTTTAATTTTCAGTATAAAAATAAACCTTTAGTTATAGTTACAGATGGAGCTGCAATATGCGAAGTACCTATTTACAGCGGAAGACTTCCCGCTGGAGTTACTAAAGGAGCTAAATTATATTTAACTGGAAAGTTTGTAAGAGGAAACAGAGGAAAACTTCAATGCAGAATGACAGAGTTTGAAAAGCCTTCTTCAAATGCATTATCATATGGCAAGATAGTTCCAATATATCCTCTTACTGAAGGGCTTTCTCAAAAAAAGTTAAGAACTCTAATCGTAGATGAGCTTGAAGTATTTGAAAAAAATATGAAATATGATATACCAAGCATTATTAAAAAAAAATACAGACTCAAAAGTTTTGTTCCTTCTATTATGGAGATGCATTTTCCTACATCATTTGAAGCTCTTGATGAAGCTAGAGAGAGTTTAATTTTTGAAGAGTTTCTAACTTTTCAGTATATACATTTAAGTGAGAGAAGACCTAATATTTTAATAAAAGATGAAAGATATAATTCTTCAAATCTGCTTGAAAAAGTAAAATCTGCTCTTCCTTTTGAACTTACCGAAGATCAATTAAATGCTATAAACGAAATAAAAAATGATTTATTTTCAAAAAAGCAAATGTTTAGACTTCTTCAAGGAGATGTAGGAGCTGGTAAAACTATAGTGGCATTTTTAACAGCATTGATACCAATAGAATCTGGATTTCAAACAGCATTTTTAGCACCCACCGAAATACTGGCTATACAGCATTATAATACTTTCAAAAAAATTATTAAATTAGCTGGACTTGAAGATACTATAAAAATAGATATACTCACCTCTTCTGTAAGTCAAAGCGAAAGAGGATATTTATTAAAAAGACTTAGAGAAGGTAAAAGCAATATATTAGTTGGAACGCATTCTATTATTTATGATGAGGTAATATTTAAAAATCTTTCTTATGCAATAGTAGATGAACAGCAGAGATTTGGAGTTGCCCAAAGAAATAAACTACTATCAAAAGGAAAAAATGTTGATTATCTTCTTATGACTGCAACCCCTATCCCTCAGTCATTGGCATTAACATTATTTGGAGAATTGGATTTATCAATTATAAAAACTCTTCCTAGCTCAAGAAAAGGAGTACTTACAAAATATAAAGAGCTTTATGAAAGAGATCATTGCTATAAATTCTTAAAAAACAGAATATCAAAAGGAGAACAGGGATATGTTGTTTTTCCACTCATAGAAAATAATGATTCTAGTTTTATAACTCTTTCAAGTGAGTTTCAGAGAGCTAAAGAAACATACTTTTCAGATATTCAAATAGAAATGATACATGGAAAAATGAAAGACGAAGAAAAAGAATATATAATGAACAGATTTGCAAAAGGAGAGATAAAAGTACTATTTTCAACTACTGTAATAGAAGTAGGTATTGATAATCCAAATGCCACAACTATATTAATTGAAGGAGCTGAGCGTTTTGGTTTATCACAGCTTCATCAGTTACGCGGACGAGTGGGAAGAGGTGATAAATTGGGCTACTGTTATCTTATACTACACAGCGAACTTAATGACATTATAAAAGAGAGAATTAATATAATATGCGAAACTACTGACGGATTTAAAATATCAGAAAAAGATCTTGAATTAAGAGGGGCTGGAGAGTTTTTAGGCGATAAGCAAAGCGGTATTCCAGATTTCAAACTTGGAAACATCATAAAAGATAAAGAAATAATGCGTAAGGCCAAAGATGAAATGCGTTCTTTACTTAAAGATGAAAACTCAAAAGAAACTTTTTACAAAGAAAATGAAGCGTTTATATTGAAAGCTAATTATCTAAAATCAAGAATAGTTAAAGATGAATAGTTTTTTATATATTTTAGTATTTTTATACAAATAAAAAATCACACTATAGTAATTTATTTTAAATAAAATATTCTGATTTAATATTGACAAAAACATCATATAATATATAATTATATTAACAGTACCCCCTGCACGTCACTTGATGATGTGGACCATTGGGGGACATTTTTTATTTATGGTTATTTTATGGATATAAAACATACTTATAAATATGAAGAACAGCTTCAAAAATTAAAAGATAGAGGCTGTATTATTAATGATGATAAAAAATGTATATCTATACTTGAATCAGTAAATTATTATCATTTTAGTGCTTATTTTTTACCTTTAAAACAAAGTAACGGAAGTTATATTAATGGTACTTCATTTGAAAAAGTTTTTAATATTTATGAGTTTGATAGAAAACTGCATACTATATTATTTAATGCATTAGAAGAGATATATATTTTTATTCGTGCTAAAATATCATATTATCATGTTCATAAATATGGAGCATTAGGATATTTAGATGAAACAAATTTTTATAATAAAAATGATGATTTAAAATATATAAATAAAAAGATAGAGTATCATAAAAAATTTATAGAAAAATTTAAAAGAGAAGTAAAAAATAATAATAAAGTATTATTCATTAAACATTATATAGATAAATATAATTCTAATTTTCCAATATGGGCAGCAACAAAAATATTTACTTTTGGTATGTTATCAACTTTTTTTGCTAATTTGAAATTAGAGGATCAGAAAATATTAGCAAAGGATATGTATAATATTACGGCTTATAAATTAGAAAGTTGGCTTCATTGCTGTACGGACTTAAGAAATATTTGTGCTCATTATGGGAGACTTTATTATAGAATTTTTCCATCTATTCCAAAAGGAATGAATAATTTAGATAATAATTCTGAGAGAAAGTTATGGGGAGCTATATTATCAGTTAAAGAATTATATCCTTTTAAAGAAAAGTGGAATAATGAAATATTATCAAATTTTATTAAACTTATTGATGAATATAAAAATGATATAGATTTTGTTCATATAGGATTTCCAGAAAAATGGAAAGATTATTTAAAAAAGTAGATATTCTTTTTAATTAATAAAATTTTATTTACATACCCACCCTTTATATTTTATTGTTTTATTTTAAAATTTTAATTTTTATTATTTTTATAGTCTAATTAAAAATTAAGGCACCCACCCAAGTTTTTATTAAGTTTAAAACTTTATTCAACGCACGGTCAGCGGAATTTTATATATAATTAAAATTAGAATTTCTAATGAGTTTATATTTATAAATTTAGCTTAACGTGCGTTGTGATGATTATAAGTTTAAATAAAGCTAGGGCGGGCATCATAATAACAGTAAAAGTAAATAAAGAAAAAGTATACAATAATAACAAAGAAAAATTTTCAATTAAAATGGGTGGGAGTTAGAATAAAGTTAAAAAATATAAAAGCCCCATTAAATAATGAGACTTTTATATTAAAGTAAATAATTATTATACTTCTTATAATTTCTATCTGTGTTCATCAAAAAAATTAAGAACTAATTTTATAATAAAAAATAAAATAGGATAGTAAATAAAAGGCAATATAATAGCAAGAAAAAATCCGCTGCTGGTTCTTATTGGGTATATAAACATAGAAACAAGCAATATAAATGGAAAGAATAAAATTCCTAAAATTACTATAAATATCCATTTTATTATAGTTAATAATAAAGAAGTTTTTGTCATTTTAGCTTTCACATTGACATCATATAATATTTCTTTATTTTCTATATTTTCATTTGTAAATGTACTTTTTAATTTAAAATATAAATTAAAAGCATTAGTCTGCATATTTGTTATTTTATAAAAAGAGTTTGATCTTAAGTTTATTTTAACTCCTTTTTCATAAAAAGTTTCATTCTTCTCTAATGTAAAATCTGCAATATTAAAATTTAAATTTTGATTATTTGATACGCTTACTAATTGAGTTTTATCAATTTCTAATTTTTGATTTAAGTAAATAATTATTTTTGGCATTTTACTTTTTTTTAAATTATTTGTGTATATAGTCATTTCTGAAGCAGTAATTTTTCCCACAGATATATCTGTACCTGTTTGTTCATTGCTTACACTTACATAATTACCTGAACAGCTTATTATAAAAGTTAGTAAAAAATTTAATAATATAATAATTTTTTTCATATAATCTCCTTAATATGATTATCAAATTATATATATTATACTTTCTTGCTATGACAAAAAATGTCGCATAAAAAAGAAGCCCCATTAAAAAATAGGACTTCTTTTATTTATTATTACTAATAAAAATTATTCTTTAATAAACTTTTTGAAATTAGCCACTTTTTCTTTGGCTACAGCAAGTCTCTTATCTTTGCTTTCTTTTACGCAAACCTCAAAATAGAATTTTATTTTAGGTTCAGTACCAGAAGGTCTTATAGTAATTTTTGTCTTATCTGCAAGTATGTATTGAAGTACATTAGATTTTGGAAGAGTGATGTCTTTTATTTTTTTACCTGTATTATCATAAACTTCTTTTTTCTCATAGTCGCTTATAGTTTCTACCTGAACACCTGAAATTTCTTTAGGTAAATTATCTCTATAATAAGTCATCAAATCAGCTATGGCTTTAGCTCCGTCAGCACCTTTTTTTGTAATAGAGATAGTCTCTTCATAGAAATATCCGTATTTTTCATAAATGCTTTCTAAATAATCAGCCAAAGTAATATTGTTTTCTTTACAATAAGCAAGTACTTCCGCAAGCATCAAACAAGAACTAACACCATCTTTATCGCGTACATTTGAATTAATACAATATCCGAAACTCTCTTCAAATCCAAATAGATATGTTCCTTCTTTATCTCTTTCTATAACATCAGCAATCCATTTAAAACCAGTAAGTACATCATAAAGTTTAACATTATTAGCATCAGTAATAGCCCTCGCAAGCTCAGTAGTTACTATTGTTTTTACTATGTACGGATTTTTAATATTTTTTTTGTTTGTAATGAGGTAGTATGCCATTATAGAGCCTATTTGATTACCTGTGAGATACATATAGCTTCCATCTTTAGTAAGCAAAGCACAACCCATTCTATCGCAGTCTGGATCAGTACCCATAACAAGTTCAGCACCTATTTCTTTGGCTTTATTAACTGCTATCTGCAATGCCTCAGGGTTTTCTGGGTTAGGAGATTCTACAGTAGGGAAATTTCCGTCTGGAGGCTGAGCACCTTCTAATGTTGTTAGATTGGTGAATCCTGCTTTTCTTAATGCCATAGGAACCATTTTGTATCCAGAACCATGAATAGGAGTATAAACTATTTTTATATTGCTGTGTTTTTTTATCAAATCTGGATTAACTAGATAGTTCATCAAATCATTCATATATTTATCTTCAATGTCTTTTCCTATAAATGTTACTCTAGAATTATCACCCATTTTTACTTCTTCAGGCTTAACTTTTAATACTTCATCTATTATGTTTTTGTCATGAGGCGGTATAACTTGAGCACCGTCAGTCCAATAAACTTTATAACCATTATATTCTTTAGGGTTATGGCTTGCAGTAACAACTATTCCAGCAATACAGCCCAAACTTCTAACAGCATAAGAAAGAAGTGAAATAGGGTGAATATCATCATATAAATAAACTTTTATACCATTTGAAGAAAGTATCTCAGCAGCAGCTTTTGAAAATACATCAGAATTATTTCTTGAATCATAGCCTATAGCAACTTTATAATCACTTCCTCCTTGTTTTAATATATAATTAGCAAGTCCCTGAGTAGCAACTCCAACAGTATATTTATTCATTCTGTTAGTACCAACTCCCATTATACCTCTAAGTCCGCCAGTACCAAACTCTAAATCCCTGTAAAACGCATCGGTTAATTCTTTTTCATTTCCTGCATCTAATAATGCTTTAATTTCTTTCTTTGTTTCTTCATCATATGGACCGTTAAGCCATGAATCTATTCTTGCTTTTACTTCTTGTTCCATTATACACACCTCTAATTTTTAAAAAATTCTATATATAAATTATAGTATACAACAACTATATAATCAAGTTAAAACTATTATGTTAATAATATTTTTCATATAATACTTTTTATTTTTATACAAATTCTATATTGTATACTTAGTTTAAAAATAATTTCAAGTTTCTAAAATAATACTATTAGCATATGTTTTGTAATATATACTGAAAATAAATATCATAATCTAGAAATTATCCACATTATAAAAGAAAGTACAATACTAGCTATAATACTTGTCATAAGAGGAAATGCAAAAGTAAAATTTTCTTTTTTTATTACTATATCACCGGGGAGTTTACCGAAAGGAATCTTTATATTAAGCAAAAAAAGTACGCCTATAACTATAAATATTATTCCTATAACTATAAAAATCTTAGCAAACTGAGTATTCATTATTTATTCAGACATCTTCTTATTCATTTTTTCTATATCTTTATCATGACCTGCAATAATTAGTATATCGCCTTCTACCATAGGCTCATCAGGATCTGGAGTACAATCTACGACAACTTTCTTTTCTCCCAATATGCCAACAGTTTCTTTTTTTATTGCCACAACATTAATTTTATATTTCTTTCTAAGGTCAAGCTCTTTAAAATTCTTGCCTGCCAAACCGCCATGAACAGGAAACTCTACTATAGAATGATATTCTGTCAGATCATAAAGCAAAACAGTATCCCCTACCTCAAGCTGCTCTGCTATGTGTATACCCATAGATTCTTCAGGGCTTACCAAATGCGTTATACCTATCATACTGAGTATCGCCTTATGCTTTTCATTTGAGTATCTGGCTATAATATTTTTAACATTAAGCTCTTTTAAAAGCAAAGCTGTTAATATACTCGTCATCATGTCCTCACCTATTGTAAGTATAACAGCAT
Source organism: Brachyspira innocens ATCC 29796 (assembly GCF_000384655.1). Taxonomy (GTDB): domain Bacteria; phylum Spirochaetota; class Brachyspiria; order Brachyspirales; family Brachyspiraceae; genus Brachyspira; species Brachyspira innocens. Next base: position 46,073 of record NZ_ARQI01000116.1, on the reverse strand, counting down.
CGAATTTATTAATTTCAATAGCCTCTAATGCCTCTTTCTGAGTAGAATCAAGTCTCATAGCCTGAGTTACATTATTTTTTATAGCTTCTATCTCATTAATATCATTATCTATAGCAAATACCTCAATAGAAGGTTTCGTCATAAGCCTATTAATCAAAGCCTTACCTAAAGTTCCTACACCTATAACGGCATACTGCAGCATTTTAATACCCCTACATATTATTTAATTGATTTTATTATAGAATAATATAAAAAATTGTCAAAAAATAATTATTATAATTATAATAAAAACTATAAATAAAATCGTATATATTTTTATAATTTTGAATCTATATAAAATTATTAATATTATATCAGAATAAATCACATTATTATGTAATTATAATTTACTATATTATCAAATATATAAAAAAAATTTAAAAAAACAATGCTAAAATAAATTTTTTTTACACTTTATTTAAAATTATGTTATACTTATATTAAAAATAATAATAAAAATGAGGTCATAATATTTATGAAAAGAATAATATTAATATTAAGTATTTTATCAGCATTAGTAATTTCTTGTAACAGCAAACAAGCTCCTACAATAGGAGATAAACCATTAACAACTATTGTACCAAGCGATGATAAAACAGTAAGAGAAGGTACTTTATTATCTGATTGGGACGGAAGCACTCAGTCTTTAGCTATAAATGCATCTGTTAAAGTAAATAATACATCTGACAATAACACATCTTCAGCAAATGATAATACATCTCAAGGAAATACTCAAACTCCTGAAGGATATAATTTATTACAAAGATTATATTCTACTACTTGGTATCAGTCTGAAGAAGATTATGATGATGGAAGATTAGAAACTGAAGAAGAGTTCATATTATTCAATAGTGCATCTGAAATATGTAAAAGAGAATATGAAAATGGAAGAATTGACGGAAGAGATGAATATTCTACATTGGTATGGGTTGATGATGTTGCTCTTGATGTTCAAGATGATAAAAAAAGTAGAAATGCCTGCATAGTTCAAAATAAAGAAAGATACGATAATGATACAGAATATGAAGGATATTATTTAGTTGACAGAGATACTTTATATATAGTTGACGGCGATACGCAAGATGAAGTAAAAAGAAAATTAAATGATATAATAAGCGGCAATACTCAAAGATACACTGAAGATAAATTCGTACTTTCTACTAAAGCATTAAATTAATTTGCAGATAAAGCCAAAATAATATATAAAAACAGGGAGGCAGAAAAACCTCCTTGTTTTTTTATATAGATAAAGTTTTATTGTAATCATTTAAATTAACAATAAAACTTTATTAAATACAAAACAACCATTAATCATCATTATTAGCTTGATAATTTAATTTTACCAAATAATCTATTTTATCAACAACTTTAGAAAAAGGTTTCTCTACACTAATTAAAGCTCTTTCAACATCATGACCGTCTTCATCTTCAATATATATATCATAGTATAACTCTTTATGATCATATTCATTTTCAAAAGTGAGTCTTATAAATATAAAGTTATTAATATTAATTCTATCCATCTTAGGCTCATATTCCAAGCGTCTGATTTCAGTATTTAAAAGTTCTTTTCCCAAATTTTCTACTATAATAGTATAAATTGATTCTAACTCTTTTCTAATATAATGAACATTGTTGTCAAACATTATAAAAACTCCATAATAAATTTATTATATTTACTTAATATGTAATAAATATACCAAAATAAACCAAATTGTCAAAATATTTAATATTTATCCAATATAGAAGCTACCTCTTCATCTCCCAACTCTCTTGCAATACCCGCAAGCTCTTTAGCTTTTTTATTTCCCAAATTAGGATTGGCATTATTATTAAGAAGAAGCAAAGCAGCCTCAAAATTACTATTTTCTATAGCAGTAGAAAGAGCAGTTTCTCCGTCTTTATCTATTTTATTTACATCCGCACCATTCTCAAGCAAAATATTAATAGCTTCTATTGATATTTCACGTCCTGAAAAAGCTATTAATGGAGTTATACCTGATGCATTAGCTTTATTTATATTAGTAGTTTTAGATAATATTTTCACACTTTCTACATCATTAGCTATTAAAAGAGGCGTTATTCCCTCATCAGATATCAAATTAATATTAGCACCATTATCTGCTAAAAATGTTACTATATCAGCATTAGAGTTGTCCGCAGCAAAAAATAAAGGACTCCAACCATAATTATTAACAGCATTAACATCAGCATTGTTCATAACCAAAAGTTCAACAACATTATAATTACTGTCATATATTCCAATGCCCTGTCTTGACCATATATCTGCAGCATATAAAAGTGCTGTATAATTTCTTTTATTTTTTAAATTAACATCAGCATTATTTTGTATAAGAGCATTTACCAAATCAGCATATCCGTAATAAGAAGCTATCATTAAAGCTGTAGTACCCTCATCAAAAGTAACACTAAGATCATATTCAGTATCTTCCATATTTACTATATTTGTAGTTTCTGTAAGAGTATTATTAACATTACCAGAAGAAAGCAAATTTTTTATTATATCAATACAAGGGCTTTCTTCATATTTAGCTAAAGCCTCTTCTAACGGCATATCATGAACAATATTATCATCTATAAAAGAATTTTCATTAGTCTGTGCATTTTTATCAGTGTTAATATTAGAGCCTTGAGAACATGATACTACAAACATCAAAAATAAGAGCATGATGACTTTCATAATAATCTCCGTACGAGTTATTGTATACTAATATATTAACATAACTTATACATTATATCAAGAAATTATATTATACTTGTTTAATAATTAATTTTTTATTTTGTCATTTTTTGCATACACTGTCAAAACTTTTACCTACACAATATATAACTGAATTATAATTTTCCAAAAACAAATACATGTTTTTTAACATGTTTAATAGAATTGTTTAAAAAATGAATTTATTAATATTTATAAGTTTTTAATTTAATATTTTTTAATTATAGTTGCGGCTTTATACACCATGTGCCAAGTTCTTTTATGATGTATGTCCAACGCGACTGAAAAAAGTACCATTAGGTATGGTGTACGCCTCATTCTGTATGCTGTAGTCAGATGAGAACCCAAAAAATTTATATGTCTTAAAAATATAATGTACACAACATGTAAAACATTTGTTGTTTTAATCATTTATACTATATAATAACAAACTTGTGAAATTGTTTGCCAAGTAGTTTGAAAGATGTATAATAATATTAAAACAGTTCTAATTTTTTTATAATAAAAAAGGCCTGCAAAATACTGCAAGCCCTATAAAAATATTTATTATTTATTTATTCTTCCAAGAAGCTTTTCAGCAATGGCACGCCCAGTAGGAGTATTGGCAAGTCCTCCTTTAGCAGTTTCTCTAAATCTCTCGTCCATACCATCACCAACTTCTTTCATTGCAAGTACAACTTCATCAGGTGGTATTACACTCTTAAATCCTGCACAGGCAAGTTCAGCTGATACAATAGCATGAACAGCAGACATAACATTCTTACCCATACAAGGCACCTCAACAAAACCAGCAACAGGATCGCATATAAGACCAAGTACAGCTGATAATGACAAAGCAAAAGCATGAGCACATTCTTCTGGAGTACCACCCATAATCTCAGCACATGCTGATGAAGCCATAGCCGCAGCACTTCCGCATTCAGCCATACAGCCTCCGCCCGCACCTGCAAATGTAGCAATCTGTGCTATAATATCAGCAAGACCAGCTGCAGTAAACATTGATTTAACTATATCTTCTTTTTTGTATCCTCTATTTTCACATACTGTAAGTACGGCTGGCATTATTCCGCAGCTTCCTGCAGTAGGGGCTGCTATAATTTTACCCATACAAGCATTATATCCGCTTACAGCCATTGCTGCAGTTACTACCTCCCCTACAGTCTCGCCTAATATACTTTTTTTAGCTTTATAAAATTTCTCTACTATATCAACACATTCATTTTGCAAACCTGTTACAAAATTAAATTTATCTTTTTTACCGTTTTCAACAGACTCTTTCATTATGTCATAATAAGATGTCATCTTATCTATTATTGCCTGTCTGTCTGTTTTTTCACTTTTAGCTTCTATATCTATTACTATATCACTTATTTTTTTATTTTGCTCATTAGCTATAGCTACCAATGATTCTATAGATTTTATATCCATATTATATTATTCTCCGTATATATATTTTTTTATTATCTAAACACTCTTTAATACAATTTATCTAAAAATACAAAATCCCTTATATTTTTTATATTTCTTATTTTTTCTTCTATCTCTTTGGATATAACATTAGTCATACCTATAACAATAATAGCATATCCCTTATTAGGACCTTCAAACTGCGGTGTTACATTCATATTTTCAATATTAATATCATTTTCAAATATAATAGAAGTTACCTTAGCAATAATGCCGGGTACATCTTTGTTAACTATAGCAATAGTTGGAAAATCGCCCTTATAATGAACCTCTATACCATTTACCTTATCTAATACTATTAAACCTCCTCCAATAGATGAAGCTAGAATATTAATCTCATTACTTTCCCCTTTAGCCTCAATATAAACACTATTAGGGTGAAAAGCATCTCTTAAAGTTGTAGGTATAAATTCATATTTTAGATTAGCCTTCTCAGCAAGACTGTAGCTATCTCTAAGCCTAGGATCATCTGTCTCAAAGCCTAAAAGTCCAGCCAAAATAGCCTTATCCGTACCATGACCTTTCCAAGTCAAAGCAAAAGAACCATGAAGATAAATCTTTGCTTCTTTTACTTCCTCACCCAAAATTTTTTTGGCAAGTTTTCCTATACGGCAGGCTCCAGCTGTATGCGAACTTGAAGGACCTATCATTACAGGACCTATTATATCAAATAATGTAGCCATAATTTTCCTCCATTTATTTAACTATAATTTAACATATATAAACGATTTTTGTAACACATTATTTATTTTATTAAACAAAAAAACGAGAAAATAATAAAATTTTTTTAAATAAATTATTAATTTTTTAAATATTATTTACTTTATATAGTATTTTTTGGTAATATTTATTATATTATAATATACTTAAGAATGTATAAATAAAAAATATTTAGTTTATAAAAAGTTTAAAATAATAAACTTATTTCAAGTCCCACTTTAGTTTCATAGCCAAAATAACTTGAAGCCCCTCTAGGCTTACCATAACCCACTTTCAAAGATACAGCATATCTGTAAAACTCTACCCCAAGTCCGAAATTAACAGCTGCATGCCAAGGATCTTTTATAAGCCCTAATCTATCTTTTTTGTCCAAAATAGCTGCAATATTTATGCCTGTTATTAAGCTGATTTGATCTTTATACAAAGGAAATCTATAGTCAAGCCCTGTATGTATTCTAAATAATTGAGGACTGTTTCCTACAGCATTATATGAAATTTCAGAACCCAAATATATACTGAAATTTTTGATATAATAATAAACTGCTATAGAGCCGAATTCATAACTGCTTCCGCTCTTTATTGAAGTATCTCCCTTAAAACCATCTACCAAATGTGTTGACTGATGATACATTGGTATAAATCTTATTTTCATATTAATGCCTACAAGATTCTGAAGCCAAAGGTCAGCAAATACCATAAACTGCCCTGAAAAATCATATACATCAAATAGTCCGCTGTTTCTTCCAAGTATAGATATTTCCATAGCTCCGCCCATGCCTACAGAAAAATATTTATTTCTATAAAACATTATCTCACTTGCAAGGCGTCCTTCTACATATACAGATATTGATTTAAAATCCCAGTTAGCATCTGGAGCTATAAGCGATAAATTCTTTTCTACATTAAAATTTTTTCCAAACAATATACGTCCTATAAATGCCCTTGGATCCTGCCAGCCCATATAGTATTTATCAACACTGTATATACGAAAAGGGTTAGTAAAAGTATAATCATCTGATAAATAATTTAGTTCATTATTATTTAATTCATTTTCTTGAGGATACAAAAATAATGCTGACATAAATAAAAGCATTAATGATAAAATAATAGGTTTCATTTTTATTTCTCTATTTTTATTATTTTGTTATTATTTTGAATTGATATATAATAATATAATAAAGATTTTTTAACAATATATATTTATGCAAATAAAAAGGCAATGATAAAAAATTATCACTGCCTCATTTATGTATAATACTATTAATTCAATTTTTTAGGTATTCTGACATTCTTCAAAGCCTCTAATCTTTGAACTATTGCCTTTTCTACCTCAAAATTACTAGGCTCTACATTGTCAAAACTATATTTGCTTGCAAGCGTCAATGTTTCTTTTTCCTGAACATAATTACGCATTCTTCTGTAAATTAAAGACATTCTAAAAAGAGATAATTTTTGTCTGTATCCGTTAAGGTAAGACTGTCTGTAATAATCAATTGCAGCTGTACCTCTGTTTCTATTGCCGTAATGCTCTGCTAATCTGAAATATATTCTTCCTTTTTCTTTAGTTACATAAGTATTTTCAGCCATAGCAATAATTTCTTTTTCTATATTGGCATAATTATTTTCATCGATTAACTTTTCATAAATATATAAAAGACTAAAATAAGCATCTAATTTATAAGCAGGTATTGTAAGATTAGTAGCTAAATTAATAGCTTTTCTGTACTCTTCTATAGCCAAACGATAAGAAGCAGCACCGCCTTGCTCAGCAGGACTTCCGCCCTCTTTTTCATATATTAAACCTAAAAAATAATGAGCATCGGCATTGTTAGGATAGTACATTACCGTCTTATTCATAATGTATAAAGCATAAGGAATATCGCCGTTATATATGGCTCTCTTAGCCTCACCTATATATACCCAAGCAGGTTCTAATTTGCCGTTAAATAATGAACTATACATATTTGTATCTATTGTAACAGTTCTTACTGTATCAGCTGTTCTGTTTGGAATATTAAGAGACTGACCCTGTGCATATACATATAAAGTGCTAAGTACTAATATATTAAATATTAAAAATATACGTTTCATAAATAAGCTACATCAAAATAAATATTATTATATAAATACTTATCGGTATAATATAATTTTTACATTATATAATTTTTGCCTTAAATATATCAAATATTCATATACTTTTTCACTATTTCATCATCTTCCAAAGCTGTAAGTATTTCAACTCCGTCTTCTTTAACAGCTACTGTATGTTCATAATGAGCTGATAATGAGCCGTCTCTAGTGATAATAGTCCAATCATCATCTTCTATAAGTATGGCATGATGACCCATATTAACCATAGGCTCTATTGCTATAACCATATTAGTTTTAAGTATAGGTCCAGTACCCTGCTTTCCTCTGTTAGGTACAGCAGGCTCTTCATGCAAATTAGCTCCTACTCCATGACCTTGAAACTCTCTTACTAATGAATAACCAGCATCCTCTGCAGTTTTTTGTATGGCATAAGAAACATCGCCCAAATGAATACCATTTCTAATTTGTTTAATACCATTAAAAAATGACTCCATAGTTTTATCAATAAGCCTTGAAGCCTCTTCAGATACATTGCCTACTTTAAAAGTAAATGCCCTGTCTGAATGATAGCCTTTATAATATACGCCTATATCAAGACCTATTATGTCTCCGTCTTTTAATATCTTCTTTTTGCTCGGTATACCATGTATTACTTCATTATTAATAGAAGAACATATAGATCCTGGAAAAGGAGGATTACCATAACCTTTAAATGAAGGTTTGGCATTATGCTTTCTTATATAATCGTACACAAATTTATCTATCTCTTTAGTTGAAATGCCTGCCTGAACAATCTTTTCTACTTCTTTAAATACATTAGCCAATATATGACCGCTTTCACGCATTAAATTAATCTCAGCTGGAGTTTTTATTTTTATAGCCATTTTTTATATACCTTTATTAATTAAAAAATACTGCTGCTGTTTTGAGAATTGCCGCCAAAACTATTATTATCTGAAGATGATATATTATTTTCTATATTATTATTACTTTCTAAATTAGCAGATGAAGTATTATCAGCAGTATCAATAGATTGTTCTTCTAATTTTATGCCAGTAAATGATTCCTCAACAACTTTTGAAATATCTTTTTTCTGACCGCCCGTAATAGTCATTTCTCCCTGTATAACAGCACCCTCACCTACATCTATTTTAGGAGCTTCTATATTTCCTAAAACTCTTCCTGTTTCTATTAATATTACCTCTCTTCTCGCATCAATATTTCCAATCAAAGTGCCTGCTATTGTAATACTTTCTGTAATAATTGTACTCGTTTTTACTTTGCCGTTCGGACCTATAACCAAATGCCCATCTATTTTTAATTCGCCTTCAAATTTCCCGTCTATTTGAAAAGAACCTTTAACAATAAAAGTACCTTTAAATGATGAGCCGTCTCCTATAACGCTGTTTATCATATCTCTTTTTGCCATAAATGTTAATCTCCTAAATATATAGTTTGATTTTATAAGATACTTATAAAAAGTCAATATCATCAATTAGTAAGCTGTTACTATATAATAGTATAACATATTTTTATTATTTTTTCTATTTTTTGAGTTTACAAAAAAGCACTGTATCGCCGTCACAAGTAGAAAATATTCTTGTACACTATTTTCTGTTATTAATTTTATCAATAATTGCAGCCTTATAAAAATTTCTAAGTTATTATAAGTGATTATGCAGCAAAAAAAATTAGAAAATTTACAAAAGCATATAAATTAAAAATAGAAATAAAAAAATAATTTAAGTAAATACCCAAAATAATACATTAATTTTTTGAAATATTAATTATTCTTTTTAAATCCATTTTGCCTTCATATATAGCCTTACCTACTATAGCCCCATTAACATTCATGTCTTTTAATTTAACTATTTCTTCCTCAAAAGTAATACCTCCTGAAGCTATAATATTGCATGAAAGTTTTTCTCTTAACTCTTTATATATTTCTAAATTAGTACCAGATAATTTACCGTCTTTTGAAATATCCGTATATATGATAGTGTCAATACCCATTTTATCTAGTTTAATACAAAACTCTACAGAATCCTGTCTATTAATCTCTTTCCAGCCTTTTATAGCTATCATTCTGTCTCTTGAATCTATAGAAACTGCTATATTCTCTTTATATTTATTAATCATACTTTCTGTAAAATCAAGATTTTCAACAGCTGCAGTACCCAGTATAGTTCTTTTTACACCTATATCTAAATATCTTTTTATAGTATCTTCATTTCTTATACCGCCGCCTACTTCTACAAATAAACTGCATCTTTTTATTATCTTCTCTATTGTCTTAAAATTAATAGTCTCTCCGTCACTTGCACCGTCCAAATCAACAATATGAAGATATTCGCTTCCGCTTTCTACAAAAAAATCAAGAACTTCCAAAGGGTCTTTAAAATAAGTTGTTTTATTATTATAATCTCCCTCAACAAGTCTTACTACTTCTCCGTTTTTTAAATCTATTGCAGGTAATATATACATCTTTAATATCCTAAATAAATATAATTGTATTATAATATTATGAATTAGATACTTAGTCAAGAATTAATACAAATATGAATTGTTTAATAGCCATAGATATCCTTTTTGGTTTAAAAAAAGAAAGTATTCCTTATATTTAAATTAACACAAACAAACTAAAATGAATACCTATACAACAATATAATACAAATCAGAAAAAAAGATAGTATTAATAAAGCTAAAAATAAAATAGTATAAACTTTAAAACTTAATATTATAACTTATTATTATTGGAAAAGAAATTATAAAAAACAAGTCCTATAGAGAATAAGAGCAGAAAACCTAAAAATAGTACTAATAAACTTAAAGATAAAAAAATTATTAAAAAAATAGTAAAAGTCCATAAGAAATATAAAATGGTGAACTAAAAATAAAAAAAATTTTTAAAAAAGAAAATATTAAAATAGGTACTAAAGCTATTGAGACTATATTAAAAGAACATAATTTGTATTAAAAAAGAAGAAAATAATAAAAAAACATAGAGAAAAGCATGCTGTTTATATCAAAGAAGATATGCTCTGTATGCTTTCACAGCGAAAAAAATTACAAATAGATGTTAAATATGACTTTTTTGGATAAATAGTTTACTGCTGTAGATATAATAACAAAAATAAGTTTTAGACATTTATATGCTGAAAAAACGCAGATAAAAAAATATAGCTTTACTTCTAAAACAAATATAATATCAAAATTCATTTTATTTTTAAAAACTCCGATATAAATATAAAATAATTTAAAAATTTCAGGTTTTATTATGATTAAAGATTTATACATAAAAAATTTTAGAGGTTTTGACTCTATTAAAATAGATAATTTAAAAAAAATAAACTTTTTAGTTGGAAAAAATAACTCTGGTAAAACAAGCATACTTGAATCAATAATGCTTATACTTTCACAGTCACGTATTAATATTATAGAAAATATAAAAAATATAAGCAGAATTAAAGAAAATAAAATTGAAATCAAAACTCTTTTTTATAATTTTGATTATAATAACAGCATAAATTTTAATTATAATAAATATGACAATACAAACTATGATATAAATATTAACCCTATACTAAAAGATGGTAAAATATTTAATGATGATAATATAGAACTAAACTATAGTATCATTATTACAAATGAAGCTTCTGATTCTATAGAAGAAAAAAAATTAACCATTCCAAATATAAATAATACCATATATATGATGAACAGGAAAAATGAAAATATAGATAATAAAACAGAAGTATATATACCAAATATCATAGAATATCAATCTATTAGTAATTACTTAATAGAAATTATAAAAAATAAAAATGAACAGCAATTAATAGAAATGCTTTCATTTTTTAATAAAGATATAAAAGCAGTCAATGTCTTAAAAAATGATATATATCTTAATATTGAAGGAATAAATGAATTAGTATTATTAAATTTAATGGGAAGCGGATTAAAAAAATATTTATCTATAATACTCCCAATAATTGTAAATAAATTTAGTACAATTTTAGCTGATGAAATGGAAAACGGACTTGATAAAGAAAGCATTAGAAATTTATTAAAAAACATATTAAAATTAAGCAGAAATAATGATACTCAGATATTTTTTACAATAGAGAATCTTGAAATATTAAAATTATTATCTGAAATAGTTAATGAAGAATTTAATGATATAAAAGAAACCGTAAATATTATAAATATAGTAAATACAGGAAATGAAGGCTTTAAATCCTATAATTATAATACAGACAATTTAAATGAAATAACAGAAAGCATTTAATCATTTATATGATAGGATTGTTTCAAAACTAATTTTATTTATTAGACCTGTTGCAATTTTTTATATATTAATAATTAAAAATAATATTTATAATAATTAGTGTTTTGTGTAATAATGCATAGTAGTCACACTGTGTACTTCTCAATGGCAAAGCCTTTCAAATTTCTAAATTTAAAAATTTATTTTTTGACAAACTATATTTGTTCAGATATAAACTTAACAATTTTTATTAATACAAAAAAATAGGCCTGAAATTTATAACAACTTCAAGCCTATTTAGTACACAATTATAATATAATGATAATTACCACCATTTTTTATTTAAATCTGGTTTTCTTATATATTCTGGAAGAACTAATTCTTTTTTATCATCATTAGTAGTATTGTTATTATTTTCAGGTATATACTTAGAATCACCTCTCAAATAAGAAGCTATATTTTCATATCCATTATCATATGCCAAATCAGCAGCTGTATAACCGTCTCCATCTTTTATATTTTTATCAGCATTACATTTTTCTACCAATGCCATAACACTATCAATATTTCCATAAGCAGCTGAATAATGTAAAGCAGTATCTCCTGTAGAATCTTTTATATTAACATCAGCTCCTCCGTCTTGAACTAAAGATACTAAAGCATCAGAATTATCTTCTAAAGCAGCATAATGTATAGGGTACATACCTTCATTGTTGGCTATATTAACGCTTGATTTATCAGAAGAAACTATATTTTTTATAACATCAGAAGAAGCATACATTGCCGCATAATGAAGTGCGGTATTACCATCAGAGTTTTGCATTTTTGTATCAGCACCATATTTTAAAAGTACAGTAACTGTAGAAGGATTATCTTTCATAGAAGCCCAATGCAAAGGAGTATCATTTCCATTGTTGTCTGTTTCATTAACTAATGTTTTATCTTTTTCTAATAATAATATAACAGCATCATCATTTCCATTAGCAGAAGCCACATGTATAGGCATAGCTCCGTCTACATCATCTCTTGCTCTCATATTACATCCAGCCTCTATAAGAGTATATATTATATCAGCATTTCCTATATATGAAGCAGTTATTAAAGGAGTAGCTCCTCCCAAATACCAATTATCCAAAGTAGCTTCATAAGGCAGTTTTACTTCTTTATTAATATCTTTATAAGAAAGCAAAGCCTCTACAGAATCTAGGCTATTATTGATAACAGCTAAATGCAAAGGAGAATATCCGTTTTCATCTACGAAGTTAGGATTAACGCCTTCTTTTATTAGAGTATTTATAGCTATTATATCATTATTTTTTACAGCAACTAAAAGTTCAAGCTGTTTAACATCAAGAGGTTTTTGTTCATTATCTTTAGTATCATATCCAGCAGTAGCATTCTGTTCTGGAACAGATTCCTCAGCTATTTCACCTTGCATATTATCATCTATAGCTTCTCTAGCATCTGCCTCTTGAGTTTCTTCTGCTGCATTTTCTTCTGTATTATTATCAGCAACAACTGTTTCATCATCAGTTACTTCTTCAGTGTCTTCTCTTGCTATATTTCCAGTTAAATAATTTCTTACATCATCACGTCTTGCATAATATACAGGATTATTACCGTCTTTAGTTAAACTCTCTTTATCAGCCCCCAAATCAACAAGAGTCTGAACTGTTTGAAGTGAAGAGAAAGCAGCAGCATAATGAAGAGCAGTCCAGCCGTCTGCATCTTTTGCTTCTATATCTGCACCATTTTCCATTAATAATTTAACTGTGTCTGGCTTATCTTTCATGGAAGCCCAATGCAAAGGAGTATTTCCTCTATTGTCTGTATCATTTATTGCAGTAGGATCTTTCTCTAAAAGTATTTTTACTACTTCATTATTTCCATTAGCTGATGCCATATGTATAGCCATACTTCCGTCAACATCATCTTTAGCTTTGATATTAGCATTATTATCAAGCAAAGCTTTTACTATATTTGCATCGCCTATATATGATGCCAAAATCAAAGGACTTGCCCCGCCTAAATACCAGCCGTCTATGCTTACCTTCATATCTAGTTTGGAATTAACATTTATATTTTCATCTTTAAGCAAAGCATTTACAGTATTTAAGTCTCTATTATAAATTGCTCTATGTAAAGGAGTATACCCTTCCCCGTCCAATACATTTATATCTATATCTGGAGAGCTAGATAATATATTTGATACATTATCTGCGTTTTTTTCATTAATAGCATTAAACAAGCTAGTTTCATTGGTTGTTAATGCGAATATAGAATAACTAAAAGTTAAGAATATAGCTAAGAATTTAATACGTTTCACTTCTGATACTCCAATTTTATAAATTATCAATAATAAGTATATTAGATAATAAATAAATATCAAGTACAATAAAAAATTTATACATAAAATTTTACTTTAAATAATTTTTTATAAAAACAATAATTATGAAAACTTGAAATAAAAAATAATTATGATAAAATGTTTGATACAAATAAGGAATGAGGTCTCCTTAGATTATTGACATTATCAAATAATCAAACCGCTTAATATTATTCACTATAAAAAATATAAAAGCTGATGACTTCTGCAAATTTTATGATTTTTTAAGTTATTAAAAGATAAGTATATCTTTAATACCAAATTATAAATTGCAGACAGCAGTTTTATATTTTATCAAATCTTAAAAAATCAAATACAATTAAAAAGGATTTAATCTTATGCTTCTCAGTTTGGCATTAATATTTTTATGCGGAATGTTTTTAGGAAAAATATTTTCTCTATTAAAACTCCCCTCTCTTTTGGGGCTTATTATAACGGGAATTATACTAGGTCCATATTGTTTAAATCTATTAGACGGCTCAATACTTTCAATATCTGCAGATTTAAGAGAATTGGCTCTTATTATCATACTTACACGTGCTGGGCTTAATCTTGATATAGAAGACTTAAAAAGAGTAGGACGTCCTGCAATACTAATGTGTTTTATCCCAGCAAGTTTTGAAATAATAGGAATGGTTTTAATAGCTCCAAGACTTTTTAATATTACTTTATTTGAAGCAGCTTTAATGGGTTCGGTTGTAGCTGCTGTTTCTCCTGCTGTACTTGTTCCTAAAATGCTTAAACTTATTGATGAAAGATACGGCACTAATAAAAGTATACCTCAATTACTTATGGCAGGTGCTTCTGTTGATGATATATTTGTAATAGTGTTATTTGCTTCTTTTACTTCTTTAGTTAAAGGCGGAAGTGTTTCAGCACTTGATTTTTTGAAAATACCTACTTCTATAATATTTGGGCTTTTAATAGGTGTGATAATAGCATTGATACTTACAAAATTTTTTACTAGATTTCATATAAGAGACAGTGCCAAAGTGGTAATAATATTAAGCATATCATTTATACTTGTAACAATAGAAAACTCTATATCAAAGGTTTTTAATGGTATTATAGGATTTTCTGGTCTTCTTGCTGTTATGAGTGTAGGAGCATTTTTAAAAGCTAAAAAACAAGAATTATCAAAAAGACTATCTTTAAAATATTCCAAACTATGGGTAGCAGCTGAAATTATGCTTTTTGTGCTTGTAGGTGCTGCTGTCAATATAAAATATGCTCTAAATACTGGCTTTACTGGTATTTTACTCATATTCGCTGTATTAATCTTTAGAATGCTTGGAGTTTTAATTTCTCTAATAAAAACTAATCTAAATAAAAAAGAGAGAATATTCAGCATGATTGCCTACTGTCCGAAAGCAACTGTACAGGCTGCGATAGGTTCAATTCCTTTATCTTTGGGTTTTGCTTCAGGCGAAATCATACTCACTATAGCAGTACTTGCAATACTTATAACTGCTCCTTTAGGGTCTTTTGCAATAGAGTTTTTTTATAAAAGATTATTAGAGCATGAATAATTAAATAAAGACTTCTTAAAAATAACTTTTATATACTTTTTTTAAGAAGTCTAATTTATAAATTATGATATTTATTTTCCAGTATTTTCTCTAATACATTGAACAGATAAATCATCAACTGTTAAATCATTATATCCTTCAAGAGAAAATTTAACTTGCAGCTTTACTTTAGAGTACTCTCCATCTTGTAATTTATTTTTCATTTTATCCACACCATCTTTAGATAAAACAACCATATCATTAAACGTAATAGTAAAATCTTCTTTAACTAATCCTATATCTTTAGAAGCGGGATCAGAATTATCAAATGTTAATGCTGTAACTGTAACACTGGCATTTTCTATTTGAAATGTCAAGTTAGGATCTTTACATGTAGACTGAAAATCAATACCTACTGAACCTGATTCAAAATTATAACTGTGTAATCTTAATTCAATAACTTCATCTCTTCCTGATATATATTCAAATTCAGGAAAATTTTTATTTTGTCCTGTTTGTCCAGTATTTCCTCCATTATCTGAGCTGCTTCCTCCATTGTTGTTATTAGGATTTGAAGGACTATTGCAGCTAAATATCAACAACATCACAGATAACATTAATAGTAATTTTTTAATCATTTTTATTTCTCCTTTTTTAAAAATAAAATTATTTTATATTAACTTATACTTATTTTTGCAATAGCAAAAAAGCTTATAAGATAATAAGCCAGAGTAATTAAAGTAATTAATGAAAAATTAGAATATAGTTTCTTTATTAAGTATAAAAAACTATATAGCGGTGCGGTGCGGTGCGGTGCGGTGCGGTGCGGTGCGGTTATATAATACATTTTATACCTTTTAGTAATTTTAAATTATATATTATTTATTCAATACTTAATACGTATTTTTTTAATAATTTCCGATTTTTTTTTGAATAAATATTAAAAAAATATAGTAAAATTTTTATTTTTTAGTGTATACTCAAACAAATACAGTTTGTCAACAATTAGTTTTTCAAATTTATTATTTGTAGAAAAATACAGTTGTGCTGTAGGCAATCTAAAGAACTGCATTTTTTGGCTTAAATATATAATTTACATGTAAAACATTTACTTAAATAATAATTAATATTATTAAATTAGCATAAAACAACAAACTCATAAAATTGTTTGTCAAGTACTTTTGAAACAAGTCTAATATAAAACTTTTTATATATTACTATTTGAAAAAATGTTTCTTATACATTATAATATTTTGTAAATAAATTTAATAATGAAGAATAAAATATGATTAATATAGCATTACCCAAAGGAAGACTAGTAAATAAAGTGTATACTCTGTTTGAAAAAATAGGCTATGAAAACAAAGAAATACTAGAAGATAACAGAAAACTAGTATTTGAAAATAAGGATAAAAATGTACGCTACCTTATAGTAAAGCCTTCGGATGTTGGAATATATGTTGAGAAAGGAGTTGCTGATATCGGCATTGTAGGAAAGGATATACTTCTTGAAAATAATCATGATGTATATGAACTTCTTGATTTGAAATTTGGAAAATGTAAGGTTTGTATGGCTTCTGTTAACGGATATAAAGAGGATATTGAAAGAAGATTAAGAGTTGCTACAAAGTATGTTAATATATCAAAAAATTATTTTAATTCTATAAACAGAGATGTTGAAATAATAAAATTAAACGGATCTATTGAGTTGGCACCTATACTCAATTTATCTGATGTGATAGTTGATATAGTAGAGACTGGAAGCACTTTAAGAGAAAATAACCTTGTAATTATAAAAGATATTATTGATTATATAAGTGCAAGATTAATAGTGAATAAAGTAAGCTATAAGTTTAAAAATGATTTAATAAAGAAAATAGTGAAAAATATAGAAGAAGTTTTATAAGGAATTAGTATTATGATAAAAGTAATTAATTATAAAGAATGCAAATCATTAGATGATATATTATTAAGAAGTCAATTCAGTTATGATGATGTTAATGAAAAGGTAAAAGCAATACTTGAAGATGTTAAACAAAATGGAGATAATGCTTTAAAAAAGTATGCAAAGATGTTTGACAATGCTAATATAGAAAATATAGAAGTAACAGAAAAAGAAATAGAAGAAGCATATAACAGAGTTGATGAAAAGTTTAAAGAAACATTAAAACTAGCTTATAACAACATAGAAAAATTCCATAAAAAACAATTAAGAAACAGTTTTATAACCAATGAAGAAGATGGTATAGTTATGGGACAGATTATAAACCCTATAGAAAAAGTAGGAGTTTATATACCTGGTGGTACGGCAGTTTATCCTTCAACAGTGCTTATGAATGTTATACCTGCAAAAGTAGCTGGAGTAAATGAAATAATATTAGTATCTCCTCCAAACAAAGAAGGCAAAATTAGTGATAATATATTAGCTGCAGCAAAAATAGCAGGAGTAAATAAAGTTTTCAAAACAGGCGGTGCTCAGGCAATAGCGGCTTTAAGTTACGGCACAGAATCTATACCAAAAGTATATAAAATAGTAGGACCTGGTAATATATATGTTGCTATGGCTAAAAGACTTGTATATGGAGAGGTGTCTATTGATATGGTGGCAGGCCCTAGCGAAGTATTAATAATATCAGATGAAACTGCAAATCCTATATATATAGCCTCTGACATGCTTGCACAGGCTGAACATGATAAATTAGCTTCAAGTATATTAATAACAACAAGTGAATATATAGCAGAAAAAGTAAAAGAAGAATTATATAAACAGTTAGAAAAATTAAGCCGTAAGGATATAGCAATGGAATCTATAGAAAATAACGGCAGAATAATAATAACAGAAACTATAGATGAGGCAGTATATATAAGCAATGAAATAGCACCAGAGCATTTAGAGATAAGCATAAAAGATCCATTCTCTGTATTAAGCAAAATAAAAAATGCAGGATCAATATTTTTGGGTAATTATACTCCTGAAGCATTGGGCGATTATTTGTCTGGTGCTAATCATGTAATACCTACAAGCGGAACAGCGAAATTTGCTTCCCCTTTATCAGTAGATGACTTTATAAAAAAATCTTATATAACATACTACACTAAAGAGGCATTAGAAAAAGTGAAAGACAATATAATTAACTTTGCAGAGCATGAAAGTTTAGGAGCACATGCCAATTCTGTAAAAGTAAGGTTCTAATTATATATGAGCTTTAATATAATAAAAGGTGATTGTCTTGAAGTACTCGATACTATAGAAGAAAACTCTATAGATATGATATTTGCTGATCCTCCTTATAATCTTTCAAATAATGGAATAACTTGTCATGCTGGTAAAATGGTTAGCGTAAATAAGGGTGAATGGGATAAAAGTTTAGGTTTTGAAGAAGATACAGCTTTTCATGAGGCTTGGATATCAAAATGCAGAAGAGTTTTGAAAGATGAAGGCACTATATGGATAAGCGGTACTAATCATAGTATATATAAATGCGGATATATATTAGAAAAATTAGGCTTTTATATATTAAATGATATAGTTTGGTATAAGCCTAATGCCGCACCCAATTTAAGCTGTAAGGTATTTACTCATAGCCATGAAACTATTCTTTGGGCTAAAAAAAATAAAAATGCAAAACATTATTATAATTATGATCTTATGAAAAATATGGATTTTGAAGATGATAAATTAAAATCCAAGGGTAAACAAATGAGAAGTGTATGGTCAATATCTTCACCGTCAAAAAGTGAAAAAACACATGGTAAACACCCTACTCAAAAACCATTGAAACTTTTAACTAGAATAATATTAGCATCAACAAAAGAAAATGACACTATTTTGGATCCTTTTAATGGATCTGGTACTACGGCAGCAGCATGCAAAATAATAGGAAATAGAAACTATATAGGAATAGAAATAGATGAAAATTACATAGAACTTACAAATAAAAGACTTAATGATATTGATAATAAGGAGAGTTTTTTATGAGCAGTAATTCTTGGAAAGCTATATTTGATAAATATAATATAAATAATCATAATTTTGATAAAGAACCATTTTATATTAATGCTAAAATGATCAAAGATGCTACTAAAGATTTTAAGACAACTTCAGAAAAAGAAGTAAGGATTTTATGTAAGCAAGATCATAGAGACAGCAGACCAGATATATTTATAGAAAAAGAATTATTTATACTTCCTATAAAAAATGGAGAATATGCTATAATAAAAGGAGAAGGATACATTGATATACCAGATATAACTTCTAAAGTTTTAAAATATGATTCAAAATTAGAATTTGATTTAGATACTGCTAAAGTAGGTAATTCAGAAATGCAGCATTTAGATTTTGCCTATGCTTCAAGTATCATAAGAACTTTTACAGAAGATGATACTCTTGTACTTACAATAAGAGGAAGAAAATATACTCCTAAATTTTCTTTTTATGTAGGAAAAATATTAATAGAAGCTGAGAGTGTTCAAACAGAAGTTGATGCAGGATACGAAGGTAAAAATAATGTTGTATTAATAGAAGCTAAAAATTCACAAACTAAAGACACTATTATAAGACAATTATACTATCCATATAGACAATGGTCTGAATATACAAATAAAAATGTACGAACATTATTTTTTGAAAAAAGAAATAGAGAATATTTAATTTGGGAGTTTAGATTTAAAGATATAAATAATTATAATAGTATTTATTTATATAAAGAAGCTAAATATATTATTAACTGATTATATAAATAAATACAAAAATTATAATTAATATTATTTACTTTCTTTTATAACATTATTATGAACAAAGAACATCATATTGATGAAAACATAAAGTATCATCATGCTTGCTATTATAAGCTCAAATATAGAAATAATATTCCATATATAAAAATACTCACCATTAATACTTTTTGAATAATTAGCATATTTAAGCAAAGCCTGAGCCCCAACAGCTAATGGGAAAGTATAAGCTGCAAACAAAGGTATAAACTTAATTCTAAAAGCCCTTATAAGAGATAAATAAACCTTAAATGTAGTAAATAACCCCAAAGCTAAAAGAAAATTAAGTAAAGCTGTATTGTAAGTCTGAAAAGCTGTTAAATAACCGCATAAACAAAGATTAGCAGGAGCACCCATTACAGCAAAAGCTGGAAATCTGTCATCAGGCAAAGGTTCATGAAAAATAATTCTATAAAATATAAAAGGAAATATTATAATATAAAGAATAGTTCCTATATAAACTATTATCTGAGACACTTGAGGAAAACCCATATTAGCACCAGCAACAGCAGCTACAACTATACCAACAGGAGGAACAAACCAGCTAGGAAGCATATGTTCTAAATCTTTCAAGTTAATTCTATGTGCTATAAATGTAAAAGCAAATATTATATGTACAGCAATTGCAATAAACCACATAGCTATACCAAGCGGTCTTACAAACTGAACCACAGAAGATGATATAACCATAACTGCCATATCAAGAGTAGGAATAGTACTTCCTGCAACTGGGTGTTCTAAATCATTAAGGAAAGCCCCAAATGATGAAAATATTTTAGTTATAATTGTAAGTATTAAAATAGATGAGATTACAGCACCAATATAAGCAAAATATTTAATACCAGTAAATATAGTCCAAGCATTAAATATACCTCCTATACCAAGTGCCAAACCAGTAAGAGCCAAAGGCATTTTATTAATTTTGTTTATCATTTTATTACACTTTATTGTTTGAATATATTAAGAATTATAAAAAGAGGTTCTCATATTGTAATGAAAACCTCTTCTTAATTAAATTATTTATACAGTTATTTGCATAACTTCTTCTTCTTTATCGGTGGTTTCCACATTATTCTTTTTATCTAAATCACCGCTATGTTTGTTATAAACATGCAATTTATTATATAATTTAACACCAGTACCTGCAGGTATTAAATGACCTATAATAACATTTTCTTTAAGTCCTAGAAGTTTATCAACTTTTCCTTTAATAGCAGCATTAGTTAAAACTTTAGTAGTTTCTTGGAAAGAAGCAGAAGATATAAAGCTTTCAGTATTTAAAGCAGCTTTAGTTAATCCTAAAAGTACAGGCTTACCGCTTGCAGGAGAACCGCCTGCTTCTTCATAGCGTTTATTTTCTTCTTCAAACTCATATTTATCTACATACTGACCTACAATATATTTAGTGTCGCCAGGATCAGTAATTTCAAGTCTTCTTAACATCTGTCTTATTATAAGAGCAAAGTGTTTATCATTAATACCTACACCCTGCTGCTTATATACACCTTGAATCTCTTCAAGCAAATAAGTCTGTAAAGCCAAATCTCCCTGAGTTTCTAGTATGTCATGAGGATTTATCTTACCAGCACATAACTGAGTACCAGTTTTTACATAGTCTCCGTTTCTTACAAGAAGCATCTTACCATGAGGAACCAAATGTTTAGTTTCATCAAATTCATTTCTGATTTTAACTACTTTTTTACCTTTATGAGAACCGCCTATTTCAACCTCACCGTCAATACCAGCAATAATAGCAGTATCTTTAGGTTTTTGAGCTTCAAGTAATTCCTGTACTCTAGGAAGACCTCCAGTAATATCTCTACTTTTTTGCTGTATACGAGTAGTTTTAGCTATAACCTCACCTATTTCAACCTTTTGGTTATTTTCAACCATAAGCTGAGCACCATTAGGTATATCTGTTTCAAAAGGCTCACCTTCTCCTGTAATTAATATCTTAGGCTGCATACTAGCATCTTTAAACTCCTGAATGATATTAGTTACGTTTCCAGTCTGTTCGTCTATAGACTCAACCAAAGTTCTTCCAGGAATAATATCCTGCCATCTTACAATACCTGATTTTTCAGAGATGATAGGTTCGTTATAAGTATCAAAGCTAGCTATAACAGTATTAGGTTCAATAAATACATGTTCATCAACTTTATATTCACTTCCTACTTTAATAGCAATAGAGTGTTTAACACCTGTAATCATTACATATTTATCATCATCAGTAACTATCAAAGTACCATTATGAGTAGCTTTTATTTCACTTCCGTCTTTAGTATTGGCAATAACGTCTCCTATAAGAACCTTAGCATTATTTTCAACTAATAATTCTTTTATAGTGTTTTTCTCGAATTTTTCAAGTACACGTCTTATAACCAAATCACCCTTTCTAGCAGTAATTTTTACACCATTAGGCTGAACAACATAATTTGAGAATTGTTCTATATATATAGGATAATTAACTTTAACTTCATTTTCTTCAACCATCTGAGTAGCAACACCACCGATGTGGAAAGTTCTCATTGTAAGCTGAGTACCTGGCTGACCAATACTTTGAGCCGCAACAACACCAACAGCCTCACCAATAGAAGCAAGATTATTAGTAGATAAACTTCTTCCATAGCATTTCTGACAAACTCCCATTCTGCTTTCACAAGTAAGAGGGTGTCTTATTCTTATTTTCTCTATACCAGCTTTTTCTATAATGTCCCCAATCTCTTCAGTAATTTCAGTATTAGCAGGACAAATAAGTTCTTTAGTAACTGGATGATAAATATATTCATTACTGAAGAAACCAACTATACGGTTTTTAAGAGGATCAATAATTTCGTCCCCAGATTTTATAGCTTCTATTTCAATACCTTTAACAGTACCGCAGTCATGCTCAGAAACAACCACCCCAATAGCAACATCTACTAACCTTCTAGTAAGATAACCAGCATTAGAAGTTTTTAATGCAGTATCGGCAAGACCTTTTCTAGCACCGTGAGTAGAAATAAAGTATTCCTGTACAGTAAGACCTTCTTTAAAGTTAGATATAATAGGAAGCTCAATAATTTCACCAGAAGGTTTAGCCATAAGTCCACGCATACTAGCAAGCTGTCTTATCTGCTGTTTAGAACCTCTAGCTCCAGAGTCTGCCATTATATATACTGGATTAAATCCGTCTTGGTCTTGTCTTAAATTATCCATCATAGCTTCTGTTATTTTACCTTCAACAGTAGTCCAAAGGTCGATAACTTTCTGCTTTTTCTCATCTGTAGTAATAACACCATTTTGATATTGAGTTTCAATGAACTCTACCTGTTTAGTAGCCTCTTCTATTTCATGTTTTTTCATCGGAGGTATAAGTATATCAGCTATAGAAATAGTAGAACCAAATACAGTAGCACTCTTATATCCAAGCTCTTTAATATCATCAAGCATATTAACTGTTACAGCTGTACCATGTTTTAAATATACTTCATGAATAAATTTAGCTAAATCTTTACTGTTAAAATCTCTGTTTTGGAATCTAAAATCTTCTGGAATAACTTCATTAAATTTTAATCTTCCAACAGAAGTTTCAAGGAATTCTTCTTCACCGTCTTTATTTTTCATTAGTACTTTAATTCTAGCTTCAAGCTCAACCAAATCATTATCATAAGCAAGAAGTGCATCTTTAGGAGAAGAGAAGATTTTTCCCTCACCTTTAATACCAGTTCTTAATTTAGTTAAATAACTAATACCAAGTACTATATCTTGAGTAGGGTTAACAATAGGCTCTCCATTTGCAGGGTTTAATATATTATGAGGAGCAAGCATCAAAGTCCAAGCCTCAATCTGGGCCTCAGCAGAAAGAGGCGTGTGAACTGCCATCTGGTCGCCGTCAAAGTCAGCATTGTAAGCGTGACAAACTAATGGGTGAAGCTGAATAGCCTTACCTTCAACAAGTACTGGTTCAAATGCCTGAATACCAAGTCTGTGAAGTGTAGGAGCTCTGTTTAATAGAACTGGATGCTCTTTAGCTATTTCTTCTAATACACCCCAAACTTCTTCTCTGCCCTCTTCTACAAATCTTTTTGCAGATTTTATATTATGAGCTGAATTGATTTCAACTAATTTTTTCATAATAAATGGTTTGAATAATTCAACAGCCATTTTTTTAGGAAGACCGCATTGATGCATTTTTAGTCTAGGACCAGCAACAATAACCGAACGTCCGGAATAGTCAACACGCTTACCCAAAAGGTTTTGTCTGAAACGTCCCTGCTTACCTTTAAGCATATCAGAAAGCGATTTTAAAGGTCTGTTACCAGGTCCCTTAACTACTTTTTTACGTCTGCTGTTATCAAATAAAGCATCAACAGCCTCCTGAAGCATTCTTTTTTCATTTCTTATAATGATATCAGGAGCTCTTAAAACTAATAATCTTCTTAAACGTATATTTCTATTAATAACTCTTCTATAGAGATCATTCAAGTCTGAAGTAGCGAAACGTCCTCCGTCAAGCTGAACCATAGGTCTTAAATCTGGAGGAATAACTGGCACTACATCAAGTATCATCCAAGTAGGATCATTTCCGCTAGCCTTAAAGTCTTCAAAGATTTCAAGACGCTTTCTCAAACGTCTGTCGCTCTTCTCTCCTTTTTTAATCATCTCTTCTCTGAGCTTTCTAATCTCTTCGTCCATATCAAGGTCTTTAAGCATATCACGTATGCCCTCAGCACCTATACCTATTCTTATATTATCACCGTATCTGTCTAAAGCCTCATTATATTCATCTTCAGTTAAAAGATCGCCTTTTGAATATGCACTATCGCCTGCATCAATAACAACGTATCTTTCAAAATAAAGTACGCTTCTTAAATGAGCAATATTCATATTAAGAAGAAGTCCTATTCTTGAAGGAGTATTTCTATAATACCAAATATGAGCAACAGGAGCAGCCAATTCTATATGCCCCATTCTCTCACGTCTTACCTTAAAATGAGTAACTTCAACACCGCATTTATCACAAACTACACCTTTATAACGAATGCTTTTAAACTTACCGCAGTAACATTCATATTCTTTAGTAGTTCCGAATATCTTTTCACAAAAAAGTCCGTCTCTTTCAGGTCTTAAAGTTCTGTAGTTAATAGTTTCTGGTTTTTTTACCTCACCATAACTCCATTCTCTCATAACCTGAGGACTTGCTATACTAATTTTTATTTGGTCAAAGTTTGAAAATTGCATATACTTAAACTTCTCCTAATTATTTAAAAATCTGTGTTTTCTTTTTAGTTTTTTGTCTAAGTTCTTTTTCAGTAGAAGGAAGCTGATTGCCTTCTTCATCATGAATAGTAATATTAAGACCCAAACCTCTAAGCTCCTGAACTAATACGTTAAAGCTTTCTGGTATACCCGGAGAAGATATAACATCGCCTTTAACAATAGATTCATATATTCTAGCACGTCCTGTCATATCAT
This sequence comes from Brachyspira innocens ATCC 29796, assembly GCF_000384655.1. Lineage (GTDB taxonomy): Bacteria > Spirochaetota > Brachyspiria > Brachyspirales > Brachyspiraceae > Brachyspira > Brachyspira innocens. The sequence goes on along the minus strand of NZ_ARQI01000116.1, from coordinate 20,625 downwards.
CTGATTTAACAGTTAAGAACTCTTGAAGCATATTTGCAGCTCCATAAGCCTCTAATGCCCAAACTTCCATCTCTCCTAAACGCTGACCTCCGAATTGAGATTTACCTCCCAAAGGCTGCTGAGTAACAAGTGAGTAAGGACCTGTACTTCTAGCATGTACTTTATCTTCAACTAAGTGATTAAGTTTAAGCATGTACATGTATCCTACAGCTACTTCATTTTTGAAAGGCTCTCCTGTTCTTCCGTCATAAAGTCTAACCTTTCCATTAGGATTCATACCGCTTGTAACAAATGCTTCTCTCAATGCCTCTTCTTTTGGTCCTTCAAATACTGGACAAGCATATTTAAGTCCCATTTTATGACCAGACCAACCAAGTAACATCTCAATTACCTGACCTATATTCATACGTGAAGGTACACCTAATGGGTTAAGACATATATCTACTGGAGTACCGTCTTCCAAGAAAGGCATATCTTCTATTGGCATAATTCTAGCAACGACCCCTTTGTTACCGTGACGTCCTGCCATTTTATCGCCTTCCTGTATTATACGTTTCTTAGCTAAAAATACTTTTACTACTTCCTCAACTCCCGGCTTCAATTCATCTCCGTTTTCTCTGCTGTATACTCTTACATCTATAACTGTACCGTCCTTACCATGAGGAACTCTTAAAGAAGTATCTTTTACATCTCTTGCTTTTTCACCGAATATTGAGTGAAGAAGTCTGTATTCTGGAGTTATTTCAGTTTCACCTTTTGGTGTTACTTTACCTACTAATATATCGCCTGCTTTTACTTTAGCACCTATTCTCACAATACCTCTTTCATCTAGGTTTTTGAAAGCAGAATCTGATACATTAGGTATATCTCTAGTAATATTTTCTTTATCTAATTTTGTTTCGCGTGCTTCTACAGAAAACTCTTCTATGTGAATGGAAGTAAATACATCTTCCTGAACTAATCTTCTGCTTAAAAGTATAGCGTCCTCGAAGTTGTATCCTTCAAAGATCATGAAAGCAGCTAAAACATTTCTTCCAAGTGCTAACTCACCATGATCAGTTGCAGGCCCGTCAGCTAGAAGTCCTCCAGCTTTAACTACATCGCCTACATTTACAACTGGTCTTTGGTGATAATTTGTATCTTGGTTAGTTCTTTGATATTTTACTAATTCATAAACATCAAAATCATCATCACTGTTCTGTTTTGTAGGTTTAATTATAATCTCATCATGTACAACTTTTATAACTTTTCCAGCTCTTTTTGCATGTACTGCTATTCCAGTACCCGGCTGACAAATTTTTGCCTCTACACCTGTTCCTACAATAGGAGCTTCTGGATAGAGCAAAGGAACACTTTGACGCTGCATGTTTGAACCCATTAAAGCTCTGTTAGCATCGTCATGCTCCAAGAATGGTATTAATGAACTTGAAAGAGAAACTATCTGCTGAGGTGAAACGTCCATATACTGAACCTGATCTGGTGAAGAATATGGGAATTCACTTCTGTATCTTGTTGATATAAGATTTTCTTTAAATGTTCCATCTTCGTTTAAAGGAGCATTAGCATCAGCAATATGGTATCTCTCCTCATCATGTGCTGTTAAGTATTCTATTTCATCTGTTACTTTTCCGTCTATAACTTTTCTGTATGGAGTTTCTAAAAATCCATGTTTATTAATTTTAGCGTAAGTAGCAAGCGAAACTATAAGTCCGATATTTGGTCCTTCAGGAGTTTCAATAGGACATATTTTACCATAGTGAGTATGGTGTACGTCTCTTACTTCAAAACCTGCTCTGTCTCTAGTAAGACCGCCCGGACCTAATGCGTTTAATCTTCTTTTATGTGTAATCTCTGATAATGGATTGTTCTGATCCATGAACTGAGATAATTGGCTTGTACCGTAAAACTCTTTTATTACAGCCTGTATAAGTTTAATGCTTACAAGAGACTGAGGAGTTACTGCTTCCATATCCTGCATTTGCATTCTTTCTTTGGCTATACGCTCCATTCTAGTAAATCCAGCTTTTATTTGTATAGCAAGCAATTCTCCTACGCTTCTTACACGTCTGTTTCCTAAGTGATCTATATCATCTAACTGTTCTTCATTAATAAATACTTTTATTAAAAAACGAATAGTTTCTATTATATCTTTATGTCTTAAAACTTTATCCTGTTCGCTTTCAGGGAAGTTTAATCTTTTATTAATTTTATAACGTCCTACATCACCCAAAGCATATAATTTAGGGTCAAATACTAAGTCATTACATGTTCTTACAACGTTTTCTATTAAAGCAGGCTCACCTGGTCTTATAACATTGTATATTTTTGTACATGCTTCTTCTTGGTTTTTAGTAGTGTCTTTATCTAAAGTATTAATTATAGTAACATTATCTTTTATTGCTTCCATATTTAATACTGATATTTCTTTAATGCCGCTCATTAAAAGTCTTTCAGCAAGGTTTGTATTGATAAGCTCGCCCGGGTTTAATATAATTTCATCTGGGTTTTCTGTATCAAATACTGTAGAATAAGAACGTCTTCCTATTAGGGCTTCTTTCTTTTCATCATCTGAAAGTTTTTCTAATGAAATATTATCTACTTCATAAAATAATTTCAAAATTTCTTCATTAGTTGTGATACCAATAGCTCTTAAAAATACTGTAACAGGAAGTTTTTTCTTTCTGTCTATTCTAACATACATAATGTCTTTTTTGGTATCAAGCTCAAATTCAAGCCAAGTACCTCTGTCTGGAATGATTTTGGCTACGAACATAGCATCTCTGTCGCTTCTATTGAAAACAACACCAGGAGATCTGTGAATTTGAGAAACTACAACACGTTCAGCACCATTAATTATAAATGTGCCTCTGTCTGTCATAGCAGGTATATCGCCTACAAAAATTTCTTGTTCTATAATTCTTTCTGGGTCTCTTACAGTTAATTGAACTTTTATTTTAAAAGGATAAGCGTAAGTTTTATCTCTTCTTCTGGCTTCTTTTTCTGTAATTTTAGGCTCTCCTATAGAATAGGAGATGAATTCTATCTGCATTTTTTCGTTGGAAGCCACTATAGGGAATATTGAAGTTAATACTTCCTGCAATCCTTCATTTTTTCTTTTATTTTCAGGTACATCCTTTTGAAGGAAGCTCTCGTATGACTCTTTCTGTATAGCGAGGAGATCAGGAGGTTCTATTACGGAAGCAGAACGTGAAAAGTTTACACGTCCATTTTCTATCCTATATTTCTTTGCGAACTCTACCCCTCGTTCTGGATATACTTTATTATCTATCTGAATGTTATTGGCCATATTAAAAGATCTCCACAATTAAACGCTTTTTATAATAGACTTGATAAAAATAGTAATAAGAAGGGTACAAGCGTATCATACCCTTCTTAATATTTAAATCATTAAATGTTAATGATATATTTACAAAAATAATTATTTAACTTCAACTTTACCGCCTGCAGCTTCCAATTGTTTTTTGATTGCTGCTGCTTCATCTTTAGAAACGCCTGATTTGATAGTTTCTCCGCCTTTTTCTACTGCATCTTTAGCTTCTTTTAAGCCTAAACCGCTAACTGCTCTAACTTCTTTAATAAGAGCGATTTTTTTATCAGCTTCAAAACCTGTAAGAATGATATCAAATTCATTTTTTTCTTCTTCTGCTGGAGCTGCTGCACCGCCTGCTGGAGCTGCTGCTACTGCTGCAACTGGCATAGCTGCTGTTACATTAAATTTTTCTTTAATAGCTTCTACTAATTCATGAAGCTCTATAACTTTCATTTCTTCTATTGCTTGTAATATTTCTTCTTTACTTAAAGCCATTGTTTATCTCCTTAAAAATGTTTAATAATTTTCTTTATTTTTAATAATTTTCCAGCATATTAAGCTGATTTTTTCTTTTCTTCTTCAACACTGTCAAGCACATAAGCAAGCTCTGATATAATGCTTTGCAAGCTGTTTGCAAAACTTGATATAGGAGACTCGAGTGCTGTAACAAGATGAGAAAGCAAAACTTCTCTTGGCGGAATGTTAGCTACAACTTGTACTTGTGCTGGGTCAAGCAAATCTTCACCCATATAGCCGCCTTTGATTTTTATTTTGTCATTTTTCTTAGATGCTTCGCTTATTACTTTAGCTGCACCAGGTACATCTTCCTTAGCAAATACTACTGCTGTAGGATTGACAAACATTTCATCTTTTACTTCTCTGCCTAACTCTTTTAAAGCAATATCAACTAAAGAGTTTTTACATATTTTCATTGAAGAAGAAGTCTTAGCTAATTCACGTCTTAAATCTGTAAGCTGAGATACTGTTACTCCTCTGTAATCGAAGAATACTAGTCCTGCACAGCCGCCAATACTTTCTTTAAGAAATGATACTGTTTCAATGTTTTTCTTATTAGGCATACTACCACCTCTATTATATTAAACCATTTCGCTGTAACTATTCATATAATGGGATCACAAAATATGACTTCGCTAAAAACAAAACAGGTTTATCGCTAAATTAATTACATTTTGATTTTTTTATGATCTATTTTTATACCTACACCCATTGTAGATGTTACACCTACTGCTTTAATGTATTCACCTTTCAAATCTGTAGGTTTTTTTCTTAAAATTTCATCATAGAATGCTTTGAAATTTTCATTTAATTGAGAAGCATTCATAGAAGCCTTACCAATACCCATTCTTACTATACCATTTTTATCTGCTCTGTATTCCATTCTTCCAGCTTTGAAACTTTTTACAGCCTGAGCTATATCAAGTGTAACTGTTCCTGTTTTTGGGTTAGGCATAAGACCTTTTCTTCCGAGAATTTGTCCTAATTTACCTACTTCTTTCATCAAATCTGGTGTAGAAATAGCAACATCAAAGTCAGTATATCCGCCTTTAACTTTATCTATCAAATCTTCAAAACCAACTTCCATAGCTCCTGCTGCTTTTGCCTCATCAGCTTTCTCACCTTGAGCAAATACTACTACTCTTTTTTCTTTACCAAATGCATTTGGGAATGATAATGTATCTCTTATTGAGTGTTTTGGTAATATATTAAGGTTTATTGTTACCTCAATAGTTTCATCAAATTTACAGGTAGCGTTTTTCTTAGCTAAATCAATAGCCTCTTCTACTGAATAGAGTTTTAATCTCTCTACTTGTTTACGTATAGCGTCGTAACGTTTGCCACCTATTTTCTTTTCTTTTGTTGCCATAATTATTTTCTTCCTTTTCTTTCAAACGTCTACTTCCATTTATTCTAATCAATAAATGGTATGCCTCTTAAATATTATTCTACTTTTATACCCATAGCACGAGCTGTACCCGCAACTATCTTTTTAGCTGCTTCTATATCATTAGCTGACATATAAGCCATTTTTTCCTGAGCTATTTCTTCAAGCTGCTTTTGATTGATTGTAGCAACTTTAGTTTTATTAGGCTCTCCAGAACCTTTTTCTATGCCCAATTTTTTCTTAATTAATGTAGAAGTAGATGTACCTTTAGTAACAAAGGTATATGTTTTATCTTCATATACTGTTATATAGGTATTTAATATTTGCCCTTTCATTTTAGAAGTTTTTGCATTAAAATCTTTAACGAAAGCGGCTATTTGTATCTGCTTCTGACCTAATGCTGGTCCTAATGGTGGAGCAGGTGTTGCCTCTCCGCCCGGTATGCGAACCTTTACAATACCAACTACTCTTTTAGCCATTTTTACTACCTCTTGATTTATTTATTTTTTATAATTTCTTTACTTTGCTAAACTCTAATTCTGTAGGAGTACTTCTGCCGAATATCTCTATTTTTACAGTTACTTTACCTTTATCAGAATTAATATTTTCTATAACTCCATTCAAACCATTGAAAGGTCCATCTATTACCTGAACCTTTTCCCCTATATCAAATTCCATTCCTATAATTTCATTTATCTCTGTTTTAGATTTTTCATCTCTATTTTCAAATATACGGGCAACATCTGCTTCACTTAAAGGAGTAGGTATTATATTACCTTCTTCTTTAGTTGTAGCATGACTACCTATAAAACCAGCAACACCCGGAGTACGTCTAACCATAGACTGTGTTGCATCGTTCATTATCATTTTTACCAAAACATATCCAGGATAAAAAAATTCTTCTTTAGATACTTTCTTACCATTTTTTGTAGAAGTTACAGTTTCAGAAGGTATATATATATCAACTATCAAATCAGACATTCCGCTTTCTTTAGCTCTTTTCTCTATACGTTCACGAACTTTATTTTCATAACCATGCTGAGTATGAACTATATACCATTTATAATCTTTTATATCAGCCATTTCTTCAGACATATTTTTCACCTATTATATCTATTTTTTCTCATGTAGCGAATAGCAAAATATATTACGAAAAGCACAACTACAGCCAATATCAATACCAATGTAATTTTTGAAGATATTAATCCGCCTAAAACAGAACCATCTAACAAAGCCCTCACTACAAATGTTACAATATAATCAGCAGCTCCCAAAAAAACAGAGGCTACTATAAGTAAAATTATAACCACAACTGTTTGATTTATAACATCCTGACGAGTAGGCCATACACTTCTTTCAAAAAGCTCTTTTTTTATTTCCTGTATAGAATTCAAAAAACTATTTTTCTTTTTATCTGCCATAAAGCTTACCTTAAATTATTTTTTAATAATTAAGAACTATTCAGGTCAGACAGGAGTCGAACCTGCAACACCCGGTTTTGGAGACCGGTGCTCTACCAATTGAACTACTGACCCAAAATTTATAAATATATTCTTAAAAAAGAAGTATTTATCTTGATACTTTTAATTCCTTATGAATCGTATGTTTTTTATCATGAGGACAATATTTTTTTAGTTCTAATTTTTCTGGTACATTTTGTTTATTTTTAGTTGTTATATAATTTTTTCTTTTACATTCTGTACATTGAAGATGTATTTGTTCGGTTTTTACTTTAGCACCTGCCATTGTTAGCTCCTCAAATTTATATGACCTATAATTTACAAGGTATTCTATTATATACCCAAAAACAATTTATGTCAACAACTAAATACAAAAATAATATTTTTATATAAAAACTATAAAAACATTATTTTTAATAGTATTAAGCTATTGAAAAACAGATAAGATATATATATAATTTATAGCAAATTTTTTAAAACGGAAAATTAAATATGAAACTCATTAAACAATTTACAATCATTTTTTCTATATACTCTATCGCTGATATTTTAAGCAAAACATTAAAACTTCCAATACCCGGAAATGTAATAGGAATGATACTTCTCTTTATACTGCTTATGCTTGGAATAGTAAAAGAAAATCACATAGACGAAGCAAGCGATATATTAATAGCAAATATGTCAATGCTTTTTATACCAGGTACTTTGGCTATAATGGACGAATACAAATATGTAAAAGATGAAATTATACCTTTTGTAATCATATGTGTATTTATGGTAGTAGTTATTATGGCTGCTACTGGATTATCTGCTCAAATATTTGAAAAATTATTATCAAAATTGAGAAAATAGTATTAAAAAATAATAATTGGAGATTAATTATGAAAGAACTATTTATACAAAATCCTATAATACCAATAGTAATAACTTTAATAGCATATATAATATCATACACTATATATATAAAAACTAAATTACCTATACTTACCCCACTAGTAACCAGTGTAATATTAGTAGGCTTTTCTCTATACTTCATGAAAGTACCATACAGCGTGTATAATGAAAGCGGCGGTAAATTTATAAATGCTCTTGTGGGACCTGCAACTGTAGTTTTAGCTCTTCCTATATACAGAAACCTTCCTATACTTAAAGCAAATCTAGCAGTTATATTAATAAGCATAGCGATAGGAAGCTCTATAGGAATAACTGGTATATTTATATCAGCAAAATTATTAGGTATATCTGAAGAGTTATTTCCTTCACTATTAACGAAATCGGTTACAACTGCAATTGCCGTAGATATTACTGCAAATATGGGAGGAATGAGATCCATTACTGTTTTATCTGTTATTATTTCTGGAGTGGTTGGTGCTATAATTGCCCCTTTTGTATGCAAGATATTTAAAATAAAATCACCTCTAGCTATAGGTCTTGCAATAGGAACAGCTTCGCATGCTGTGGGAACAAGTAAAGCTATAGAAATGGGAGAGACAGAAGGAGCTATGTCTGGACTTGCTATAGGAGTTGCTGGAGCTTTAACTGTTGTACTTCTTCCTATTCTTTATAAACTGCTTTTAATGATATGGGCTTAAATCTATCTTATATTAGATTCCATAATATTTACTATATCATTATTTCTAAAATACACATTGAATGTATTCTCATCATCACCGCATTCTACTCTTGACTCTATACTGCCGTCCTCATTTATCTTTATCAGTATTTTATATATATCTATATTATTATACCAATCATCATCTACATCTTTAAACATAAAGTCCCCATAAGCATTTTTAAGCTCCTCTCTTGAATCAGAAAGTACTTTAACATGAGATTTCAAATTATTAATAATATCCTCAAGTTTCCAAACCTTATGTATACCTATATCAAATAATGTTTCCAAATGCTTACCAAAAACTTTCATAGGCTTAAATACTTTATACAATTCCCAATCATCTTCTTTTATATTAGCATCTGCTACATCAACTAAATCTTCTATATTTATCATAAATTATCTCCAAAAAATATATTTTATCAGTCAATTTTTTTATTAACTATATAAAGTAAAGGCAAAGCAACACCTGCAAATATTATTAAACTATAAAAAATACCTTCTATATCCAAATAATATTTGTATTCAGTGATAGATGCTTCTTTTCTAAAAGGAGTAGGCTTGCTGTCGCCGTCTGGTCCTTTGCATTCCTGCTCTGAGAATAAAACTAAAAGCATAAATGATAATATAAATAAATATTTCTTCATATAAAATAATCTCTTTTTTCTATATAAAATTTTAGTATATTAAAAAAAATTAATAAGTCAATACTTAATTCCCATAAGTGTAAAATTTCTTTAAGTAAATATTTTAAATAGAAATTTATATATATCACATTTAATAAAACAATCATATTTTTAATTACTATATATGGTTATTTTTTTATTTTTAGATTATAATATTTTTCAAAATAATATTAAAAAAGAAGAAATAAATATCATGAACGAAAATACTATAGTTTCTAAATTAACAAAAATATATGAAGAGTACGGATATAAAAAAATAAAATTAAGCAAATTTGAAGATTATAATCTATACAATAATTATAAAGATTTTCTTCAAACAGAACATATACTCACATTTATGAATCTCAATGGAAATCTTCAGTCATTAAGACCAGATGTTACATTATCAATAGTAAAAAAAGTTCTAAAAGATAATGATAAATACACAAAAAAATTATACTACATAGAAGATATTTATAAAATAGATGAAGTTTCAAATGAATATGAAGAAATACAGCAGGTGGGTGTTGAAATAATAGGAACTTTAACTAAATATTCAAATTTAGAAATTATAAGTATGGCAATAGATAGTCTAAAGACAATAAATAAAGAATATATACTAGAAATATCAAGTATAGATTTTATTTCTGCTTTAATAGATGAGCTTAACCTAGATGAAGATAAAAAATTAGAGATTCTTAAATTAATATACAGCAAAAATAAACATGATTTAGAAAAAACATTAATATTAGATAATATAGATGATAAATTAAAAAGCTATATCATATCATTAATAGACATATCTGGAAACTATAAAAAAGTATTAGAAAAAATAGAAAATATAATAATAAACAAAAAAATGCAGCAGGCATATGATGAATTAAAAAGCCTATTAGGAGTATTTGAAAACTATAATAACTTTGAAAATATACTTTTAGATTTCTCCATAGAAAGTAAATTAGGATACTATAACGGAATAATTTTTAAAGGATATATTAAAGGCAATAATGATGCCGTACTTTCTGGAGGAAGATACGATAAATTATTAGATAAGTTCAATGCCCATACACAAAATAAGAAAAATAAAAAAAACGCTATAGGCTTTGCTGTTTATATGGATAAATTATACAAAAAAGATACAGAAAAAAATGAATATGACTTTGACATATTAATACTCTATAAAAGCGGTGATGAAAAGGAATTATTAAATAAAGTACATAGTTTTATAAGAGAAGGAAAGAAAGTAAGAACAGATATATATACTGATGAATATAATACAGAATATAATTATAAACAAAAATATATATTTGATAATAATACTTTAATATAATTATTATTAATTAACTTTATTTTTATTATCAAACAATACTATTCTTGTAACTGTAGGATTAAGTTTTACTATAGTTCCATCATCAAGTTTATGTTCGGTTAACATATTATTAGTTTTTTTTAAGTTTAATTTTTTTACTTTTTTAGGCATATAATCCTCCTTTATTTAAAAGTATATAAATAATAATGCAATTGTCAAGAAAATATGAAAAAATATTATTTTATCAGGATTTTTTAACACATTACTAAATATTATTGAAAAATAAAATTATATAATAGAATACTAATTAAAAATATAAATACTTTTCTTCACATTATATTTAATTATAAGTAAATTTACCTTACTCTTATAAAATTATACTTAACTGTTTTATATATAACAACTCTAATATATAAAAAGTGAAATTTATAAATAATTAAATTTGAATTAATCTAAAACTATTATAATAATTTTATTTTATTTAATTTTTATAGATTGTACTTTACAATAAAAATATTTTATAAAAAATTTATTTTTGACAAACTATAATTGTTTAGGTACATACTAAAAATTATATACTCTAATTGTATAAAATACAACAAATATATTAGACTTGTTTCAAAACTAAATTTATTAATATTTATAAATTTTTAATTTAATATTTTTAAATTATAGTTGGGGCTTTGCCCCAAGCCCCACTTCTTTTGGTGACCCAAAGAAGCAAAAAGACTGAATGTTTATATACTAAAAGAATAAATTATACAACATGTAAAACATATAAATTATATAATAATTAATATTATATAATTTAGCATAAAACAATAAACTATTAAAATTATTTGTCAAGTACTTTTGAAACAAATCTATTAATAATTACAACATTATAAATTGGAGAATGCAAAATATATTTATTTCTTCACTCTTTGGCAACTATCTTTAAGTAACTCAAAAATGCTTCATCTTCACAAATAGTTTTGCCCTCATCATCAGATAGTTTTGCTACAGGTTTGCCATTAACACTTTGAAGTTTCATCACTATATTTAAAGGCTTAGAAACTGGTTCAAAATCATTTGTGATATAGGTACCTATACCAAATGTTACTTTAGCTTCATCTTTAAACTCTTTGTATATAACATATGCTTTATCAAAATTTAGGCTGTCGCTAAAAAGCAGAGTTTTTGTTTTAGGATCTACTCTAAGACTTTTGTAATGATTTATAACTTTATATCCCCAAGTTATAGGATCTCCAGAATCATGCCTTATTCCGTCATAAAGTTTTGCAAAATACAAATCAAAATCTTTTAAAAATTTATCAGTACCCAATGTATCGGATAATGCTATACCTAAATCGCCTCTGTATTCATTAACCCAAGACTGAAGCATAAATTTCTGACTTTCTGCAAGCCTTACTTTATCTAATGCCTGCCCTATTTGATAATATTCATGAGCATTTGTACCTACGGCAAGCAAATCATATTTTTTAGCAAAATAAACATTACTAGTACCAACCAAACAGGAAGACGGAAGTTTTTTCTTTAGTATATCAACAACTTTATTCTGCCAATCAAAAGAAAATCTTCTTCTAGTTCCAAACTCTGAAAGTTTAAATCCATTTTCTTCCTTATGCATAGGTATTAATTTATCATCTATTTTTTTTAATAAATTAATCTCAGCCTGTTCATATGCTTTTCTTCCATTATCTTCTTTACAAACAGTATATGTATAATAAATCTCGCTAATCATAGCAAGCATAGGTATTTCCCAAAGTATAGTCTGATACCAAGGACCTTCTATTTCAACAGTTAATTTATCATTATCAAATAAGGCTTTTACATGTTCTTCTAAAGGTCTGTATAGTTTTAAAAACTCTATATAATCCTTTTTTATAAATCTCAAAGAAGCCAAATATTCAAGTTCATCTTTTTTGAAATTTAAGCTGCTGAAATACTTTATTTGTCTTAAAAGCTCCTCATGCATCTCAAAAGTCCACTCTAGTATATTCCTGCTTTTAAATACATAACGCACCCAAACATCAGAGAACTGTCTTAAAGCACATTGCTGCATGGTGAATTTATATAAATCAGTATCTAATAAACTATTTATTATAGGCTTCATAATTTAATCCTTATTATTTTTATTCATTTTATCAAAAGCCTTTGATATCTTGTAAAGCCTGTAAATACCAGAAACAAAACCAACAAATATACCTATTATTGTAAATAAAGGCCTGCTGTTAAAATGTTTGTCTGCATAATGCCCTACAAAAGCCAAACCAAGTACCATACTTCCAAACTCAGCTCCAAGTGCTGCATATCTTACAGCGTTTTTTAAGTTCTTATTCTCCATCTTCATATTCTAAAGTAGTAAATATCAAAGGATTAACATATTTTGTAGCTATTTTAAGATCATAGTCAAAAATACCAGTCTTGGCATTTCCTAATATTTCACCCTTTTTTACAGTCATCTTCTCAGATACTGCCGAAGTAGCAAGTCCGCTGTATCTTGTAACAACACCAAATCTATGATAAATAGTGATGGTAAATCCGCTGTCTTTATCATATGACACATCATTAACAGTACCTGAAGCAGCCGCTCTTATCAAAGTACCAGCTATAGTTTCAAAACCTATACCCTTAGATATGATAGATCCGTCCTGATATGGTCTTGATATAACAGCGTATCTTGAATCTATAGGAAGTATTGAAGGAATAGATTCAAGCGAATTATTTTTAGAGTTGATATTTGCTCTTAATTCTTCTAAATATAATCTTATTTTTTCTAATTCATCTGCCCTTGAGTTCATAAGCATGATATTATCTACATAGTTATTAGAAAAAGATATAGCATTATTATCTATTTTTAATATACCAGCAATATTAGACATATCTATTATATAATAATCATTAGTTACTACTGAATTAAAAATAGTTTCCAATGAATTTATCTCTGCCAATTTATCTTTATAGCTTCCGCTTAATATTTCTGTTTTACTTGCAAGTACAGTATTTTTGGTTAGAAAAGAAAAAGTAGAAAGTAATGCTGAAATAATAATAATAATAATTATAATTAAAGAATATACTGGAATTGATAACGTTTTAGTTTTCTTTTTAGAATGCGGTATAAACATAAAAAATATTTTATGCGTAAGAAACTGACCAATTTTTTTAAAAAACAAATAAAACGCAGAAGGTTTTTTATTAATATATTTACTACTTTTTTTTCTCTTATTTTTTATATGCATCATAATCTGCTGCCTAATAATTGATAACTATTTTATCAAAATATTGATATTTAATCAATAATAATAAAACAGTTAAAATGCCTATTTTGTAGTATATACATCAACCAAAGCCTCATACATTTGATTTGCTAATTCTCTTATAGCTTTGATGCTTCCAAACTGCCATTCATGTATAAAAGCAGATTCTATAAGTACTGAAGGCACATCTTTTTTTATTTCCTGTTTATTATAAGCATTTTCATAAGCATCGCCTATAACTATTAATCCTCTCAAAGATATTCCTTCTTTAATTAATTCATCTTTATCATAAAATTTCCATACATTATTAGGAAGTACTCTGTCATGACCTATAACAGGAGAGATTTTATATTTTTCCTGCATATGTTCAGATAATTTATAAGCAACCTGCATAGAAGCTGGAAACTCTTTATTATAAGGACTTACTATAACATGAAAACCAGAAGTTTTAGCCCTTCTACTGATATAAGGCATATAATCAAAATGTATACTAAGCAAAAGGTCAAAATTATTATCTATAGCATAATGTCTTATAGCATACATCTCTAAAGTCTGATATCTTGTTAAATTTCCGCTTCTCTCTTCGCCTTTTACTTTTGTATTGTATATTCCTAAAAGCTCAGCATAATTATTAGTCATATATTCTTTAATAGGTCTGCTGTAATATGCTCCGTCTCTGCTTAAAAAATATTCAAATCTGTCATCTTCTGAAAGTATTTTAGCTAATTCTCTAGCTACTCTTAAATTAACATAATATTCATAACCCAAATATCCTAATGCTCCTTTTGTAGCAGCATTATGACCTGGATCTATAAGTATCCTAATTTTTCTATTTTCTATTATATCATTAAATTTCTCACTAGGCGTAGAAACTTTATTTACTTCGCTTTCTCTTACTATATTTTCAGAAACTTTAGTATTTGCTGTAACAATAAGCGATGAGAAAGATACAATTATTAAAACGATAATAACTACTGAAAAAATTATAAAACGGTTTTTGTTATTCATAGTAATTAAATTATCGTAAAGAATTTTATTAAATTAAAGCCCAAGTAAATAATTTTTATATTATAAACTGATGATATTACACAAATAAATATTTTTTAATTAATTATTAGAAATTATAATATTGCCATTATTTAAATCTTTAAATTTGAAAGCTATTATCCTAATTTCTATAAGAATATCATTATTATTCTTTAGAGCTTTTCTTGAAAATAAAACAGTAACTTCTATTTGTTTACTAGTATCAGAATATAAATCCCTCTCTTTAAACAAAAAAGTATCTTCTTTTATCTGCTCGCCTTTCTCTCCAGAAGCTATTTTTTTATATATAGAATCATAAAGTTTTGAAAAATGAGCATACTCTTTTATAATAATATCTTTATACTTATTTACATTATCATCTATAATAATTCCGATAGACATCAAATATAAACCCTCTATACACTTAAAGCCCAATCAATATCTTCTTTTGTTATTTCTGCCTCTTCAGAAATAAAATATGGATATAAATCTACTTCATCTCCTATATTAAGAAAATCCCATATTTTAAATTGGTGACTTATATCACTAATTTCTTTTGCTTTAAAATTATTATATATATGCATTGTAACAGTGTATAGAGCATCTATTTCTATTGACGATAAATTTGATATATCAGGCTCTTTTAAGCTAAAAAATAAACGGGCATCATTATTCTTTTCTCCCTCTCTTATAGCTATAGCATTATCATTCTTGAGTATATTTAAAATTTTTAATATATTCTTAGGTACAGGACCAAATTGTCTTTTTATATATGTATCTTCCGTTAATGTTTTACCAGTTTTTCTAAGTAAAATACCATCTGTAAATAATAATATTTTATTTAATTTTATAGAACCTAATTTATAAGGATTTTCACATTTATCTATTATATAATGAACTGCATTTTTATATTTATCTTCCATAATGAATATCTCCAAAATTTTATAACACAATTTTATATAAAATGACAAAAATAATTTTTAATTATTTAATTTCTTCTTTGGACTTTTCTTCTTCAGATTTTTCTGGAACTATGTTATTTATAGAATCAGCAATTTCTGTAATACGCACACCGAAACATTCATCTATTACAACAACTTCCCCTCTTGCTATAAGCTTACCATTAACAAGCAAATCTACAGGCTCACCCGCCAATTTCTGAAGCTCTATAATAGAACCCTCTCCGAGACTTAATATTTCTCTTACAGTTAAACGTGCTCTTCCTAATTCTACAGTTACATTAATAGTAACGTCCATAAGCAAACTGATATTGCCTGAATTGTTAGGATTATTAGTTACTGTCTTTTTATCTGCCATTATTTTACTTCTGTATATTTATAATAAGTATATTATATATGTTTAAAATATAATTTCAATTAAGTTATAAAAAAAATTTTATTATTTATTTAAAATAAAAAAGCGAGGATTTTAGTCCCCGCTTTAATTTATTGGTAATTATTTTAACTTATATTATCTAGGTTTATTAGTAAGTCTGTCCATAGGATTAATAATATCAGTAACACGAACACCGAAGTTTTCATCTATTACTACAACCTCACCTTTAGCTATTAATTTACCATTAACAAGCAAATCTACAGGCTCACCAGCTAATTTTTGAAGCTCTATGATAGAACCTTCACCAAGTCCTAAAATATCTCTGATAGTCATAGTAGCTCTTCCTAGTTCTACGGTCATATTCATGGTAACGTCCATAAGAAGACCGATATTACCAGTTCCTTGTACATCAGAAGCAGGCATTAAAGAATTAAACTCTGCATGCTGTACGCCAAGCTGAGGACCAGAATCAAATGCCTGATTATCTACAAGTCCAGCCATAGGGTTTGAAGCAGCACTACTGCTAGCACTAGAAGCTGCTGCATTTGAAGCAGGAGCTTGAGAAGATGAAGAAGCAGAACCTAAAAGGCTTTGTAATAAAGGCAGTTCCAAAGCAAATACATATGGAGCATTTTCCACTTCACCTTCAATAGACAAAGAACCGCTTACTATAGCCAAAGGTCCAGGTATATTAATACTGAAAGCATCTTCTAGTATAGAAGTTTCTATAGGAGAATTAGTAAAACTGCCTCCAAACCTAGAAGATAAAGCACTGTCAGAAACTCCCACCATTTGAGAGAAAGCCTCTTTTAATACCTGAGCTACCATATCATTTAAAGCAGCTTCTTTTTGTCCCATCATAAGAGAAGCAACTATTAAAGCCTCATTTTCTCCCATGAAATAGTAAACATTTCCAGTAATAGAGCCTGTATAACCTACTTTAGCTTCTATCATTTTACCAGAAAGCATTTGATGTAAGTTATTAACATCTCCAACTGTAGTAGTAATATTAGTAATGGATACACTTTTAGTAGAAATAGATGATAGCGAAAATGCTTGGTTTTCTGCTATCATTTTAGCAGCTTCATTAAAAAGTTGTTTATCTACATTTCCGCCGCCATTACTAGATGTTTTGGAATCGCCTCCAAAAGCTTCATCGGCACCTTTTAGCAAAGCTTCTATTTCGTCTTGAGATAATGCACCGTCACTCATCATAACCTTAATCCTCCTCTTTTAATAAATCGTCTTCGGTTATATCAGCCTCTCCATCCATAACACCTGTAAGCTGTACAGCCATTCTGCTGCCTGATATACCAGGACGACATAAGAATTTCTTTCTGTTTCCTATCTTGAATATAACAGGATCTGTAATCTTAGTATCAGTAAACTTAACAACATCGCCTTTCTGAAGATTGAGAATGTCTGATAGCGGTAATTGCATAGATCCAAGTTCCGCCGAAGTTTCAACAAATATATTTTGTAATTTTTCTTTTATTATCTTTAAATTTTCGCTAGTGCTTCCTCTTCTAATAGATGCATACCAATACTGAGCTGAAAACTTAGAAAGTATAGGCTCAATAGTAATATATGGTATACAAAAGTTCATCATACCTTCCACATCGGCTACTTTAGTCTCTAAAGTAATAAGTACAACCATGTCATTAGGGCTAACCATCTGAGCAAACTGAGGGTTAGTTTCTATAGAACCCAAACGCGGTCTTAAGTCTATTACCTGAGACCAAGCCTCCCTTAAGTTACCAAGTATTCTTACTATAATACCTTCCATAACTGATAACTCAATATCTGTAAGCTCCCTATTTAAATTCTTAGGACTCTCACCAGGTCCCCCAAACAATCTATCAATTATAGTAAAAGTGATAGATGGGTCAATCTCTAGTATAGAACTGCCTTTCAAAGGGTCCATACTAACTATAGCCAAAGTAGAAGGATTACTAACACTTCTTATAAACTCTTCATAAGTAAGCTGGTCTACGCTTGCTACGTGAATACCTACTAATGTTCTTAATTGTGCTGATAATGAAGTTGTAGTAACACGTGCGAAGTTTTCATGCATCATTTGAAGCGTTCTAATTTGGTCTTTTGAAAACTTATCCGGACGTTTGAAGTCGTATATCTTTATCTTTCTATGCTCTACTTCTACACGTTTAGTATCAATATTATCTAAACTTTCACCAGATGATATAGCACTTAGTAACGCATCTATTTCGCTTTGTGACAATACTTCTGTCATACGAGTATCCTTCTATAAATATTTTTTCCGTTCTTCTTTAATTAGCTTAATAAGAAGTTATCAAATAATATACCATCTATTTGACCATTTCTAAGCATACTATTAATCTCTCGCTTAATATCAGCTTTTAACTGCTCTCTGCCTTCATTAGTTCTTAACTGATCATAAGTATAAGAACTAAGTATTGTAGTAATTCTGTCTCTTATCATATAGAATCTTTCTGGAAGTTCTACTGCAAGCTGTTTCACATTAGTAGTATAAGTTAATATTATACTTACCTTTACATATCTAGCTACGTCCATGTCAGCTGTGTTTACATTGAACTCTGGATCTATACGATATATTGATGGAGGCGGCTGTTTTACCATATCATCCACTACTCCGCCTTGAACCCCTGCAGCTTTGCCTACACTTTTAGAAACAAAAAATGCTATAAGCCCAGATATTAAAGCCACAACTAAAATGGCAGCAACTCCCATAAGGATTTTTACAATCATAGGGCTTAAACCAAATTTCTTCTTTGGTGCAGCTTCGGCTTGCTCTTCTTCGCCTTCATCCAATTCTTCGTCTAAGTTTTCTTCGTCTGCCATATAATTTCCTCACTTAAATTAATATGTTTGTTTTCAATTATATAACAGTAAAATAAAATTAGCAACTCTTATGTTAACTTTAACTTTTTTTACTGTCCTTATATATAATATCGGTAAAGTATCAAAACACTTAACATATTTTTTATGCAAAAGTAAAAAAATAATTATGTTGATTTTTTTCTTTTTAATCGTTATAATCTTTAAAAATTGATTAATTTCATAAAAATAAAGCAATATCTTAAGGAGTATTAAAATGAGAGTTTTATTAAAAGCTGAAGAATATGAAAAAGTTCTTCCTAGATTAGCAGCCGAAATCATAGAAAAAGAAGATATTGAAAAGCTCGCTATTGTAGGAATAAGAAGACGCGGTGATTTTCTTGGTATAAGATTAAAAAAACTTTTAGAAGAAAAAGTAAAAACAGAAATACCTATTGGGGCAATAGACATTAATCTTTATAGAGATGATTTATCTTCTCTTTCAGAGTTTCCTGAAATTAAAGAAACTGATATACCTTTTGATATTACTGGAAAAACTATACTTCTTGTAGATGATGTACTTTATACAGGAAGAACTATTAGGGCGGCTTTGAATGCTTTATTTGAATATGGAAGACCTAAAAAAGTAGCATTATTGGTATTGGTTGATAGATTCGGAAGAGAACTTCCTGTATCTGCTAATTATGTTGGACTTGCTCTTAATGTACCAGAAGATCAGTATGTATCTG
This sequence comes from Brachyspira innocens ATCC 29796, assembly GCF_000384655.1. Classification (GTDB taxonomy): domain Bacteria; phylum Spirochaetota; class Brachyspiria; order Brachyspirales; family Brachyspiraceae; genus Brachyspira; species Brachyspira innocens. The sequence goes on along the minus strand of NZ_ARQI01000116.1, from coordinate 1,158 downwards.
TAAGAGTGAAGGAATTGGAAGGTGAAGATTTGGTACTTTTAAAAGATAGAAATTAGAGATGTTGCAATTATGTATTTTACACAATTACACAATAATATAACTATATACATGTAAAAAATCGCAATAGATAATAATAGGTTATAATAAAAAAGGGGCTTATTTAAGCCCCTTTTATTTTTAATCACTAAATTTCCTAAATAATGATGAATACATATCATAAAACTCTGTTTTAGAGAAGTCATTTAAATCCTCAGGCGACATCTTTTCTACTATATTTTTGAAATAACCAAAGAGCTTTTTAAATTTATTAATTTCATTTTCTGATAATAAAATATCCTGTTTAGAACTGTATTCATTACTGCTTCCGCTTGTTTCTTCTGACTCAAATAATTTGATAGCATAATCCAAATCAGATTGAGTTATCTCTCCGTCAAAATCATCATCATCACTGCTATTGGAAGGCTTATGTTCTTCTTCTTCAATTAGTATAGGTCCATTATCATCACCCAATTTAAACTCATCTTCAACCGCTACACTGCTGTCTACATTATCTTTCTCTATAGTTTGTAATTCTTTTTCTTCAGACATATTCGTCTCCTTATTTAAAAGCTCTTCCATAGAATCAAAATTTTCTACAGATTTAACTTTAGTTTCTTCTTGAGCATTATTTTCATTTTTATTATCAGCTATACGTATAAGTTCTTCTCCGTCTTCCTCTTCATTACCCTTGATAATATTTTCAAGCATATTTAAATCAGAATCACGTATCTCATCTATTTTAGCATCATCAGTGGATAAAATACTTTGAAGATCTTCATCTACAGTATTATCTTCTGTTTTATCCACATTGTTTTCATATATTTCTTTTTCTTCAAGTATATCATCGTCTTTTAAATCATCTTTTTTATCATTTTCTTTAACTTCTTCTTGTAATTCATCATTATCTACTGTTGGTTTTTCTGATGTTTCTTCTTCATCTGAAGTAGTTTGATGTTCAGAGTTCAAATAACTATGATACATCGCTTTTTCTTCTTCAGATAAATCTTCCTCTGCATGATTGTCTACTTTATCCAAATAGCCCTCATACATAGCCTTGTCTTCGTCTGTCAAATCTTCTTCATTATTGATGATTTCTTCTTCTGGTAATTCTTCTTTTAT
>NZ_ARQI01000115.1 GCF_000384655.1 Brachyspira innocens ATCC 29796 | reverse complement strand
TAAGCTAGCGAGTAAACTCACTAGCTGGCTTCGGCTCGCTTGTTTAGTATAATATATACCTCATATATTTACAAACGCCCACAAGTTTTTTATTTCTTTATTTTTACTATAAAAAACTTGCTCACTTTAAGCATCTGTCAAGTAAACTTGCCAGATGTTCACAAGTTTTTTACTTCTTCTATACTCAAGCCTGTTAATTTACAAATAAGATTAATGTCCATATTTTCTTTTTTCATATTTTTAGCTATATATATTTGCTGTTCTTTTTTACCATCTTCAATACCTTTTACACGTTCTTCATTAAGCATTAAGATATTAAAGTAATCCCTCTCATAATCACTGTAGCCATTATATAAATCATTGCTATTAACAAATTTATAATATTCATCATATACTTCTTTCATTATAGGATTTTTTTTCACTAGTACTTTCATTATATCCTCCAATTTATTTTTTGAACTTAAAAATTTAAACCAATCTGATAAACCATCATATAGACTATTATCATTTTTAAACTTCTTCAGTTCTAAAAAATGAATCTCTAAATGATTAGTCAATATATGATTAGTTTCTAATTCTTTTATAAAATAACAGCTATGTGCTTTATCTGAATCTTTTATTAAATTAAAATCTAAAATATTAATACTTATAACAGGAGTCAAATCAGAATATAGATCTTTAGATTTTAAATTTGAAAAATAGTTTTTAGCCCAATAGTATAAACTTCTATATATAAAAGACTGGTTACCTATTCTTTGTATTTCTATTAAAATAACATCTCCAGATTTTGTTTTTCCTTTTACATCTGTTATAGATTCTTTATCATTTATACTTTCCTTTAAATTAAAAGAATTTAGTACTTCTATACTTTCAAAAGGTTCTTGATTAACATCTATTCTTACAGAATTAATCAAATTTTTCAGAATATGCTCATGTCCTTTTTTGGCAAACATATAACGCATAAAATAATCATTTAAAACATTAAAATCTTTATTAATTTTCATAGTTCAATTTATATAAAATATTAAATATAATTTATTATATTTAAGCACTCCTCTTAGAGCCTGCCATATAAAGACCAAGTTCATTAATAGTTAAATCTTTATTAAGAACATTAGCTACTATCTCTCCCTCATATATAACTAATATCCTATCGCTTAAATTCATAACCTCATCAAGCTCTAATGAAACAAGTAAAACAGCCTTTCCATTATCTCTTTGAGAAATTAATTCTTTATGTATATACTCTATAGCCCCAACATCAAGCCCCCTAGTAGGCTGAACTGCTATAAGTAAATCTGGATTTCTGTCTATCTCTCTTGCTATAATTACCTTCTGCTGATTTCCTCCAGACATGCTTCTTGCTATAGTTTTAGAACCTTCAGCACTTCTTATATCAAATCTTTTTATGAGTTCATCAGCATAATTATCTATTTCTTTAAACTTTAAAAATCCGTTCTTTTGAAATCTCTCTGTAAAATATGTTTGAAGTATAGTATTTTCTGCAAGAGTATAATCAAGAACAAGACCATGTTTATGCCTGTCCTCTGGAATATGCCCTATTCCGCTTAATGTTTTTTTCCTTATAGATAAATTGGTAATATCTTTGCCGTTTAATGTAACAGTTCCGCTTGACATTTCCATAAGACCAGTAAGAGCATATATAAGCTCACTTTGTCCATTTCCATCAATACCAGCAATGCATACTATCTCCCCAGCATGTACATCAAAAGAAACATTTTTTACTATATTTTTTTCGCTTTTATTGTGATGAGATTTAACATTTAAATTTTTTACAGAAAGTATTATATCTTTAGGTTTAGCTTCAGTTTTTTCTACTACTAAAGACACCTTTCTTCCCACCATCATTTCTGACATCTCTTCTTTTGTGGTGCTTTTTACATCAATAGTTCCTATATATTTACCCTTACGAAGAACAGAACATCTATCAGCCACCTCTTTAATCTCATTTAATTTATGGGTAATAAATAGTATAGATTTACCTTCTTTTACCAATGACTTCATTATCTTCATAAGCTCTTCAATCTCATTTGGAGTAAGTACAGCAGTAGGCTCATCAAAAATAAGTATATTATTATTTCTATATAACATTTTTAATATCTCTACTCTCTGCTGCATACCTACAGTCAAATCGCTTATAAGAGAGTCTGGATAAATCTCAAGCCCATAAGTTTTGCTTAATTCCATTACTTTTTTTCTTGCATCATCAACCTGAAGTATTCCATGCTTAACAGTTTCAACGCCAAGCATAATATTTTCTAAAGCAGTAAAATTATGTACTAATTTGAAATGCTGATGCACCATACCAATACCAAGTTCATTTGCAGTATTAGGATTATCAATATTTACTTCCTTGCCATTAACTTTAATGATACCCTCTTCCTGCTTATAAAGCCCGAATAATACGCTCATTAAAGTAGATTTTCCAGCCCCATTTTCTCCAAGCAAAGCATGTATTTCCCCGCGTTTTAATTGTATAGTAATATTATCATTAGCTACTATTCCTTTAAAACGTTTTGTAATATTAAGCATTTCAACTACATATTGTAAATTTTCCATATTTTTTATACCTATTTTACTATCAACTATTAAAAACCATAAAAGAGATACCAACAACAAAATGTCAGTATCTCCTAAAATTAACTAATTTCAATTATTGTATAAAATTAACTTTTACTGTATCTAAAGGCAATTGATTAACGTCTTTAGCATCTTTATCAGTAAGAACTTTTATCTCTCCTGCTACCAATCTTTGATATATAGCATCATAATCAGCTTGAGTAAATTTTTTAAATCTTGAAGTTTTCATAGGAAGACCTATACCATTAACTTTAGCATCAAGTACAACAGATTTTCCGCCCGGGAATTTACCATTATAAAAATCATCTATAGCATTATACACAGATTCACCAAGCATTTTCATAGCAGAAGTAATAACTGTATCGGATTCAGCACTTTGATCTATATCAACACCTATAGCCAAAGCATTATTCTGTTCAGCAGCACTCATAACAGAGTTTCCAGCTCCGCCAGCAGGGGCAAATATTACCTGAACTCCGCTTTGATACCAAGAAGTAGCAAGAGTCTGATTTTCTGGAGTAGCATTGAAGTTTCCTATATATGTATAATTAATTTTCACACTTCCAGAAGCTAAAGCCATTTCTTTAGCTGCATAATTAGCACCTTGTACGAATCCGTATCCGAATCTTATAACAGCAGGTACAGCCATACCAGCCATAACGCCCAAATTAGTATATCCTTCTTTTACTATAGAATATCCAGCTAAAAATCCAGCCTGCTCTTCAGCATAAAGTACAGAATAAACATTAGTTTCTATTCTAAAGTCAGTATATGTTCCGTCCTGAGGAGTACCGTCTAAAAGTACAAAAGCAACATTAGGGTGTGTATCCTGAGCTCTATATACTGCAGGTTCAAATAAAAATCCAGGTGTTACAACTAATTTTGCACCTGCTGCCACTGCCAAATCTATAGCATCAACATATGCATCAGTTGTTTTTTGAGTAGGCTGATAATATTTATGAGATATTCCTTTTTCCTGAGCATACTGTGTTAAACCTTCCCAAGCACCTTGGTTAAAGGATCTGTCATCTATAGTACCAACATCTGTTATCAATGCTAGTTCATATCCTCCAGATTTTTTTCCGCCGCCGCATGAAATAGTTACTATAAAAGCTGTAACTATGATTATTGAAGTGAGAAACTTTTTCATATTTCTGTCTCCTATTTTTTTATTATTTATTGCTCAATTTTTATTAAAGCCTAAATTAATATTACTTTATATAATCAACATTTACTATTTTTAAAGGCAAATCATTAACACTTTTTGCATCTGTATCTTTTAATACTTTAATATTTTTATTTACAAGAAGTTTATATATATAATCATAATTATCTTTAGTAAACACATTAAACTTTGAAGTTGTCATAGGAAGTCCTATCCCATTAACTCTTGCATCCAATATCATAGTTTTTCCGCCGTCAAATGTTTTATTGTAGTAGGAAGCAACAGCATTATAAACTGATTCTCTTATCATTTTCATAGCTGAAGTTATAACAGTTGGAGATTCAAAACTCTGATCTACATCTACTCCTATAACAAGTCCGTTATTATTTTCAGCAGCACTCATAACAGAATAAGCAGCTCCGCCTGCAGGGGCAAATATTACCTGAGTACCGCTTTTATACCAAGAGGCAGCAAGAGTCTGATTTTCTGGAGTAGTGTCATAATTGCCTACATAAGTATATTTTATATTAATATCGCCTTTTTCAAGTTCTAATTCATTTGCAGCATAATCAGCACCCTGTATAAAACCATAACCAAATCTTACAACTGCAGGGTGAGCAACTCCTCCTATAACACCTAAATTGGTATATCCCTCTTTTACTATAGCGTATCCTGCCAAAAATCCAGCTTCTTCTTCAGCATAAAGTATAGCAATAGTATTTGTTTCTGTTCTATAATCAGTATAAGTACCGTCCTGAGGCTCTCCGTCTATTAATATAAAGTTTACATTCGTATAAATATCCTGAGCTCTATATATAGCAGGTTCAAACTGATATCCCGGAGTTACTATTAATTTAGCACCGCCTTTTACGGCAAGCTCTATAGTATTTAAATATGAATCTATATCTTTATCTGGCACTTTATAATATTTATGAGTTATACCATAAGTCTGAGCATAATCCTTTACACCTTCCCAAGAGCCTTGATTAAATGATTTGTCATCAACACTGCCCAAATCTATTAAAACAGCTATTTCAAAACTATTTGGGGTATTATTCTTTTCTTCTTTGCCGCAGGAAAATAAAAACAAAGATACTGCTAATAATAATATTTTTTTATACATAATCCTATCCTAAACTATTATTTGTTTTTTTATTTTATTATTTTTTATTATCTTTTTCTATTAAAATCTTAATAGATTCTATAATCAAATCTATTGCTTCTTCACCAGTATAATCTTTTGGATCATTAATATTATTTTTTACCCTCTCCTGATTGTGAAGAACAAGCATAGTAGCACCAGTACGTACATTTTTGGAAGCTCCCACAGCAAAAAGCGTAGCAGATTCCATTTCAGAAGCTAAACAGCCCGCCTTAATATAACTATCCCATTTATATAAAAGCTCTTTATCAACAGCCATACTCTCTGGAGCATGCTGAGCATAAAAAGCATCTTTACATTGAACAACACCTACATGACTTTTTGTTTTTATTTTGCCTCCGCCTTCAATCATAGCCTCAAGTACATCGGCATTAGGCACACAAGGAAACTCTTTAGGTATATAGTTATCCATAGTTCCGCCGCCCTTAATAGCACCATTAACTATAACAACATCACCTGGTAAAACCCCCATATTCATACCGCCGCAAGTACCTACACGTAAAAAAGTATCAGCTCCAATCTTTATAAGTTCCTCTAATGCTATTGCAGTAGAAGGTCCTCCTATACCATGAGACACCGTAGAAACTTTAACCCCGTTTATATATCCTGTATAAGTAGCATATTCTCTGTAATCAGCTATTAATTTTGCATTATCAAATCTTTTAGCTATTTTGGCACATCTTTTAGGGTCTCCCGGCATTATAATATATCTGCCTACATCTCCTTTTTTTAATTTCAAATGATGAACTAGATTTTCATTTTCTTCATAATAGGCTTTAGGAAACATATTTAATTACCCCTCTTATCTTTTTCATCTAATAAAACTATAGCTTCTAATGCAGTTAATATCATATTTTCTATATTGTCGCTATATTCAAGATGAGTACCCATTCTCTCTATCATAGTATTTTCTACTATATGCATTATTCCGCCTGCTCTTACCTTCCTTAAAGAAGCACATGCAAAAAGGGCAGCACATTCCATTTCTGAAGCTATAGCACCGCATAATGTATAGTATTTAAGATTATTTTCAAATTTCTCTCTGAAAAAAGAATTCTCAGGTTCTAATTCTCCGTAAAAACAATCTTTACTATGAACAATACCTATATGATAATTAGAATTTATTTTTTTAGCAGCATCTCTTAAAGCAAACATAACATCAGTATCAGCAATAGCAGGATATTCAAAAGGTATATATTCTCTTGTAGTGCCTTCATCTTTGATTGCAGCCTGAGCTATAGCTAAATCATTAGGCTTTACTTTTAGGCTAAGTCCTCCAGCTGTACCTACCCTTATAAAAGTATCAGCTCCTATATTTATAAGCTCTTCCATAGCTATTGACGCAGAAGGCCCTCCAATCCCTGTAGAAGTTACAGAAACGCCTACACCTTTATATTTGCCTGTTACTGTAACATACTCTCTGTTATCAGCCTTAAGAACTGCATCATCTAAAAACTTAGCAATATAACCAACTCTTTTAGGATCTCCCGGAAGAAGTACATATTTAGCTACATCGCCTTTTTTTAATTTGATATGATACTGAAGAAGACCTTGCTTATTTGCCTCTTCATCATAAAAAGCCTTTATTTCTCTAGCTGATTCCATAGTTCATACTCCATTTTATTACAGAAATTATTTTATTTTTTTTCTGCATTTACTATAGCAATACCGCTGCTAGTACCAAGTCTGTTTGCACCAGCATTTATCATTTTTATAGCATCTTCATAGGTTTTTATTCCGCCTGAAGCCTTTACACCCATTTCATTTCCTACAGCCTCACGCATAAGTTTTACATCATGCTCAGTAGCTCCAGCTGAAGAAAATCCTGTAGAAGTCTTTACAAAATCAGCCCCGCATTCTTTAGCTATTTTGCAGGCCAAAACCTTCTCTTCATCTGTTAAAAGACAAGTTTCTATAATGACTTTTAATACGCTTGCAGAACAAGCATCACGCACCTTTTTTATATCGCGTTCAAAAAGATCTATTTTTTTGCTTTTTAGAAAACCGACATTTATAACCATATCTATTTCATCTGCACCGCTGTCAACAGCAAATTTAGCCTCATAAGCCTTAGCCTCTTTCATCATAGCTCCCAATGGGAAACCTACTACAGAACAAACTTTTACATCTGAATGCAGAAGAAAATTATAAGCAACATTTACATAAGCGGAGTTAACACATACAGAATAAAATCCGTATTCTTTTGCTTCTATACATAACTTCCTTATATCATCTAGTGTTGCCTCTGGTTTAAGAATGGTATGATCGATTAATTTATTTATACTGTTCATTTTTTTCACCTCTGTTTCATATCATATAAAATATCGCTCTATTTGTCAAATTTATTATGTATAAAAGACGAATTTATATATCTTATACACTATAGTATAATAAATTAATTTGTTTAAATCATGTAAAATATAGAAATAATTTATTGATTTTTATTATTATGATAAAATACAAAATGAAAGCATAAAGCACTTTCATTTTGTACTATATGTAAATATTATCCTTTTACAACTTTTTTCACTGCCTCTATAACGATATCCTGCTCTTCTTTCAAAATATCATTATCTATAGGCAAAGCTATATTATGTTTTGAAGCATACTCAGATACAGGCATATCTCCTTCTTTGTAGCCTAATTTTTTTACTAAAATAGGTGCTAAATGTATAGGGTGAGGATAGTAAAGTGCTGTAGGAACGCCTAATTCAGCTAATTTTGCCCTTACTTCATCTCTGTTATTTTCTACCTGTATAACATACTGTGCATGAACGCTTTGAGTATATTCTGCTATTTCAGGCACTTTTACAATGCCTTTTAACTGTTCATTATAATATTTAGCAGCATTTCTTCTGTATGTCATATCCTCTTCAAAACCCTTAAACTTCTCAAGCAAAATACCAGCCTGCATATTATCAAGTCTTCCAGTAGTACCCAATTTTACATGGTTCATGCCGCCTTCATCACCATGATGTCGTAATTGTTTGAGATTTTTATAAAACTCTTCATTATCTGTAAATACCATTCCGCCGTCTCCGAAACAGCCCAAAGGTTTAGCTGGGAAAAATGATGTAACAGCAATGTCTCCTAATTTTCCAGAGCATGATTTCACATTTTTGTAGCTTGCCCCAAATGATTGGCATGCATCTTCTATTACAAAAATATTGTTTTTTCTTGCAATATCAAGTATAACATCAAAATTAGCACATTGACCGAATAAATTTACAGATATAATAGCTGCTGTATTTTTATTTATTAAACTTTCAAGTTTTTTTACGTCCATATTAAAGTATTCGTCAATATCGCATACTCTAACTTTCATACCCAAAAATGAAGGAGCTTCAGCAGTAGAAAAGAATGTCATGGCAGGTACTATAACCTCTTTATTAGAATGATCCTCTCCCGCATTGAATCCTAATGCCAAAAGTGCAAGAACCAATCCAACATGTCCAGATGAAACACCTACAGCATATTTTGCCCCTGTATAATTTGCTAATTCTTTTTCTAAAGTATCTAATTCTTCACCAAATACAAACTGACTTCTCTCTATAATAGAAGATATTCTTTTATCAATAGCTTCTTTTCTTTTTTCATATCCCCTGTAAAGATTCATATATTTCATAAAAAATCCTTTATATAAATTGAAATTAAATCTAAAATTTATATAAATTGTATTCAAATTATAATTATTGTCAATAGATTTATTTAAAAAATATTATTAATAGTAATATTTTTTAAATATAAGCTGATAATTCTTGAAATACATATTTTATTTTACTATACTATAATGTACTGATAATAAACTGATAACAATAAAAACAAGCGGAAATTGATTATGAATATGTATGTTAAGGATTGTCCCAAGCGAACAGAAAAAATATTATTTATGAAAAAAATCCCAAGCGACAAATTACTAATACCAAAAATTTCTAAAGATTTTTTGGATATGCTCCACTCAAACGGTATAGAACAATGCGATGCTCTGCAAATAGCATTTGAAGAAGCCCTTACCAATGCCATAATACATGGAAACAAAAATAATTATAATAAAAATGTATATCTAAATATTAATATAGATAGCGAAAAAATAGAAATTATAGTAGAAGATGAAGGCGAAGGATTTGATTATTTTCTAGCTACGATAAATCTTACAGAATCACAGGAAAATATTTATAAAGACAGCGGAAGAGGTATATTTTTAATCTCTCTATACACAGATGATTTTTACTTTGAAGATGACGGCAGAAAAATAGTAATGATTAAGTATAGAAATTAAATAGTAAATCTTTTTTTGTTGTTTTTTATAAAATAAAGTAAAGAAAACAAACTGCTTAAAATCTCTGCCATAGGAAAAGAAAGCCATACTCCAATCATATCAAAAATATATGACAAAATAAATATTAAAGGCATTATAAATATAAATCCCCTTAAAATTGATATTATAAACGAAGGCTTGGCATTATCCATAGCACTGAAATATACACAAGTTATAATATTATATCCTGCAAATATAAAAGCTGTAAAATATATATGAAGTCCATTAACAGCTATATTCTGAAGAGTTATATTATTATCTTTATTAAAAAGCGAAGTTATGCTGTCTGCAAATATCAAAGTAAAAATATACAATATAATAGAAAATAAAGATGATAAAATCAAAGCATATTTATATATTTTGTTTATATTATTGATGTTTCCGTAATTAATGCTTATTATAGGCTGTATACCCTGCCCTATACCTGTAAATATTGCTATAATAACCAATGCTATATTAGCTATTATACCATATGCTGCAACTCCAACATTTCCAGCTATATTAAGTATTACTATATTAAAAGCTATCATAACAAAACCTGATGATACTTCTGTAATTAAAAAAGAAATACCTAATAATACAATTTCAAAAATATTTTTTAAGTTTATATTGGGTTTTACTATAAAAAAAGTATTTTTCTTTTTAATAAATATACTTGATAATATAATCATGCTAATAATAGGAGAAAAACCTGTAGCAAGAACAGCTCCGAATATACCCATTTTTAGAGGAAATATAAATATATAATCAAAAATGATATTAAATAAACTTCCCATCACCATAGCAAGCATTGCAAGTTTTGGGTGATTGTCATTTCTTACAAAACCCAGTAAAACATTATTAAGCATAAACATAGCTGAAAATATAAATATTACTTTTATATATATGTCTGTCATGACAAGTATTTCATCTCTAGCCCCAAGAATGTGTGCAATATCTTTTGTAAAAAATAAAGCTATGATAATAAAAAATAAATATAGAGCAAATACATATATTAAGGCATTGGTAAAAACAATATTTGCTTCATTATCTTTACTTTGAGTTTTTAGTATAGCATACTTTGTAGCAGAACCCATACCAATCATCAAGCCCAATCCATTTATAAAATTATAAATAGGTATAGCTATATTCAAAGCAGTAAGCCCGTCAGAACCTATTCCTCTAGCTACAAAAAAAGTATCAGCAAGTATATAGCATGAAAGCCCTATCATTCCAAGTATATTTAAAGATACATATTTTATAAACAAATGAAATATATTCATAAAATGCTCCATGCAGCAGTATGAAAAAATTTTTATTATACACTAAAAATATCATAAGTAAATAAAACTATTGATATATAAAAACTATAGGATATAATAAAAAAATGATAATAGATATACTTACACTGTTCCCAAAATTCTATGAAAGCCATACCTCTATGGGTGTAATAGGCATGGCACTAAATGAAAAAAAAATAGATTTAAATATAGTAGACATGCGTTTATACGGAGACGGTAATTATAAAAAATGTGATGATTATACATACGGCGGCGGACCGGGTATGATAATGACCTACAGTATTTTTAAGAAATATTTTGAAAGTAATAACAGAGGATATACTCTTCTTTTCTCGCCTTCTGGAAAAATACTCACTCAGAAAAAAATAAAAGAGCTTTCAAATAAAGAGCATATAACTATGATACTGGGGCATTATGAAGGAATAGATTATAGAGTTGAAAAAAAATATGCTGATGAAGTTATAAGTATAGGAGATTATGTATTAAGCGGAGGAGAAATACCTGCTCTTTTACTTGTAGATGCTGTATCAAGATATAAAGGTGTTTTAAATAATAAAGAGTCAGTTACAAGCGATACTTTTGAAGAAAATTCAAACGGTTTATTAGAATATGAACAATATACAAGACCAGAAGAAATTGATAATATGAAAGTGCCTGAAGTTCTCTTATCTGGAAATCATAAAAAGATCGATGAGTACAGAAGAGAAAGAAGCATAATAAAAACTTTTAAAAACAGAAAAGATTTATTTTCTAAAATAGATTTAACTAAAAAAGATATAGAAAGCATTTTTAATTATCTCAAAAACAAGGAACAATAATAATGAAAATAAGAAAAACAGAATATAAAGATATTGATAAAGTAATAGAAATATTTGATTATGCTAGAAACTTTATGAGAGAAAATAATAATCCTAACCAATGGATTAACGGATACCCTTCAAGAGAAAATGTAGAAAACGATATAAATAATAAACATAGTTATGTATGTTTAGATGATAATGATAATATTATAGGTACTTTTTGTTTTTTCGTGGGAGAAGATGAAAATTATGATAAAATATATGACGGTAATTGGATTAATGACAAAGAATACGGAGTAATACACAGAATAGCTGTATTAAAAGGAAGAAAAGGCACAGCTTCTTTTTGTCTTTATTACTGCTTTAATCAATGCGGTAATATAAGAATAGACACCCATAAAGATAATGCTCCTATGCTTAATTTCCTTAAAAAAGAAGGTTTTGAAAGGTGCGGAATAATATATTTGAAAAACGGTAATGGAGAGAGAATAGCATTTCAAAAAAGTATTTAGTATTTATAATTTTTATAGACAATGAAAAACATATACAAAATAATAAAAATAATAGGCATAAAAAAAGCAAAATCAATAATAAAACTTATAGGATTAAAAAATATTATCAAACTGAGAAATGCCAATAATATCAGAGATTTTATCAAGATAGTAGGAATAAAAAAATCTGCTTCAATAATCAAACTAATAGGAATAAAAAAAATAATTGATATAATAAAATCTATACGCTAATATCCGTTAATAATATCAAAATTTCATATAAATATATATAATTAAAATTTGACTTTACAATATCTTTATGTTATAATTACGCACCGTTACATTTTTAGATTAAAACTACCAAATTTTTTAAAACGTTAAATCAAGGTGTGTATGTTATGGACAAAAAAACATTAAAAACAAAAAATAATACTTACGTTTTATCACAAAAAGATATCAAACAAAATTGGCTTATAATTGATGCCAAAGGTAAGTCATTAGGAAGAGTTGCAAGCAGAGCAGCTTATATGCTTAAAGGTAAACATAAAGTAGACTATGCATACAACTTAGACAATGGCGATTATGTAATTATCATCAATGCTAAAGACATAGTTCTAACAGGAAATAAAAAGAAAGGAAAAATTCACTATAGACATACAGGCTACCCAGGCGGAATTAAAGCTGTAAGCTACGGCGAATTATTAGAAAAAAACCCTGAAAGAATGGTAAAAATAGCTGTAAAAGGTATGCTTTCTCATAATCCGTTAGGAAGACTTCATCTTAAAAAATTAAAAGTATATGCAGGAAGCGAACATCCGCATGAAGCTAATAAACCTACTGTAGTAAATATATAATTAGGAGATAAAAATGGCAGCTAAACAATTAACTATTTTTACTGGAAAAAGAAAAACTGCTAATGCTAGAGTACGCATCACTTTAGGCAGCGGTAAAATTTTAATAAATGGAAAAAACTATACTGATTACTTCTGCAACAGAGCAGCACTTCTTAAAGTAGTAGAAGATGCCTTAAAAGTAACAGGCAATTTCGGAAAATACGATGTATTAGCCAATGTACATGGCGGCGGAGTTTCTGCTCAGGCTGATGCTGTTAGACATGGTATTGCTAAAGCATTAGTGGGTGAAAGCCAAGATTTCAGAACTACTTTAAAAAGAAATGGTTTTCTTACTAGAGATTCCCGTGTTGTTGAACGTAAGAAATATGGTAGATCTGGTGCTAGAAAACGCTTCCAATTCTCTAAACGTTAAGTTTTTATCCTAGCAATTATATTTATTTAAGGGTTTTTATAATGACTGCTAAGAAATTAAAAAAATTTAAAGATCTCTTGTTAGAGGAAAAAAAGAAAACTTTAGACGAGCTTTTAAGCGGAAATGAAACCTATGAAGCTCTTAAAGAAGATTCTCATGGAGATATGGCTGATATAGCATTTCAGGCTTATGAAAAACAAAATTTAGTAAATTTTTCTCAAAAAGAAAAAGATAAATTGGAAATGCTTAATAATGCACTTAAAAGAATAGAAGACGGCACATACGGTAAATGCATAGACTGTAAAGAAGAAATCAATGAAGAGAGATTAACTGCTTTGCCTTATACTTTAAGATGTGTTAACTGTATGTCTAAATACGAAGATAAAAAACGCCGTGAAAAAATGTAATTATAATGTATGTTAAAGTTATTTTTAATTTACCTATAGATAAAATACTTACATACATAAAACCAGATGAGATTAATGATAGCTTGGTAGGATGTAGGGTTGTAGCTCCTATTAAAGGTAAAAACAGTAAAGGCATTGTTATAGAGGAAACTGAAAAGTTAGATGGAAACTATAAAGTATATTCTATCAAAGCTAGAATTGATCTTGAACCAATATGTTCAGATAAAGAATTTCAATTAGCAAAATGGATGAGCAGCTATTATCACTCATCTTTCGGAGAAGCTCTTTTCGCAGCACTCCCAGTGGGTACTCCCGCAAAAAAAGAAAAAAAAGCAAAACCAATACCAGCCAAACAAAAACCATACCTAAAACTCAATGATGAACAGGAAGAAGTACTAAAAAAAATTAATGAAAGTTTAGAATCAGAAAAACCAAAAACTTTTCTTCTTCATGGTGTAACAGGAAGCGGAAAAACAGAAGTTTATCTGCAGGCTATTAAAAAAGTTGTTGATATGGGAAAGCAGGCTATAGTGATACTTCCAGAAATATCACTTACCCCTCAAACTATAAAAAGATTTGCAGAAAGATTTGAAGGTAAAATTGCCGTACTTCACAGTAAACTCTCGCCAAACTCCAAATACAGATATTGGCAGATGATAAAAAAAGATGAAATAAAAATAGTAATAGGAGCAAGAAGTGCAATATTCTCCCCTACTCCTAATCTTGGGATAATAGTTATAGATGAAGAACATGAAACAAGCTATAAGGCTGGAGACACACCAAGATATCATGCAAGACAAGTTGCTTTTTACAGAAAAAATCATGAAAATGCTTTACTTCTTCTTGGAAGTGCCACTCCTTCTATAGAAAGTTTTTATTATGCTTCTATAGGAAAAATAGAATTACTAAAACTAAATAAAAGAGCCGCTTCAGTTAATATGCCAGAGGTTAAAATACTCGACTTAAAAAAAGAAAAAAGAGCTGAAGTTTTTCCTATGATAACCCAAAAATTGGTTGAAGAGATAAATAAAAAGCTCGAAAAAAAAGAACAAATAATATTATTTCTAAACCGTAAGGGATACGCTCCTGTTGTAGCATGTTCTTACTGCCAAAGAGTTCTCGAATGTCCTAACTGCTCTGTTTCTTTAACATACCATAAAAAGAAAAATGTTGTTATGTGTCATTACTGCGGATATACTCAATTTTTGGATAATGAGCTTTGCGATGAATGTAAAATAGGACATTTTGAACGTATAGGAAGCGGTACTGAAAAAGTAGAGGAGCATTTAAATATACTTTTTCCAAATGCTGTCATAGAAAGAATGGATCAGGATACTGTAGGCGGCACAAAAAACTATGAAAAAATATTTAAAAGATTTTCTGACGGTGAAATAGATATACTTGTAGGAACTCAAATGATAGCTAAAGGACTTGATTTTCCTAATGTTACTTTAGTAGGTGTTTTACTTGCTGACATGTCTCTTCATATACCAGATTTTAGAAGTGCTGAAAGAACATTTAATCTTATTACTCAGGTAGCTGGAAGAAGCGGAAGAGGAGAGAAAAACGGAGTAGTATATATACAAACCTATTCTCCTAACAATTACAGTATAGAATGTGCCAAAAATCATGACTATATAGCATTTTATAATCAGGAAATAGAAAAAAGAAAATACCCAATTTATCCTCCTTTTACACGACTTGTAAGACTTGTAATAAGAGGCTTAGATGAAAAAAAAGTTGAAAGCGATGCTAATATAATAGCTGATATGCTTAGAATGGAAACTTATGAAAACTCAGATAAGATTACGATACTTGGTGCTGTGGCATGTACTATAAGTAAATTAAATAAATATTATAGATGGAATATTTTAGTAAAAACACCTTCTCATTCTCTATTAAGCGGATTTTTCAATAAACTTAATAATAATTTTAAAGCCCAAAAAGGTGATTACATAGAAATAGATATAGATCCTATAAGCATGCTCTAAACAATTACACATCTACATAAAATCTTACAGCATTTCTTATTCTTGCTTTAAGCTCATTTTGACCTACTGGCTTTTTAACATAGTCACATGCACCTTTCTCAAGCCCATTAACAACATCATCTTCATTATATCTCTTAGTAATAATAATAATTAATGCAGTTCTTAAAGATATTTCATTTTTTATCTCTTCAAGTAAATAGAAATAATCTTTATCTTCTGATAAATTAATATCCATTAAGATAATATCAGGTGAAATCTTTTTAAGCTCTTTAAGAGGAGATGTAAGATTAGATACACATATCACATCATAGTCTTCACTAAGCCATTCGGAATAATTTTTTCTTGTAATCTCCATAGGCTCTATGATAGCTATTTTATATCTAGTATGTTTTCTTTTGAGCTTTACTCTTTTTTCTTTTTTATTAAAAGCTAAAAATGCCTTCAAATCAGCATAACGAATTTTATATCTCTTTCCGGGAGTAACATCAGCTTTAAGTCCGTAGTGACGAACCCAATAATTAACAGTTGTTCTTGAAACCCCAACCACTTTAGCCGCATCAATGGGTGACAACATGTCGTCATCATCATATATTAACTCTTCAGTATTATTCATATGGCCTCTCACAAATTATGATTAATAAAAAATCTCCCTATTATAGTAATAAAGATTAATATATAATTAGTTTTTTGTCAAATAAAAAATATTTAATTTGCAATTAATAATAGTAGATTTATATTTGTAATATTACAAATAACTACATTTTTTACAAAAAATTAAATTTTTTTTATTTAATGTATAAAATGTAAATATATAATTTTAATAAATTGTTCAGTATAGAATATAAAATTATATAATAAAAAAATAAACAAACTTCTTGTTTTTTATCCATTTTTTAATTATAATTATACTATATAAGATAAAAAAGGATTAAAAAATGGAAAAAGCTGTACTCATTATGGCAGGAGGTATAGGTGAAAGACTATGGCCTTTAAGCAGAGAAAGCAAACCAAAACAATTCCTAAATATAATAGAAAATAAATCATTAATAGAACAAACTATAGAAAGAGCATCAAAAATTACAAAAGAAGATAATATATTTATAATTACTGGAAAAAGATATAAAGAAGCATTTGCAAAATACATACCTTCTTTTAAAAAAGAAAATATAATATACGAACCAATAGGAAAAGATACAACAGCGGCCATTGCATTAGGAGCATTATATATAAAAGAGAAAATAGGAAATGCTATAGTATCAATACTTCCAGCCGACCCTATAATAAAAAATGAAGAAATGTTTTTAGATACTATTGAAAATGCCATTGAAGTAAGCGAAAATACTGATAACATAGTAATAATAGGGGTTAATCCGAACAGACCTGAAACTGGATATGGTTATATAAAATTAAAAGATAAAATTAAAGATAATGAATATAATGTTGATAAGTTCGTAGAAAAACCTGATTATGAAAATGCATGCATATTTTTAGAAGACGGACATTATCTATGGAACAGCGGTATATTTGTTTGGTCTATTGATAATATACTTAAATCTATAAGCGAATTGATGCCTGAAACCCATGATAAAGTAATGAAAACATTAAAAGAAAAAGATGATATAAAAAAACAGGAAATTTTTAAAGCTATAGATAAAATTTCTTTTGACTTTGGAATAATGGAAAAATTAGAGCATATTATATGTATAAAGGCACATTTCTTTTGGGACGATTTGGGAGCTTTTTCAGCACTTGGAAGAATACATGATAAAGATGAAAGAAGCAATGTAATAGTTGGAAATGTATATACTAAAGAATCAAACGGAAACATTATTATTAATGATGATGACAGTACTTTTATAGCTATAGATGGAGTAAATGATTTAACAATAGTAAAATCTGAAGGGGTATTATTAATATATCCCAATAACAAAGATTCTAAAATCAAAGATATATTAAAAGATATTAGAGAAAAAGATGAACTAAAAGATAAAAGACATTTGCTTTAATAAAAATTATTTCTTTTTAGAATATTTAAAAAGTGTTTCTTTAGTTATATTATCTTTTGCTTCTTTAATTTTTTCTAGTTCTTTTTCTTTTTTCTCTTTTTCTTTTTTCTCTTTTTGATTATCTTCTATGAGAACGCCGTTTATAACAACATTTTTGAACTCTATATTTTTATTTTTTGCTATTTCTATAGGTATGGTGCTGCCTTTTATTTCTACGTTTTCAAATTTTAATGATTTATAAAACTTAATATTTCTAAAATCAGCATCGCCCTCTATAATAATATTTTCAAAACTAGCATCTCCTTGCAAACTAGCATTAAGAAGGCTAAAATTATTCTTAAAATATGTATGATTAAACTTAAATTTATCTATTATATCGGTATTAGACATATTAAAATTACAGTCTATAGTAATATTATCCGCATCTATAGAGTATATATTTGATAAGGACATATTAAAGTCCATATTAATTTTAGAGTTTTTTAAAATTATACCTTTATGAACATTAGACATATTTATAATAATACCGCTGTCAAAATCAGAATCCGTAAAGTCCAAAGAAGCCTGTAAATCATAATTTCTAATTACAAAAGGCCCGTAAAATGATGAGTTTCTAAAAAGTAAATCAGCATTTTTCTCTACCTTTAAGCCTTCAAAATTAAATCCTTCATAGCTTATCATATAAGAAAAATTATAAAATCCTCTATAAAGATCATCTCTTATAATACGTCTGAAAAGCCCGTCTGGTTTATCATTACTGTCATGATGAATAATACATAAACCGTCTTTATACTCTTCTCTGTCGCAATTTTCTGTATTAGATATTTTTTGTTTACAAACAGCCATAAATCAGCAAACCTAAAACATAAAACTCATACCTATATTATGTGAAATATTATCCTTACTAAAATTATCAAAAACAATAGCATAATCAAGTCTGAATAATTGCACATAAACAGACAAACCCAAAGAAGCTCCATTATTACCAACACCTACTCTTGCCAAAATGCCGCTAGGTAATTTAGTAGCAAATCTTTTTTGTATAGCACTAGGAGCATCTAATATAGTTTCTGGCAAATCATCATACCAAGAACTCTTTTCTTTAAATAATCCTAATTTATTAAAATCTACTATCATAGCCTCTATACCAACAGATATGCTATGAGTAACAGAAGGAACTGATATAGTATACTGAGCAGCTACAGAAAAACTTCCGTCACTTTTAGAGTATGCTAAAGAAGCAATTATATCAGTATCAACTTTTGCAAATACATTATCATAAAATCCAAAATTTCTAACTCCAACACCTAATTTGAAATTCGGAGTAAAAAGAGACTGCATATATGACAAATCTAAAAACATTCCGAAATTATTATCTTTTTCACTATTATTAATGACAGTTTTTATATTTCCACCTATAAAAGAGCTGTCATTAATAGCATAAGAAGCTCCTATATTAATCAAATAAAGTCCGCTGTATATATCATTTCTTCTAGTACCCAAACTATCATATGAATAAACTTTATTAATATCTCCAGCAAAACCTAAACCTACCGCATAAGAAGCTCCTATATGTGCATAAGATGCATTAAATATATATTCGTTTTTAGGATTAGAAGTAACTGTATAATTTAAATTAACACTGTCTCTAAGTACTCCCATTAAAGAAGCTGAGTTCATAAATATAGAAGAAGAATCATTTCCAAGCAAAAATGCACTGTTCATCATTCCCATAGATCTTGTACTCGCTGTTTCAAGTACAGAAAGAGAATGTTTTGAAGACAAGTTTTTAGCATAAAATATAGAACTGCTTATAAGAAGTATAACAAATATTTTCTTTATCATATTATTTTCTTCTCTTTATATTTTTTATAATAAAATTTAATTATAACATAATCAAACATTAAATCAAACTTAATTTATAAATATTATAATTCATTTCTGATTTTAATTTATTAAAGTCATCATCTATTTTTTTATCATTATTCTCATATAAAGCAAAAAGCGAAGAACCAGAACCACTCATAGATACTTTTCTTTTTATTATATTTTCTGCATGTAGTTTTATATCTTCTATTCTTTTATCCAAATTAAATACATTTTTTTCAAATATATTATATGTATTAGAAACTATATCGTTAAAATTAATATCTTTATTAAAACATTCTCTATTATCAAGCATATTTTTTATAGCGAATATATCAGATTTATTGAAATCATCTTTAACAAACTTTGAATAAGCCAATTTTGTAGATACATGTATATTAGGATATATCAAAATAATATTATAAGGAAGTATAAAGTTATAATTTTTTATCTTCTCCCCTATTCCAGAAACCCAAGCTAAACCTCCTCTTATAAAAAAAGGAATATCAGCACCAAACCTAGAAAATGATTCTATCAAACTATCATTAACATCAATATTAAGTTCACTTAAAAAAAACTTAATAATATTAGCAGCATCAGAAGAGCCTCCCCCAAGACCTGCACCTGTAGGAATATTTTTTTCAATATTTATATTATAATTATTAATAAGCCCCATTTCATTTTTAAAATAATTAAATACTTTAGTTACTATATTATCCTCTTCATCATCTTTTAATGCAAACATTCCATTTGTATGAATGCTGTATTTATCAGACTTTTCTATACTTATAATATCATATAAATTTACTGTATGAAATAAAGATTCTATAAGATGATATCCGTCTTCTCTTTTTGATGTAATATCGAGAGAAATATTAATTTTGCATGGAGCTTTTATTATATGCATGTTATTTCCTTAAAGTGATAGGTTATTATTGTAGTATATTTATAATTTTTTGCAAATTATAAAATACAATATATTTATTAAAAAACTATATTGATATTACGATTTAATAATATAAAAAAGAATATTATTTTTTAAAAGCTCAGAAAATTATAAATTTGAAAAAGGTATTATATTTTTTCTATCAGATTATTATATTCTTCTACATCAAGATTTATTTCATTTAATATTTTTCTCATAAGCGGTCTTGATATTACCTTATTTGAGTGAAAAGGAATAACCGTACATCTTCCATCTTCATGTTTATAAAAAGCATGACTTCCTTTTTGTCTTTGTTTAATAAATCCTAATAAAAACAGTAATTTTTCTATAGTTTTTGCATCTTTTAAAATTAGCTTACTCATACCAGCTCTATTTCTTCTATTTTTACAAACTCTGGAATAGCATTCTTCTCTTCATTGTCCATCTCTTCAAAACATAAATCCAAAACTTCTTTTAATTTTATATGCAATTCTTCCAAAGTATCAGCCTGTGTATGAGCTCCTACTATTGAAGGAATATATCCAACATAAACATTACTTTCTTTATCATATTCTATATAGGCAAAAATTTTTTTATTCATTGATAAACCTCAAAATTGTATATTTTTATTATAACAGAAATTATTATTAATTTAAGCCCCTTTTGAAAATTTCCTAAACGCTTGAACAGAGCGGTATTATGATACGATATCATATTTACTTGTAATAATTTGATATATAATTTTTAGCTGCTAATGTTATAAATTCGCTTCTATTTGATGATAAATTATCTATAGTTTTTATTAAACTTTCATCTAGTGTAATATCTATTCTTTTTTTCTTTTCTCTTGAAACTTTTACTTCTATTAACATTCTAGTTATAGGTTCATCTTCAGTTTCTTTAATTATTTTTTCTAAGCTAGATGCCTTTGGAATTTTTTCTCCGTCCTCTATCATACCATCAATATGCATTTGAAGTGCTATTTTAGAATTGTTAACTATTTCTTCTAAAGTTTTACCAGCACTAACACAGCCGTCAAAATCATAAAATGTAGAATTATATCCAGATTTTGTTTTATAAATATTTGCTACAAATGTCTCTAATTTTTTTTTCATAATAAATATATTATACTGTAAAACAAACTATTTATTTAAAATTTTTATATTAGCTTGTTTCTCTATACTTTTTATCACAGCTATTGATAAGTCAATATTACTATGATAAGGAACTGTAACTCTTCCCTTTTTAGTATTATGTTTAAATTGTTTATGGCTTCCTTTTTGAGCAACTTGAAACCAGCCGTCTTTTTTTAGAAGTATTATAATTTCTGATGCTTTCAACTATATTCTCCTCTTTAATAAAAAAATAAATACGCATCATTTGAACACCTCTTTTTATACACATAATTATACACATTAAATATTTTTTGTCAACTTATAGATTATGCCCCTTTTGAAAATTTTCTAAATGCTTGAACAGTCTGCACCGAGCCGTACCAAAATAAAACTTTACCTAAAAAATAAACTAAACAGCCAAATATTTTTAAACATAAATTTAATTGAGACTCAGCATATTTTATTAAAAGGCTGTAGTCGGTAGGTATAAAATATTTTATTAACTCTGGAAATAATTTTTTATAATATAAAAGCATTATATTAGACTGAGCCAAATCAGGAATATAAAAAACAGTAAAACAAAAAGCGGTTATTAATATAGTCATAAATAAAGCCCTAACCCAATTCTGACCATTGTCGCTGTAGAGTGAACTTAACTCAATGGAAAGTATGTCTGCCCAATCCTTATAAGTTTTATTTTCCTTTTTTCTTAATTCTTCTTTATGCAGTTCTATTTCTTTAGCCTTATACTGCAAAGCGTCAATAGCATTGTTTGCTGCATAAGCCTGCTGTTTTAGAAATAAAGCACTTTCACGGTTAGAGAATTTATGCACTTTGAAATTAACAGGATTGATTATACAATCATGTATAAAAATATTTTCAAAATTAATTTTTTCTACTGATAAATTCTTTAAATTGATTTTACCACCATGTACATATCTACCAATATATAAAGACTTTACCATTATTACAGTATCAATAAAACAATAATTACCAATTATATTTAGTGAAGAATTATTATTATCAAATTTAATATTACTAAAACTTAAGTCTAATGCTTTACAAAATACAATATTAATACTCTCATAAATATAAATATTTTGAAAGTACAATCCATAAAAAAAATTATTAATGAATATAATATTTTTATAAAATGAATAATTAAGGAATAAAACATTATTCTTTTTAAAATCAATACCCTGTATACCAAATTCTTTATAAAAATTAATATTGATAAATCTAACTCTTAAATTAAATATATATTTATGAGATACTTTATTTGGAAATAATACTCTTAATAAATTTATAAAATCAAAATAGAAATTTATTTTATAATTATTATTGTTATCGCCTATATTTATAGTTAAATATATATCTTCAACTTCTTCTGGTTTAATTCCAAATTCTTTTGCTATATTTTCTCTTTGTTTATTTAAGTCATAACATAACCAGTCAAGCAATTCTCTTTCTGCATTATATTCTTCAGGTTGTTCCATAAAAAACTCTTAAAAATTCTCATTGTAAATTGACAAGTCTTAATATTATACAAATTTGCACTTTTTGCAACTTTGACGAAGTCCGCCTGTGGTGTGCGGCGGGAAAAAGTTGAATAAAAAATTGACAAACTTAAAAATTTTTAGTATATACCTAAAAATATAGTTTGTCAAAAATGAAGTTATATTTTGTTTTTAATATATGGGGCTTTGCCCCAAACCCCACTTCTTTTGGTGACCCAAAGAAGCAAAAAGACTGCATATTTATATACTAATAACAATTTATACAACATGTAAAACACTATATTTCTAATTTTAAAAATTAAATAATTTCATATTTAATGTTATCAAGTAGTTTTGAAACAAGTATAATATATATTACCTTAATGGAAGTCTGTCTATAGATTCTATTTTCCATTTATTAGCTTCGTTTATCAGTCTTATATAATAATATGTCGGAGAAAACTCACTATTTCTTATTATATAATATCCTCTGTAGGCACTGGTATTGTCACCTATTGTATAATTTATAGTTACAGAATATTCTCCGTTTGAAGATGAGAGCAAATTTTTTATAGAATCTTTATTGTCTGTAAGAATATTTTTTATGCTTTCTACATTATCTATATTAGAGTTTTTTTCTATCCAGTTTATATTATCATCAAGTATCTGAGCTTTCATATTATCAAAAAATATAAATAAATCTTTTTTCTTGCCTGTGTCCAAATCTTCAAGACAAGAAACAGCAAGTAAAGATAAAACAAAAATGATTAATACAATAAATAATTTCTTCATTAAAATAAGTCCTTAAATATTCAAAAAATTAATAGTAAGTAAACTCCATTTATCATTTAAATAAATAGCTACAAACTCAATAGAGTTTTCAGATATTTTATTAAAAGAAGGATATTCAATCTGAGCCAATATAACATCTTTATATTTTTTATATGTAATACTTACATCATAATATCCTCCGTATTTAGGAAGATAATTGCATAAAGCATCATCATTATTTGAAAATATTCTCTGATATAAAGCACCTCTATTTTTTATAGATTCTATAATATTAACAGGAGTAAGTTCATATATTAAAGACATTTCTTTAAGAGTATTAGCTATATTATCATCTAAATTAAGAACAAAATTAGAAGTAAACTCAAGCGTATCTTTATTTGATATTAATTTGGATATATATGTTTCATACTCATAAACGCTATACTCACTGTCTGCTTTATATTCTTTTTGGCATGAAACTAAAAATAAAATCATTACGAGAATAAATATAATATTTTTCATCTAATTTTTAACCTCATATATTGTATTAAAAACTCAGCAATATCATAAAGCGATAATACCAAATGAACAGCCTTATTTTCTATAACGCTTCTAGGCATTCCATAAACTGTAGAACTAGCTCTATCTTGAGCAATAGTAAGATTATTATGATTATGAAGTTTAATCATACCTTCAGTGCCGTCATTACCCATACCAGTCATAACTATAGCTATAGCCTTGTCAGTTAAAACATCATCAATAGTGTTAAACAAATAATCCACACAAGGAGTATAAATAAACTTTTTATCAGTGTCTGGATAAAATTTAATTTTAAGCCTTCCAGCAGAATCCATATATATACCCATATTTTTATCGCCCGGTGAAATATAAACAACAGAAGGCATTAACTCCTCATCGAGACTTGCCTCTTTTATTTTTATGGAACATATATCCTGAAGACTTGAAATAAGAGAAGAAGAAAACTCTTTCGGTATATGCTGCGATATGAGTATAGGAAGAGGAAAATCAGCAGGTATACTAGGAAGCATTATTCTTAAAGCTCTTGGTCCGCCTGTTGATATACCTATAGCAACTAATTTTGGGGTATTAAATTTAAACTTCAAAACCTTAGTTATAGCTGTAGCAACCTGCTTTTGATTAAACGGTATTATTCTTACATTGTCATCAAATTTATCTATTTCTGTTTTTTCGCTTTCATCAATAACTTTTTTATTACTATTATTCAAAAAATTAAAGCTATAATCTATACTAGATTCAGGGACAAACTCCAAACTGTTTTCTCTGTTATTTTTTGATATTTCAATTATTTTATTTAAGACATTTTCTTTTAAAAAATCAATAGATACATTACGCGGCTTATAAATAATGTCCAAATCCCCAAGCTCCAAAGCCCTAGATGATAAATCCTTATTCTTAGTCAAAGATGTCATCACTAATATATTAACTTGTATATTTTCTTTTTTCAAAAGTTTTAAAAGCTCTATGCCTCCCATTAAAGGCAAATCTATTTCCATAACAACAAAATCAGGTTTTATAGATACTATAGATTTGTAGGCATCTATGCCATTATTTACCAAACTTACAACATTAATTCTATAATGATTTGCTAGAATATTATTTAACATTCCAGAAATAATCTTAGAATCTTCCGCTATAAGTACTCTAATGGCTCCCAACATATATATCCTTTAATGCTGCTTATTGTCTTTTTTTATATTATTCTTCATATTATTATTTTTTATAGTTTTATCTCTTGCTGAAGTTTCTTCATTCTCCTCTATAATTGTACTTAAAACAGAAGAAATATCAGATGTATATTTATTATCATCAAATATGCTGTATGATTTTGAATTCTCTATTATATCAGTCATTTCCTTTGTATAATCTGTATATTTATCAGAAAACAAATCTATTTTTTTATTTTCAGTGTTCATATTAGTTTTTTTATTACTGTTTTCTTTTGATTCTTGTATAACTTCAGTATTATTTTTTATATTATTAATTTCAGAGTTTTTATCTATTATTGGAGTATTAGTTTTTACTTCCTGAGTTTTCTCTTTTTTCTTAACTACAGCTTCCTCTATATCGTCCAAACTAGGAATATCGTCACTTGCTTCATCATTAATATACTCATCTACTTTTTTAGCAGAAGGAATTACAGCAAATACTGCATCATTTTCTGCAGACTGCTTTAGAAAGAAACGTTTTTTAATTATTTCTTTTAACTCGATTAAACTTTTAGCAGTAGCAAAAAACAAAAGAACTAAAATACCAATAAAACAAAGAAATACAAACCACTCTCCGAATCTTGTATATATAGTTATGTCACTGTTTAATGCCACATTAGCAACCATATAATCGGGTTTCCAAAAAGGAAGTGTTGATATAATTTTACCAGTGCTTGAAATATGACCAGTAACCCCAGAATTACCATTATGAACGATATCTCTTCTGTTTTCTACAGCCCTAAAAACAGACATATAAAAATGCTGAAGAAGAGATTCATCGCTATAAGACCAAGCATCTTCAGTAATAACAGCCAAAGTCTGAGCACCATTATATACGAACTTTCTAACAAAATCACCGAAAGCGCTTTCAAAACATATAACACCAGTGAAAGTATATCCATTAGGGTGATTGAACACTGTAATACTTCTTCCTCTGTCCCATCTGTTGGCACCAGCTTTATCAAATTGGGCATACATAAAGCTTATAATATTTTTGAAAGGAAAAGTATTTAGAAGAAACTCATTATCCTGAAACGGATATGATTCTCCGCCTGGTACAAGTTTTATCTTAGAATACTCACCTATAACATTACCTCTGTCATTGATAAACTCCATGCCATTATAGTATTTATACGGATTATAGGCATTTTCATTGGTATCTTCTTTTATGATAGTTGTACCTAAAAGGTGATAAGTTTGAGTATATCTAATCATATCATAAAGTATATATGTATTATAAATACCCGGATAAATAGAATTAGAAACAAGTCCGTAATCAAAAATTTCTTTATATTCATTTATATAATATCCGTAAGAATCAAGAGTAACGGATTCCGGATATACTATTAATGAAGGTTTAGAAAGCGAGGCATCTCTAGCCAATTTTGCTATTCTTCTTACTGAAACTGTACCATTTTGAGTTACTCCGTCAGGCTTTTCTTCGCTTTGGAATTTTTCTGGCTTTAGAAGAAATTTCTCAGCAAAACCCTGTATTCCTTTAGAGTTTTTACGGTAAGGCTCTCCCGTATATATATTATTCCAATATACATTAGGGTCAAAAGATTTTTGTATAAGAGCAATTCTAGTTTTAGGCTGAAGAGTTCTTTTTGATTCCTCAATATTAATTTTCACAGCACCATAAATAAGAATTAATATAAATGATGATATAAATATAATGGCTGGTATATATGGTTTTTTGTACTGATACTTTTTTGAAATATTTCGCTCTGCAAAGAAAAGCAAATAATGAGCTATAACAGAGTTGCAGAAATACACAAAAAAGCTAATACCAAGCACGCCAAATATATCAGCAGACTGCAAAAATAGTGAGAAATTCCACTGCGAATATCCTATAATCCCCCAAGGAAATCCAAGATATCCTACATTTCTCATATATTCCATAAATGTGAATACAAGCGGTACAGTAATAAACCTAAATTCAGGCAGCTTTTTTGATAAAAAACCGCTTAAAAGCATCGCTGGAAAATAAAATAAAAATATTATTAAAAATAGTATAGTAAATAATGTTAAAAAAGAAACTATAGCCTCAGTTTCTTTCAGCATAAAAGCAGTTACCCACATAAGCAGATAACCAAAAAACACAAGCACAAATATAGATGCTGATATTACATAATATCTAAGTTTATCTGATTTATAAATTATAATATTAAGCGGAACAAGTGCAATAAAAGAAATAGGAAAAAAATTTAATGGCGGAAAAGCTAAAGATAGAAGTATAGCACTAATAATACTTAATATAATTACACCAACCGTGTATGAATTACCTTTCGACACTTATAAAATTTCCTATTTTTTACACAACTCTCTATATTAAAAAATAACAACATATAAACTTAGAACATTTATCATATATAACAGAGTACTTAAATATTAATTATGACCTTCTTTTTTCTTTAAGGCTTCCTTAATTTCATTAACAAATTTTTTATCCTGAAAACCTATATGCTCTAAAAGCCAATCTTTTAGGAATTTAATAAATTTGTTAGCTACAAAAGGCTGACCTTCTTCATATTTTCTAATTTGGTCAACTATTTCCAAATAGAAACTCTTATGCATAGCTTTATGATTTTCTGCATCCGAATAATTAATAAGGTCCATTATTTTTTCTTCTGTTTTGAAATGGTACTGAGTATAGTCAATACATTTCTTAATGGCTTTGATAAAAGCTTCATTAGTGTTTGCACTGTTATCAACTGTTGCTAAATAAAGTTCATTAACTATATTTACCAATTCTTTGTGCTGGCTATCTATTAATTTGTGTCTTGTTTCATACAAAGGCACCCACTTAATAAATACGGTAGTTTCTTGTTGTTCATTATTATTATCCATCATAAACTCCAATTAATTTTTCTTATACATTATCTATTTTAATAAAAAAAAACCAAAAAATCTATACTGTACAGTAAGATACTATTACAATATATATCTGCTTATATCTCTGTTATCTTCAATGTCTTTCATAGCTTCTTTTATATTATCGGCATTGATTTTTATAAATTCACCTTTATGTTCATCGGCACTGAAAGAAATTTCCTCAAAAACTTTTTCCATAATAGTATAAAGTCTTCTAGCACCTATATTTTCTACATTAGTATTAATATTGTATGCCATATCTGCTATAGCTTCCAAAGCATCTTCTTCAAACTCTATAGTTACTCCTTCAGTTTTTAAAAGCTCCTGATACTGTTTAGTGATAGCATTTTTAGGATTAACCAATATATCTTTAAAATCATCTTTAGATAAAGCCTTTAATTCCACCCTTATAGGAAATCTTCCCTGAAGTTCTGGTATCAAATCAGAAGGTTTATTAACATGAAAAGCACCAGCGGCTATAAATAATATATGATCTGTTTTTATAGGGCCATATCTTGTATTAACAGTAGTACCCTCTACTATAGGAAGCAAATCTCTTTGTACGCCATGACGGGCAACATCAGCACTGTCTGTTTTGTTTCCGCTTGCTATTTTGTCTATTTCATCTAAAAATATTATACCCATATTTTCAGTAAGACTCAAAGCATCTGAAGTTATTTTCTCCATATCTATAAGAGATTCTGAAGCCTCATTTATAAGATGTTTTTTAGCCTCTTTTACTCTCAAACGTTTATGCTTTTTATTTTGAGGCATAATACTTCCAACCATAGACTGAATCATATCGCTTTCTTCAAAACCCATACCCGGAATTATGCCGAACATTCTATTCTGACCGCCTGTTATCTTTAATTCAACATAGCTTTCATCAAAATCGCCGTTAGCTATACGTTTTTTTATCTGTTCTTTGGCATTTTTCTTTTTTTCCATCTCTTCTTCAGATACATTTTCATTTTCTTCTTTTTTTACAGAAGGAAGAAGCAGTTTTGCCAATTTATCCAAAGCTATATCGGTAGCTTCTTTTTCAACCTCTTTCATCATAGCAGTTTTAAGCTCAAATATGGCAACATTAACCAAATCTCTAACCATACTCTCAACATCGCGTCCAACATAACCTACTTCTGTATATTTAGTGGCCTCTACTTTGATAAAAGGAGCATTAACCAGTTTCGCAAGCCTTCTAGCTATCTCTGTCTTTCCTACCCCAGTAGGTCCTATTAGGATAATATTTTTTGGTGCCACCTCATCTTTTAAATCTTCTGGAAGATGACGTCTTCTGTATCTATTTCTCAAAGCTATAGCAACTGAACGCTTAGCCTCTGTTTGTCCTATTATATATTGATCTAGTGCTTCAACTATCTTTCTAGGTGTAAGCTCACTTTCTAATTTCGCATCAAATGACATAATTTATTCTATAACCTCCAAAGAAATATTGCTGTTAGTGTATATACATATCTGAGAAGCTATTTCAAGTGCCTTTTTAGCTATTTCTTTAGCTGAAAGGTCTGTATTTTCGCATAGAGCCATAGCAGCAGCCTTAGCATACTGTCCGCCGCTTCCAATGGCTAGTATATTATTCTCACTTTCTATAACATCGCCGTTGCCTGAAAGTAAAAGCATTTTGTCTTTGCTGGCCACTATAATAAGTGCCTGCAAATTTCTAAGCATTTTATCGGTTCTCCATTCGCGTGCAAGCTCAACAGCTGCTCTTGTAAGATCTCCGGAAAACTCCTGAAGCCTTTTTTCAAATTTTTCAAATAATGTAAATGCATCGGCAGTAGAACCTGCAAAACCAGATATAACTTTACCGCCGTATAATTTTCTTAATTTAACAGCATTAGGCTTCATTACTGTTTCACCCAATGTAACCTGACCGTCACCTGCTATTGCTGTAATTCCGTTTCTGCATACTGCACATATGGTAGTGCCTTTAAACATATTTTTCATTCCTCTCAATTAATATATTGTATCTTATATTGTATTATATATTTGTATCTATTGCAAATTTATTATATATATTTTTATTACTTATAATATGAATTTAATTATAAAAATATACAAAAAAGGAGGCATATGCCCCCTTATAGTTATTTATATAAGAAAATAATTACTGAGCTTTATTAAATACACCTTTATATGTGATATCTTTTTTATCTGCTTCTATTTCTACTCTATAACTTACATTTGCTACTGTTGTAGTAGTAGTTGAATCAGTGCCAGTTTTTTCTTCAAAAGTAATAACAACTGTATATTTTCCCAATATTACAGTATCATCATTAGGATC
The DNA here is from genome assembly GCF_000384655.1 of Brachyspira innocens ATCC 29796. GTDB lineage: Bacteria > Spirochaetota > Brachyspiria > Brachyspirales > Brachyspiraceae > Brachyspira > Brachyspira innocens. Next base: position 31,373 of record NZ_ARQI01000115.1, on the reverse strand, counting down.
TGTCTCATTATATATAGCAGTATATGTACTTCCTGTTTTTATTATCCAAGTAGATTTATATTCAATTGTCTTTTTAAGTTCTCTATCATAAAAACTCATAGAACCATCATCTTTAACAGTGAAATAAGATCCACCTAATTCTGTTGAACTACTAGCAGTATCAGCATTCCAAGTGCCTGCATATGTACTATCTTATTCCTGTTATACCGCCTGTAACATTGCCTGCTGCCTCTTTTAATTTGTCACAGCCTACTGCCAAAAATGATACGAACAATGTTAATACTAATAATTTTTTTAACATTTTCTTCCTCCAAATTAGATTATTAAATTCATAATAATAAGAAAATGATTTTTTGTCAATACTACATTTTAAACTATTTATCAGCATACCTGAAAGTATTAACAGCTAAAATCAAAGCTATTATTAAGCATACAAACAGTACAGCTATACCAATAAAGTATGAAAGAAAATCAAAATAAAAAGCTCCCCTAAATGCATTCAAAAAATACTGAAAAATATTTAATTTGCTTAAAAACTTTACTATATTAGGAGCATTATATAATGAATAATACCCGTCGCTTAAAAACATAGAAGCCATTAAAATAATATTATACAATATACTGGCTGTTTCATTATTTTTTACAAGACTGGAAACAAAAAAACTTATAAATATATAAAGCAAAGAAGCTATTATTATTACAGGCAGAAATAAAAAAACAGATAAAAAATCAAACTCTATCTTAAAAAATAAAGCACATACAAAAAATACAAATAAACTGCTTATAATAGATATTATCACCCAAGCACATGATAAACTTATAATATATTTGTATAAAGGAAGCGGTGTTACTTTAAGCAAGTTATAAACCCCTCTCCTTCTCTGACTTAATACATTAAAACTTGTAGTCATAAAGGAATAGGCAAGCACACTTACACATGTCATAGCCGTGAGTATATGAATAGTGTAGCTTTCCATATTAAAAAAAAGCCCTAGTGATATAACTATTACCAAAGGAAAAAATATTGACCAGAATATAAGAAAAGGATCTCTTATAGCTTTTTTCATTGTAAGTTTAAATATTGTTTTCATAGTTATTCTTTATTTATTATTATTTAGCATAAATTTAAAAAATATATTAGAGTTGTTTCAAAAGTACTTGACAATATTAATTATAAAAATTATTTAATTTTAAAACTATAAATATAACGTTTTAAATGTTGTATAACTTGTTTTTTAGTATATAAACATGCAGTCTTTTTGCTTCTTTGGGTCACCAAAAGAAGTGGGGTGTGGGGCAAAGCCCTACTTATAAAATAAAAAATACTAAAAATTCAAATAGTATAATTATCTATTAATTTAGTTTTGAAACAAGTCTATTAATAATTAGTAATATGCAGATAAAGTTTCTCTAAACTGTCAAAATTATATTTACTTAAAAGTTCATCTTTACTTCCGCTTTCTAATATCTCTCCTTTATATAAAAATACTATTCTATCAGCAATATCTTCCACCTCCTCTAAATCATGAGAAGTAAAAAGAATTGTTTTATTATTGTAAGCAAGCTCTTTTATCATATTTTTTACATTATATCTTTCTCTTGGATCCAAACTCGCTGTAGGCTCATCAAATATAAGTAAATCTGGGTTTTGCATAGTAGCTATCATTATGGCAAGTTTTTTCTGCTCGCCTCCAGAAAGTTTAATAGCTAAAGTTTTGGCATTAAGAGAATATTTATTAAGCATATTATTTATATCTTCATCTGTTATCTTTATATCATAAAGAGCTGAAAACATTAATATATTATCTCTTACAGTATATCCTTCAAAAAAAGGTGTAGACTGAAGCTGTACTCCTATATGCTTTTTATAATTATCTATATTTATTTTTAATTCGCCCTTGTCTGCTTTTAATATACCTAATAATATATTTATAAGTGTAGTTTTTCCAGAACCGTTTGGTCCTACAAGTGCTGTAACTTCTCCTTTATTTATATCAAAATCTATTTTTTTTAATATTGTATTTTTATTAAACTTCTTCTCTATATTTCTAGCACTAATCAAACTTTCCATATTAAGCAGCTACCAAATTTAATTTTATCAATTATTATAAAACCCGCTGCATTAATAATAAAACTATCAATACAGCAGGCATAAAAATTTATTATAACAATTATTATAATAAATTAATTGTTTGTTGTAGTTGTTACATTAACACAACAAGAACAACAACAAGAGCAGCAACATCCTCCAGGAGTCAATACAACAGATTGGCTTTTTAGAGAACATGTTGTGCGTACTTTTGAAGAATATTTAATCATATCAACAACTCCTTTTGATGTTTTTTATATTAAACTCCTTATATAAAAATATTCATATAAAGAAATTAATACCAATGATTTAAGAGTACCTACGCATATTTTCAAACTGCCCGAAATAATACATTGTAAAAGCTATATTAGCAAATATGGGCGGTATCAAACTTCCGCTGTACTCAAATGCAAGTCCATTAACAAAAGTAACTGCTAAGCAGGCTATAGTAAATATAAATGCCTGTTTAATACTTGTTACTCTGAAAATTTCTTCCAATGAAAATAACATACCTGCTATGAAAATAGTAAAAAATAAATTTGATAATTTACTCTTTACAGCCAAATATATTACTCCGTTAAAAAATAAGCATTTTATTATACTTGATAATATTATCAATATCCATTTAGGATTTATCCTTGAAGAGTAAAGCAAATCTACAGAAGGTACTGATAATATATTATTAAATATAACATTAGCCCTTATATCTTTATTAATCAAACTCAATACTGCCATAATAATTTCAAAAGCAGAAATAACAGCGAAAATATTAATAAAAATATAAATTATGTATTTTCTATCTATATATAAATATAATAAAATATTTTGTTTTTGCAAAATACTTATAAGCAAAGCAAAAGCAAACATAAAAATCCAATATATATAAGTACTTACATAAACATACATATCATTATATTCTAATTTACTATGATTCATCAAATTAAAGCATATATTATTTATTATATTGTTATGCTCTAAAAATTTTATTAAAATACCTAGTATAAAAGATACTAATATATACGGCACCATTTCTAAAAATATCAATTTATCCTCTCTTTTTATGTATTATATTTCTTTAATTTTTTTAAAGATAATACATATAAAATACTGTTTTGAAAAAAATGGCATAAAGCAGGTACTATTATATTAAAAGAAGAGTAAACAAATAATAAAGAATATATTAATCCTGCAATAAACTTCTGAAATACAGCATTAGCACCAAAATATATATGATTAAGTGCGTATATAAAAGATGAAAGTATAATAAGAGTAAAAATATTAACAGAAAATATATTATAAGAAATATTAAAAAATACCTGCCTAAAAATTATCTCTTCGCATAAAGCACCTATAAATATAATTATAATATCAATAAATATATTCTTTTTTTCTACTATTTCATGAACTTCTATATTTCTTATCCAAACTCTGTATTTAATAAAATGAATAATAATACCTTCAAATAATTCTAATGCTATACATACAAAAGAAAATATAAAAGCTGTAATAATAAAATATATATTAACATTATAATTAATACTTCCAATATATCCAGTAAAAAATACCATTATCACAAATAATAAATAACTCAAAGCATTAGGAAGCATTCTGTTTATCTTATCAAAATTTAACTTTATAAATATTCCAATCAAAGAAGCAGGAAAAGAAACAGATAAAAGAACAAGCAATGCACTAAGGTAATGGATGCGGGAATTCATTATTTGATATTCCTCCATTTTGAATTATCCTAGGGTGATTACTATAAGGAAAAGCAGGCATAGACATCTGCACAAGCTCTGGTATATAAACTCTCATAACACAAAGATCTTTATTTTCTATTTCAGAAGGTGTAATATCCAAATAAACAGCATATTTTGAAATATTACAAAGCCCTTTTAATAAATATTCCAGATCTTTTTGAGTATTAACTTCAAGATTTTTATATTTTTTTAATTCAATTTTTTCTGAAATTTTGCTATTAATGAATTTTAATTTTTTATCTTTATTTTCTAAATTAGCCCAATAATTAACATTGCTGTCAAGATTAAGATAATTTTTTTCTGATACAGTTTCCAAATAATCACTAGGCATAGATAATGCTCCGTTAATATTTAATGTAAGTATAGCCAAAGCCTCCATAAAAGCCCTGTATATTACCTTTCTAGGATTAAGCCCAGAAGAAGCACCTACTGCAATATAAGGAGTTTTTTCACTTTTATTTATAAGCATAACAGTAAAAACATAGCCCAAATTATTATCAGCTGTATAATCAAATACCCTTATTTTATAATCAATATCTTTAAGAATCATGTTAATAGATTCATTAAGTATATCATCATCAATAATAACTTCTTTAACCTTGCTTTTTGTATACCACTTTATCATGCATGCATCGCATTCTATTATCTCATTAATAGCCGATTTTAAAGCAAGATAAATATTTTTATGACTGGCACTTCCCTTTGAAAATCCGCCTATAAATACTTTCTCTTTTTTATCTCTTCTTATCATATGTGATAAAAAGAAATTCTGTGCTGGTACATAATATTCTTTTTTACTGTCAAATAAAGATGGAAGAAGCACCCAAGAAAGTACATCATCTTCTGTAATATTTTCTAAAATGCCTATGCTATTTAATTTATTTAAATCATCATCTGTATATATTTTAACATATTCAAAAGGTATAACATTATCTGGATATTTTTCTTTTAATTGATTGTAAGAAAGATATTTAAGTTTTTCTTCAAAATATAAATTTGAAGTAAATAAAGCATATCTCTCAATACCTTCACCTAATAATCTTATAACAGCCTCATCTCTATAAATACCATATCCTGAAAGATGATAATTTACCAAAGCATTATCTCCCAATAATATTTTATGATAATTAGGAAGCATTGCTGTACAGGTATTAATATTCTCAGCAATCACAGAATTAGCCTGCATTATAATAAGAGAATCCATTATACCAGTCTGATGTCCGCATATAGAATTATATTTATTTAAAATGTTTTTATGACTTGGGTAATAATTAAGCATATACTTTGTCCGTTTTTTATTTAATCATTTATCTTTTATCATTTCACTATAACCTTACTTGCAAACTTTTCTATAACCTCTTTCGATGAAGTATACATTTCATTATATTTTGCCTTACTTATATGACCGCAAGCTGGACAGAAAGGCACTCTAAGCAAATCCTGAACTTGAATCTCTATAGAAGGTATATAAACATTAATAACACGTCCTGATAATTTGCATTTACCTATAGCCGCAAATAAAAATGCTTCATACAAAGCAATAGAAGTAAAACTTTGCAAAATAGGTGTTATATAAGTTCTTTTATTTTTTATTTTAAAGTTCATAGTCTGCTTAACAAATTTATTATAAACTAACAAACTTTCATTTCTTGCTATAACTCTATTTTCAAAGCATTCATAACAAGCTGTTTCTTTTCCCTTTATAGTTGTAATATTTAAAAATGGTCCGTCCAGTATTGATATAACTATTGGTACTGATTTATCGAGAAGAAGCCTATTAATATTTCTAAGCAAATTAAGTCTTGGTTTCTCTACACTTATAACTACGCATGATATATTATCAAATAACTTTAATAATTCTTTTTTTATTTCTATATTTTCGATAGCATCTGTTGTATCTGTAAGATTAGATTTTTCTATTTTTTTTATATCATCAGCACTCATAATATCAAGATTTATATATATATCTTTAGATACTAGTAAGGCATAATCTTTTAATCTGTCATTATCAGTTATAAACATTATTTTATTTTTTTCTATTTTGCTTTCATCTGGAATATCATAAAAATATTCGCCTATAAGCTCATAAAGAGTATTTTGCATATTATTTTTTTTATCATCATACTCTAAAAATCTGTTTCCAATCAAAGAAGATATAATATCATTTAATAAATTGCTGTCATTTTCATCTAAAGAAAATTTTTTTACTATATCGTCAAAAGATATAAGTTTATCATCAAAAAGTTCATTTGCAATAAATGTTATAACTTCTTTCATATTATCATTTAAATCATCTAAAGTTAAAGAAGCCTCTTCAAAGTTCCATATACCCTTTCTAAATCTTATCTCATTATCAGAACTGAAAAAAACACTTACATTATCATAAAGTTTAATATTCTTTTTAGCCATACAAAATCAACCTATTATTTATTTTTTATTAAATTTATAATTCTTATTAAACAATCATTTTGAAAGCAAAGTAAGATGCACAACATGATTAGTTTGTCCGTCAATATTTAAAAACTCTTCGGATAAAGTTTTATTAAATCCTCCGATATCGCATGCTAAAATACCGCTTGCTGCTGCTGTAAGCTGTATATTTTGAGTAATTTCCCCCGTTTCTATCAATGCAAACTGAAGTGCCATATCGCCATACTTTCTAGAGTTTTCATATAAACTATATACATAATAAATAGATAAAGCCGTTTTTCTTAAATCTATATCGCCCCCAAAAACATTACTGTTATAATAATTCTCTAAATCTTTATCACTAAATAATTTAATTTTTTCAAGAGAATGAGTAAAAGGCATATATTTGTATATTCCTTTATCAAGATTATTTATATTAAGAGCTGCTATATAAAGATATATAGGATAAAGCCCTCCTCCAGAAGGAGCTGTACGGAGTTTTGATATATATTTATCTCCAAATGTTATAGTGCTGTATTCATCTTTATTTAGCTTAAAATCAAAATCTCCAGAAATACCATCTCCATAGTATAGAAGAGTAGATAAATCGCTTAAAGTGAGAGGTTTGCCCTTAAAATCTCTTCTGCTTCTTCTTGACCTTATTACTGAACCTATAGGGGCATTAATATTTTTATAAGGAGGAAGTTTTACAGCATTTCCTTTTTTATGAACTTCCTCTTCAAGAAGTATTCTATTGCTTAAAGAAGCATCTATAGGAAATGATGAATATCCTGAAACATTATACAAAACCGATAAATCTATAGGTGATTTTTTTGAGTTTAAAAGATATTCTTCACTTATATTTCTATTTGCTTCAGAATGCATAGCACCTCTGTATGAGGATTCGGCAGTTTTTATTCCTATAGTATCGGCATACATAGAAATTGGAATATTTGAAGAAAAATTAACAATACTAAAAAGTAATGGTATCTCTCTTGCCTCAAGTTCTTCTTTGCTTATTTCTATTTTTTTTGTTTTATTATTCTTCTCTTTTTTATCTGTCTTCTTAATAATGCCCATAAAATTTTTTTTCCGCATATATAAATCTTAATCTAATATAATAACCAAATATAATAAATTTCATAAAAATATCCAGTAATTATTTTCTATAGTATTGAAAACAAAAATAAATTGTATATAATTTTAATAAAGTTATAAATTTTTCTTTTGAAGGAGAGCAATATGAAAAAACAATTTAAATTTGCCTTCATATTGATTATGATTATTTTATTTTCATTTTCTTGTTCATCTTCCAAAAAAACGGGAAATACTGGAACTCTTACTATAATACATATGAATGATACACATGGTAAAGATGAAGAAGAAAGAGTTGTAAACAAAGAAGTAAACCCGCCTGAAACTAACTATATGTACGGAGCTTCTAGAAGAGCTGCTTACATAAAACAAGTAAAATCTACTAATGATAATGTATTAGTTCTTCATGCTGGAGATACTATTACTGGAAGCGTTTATTCTACAGTGTTTCAGGGAAGAGACGAAGTGGATATAATGAATATGATAGGTGTAGATGCTGTAACTATAGGAAATCATTTTGTAGATTACGGACTTGATAATTTTACAGAAATAATGAAAGAAAGAAAATTTCCAACACTTTCTGTCAATATAAAAAATAAAGCTGATAATAGTTATTATGCTAAGCCTTATATAGTTACAAATGTTAATGGCCTTAATGTTGCTGTAATAGGGGTAACAACTACAGAGCCTGTTTATAGTTCTTCAAGTGTAAAAGATTTAGTATTTGAAGAAGAAATACAGGCATTAAAAAACTTTATAAAATCAACCCCTCTTAATACCACTAACGATGTTACAATACTATTAAGTCATATAGGCTATGAAATGGATAAAAAAGTAGCAGAAGCTATGCCAAATACATTTGATATAATAATAGGCGGACACAGTCATACAGAACTTCAGGAAGCTGATATTGTAAATGGTACTCCTATAGTGCAGACTGGCTGTTATGGAAAGTATTTAGGAGATATTAATTTAAGCGTTAGTAACGGCACTGTAAACGGTTTTGATTATAAATTGGTATTAATGGATCAGAATATAGAACAGGATAAAGATATGCTCGCATTTATTGATGAGATGAAAGGTACTGTTGATAAAGAGTTTAATGTAAGAATAGGTACTTTGCCTGTTGAACTTCCTCAAGACGGAATAAGAACTAATTCTATGGCTATAGGAAACTTTGCCTGCGATTTGGTGCTTGATTCTTATGACAATATAGATATAGCTATAATAAACTCTGGGGCATTAAGAACATCTCTTCCAGCAGGAGATATTACTCTTGGAAAAATACAAAATGAATTCTTTCCTTTTAATAATCAGGCTGTAACTCTTTCATTAAATGGAAAAGATTTGCTTGATATGATAAAAATATCTGCTGCAAAAAGAGGCGGCGGCGGTTTTCTTCAGTATTCAAGAGGTGTTGAAATAGTATATAGTGCCGAAGGAGAATTGATATCTGCCAAACTAAATGGAGAGGATATTACAGAAAATAAAGATTATAATATAGTAATGTCTGATTATATTTTGGACGGCGGGGATGGATATGCTGACAGCGAAAATAATCCTATAGGAAGAAAAGGAAAAAATATTATCATGACTGGAAATGATATAAGAGATGCTCTAATATCACAGATAAAAAAACTTGATAATATACCAGCAAATTATATAGATGAAAAACCTAGAGTAATATTTGAATAAAAACTTAAATAAAAAAATAAGAGCCTAATTTTATAATTAGGCTCTTATTATATGAAAAATAAAATTATTTTTTAAACAAATGCATATATGGAGCATTCATTATCTCAGCAAGCATCATAGCAGAAAAATTTGCCTCTTCTCTGTTATAATCTGCCCCATTATCTAAAAGTATTTTAATAACTTCTTCAGGCTGATTTTTAATAATAGCCAAATGAAGCGGACTTACTCCTCTTTCATTAATAGCATTAACATCAGCTCCTTTAGCAATTAAGGCAGCAACTATATCAGGACTTCCAGTTTGAACAGCTAAATGCAGACAGCTTATTTTATTGTCAGCATAATTAACTTCTTCCTCTGTACTTTTATCTATAATCTCTAATGCCTTATCAACATGCTCTTTCATATTAAAGTTTTCATCATCTTTCTTCTTTAAAATTTTTGAAAGTAAATCATATAGCTTAGATCTTTTGTACAAATTAGCATTAATAGCCATTAAACAAACCCCATCATTTAGTGTATTATTATTATAATATAAACTTAAAATTCTTGCAATAAAAATATAAAAAACAAAAATAATAATTCTGTTATTTAAATTTATATATGTAATAAATATATTATTTTTTTTATTTTATTGTTAAAAAAATTGGATATTATTTTTCTCTCTCTTGTTTTTTATATTCATTCCAAAGATTATCCATTTCTTCTAATGACATATCTTCAAGTTTTTTATTCATGTCATAGGCTGTTTTTTCAACATAATTAAATCTTTTTCTGAATTTTTCATTAACTTTTATTAAAGAGTTCACTGGATTAATTTTATTCATACGTGCAAAATCAAGAACTGTCATAATCAAATCGCCTATTTCTTCTTCTAAATGTTCTTTATCTTTTTCATTATAGGCCTCTTTAACTTCTGAAAGCTCTTCATCTATTTTTGCAAGCGAATCATCAATATTTTTATATTCAAATCCTACACCAGCAGCTTTTTTCATCATCTTATAAGATTTTTCCATTATAGGAAGTGATTTTGGAATACCGTCAAGAACACTTTTAAATCCAGAATTATTTTTTTCAGTCTGTTTTATTTTATCCCATTGTTTAAGTATGCCCTCAACATCTTTAACATCACTATCCCCAAATACATGCGGGTGCCTTCTTATAAGTTTTTCATTAATATTTTTACAAACATCATCTATATTAAATTGATTTTCATCTCTTGCAAGTTCTGAGAAAAACACAACATGCAAAAGTACATCTCCAAGCTCTTCTTTAATATTCTCATAATCTTTATTACTTATAGCCTCTACAAGCTCATAAGATTCTTCTAAAAAACATGGGATTAAACTTTTAAAAGTCTGTTCTCTATCCCAAGCACATCCGTTTTCTCCGCGTAATCTTTTTATTATAGATATTAATTCTTCAAATGAATTCATAATTTTAAGCCCATATGTATTTAATTGATTTTTGATTTTCTTGTATAGTTAATTCTCTTTGGTTCTAATATAGCATTATATATTACAGCATTCTTTATATCTAATGAAGAGAGCATATGATTAACATGTCTTTTATTTTCTGATACTTTGAAAGCATTATTAACTGTTTCTTCTTTTTTTATATTATTAATTTGAGATATTTTAGAATTATATTTTTGCTGCAGTTCTAACATCTCTCTGTCATTATTTGAAGTTTCATAATTGGAAGTATATACTTTTTGATGTTCAGTATTTTTTCTTAAAGTATCTTCACTATAATTTTTTAGAGACTCCATATTCTTTTTAAGCTCTCTGAATATTTCTTCTTCATTATTATTAACTTTTTTATTAGTATAAGTTTTTTTATTATTATTTTTCACTGTATTTTTTGATTTAGATTTTTTATTTTCTTTATTCTTTTTATTGGCTTTTTGTATAAGAGATATTATAGCACATATTACACCTATTATTATATATAAAACTAATTCTGACATATAAAAAACCTTTTATTCAATATTTTTCTCATCATCATTATTTATTACATTTTCTTTTTTATCTTTTTCGGCTCTGCTATTAACTATTCTAGAAGTAATTGAATATACAGCAAGAAGCACAAAACCAACAATCAATAATATATTTATATGCGACATAATAACACTCACTTAAATAATATTCTTTATAACTATTTTTATAGTTTAATATATAATTGTATTAATTTCAAGTTATAAAAAATAAAAAAGGCGAAGTATATATACTCCGCCCTTATATTCTCTGTTATTTAATTATTACCAAGTGTCTAATGGATCGTCTTCTTCTCTATAAGTTTCTAGATACATATCTGTTTTAGCCATTAATTGGTCAAAATAGATATAGTATTTACCATAAGAATCTCTAGGATCAACTTTAACATGTATACCCATAAAGCTGATACCTTGTTCTACCTGACCTCTAAAATCTTCTTGTTTTATATTAGCAGGAACTTGAACAGTTATATTTTTCCAACCCATAAAGTTAAGAGCTTCATTACCAACTGACTGAGGTTTTCCGTTTATATCATAAACGTAGAAACTCATTTTATTATTGTGGTTACGGCCTGCTACCCAAACACTAAGTTCTTTAGTATAACCAGGGATTTTAACAGGTCTAGGAGGAGTTACAGAGAACCAAGGATAACCAGTTCTGAAGTACTCTACTTTAGCACCCAAAATATATTTATTATTTTCAGCACCTTCAGCTACAACGTCAGCAGGACCGCCTTCACGACGAATAATACTAACTACGCCGTAATCTCTAGGCATAGAAGCCTGCCAAGTATTAGCGAATTCAAAATCATCTATTAAATAGTTAGTAATAGCTTCAGTTACAAAATTGTTACCATCTTCACCTTGATCATTTTGAGTAGTTTGCTCACCTGTTTGAGCCGCATCTTGAGCAAACAACAAGAATGCAACAGTTAGAATTAACATTGTTATCAAGATACTTAATCTTTTCATATTATTCTTCTCCTTACTTATACCTTATTGTTGCGCTTCTTGTGGTTGTTCTGCAGTAGTATCTGTTGCAGTTGTACCGCCTTCTTCGCCTACTACTTGAGCTCCACCTTCTGTATATTGTTCAGAAGATCTTCCGCCAACTTCCTGACCTAATGTAGTTTCAATATCTGAACCGTCATAAGCTTCTCTAAATGTATCTGTAACAGTTTGGAAGTAATCCAATAAAACTACAAAGTTATCAGCTCTTTCCTCTGGTGATGACCAGAAACGGAAATTCATAAATCTTAAACCTTTTGCTCTAGGTACATAAGGTTCTTCTTGAGGAATGAAAGATGGTACTGCTGTACTCATATTTCTCCAACCGATAAATCTGATGGATCCTAAAGGCAATGTATAAGTATAACCACGATAGTCTTCAAATAACATTTCCATAGTATAGTCATAGTTACCACCCCATACCCAAACATCAAAAGTTTGAGCTTTTCCTGGTATGATTTTTTGTACTGTTGGAACTAAGTCAAAGAAGTTATAAGATTTTCTGAAAAAAGAAACACTTACTGATAATGAATTAGTTGAATTATAGCTTTGGTTACCCATACCATATGGTTTTGTAGCGAACAATCTCATATTAGGATATTTCATTACAACACCATTTTCATTTGTTCTATCACCTCTAAACATAAAACGGCTAGCATTTGATATTGGCTGCCATTCATCTAATGTTTCAAAGTTGTAAAGTAGTCTAGTTTCCATGTAAACACTAGAAGTTTGTCCATAAACAGCAAATGAACATATGCTTATGAATAGACAAATGATTATGAGGTAGCGAGAAAAATCTCTCGTACTTCTATAGAATTTCATAGCGCACTCTCCTTAATATTTATAGCTAAGCAATTATATCCAATAACTTAGCACCATTATATTATAATCAACAAAAATTGTCAACTATAAAATATAAAATTCTCATACTATTATATTGATATAATACTTATATTATTTTAGTAAATAATTATTTAAATTTGATTAAAATTCATATTATGGTAATATTATTTTATAATTTTTTTAAAAATAATAAAATAAAATAATAAAAAATGAGATTAAACAAATATATAGCATCATTAAATATAGCAAGCAGAAGAGAAGCTGACAAACTTATTCAAAACGGAAATGTTAAAATAAACGGCATAGTAAATACAAATCCCGCATATCGGGTTTCTGATGATGATAAAGTAGAATGTGATATAAAAGAGTACAAAGAAGATAAAATATATATAAAATTAAATAAGCCTAGAGGATATGTTGTATCTTCAAACAAAGATGAGGGAAAACCTATATACAATCTAATTAAAAATGATTTTAATAATATATACCCTGTTGGAAGACTTGATAAAGACAGCAGCGGACTTATAATACTAACAAATGACGGCGTATTCAGCAGAAAAATTATAGGCGAAAATACAAACTGTGAAAAAGAATATTTTGTTAAAGTTAATGATAATATACCAGACGGAGCTTTAAAAAAACTTGAATATGGCATCTCTTTAGACGGACAAAAATTAAAACCCGCTAAAGTAAAAAGAATAAATAAAAACTCATTTCATATAATTCTTACAGAAGGAAAAAACAGACAGATTAGAAGAATGTGTCAAAAAATAGGATTTGAAGTAATTATACTAAAAAGATTAAGAATAGCTGATATATTATTAAATGATCTAAAGGAAGGAACATTCAAACATCTTACTCAAAATGAAATAAATTCCATATTAAATAATGATCACTGATGCAGAAAAAAACTTCATTTTTTGTATTATATGTATGATACAAAATGATAATATTGATATTTTTTTTAAAATATACTACTTTAAATATATTTTCATATCAAATTAGATTTTACCAAATAAATATATAACAGGTAATTGACACAAAAAAATTTTTTTTATATACTTTAACCGCTTGAAGAATTTTTTTTAAGGTTATATTTATGAAAAATAACAGAGTTCTATTATTAAAATTAATTATCCCTTTTGCTGTTTTCTTGCTTGTAGCATATATTATTATGTACTTTGCTTATAAAAAAGTATATACTAATGAATTTATAAAAAATACATTGGTAGAGATGGATAATACTGAATTAGTTTTATCTATAGAAATGGAAAAAGTATACGATGTAATGTACACATTAAGAGGATATTTTGAAGCAAATGATAATACATTTACAAGTATAAGAAAAACACTTGAAAGCATATTAAAATCAAATAAAAACATATATGACATACTATACGGAAATGAAATACCATACAGAGACGGAGGACTTTTTGTTAATGGTATAAGTCCTTATCCTGATACTTATGACCAAACTTCAAGATTATGGTATAAAGGTGCTCTTACTAAAAATGGTATATTTATTACAGAGCCTTATGTTGATGCTAATACTGGGGGAATATGTATAACATTGGCATTAGCTGTATACACTAATAATTCATTAAAAGGAGTTATCGGTATAGACTTCTTAGAAATGAATAATATATCAAAAAAAGTTATTAGTGAAAATCAGGTTAATATAATGACTTCAGCTGGACTTTATATGTCGCATCAGAATAAAGACTATATCTTTAATGACAATTACAATGTATATAATGAGCCTTTATTTAAAGATGCAAAATCTATAGAAGACCCTAACAAAGCTGTAATGCAGATAGTAGGAAATGAATGGTACACTATAAAACCATTAAGAGATACTCCGTATAAAATTGTAATACGCGGTAATATGAATGCTATCAATAATAGAATAAGAAATATTATGCTTGCATATCTTTTAGTCATTATTATTTTAATATCAATACAAACAGCATTAGCATTCTTTGTAGTTATACCTATATCTCAAATGCTTGATAAAGCTATGAATAGTATAGATCAAATGTCTAAAGGAAACTTCATTATAGACAGCCAAGATAACGAAAATAAAAATGATAAATCAGGTTCTTTAGTTTCTTATGTAAATAATATGAAAAATACCATAGGAAATGTTGTATATAAACTTCAATCAAATCTTAATACAATAAATAATGAAATAGAAAATATATCATCAAGCAGCGAATATTTATCTGACAGATCTAATACTCAGGCGGCTGCTATAGAAGAGCTTACAGGTTCAATGCAGTCTTTATCTAGTTCTATAAAAGAAATAAGTTCAAACTCACTTCAGGCTAAAGATAAAAGCTCAAAAATAATGGATACTACAACTACTGGTGTGGAAGCCGTTAATGAAATATCTGCTCATATGCATGAGATATCTGAATCCAGCAAAAAAATATCTGAAATAACTAAACTTATACAGTCTATCGCATTTCAGACTAATATACTTGCTTTAAATGCTGCTGTTGAGGCGGCAAGAGCTGGAGAACAGGGAAGAGGTTTTGCTATAGTGGCAAGTGAGATAAGATCTTTGGCTCAGACCGTTAATGAAGCTGCAAATAATATTACTTCTATTGTAGAAGAAACTGTAAAAAGAGTGGAAATTGGAAATGAATCAGCAAATAAGTCATCTTCTATATTAAATACCATTAATGATTTGGTAAAAGAAATGGAAAATGAACTTCAGTATATATCACAGTCTATAATGCAGGAAGAAGATGGTATAAGTCAAATGAATATTGCTATAAAAGAATTAAATAATATTACTCAGGAAAACTCCAGTTTGGCTACTCAAAACTCATCTTCAAGTTTGGAGATATCAAATATGAGTAAAGATATTATTAATGAAATATAATATTTTAAACTAAAAAAATAATTTGTTAATTACCATATACTGCATATTTAATATATTTATTTCTAATATATTGAATATGCAGTCATTTTATATAGAAATAAATTTATAATTTTAAAAATCAGTCCAATAAACATTAATATCATATTTTATCTTATTTTAAGACAGCTTTTTTTAATACGATAATTTTTATTAATAATTAAATAATTTTAAATTATAATACAATTTGACACAATAAATACTTTTTACTATACTTTTACTATAAAGAATATTATTTTATTTAGGTTTTTAGTTATGAAAAACAATAAAATTTTATTATTAAAACTAATAGTTCCTTTCGCAGCATTTTTATTAATATCATATATAGGAATGTATATAGCTTTCAATAAAATATACAAAAATGAGTTTCAAAAAAACACATTAATTGAAATGGATAATACAGAACTTGTTATATCAATAGAAATGGAAAAAATATACACTATTCTATATACTCTTAGAGGATATTTTCAGGCAAATGAAACAATATTTGAAAATATTAGAAGAACATTATCAGATGTATTAAAATCAAATAATAATATATACGATATACTTTACGGAAATGAAATACCATATAAAGACGGAGGGCTTTTTGTTAATTCAATAGATCCTTATCCTAATACTTATGACCAAACTTCAAGACCTTGGTATCAGGGAGCAATTTCTAAAAACGGTATATTTATTACAGAACCTTATGTTGATGCAAACAGCGGAGCAATAGCAATAACTTTATCGCTTGCGGTATATACCAATAATTCATTAAAAGGGGTTATAGGTATAGACTTTTTAGAGATGAATACAATTTTAGAAAAAGTTATCACAGAAAATCAAATAAATATGATTACATCCGACGGACTTTATATGTCGCATCAGAATAAAGATTATATATTTAATGACAAATACAATGTATATCAGGAGCCTTTATTTAAAGATGCAAAATCTTTAGAAGACCCTAATAAATCTGTAATGCAGATAGTAGGAAATGAATGGTACGCTATAAAATCATTAAGAGGCACTCCATATAAACTTATAATACGCGGTAATATGGATGCTACAAATAATAGAATACTTAGAATGATGATTATATCTTTAATAATTATGATTATAGTTTTAATTATACAAACAGTTTTAGCATTCCTCGTAGTTATACCTATATCTCAAATGCTTGATAAAGCTATGAACAGTATAGATCAAATGTCTAAAGGAAACTTTATCATAGACAGCCAAGATAACGAAAATAAAAATGATAAATCAGGTTCTTTAGTTTCTTATGTCAATAATATGAAAAATGCTATAGGAAAAGTTGTATATAAACTTCAATCAAATCTTAATTCTATAAATACAGAAATAGAAAATATATCATCAAGCAGCGAATATTTATCTGACAGAACTAATACTCAGGCTGCCGCTATAGAAGAGCTTACAGGTTCAATGCAGTCTTTATCTAGTTCTATAAAAGAAATAACTTCAAACTCACTTCAGGCTAAAGATAAAAGTGTAAAAATAATGGATACAACAACTACTGGTGTAGAAGCTGTTAATGAAATATCTGCTCATATGCATGAGATATCTGAATCTAGTAAAAAAATATCTGAAATAACTAAACTTATACAGTCCATAGCATTTCAGACCAATATACTTGCTTTAAATGCTGCTGTTGAGGCGGCAAGAGCTGGAGAACAAGGAAGAGGTTTTGCTATAGTGGCAAGCGAAGTTAGATCTTTAGCCCAAACTGTTAATGAAGCTGCAACAAATATTACGGCAATTGTAGAAGAGACTGTAAAAAGAGTGGAAATCGGAAATGAATCGGCAAATAAATCATCAGTTATATTAAATACTATTAATGATCTGGTAAAAGAAATGGAGAGCGAACTTCAGGATATAACTCAGTCTATAATGCAGGAAGAAGACGGAATAACTCAAATGAATATTGCTATAAAAGAATTAAATAATATTACTCAGGAAAACTCCAGTTTGGCTAATCAAAACTCAACCTCTAGTTCTGAAATATCAAATATGAGTAAAGATATTATTAATGAAATAGAATATTTTAAAGTAAAATAATAATAAAAGCAGGGGATTTTAATTCCCTGCTTCTTATAAAAAATATTAAAATAAAAAAAATCCTACAATCTTACAATCTACAATGAGAAAAATATCTTACCATTTTCTACATTAGATTTAGCAACTAATACTTTTACTCTGTCCCCTAATTCATAAGCCTTTATCTTATCTATATAAACACTTTGCATATCCTGATAAAATCTGTAATTAGAACCTATATAAATAGATTCTATAAACCCTTCTATATCCAAACCTTCTATCTCTACATAAATACCTTTTGGAGATATAGAACTTATAACTCCATAATATTCATCACCCAATCTGTCTTTCATATATCTGGCTGCTTTTATCTGTCTTGTATACCTTTCAGCTTTCTTTGAAGTTTTATCGAGGATAGACAAACTATCAATAGAGTCCTTACATATATTTTTTAAACTCTCTTCTATAACTTCCTTACCAGACAAAATAGTATCTTTTACTATTCTATGTATAAGCAAATCAGCATACCTTCTAATAGGAGAAGTAAAATAAGTATAATAATCAAGACCCAAACCAAAATGGCTTTTATTAACTATACTATAAGAAGAAGGCGTCATCGAACGAAGTAAAACTGGTATAAGTAAATTCTCTTCCTGTTTGCCTTTCACCCTATCAACAAACTCTTTTATATCATAGCTTTTATCTGGCAGTTCTTTTAAATCATATCCTTTATTATGAGCTAGTATTTTAAAATTATTAAATCTATATTCATCTGGAACACCATGATAACGGTATATTGCCCCATCATATTTAGAGAGCTTTTTTGCTATTTCGCTGTTTGCTAAAAGCATTAATTCTTCTACTATTGACATAGATTGTTTTTTTTCTTCTGCATAAAACTCTATAGGTATACCATCATCATTTAAAACAATTTTTATATCCTGATTCTCAAATTCAACTCCTCTACCCTCTTTTCTTCTATTATATAATAGATTTTTTATAGTCAAAGCATTGTCAATTAAAACCATAAGCCAATCTTCATCTTGGCATTTTTTATCTATAATATCCTCTACATAATCATAAGATAATTTTCTATTAGAATTAATAACGCTTTTAAAAACTTCTGAAGATAATACTTCCCCTTTGTTATTAATATGAACTAATAATGTCATAGCAAATCTGTCTGTGTTTTCATTTAAAGAAATTACATTATTAGATAAAATTTCTGGAAACATATTGTATACTTCATCAATCAAATATGTAGAGTTTCCTCTGCTTCTAGCTTCTATATCCAAAGGAGAATTAAGTTCTATAAAATGGCTTACATCTGAAATATGAATATAAACTTTATAATTATCATCATCTTGTTTTTCTATACTCAAAGCATCATCGAGATCTTTAGAACTTTCACTGTCTATAGTTATAGTCTTTAAATTTCTTAAATCAACCCTATCTTCTTCTATATTATTGAAATCAGCAGCCTCATTTATTTTTTCAGCATGCATAATTAAATCTTCGCTGAAATCCTGCTTTATATTATAAGCTTTAGATATAATTTTAGAATCTTCTTTGGCATTTTTTACATCAATATTTACTCTTACAGATTTTACTGTTTTTGGAGCCTCCTCTTTACCTTCCAATTTATTAATATACTGTTTTCCCTCTTTTGTAACTTTTAGCAAATTTCCATCAGTTTTTTGTATATAACCATCGCTTATAGCTTTTCTTATCAAATTTGTTAATGCTGTTTTTTCTATTGCTGTTTTGGAATTAAATTTTATAAATATATTATAGTCCATTTGATTTTTAATAAGCTTCTTTATTAATTCTTCTGCTGTTTTCATTAATTCACCTTCCAAATTAAATTTCAAATAATATATACTTTTTTCAAAGTTATTTCAATTAAAGCAATAAAAAATTCATATATATGTAAAACTTTATAATTTTTTTGAGTATTTTTCATATCCTTTTTAGTATTATGATATATGATTAAAATCTCACATTTTATATAATCTGGAAATACACAGCTTGACCACTCTAGTTCCTTAAACAAGTGAGGCAGTAAAAAGAGCAACAAAAAAATTGAAAAACTTAAAAATTTTTAGTATATACCTAAACAAATACAGTTTGTCAAAATTAATTTTTTTAATTTTAAATATTTGCAGGGCTTTGCCCCGCACCCCAGTTCTTTTATTGGTATAAAAGAACCAAAAGAACTGCATTTTTAGTCAAAATTTTAGGTGTTACCATACATTTAATACATATATTTAAAATATAAAGTTCTAGTAATTGCGTTTTTCGTGAAGCGTATCCGAAGGATAAAAACTTTGGTGAAGCCCGCAGAGCGTGTGCGGCAAAAAAGTTGATAATTCTATATAAAGTGCATCCGTTGACAAAATAAAATCGTTCCAGTATAAATTAGATAATAAAAATAAAGTGCTTTTAATAATCTAAATAAATAGTATTAAAATAAAAAATTATAATTGTTTAGGTATAATTATATAAAATCAATAATTGATAAAATAAAGTTAATACTATAAAATAATACAAATATTTTTTAGAGTTTTATAATGGCTTCAAATAAAAATGACAAAGCAAAAAGGTTAAATACAAAAAACATAAGATATATAATAGAAAAATACAGCTCAGACATATATTTAAAATATGATCCATACAAAAGTAATAAAAATAAACACTATGATGATTATTATATTCTTCATTCTCTAAAAAATATAATAAATAAAATTAATACTCTAAAAAAAGAAAATAGTAATATAAAAGTATTATTAGTATCAATCAATTCTGGTAAGCCTACTCAATTAAAAAAAGGAAAATATAAATATATAGAAATAGAATTCAAAAAAGATTTAAGCTATAAAGAAAAAGATTCTAATTATACAGATGATATTTATTTCTTTTTAGATGAAAATAAAATATGCTTTTTTGAAATAGGTGTGTTTTTAGAATTATATAATAATTTGAAATCTTATGAAAAATTCAGATGCACTATATATGAAATCATTAATAAAATAATAAGTCCTTATAAATTGATATATGATAATTCTACTCTTTTAAATAAAGAGATAAGTCATAAAGATATTATAGAAGATATAAAAAATGATAATTTTGAACTTATTATAAGAGAAATCGAAATTGAAAGATTAAAGAAAGTAATGCAGGAATATTTTGATAACAATAAAAAAACTGTTTCAATTCTTCCTTCATATAGATTAAATAAAGAAGATAAGAAAAAAGATACTAGATATTATACATTAGAAAGCATGCTTGTTTTAGATGAAATATTAAGAATATATAAAAATATAAAAAGTACCGATTTTGTATTTATAAGAAATATAAGTTATTTAGATGATACTGAAGAGATAGCAAAAGAAATATTTAATTTTGATAAGAAACTCAAATCAGAGAGATATAATACTATTGATGGTGTAAAATATATAGAAGAAATACGTTCAGATATCAGAGAAAATAAAGAAAGGCAGAAAGAAATAAAAAAGATTAATATAAAAAATATATTGAATAATTTTAATAATATAACTATATTAGATTTGGAGAATACCATATTTTATTTGTATGATGCTGTACTTAATTTAATAAGAGATAATAAAAACTATAATATAATAGAAGACGAACAGTTACAAAAAGGCATTTTATACTATGACAATATTTTTCATTACTTACAATATTTTATAGGCTATTTATTTATCGATAAAAAAATTATAAATGAAGAAGAATATATAAAAATAATAGAGCTTTACATTTATAAATATAATACACTTAGAAGCCATAATATTTATAGATTCTACAAATTTTATTTAAATAATGAAACCGCAAAAAAGCATAATATAAAAGATTATGGTATTATTGACTATAATATTTATATTTATTATGATGAAGAAAAAATAATTAAAAATTATTCAATATATGATTATAAAGAAATATACATTTATTATTATAAGTTTATATTGATGAGTATTGCATACAATATCATAGGATATCATAGAGATGAAAAAGATTATATAAAAACTAGAATAAAAATAAGAGAAGAGATAGAAAAAAATCCATACAGCAGAATATTTAATTTGGGAATTAGCTATAAAGAAGAATTTAAAAAAATAAAAAATGATATTAATAAGTTTAATAGAATGCTTAATAATTTATACTTTATTAATATTATTGATTATAAAGAATATAAAAAATATGATTGTTATAAACTTTTAGAATTAATAAATTATATTTGTGATTTAATTCAAGATGAAGAAAAAATTATAAATATAGAAGAAAATATAAAAGAATTTGAAGTCTATCAATCAATAATAAAAGAAATTATAAAAATAAAAAACACTGTAAATGAAATTGAAAAAGTTATTGAATATTTGCATTACATTAATATTATTAATAATTTCAATTCAGCTAAAGCTATAAAAATAATAGGTTTATTAGGTTTTATTAATAATAAAATTAAAGATAAATTTTCTGATATAGAAGAAAATATAAAAGACTTTAAAGTATATAAATTAATAAAAAAAGAGATAGAATTAAATAATAAGAAAATAAGATTATATAATAATGGACCAGAATATATTAATAATTCAGAAGATATTTTAAATAAATTATTCTACTCATCTTTAGAAGAAGAATATAAATTAAACTCTGATAGTACAGAAGATATAATAAAAAAAATCAATAACTTCTATAATATATACAAATCAACAGAAATTCCTATAAAAAAATATTAAAAAAAATCAAAAAAAAATTCTTGATTGACCTCCATACGAATATGTCAAATGATAAAAACATATAAAGAGACTAATATATAACTATGGTTAGATAAAAAAATATATATCTAACTAAAAATTATATTTTTAAGGAGGCTTGATATGAGCAAAAAACCTAATCATAATGCTGACATTTCAAATGCCAACAAGGGTACATCTGGAACAAATATTACCTATGACAAGAATCAAGGCAACAGAGGTAAACAGATGAACCCTAATCAGAAAAAATAATAAATAAAATTTTTTCTGTAAGCCGCTTCAAATTATTTATTAGTTTGGGGCGGTGAAACAATTATAAATGATGAAAGTTAGTATAAAAAAAGTTTATATCTAATGATAATGAGGTATTAAAAAAATTAATAATAATATTTAAGGAGATTGTATAATGAACATTTACTTATTTATTGATTTACACAGAAAAAGAGCAAAAGAAGTGAGAAGTCATTTCACAAATTTATTAAAGATATTATGTATATTAAAAATATTATTTGGAAACAGCTTAAGTATCAATATGGAGGTGGTATTTGGAAGAGGGCTTCATAGTGAAAATAATAAACCTATTCTGAAATATGTTGTTTTAAGGCAAGCTGAAAAATATAAATATTTAGGTTATCAATATAAATTAAATAAAAAAACAGCTAACGGCTCTATGATTATAACTTTTTAATTTTTAAGGTAAATGTACAATGGCTAGAAGAGATGAAAATAATAATATAGATACAAATGCTAAAAGGGATATAAACCATTCTGATTTGCATTATTTTATAAAAAGCAAAAAATATACACTGCCAAAATATTCATTTATTTTAAGGAGCAAAAAAAGATTAATGTCCATAGGAGAGTTTTTAAAACTTCTTGAAAAAAATAATATAAAGAATATGAGCATTAATTTATTAAGAGAATGGGATAATAAAGAACTTCTTCCAGCATACAGAGTAGAAAAGGGAATGATTAGAACAGAAAGCAGATACTACATAATGGAGCATCTTGATATTGCGAGGGAGATAGTAAAATTAAAATCATACGGACTTGAGATAAGAGAGATAGAAAATATTATTTTTGAAAATAAATCTTTTGAAATACTTTTCTTATCAAAAATAATAAAAAACAAAGAGTTATTTATGAAGATGAAAGATATTATAAAAAATATACATCATATAGAAGATGAGCTTGTAAGTTCTATATGCACTGAAGTGAAAAAAATATTTAATATTAATGACAATGATTTTAAAGACACTTTTAATGATAAGTATTTAAACACTATATTAAATGATTATAAAAAGAGTAATTTAAATACTGATGAAGCAAGCATATTGCTGCTATCATTAATACTTTTAAGTTTATACAATTCTTATGATAATAATTGTTTTGACAGAAAAAAGTTCTCTAAACAGTTTTACAGTATCATAAGCGAAAATAAAAATCATACCTAACCATAATGAGGTAATCACTTTATTGATTAATAATATTGAATAAAGAGCAAATATATTTAATATGAATAGATATGCTTTAAACATTTGATAACTTATTAAAGATTATAAAAAATCTTTAATTGTTATAAATAAAAAATATTTAAGGAGCAACCAAAATGAAAAAATCGGTTATCAAAATTATTTTATCTTTAACAGCATTAATTTTTGCAGTGAGCTGCGGAAATGATGCAAATCAGTCTACAAACCCTGATACTGATTATACTACAGATAGTTTTTATGTATCTGAGGATTCCTACACTCTTGGAAATGAGCATGATATAATAGAAGTTGATACAGATGCATCTTACTCTCAAGTAAAAAAACAAGCAAAATATAAATTCAGTATTAACCCTTCAGATGCAAGCTGCAGTGTAACAATTGCAAATATAACTATAAAAGGAACAGGTACTATTACTGATGTTAATTTATCTGCAAGTGATTTATCAGTACCATCATATATTAAAAATGGCGAAGAAGTATCAGTATCATTAACAAGTTCTGGTATTAATAAATTTAAATCATCTCCAAAAACTCAAAAAGCAGTATATACTGTAACTCTTGAATTTAAAAATGGCGAATCAACTAAAAATGTAGATATAGATATTACTGTTATACCAGTAAAAATAATAACTAAAGCAGAAATAGAAAATATGATTCAAACCCTTGGTACATCAGGAACAGTTTCATTAACCGATGGAATAATTCCAAGAGCAGAATTTAATTTTTCTACTTTTAGTTTAACTTCTTCAGGAAGCAGTTTTACAGCTACTAGTGAATATACATTTAATAATACACAATTTGGAGCCTCTGGAATAAAATATGATTTACAAAGTCAAATAGAAAAATCATCATCTTTTAAAACATTAGCAGGATTAACTTTAGATTATAATAGTGTAACTACTTCTATTACAGGAGCTAATAAAAATCTAGCTATAACTTTCAAATTTGGGTTAAAAACAGGATATGCTTTAGATAGTTCATCTTCATTTATAACAACTTCAGGAATGAAAATTACATTAATAATAAAAAATAATACTTGGAAATAAAATTTATTAAATTAAATCAATCAATATTATAAAAAGCCTGTCTTGTAGTGAGCTATGGGGCAGGTTTTTTATGCATATAAATTCATCTTACCACGCGTTGAAATAGCTTTAAAAATAAAATTAATCAATAATTAAACATTTACTATAACTTTTAATTCCGCTTACCGCGTGCTGTTAAAAGCCCTAAAATTTAATAAACACTTGGGTGGGTGTGCTTGTTACACATTCAGCAATAAAAATAAATTAAGTGCTTATAACAGAGTAAAGCCTAAAAATTTAAAGGGTGGGAGTGAGAAAAAATTCAATCTAATTATTAGTCTTTTTTGCAACTTTTTTGGGCACAAAAAAGTTGATAATTCTGTATAATGTGCATAAATTGACAAAATGAAATCGTTCCAGTATATATAAAGTCATTTTACCACGCGTTGAACTTTTTTCTATAAACAAAGCTAGTTAATAGTTATTCACTTACTATAAATTATAATTCCGCTCACCGCGTGCTATTAAAAATCCTAAAATTTAATAAACACTTGGGCGGGTGTGCTTGTTACACATTCAGCAATAAAAATAAATTAAGTGCTTATAACAGAGTAAATCCTAAAAATTTAAAGGGTGGGAGTGAAAAGAAATCTAATTTAAAAATGCTTGATTTTTTTATTTATCAGAAATAAAAACACCAAGCATTTATTATTTACTCACTATTTTATTAATCCAATATCTTTTCTGTAGTATTTATCTTTAAAATCTATTTTTTCTATATCTTCATAAGTGAGTTTTCTAGCCTCTTCTAAAGTATCAGCAATATTAACAACATTAAGAACACGTCCGCCGTCAGTAACAATATTATTATTTTCATCTATTTTTGCCCCAGCAATAAAGCACTTACCCTTTATGTTTTCAATGCCTTCTATCTTATAGCCTTTGTTGTAACTAGCAGGATATCCGCCTGAAGCCATTACCACACAGCATGCATGTTTATTCTTCCATTTGATATTTAAACTTGATAAGTCTCTTTTCATAGCAGCTTCTATAATGGATAAATAGTCAGTATCTAAAAGCTGAAGCACTGCCTGAGTTTCAGGGTCTCCCATTCTCACATTATATTCAAGCAAATATACCCCTTTTTTTGTTATCATAATCCCGAAAAATATAATTCCTGCAAATGACATTTTTTCAGCCTTTATTCCTTTAAGTGTAGGCTCTAATATATCTTTTATAAATAACTCTTCTGCTTCTTTTGTATAGTACGGATTAGGTGCTATAACTCCCATTCCTCCAGTATTATTTCCAGTATCATTATCACCTATTTTTTTATGATCTTTAGCAGATATAAAAGGTATTATAACATTGCTGTCAGTTACCGAAAGTATAGACGCCTCAGCACCTTCCAAAAACTCCTCTATTACAATTTCATCTCCAGCTTCTTTAAATATTTTTTTAACCATTATATCTTCTAAAGCATTTTGAGCCTCTTTTTTATCTTTGCATATCAAAACACCTTTACCTAAAGCAAGTCCGCTCGCTTTTATAACTATAGGATAACTGCATCTATTTAAATATTCACTTGCTTTATTATAATCAGTAAATGTTTCATATTCTGCAGTTTTTACTCCGTATTTTTTCATGAAATTTTTTGAATATGCTTTAGAGCCTTCAAGTATGGCAGCATGTTTATTAGGTCCGAATATTTTAAGACCGTTTTCTTCAAATCTATCAACTATTCCGTATACAAGCATCTCTTCGCTTCCTACGATAGTTAAATCAATATTTTCTTTTTTGGCAAAGTTTAATATTTCATCTATAGTAGAAATTTTTACGTTTTCACATTTTTTTTCTTTGGCAGTTCCAGCATTTCCTAAAGCACAATATATTTTTGATACTCTTTCATTTTTACTCAAATTATTGCAAATAGCATGCTCTCTGGCACCTGATCCTATAACAAGTATTTTCATATTTTTTCCTTAATTTTTTTATTTTATAAAAACTATTTTCTATAAATATATATAGATATTTTTTGTTATAACTTTTCTACTTCCTCTATACTCAAACCTGTATTATTACTGATAAACTTAATATCTAAACCAGATTTTTTAAGACTTTTAGCTATACTTAAAGCTTTATTTTTTTCACCTTTTTCTATACCTTTTTCTATTCCCTCTTTTATCCCCTCTTCTCTCTCCCTCTTTAACATTAAAGTTTGTCCATATAAAAAAGCATCTCTAGCATTATAAACTTCCATTTCTTTTTCACTTGATATAAATCTTTCATATTTATCTATTACTTTAGGCATAATATCATTGACCTCCTTTAATTTTTCTTTAACTTTTTTATTCAAATCCTTAACTGTAAAAAACTCTATCCAAGATAATATTTTATTTCTCTTGATATCATCTATATTTGAATTATTAAGAACCTTTATAAATCTTGGTACTTCTATTATATGCATTTGCATCATATCTAATGATACCTTATGATTTTCAGTATCTATAAGCTTAAAACATCTGTGTGCCTTACCTTCGTCATAAAAGTCCATATTAAAATTCACAAAATTAATACTTATTACCTGACTAATAATATCATAAGATTCATTTTCATTTAATTCACTAACAATATTTTTTGATATATAATAAAATATTCTTTTTACAAAATCTATATTTCCAGATAATTGTATTTCTATAATAATTTTTTTATTATCTTTAGTAATTGCTTTAATATCAAGAACAGATTCTTTAAGATTAATATTTTCAGGAAGATTATGAGGATTAATTATTTCTAAATTATGTACTTCTTGAAAGCCTGAATCTCTAAGAACGCAATTAACTATATTTTCAAGTATATCTTCATTTCCAATAGAGCCTAAAAGATAGCGTACAAAGTAATCATTCATTCTGTTAATATTTCTCATATAAAAATTATAACAAAAAGGATAATAAAAGTAAATATTTCTAAATTTAATAAACTAAAGCTATATTATTTTTTATTCTTTACATTTTTAGTTATTGCATTATAATAGAAGAAATCACTAAAAATTAGGATAAACCTATGAACCTTAAAGAATATATGAATATAAGACTTAAAGATATTAATACAGCTATTGAGAATATATTTGATAAAAGCGATATTGAATTAGAAAATAGTTTTATAGAAATGCTTAAATATCCTCTTGATGCAGGCGGTAAAAGATTAAGACCTATACTTACCTGTTTAGCATGTGAACTTTTTGAAGGCGATTATAAAAAAGCTATAATACCTGCTGTATCATTAGAGCTTATACATACATATTCTTTGGTTCATGATGACTTGCCTGCTATGGACAATGATGATTTAAGACGAGGCAAACCTACAACGCATGTTAAATACGGTGAAGCTAATGCTATACTTGTAGGAGACGGACTTTTAACTCATGCTTTTCAATTACTTTCTAAAGCAGATGTTAAAGACAGTACTTTAAGAAAACTTTTATTTGAATTAAGCTATGCTGCTGGAATTAGCGGAATGGTTATGGGACAGTTTATAGATTTATATTATGAAGAAAAAGATATTAATTTTGATATGCTTAAAGTTCTTCATGCTAAAAAAACAGGTGCTATGATTAGAGGTGCTGTAAGACTTGGTGCAATATCTTCTGAAAATGATAGTGATATAGAAAATATAACAAAATACGGTGAAGCTGTAGGGCTAGCTTTTCAGATACAGGACGATATACTTGATGTTATTTCCGACAATGAAACTTTGGGTAAAACAGTAGGTAAAGATGAAAAAGAAGGAAAACTTACTTATGTTAAGCAGTTCGGACTTGAAGGAGCTAAAAAAGAGGCTAAAAAAGTAACAGAAAAAGCCATTGAATATTTAAAGCCTTATAAAGATAGTGAAGCTAAAAATATTTTAATAGAATTAGCAAACTATATAATAGAAAGAAAATCTTAAAAATATCTAAATAAGATACATTTTATTAAATTCTTTGTATAACTCTCCGATAACAAAATAATAAAAATAAAATTTATATAATACATTATGAACGAAATAAGAAAAATTAACTTAGAAGCAATAAACAAAAATATCAAAGCATATCCTTATGACTTTATTAATATTCTTAATAATGCAAAACAATCTGATATAACTTTAGGGGTAATAGAAACAAAATCTCAAAAACATTCTGCTAAAGTTGTAAAAAATGGAAAGCAGATACTTCTTCATAGTGCTTATGATCCTATAAAAGAAGCTAATACTTTAATAAAAGAAATTGAAAATGATGAAGATTTAGATTTGGTATTTATATTCGGCATTGGGGCTGGATATTTGATTAATGCTGTAAAAAAACTTAATGTTTCTATTGCTGTAATAGAGCCTGATATAAATTTTTTCAGTACTTTAATAGATAATTTCAGATTAGATAAAATACTTGAAGACAATAAAATAACTTTTTTTATAGGCGGAAATGATGATGAGGATATAGAAAAGTTTATATCTATAACTACAACAAAAAAAGTGAAGTTTTTCGTTACAAGGTCTTATACTTCACTATTTGCTGAAGAGGCTATGCATTATCAAAGTAAAGTGCTTTCTGTAGTAGATAAAAAAATTATAAATATCAATACCATTTCAAGGTTTGATAAACTATGGGCTTATAATATAGCTTCCAATGCTGTTGAAATCGCCACTCACTACGGAGTTAATAGATTTTTTAATAAATATAAAAATATACCAGCAGTTATAGTATCAGCTGGACCTTCGCTTGAAAAAAATATAAGAAAATTAAAAGAGATGAAAAATAAAGCCATTATAATAGCAGTTGATACAGCGATGAAGCCTTTATCATCTCATGGCATATCTCCGCATTTTGTTATAACTATTGACCCTCAAAAGAAAAACTCAAAATATTTCAGAAATATTCATTTTGAAGATACAGTACTTATAGCAGAGTCATCAGTTGACCATGAGGCTATAGAATCATTTAATGGTTCTATATATTTTATAGATTCAATATTTCCATTAGCAAAATACTTTATGAAGCCATTAGGAAAAAGAGGAGACATTACTATGGGAGGAAGTGTTTCTACTGCTGCCTATGATTTCGCTGTGAGAATTGGTGCTAATCCTATAATAATGGCTGGGCTTGATTTATCTTTTCCTAATCATCAGACTCATATAAAAGGAAGCTACCATGAAGAAAATTTCTTTACTGAAATAGGAAAGCTTGATTCTTATGACAGCAGAATATATAAAGTTCTTGTTGCGGGTAATTTAAGAGAAGAGAAAAATATATATGGTGAGAGTGTATTTACTGATTCCAGATTTGATATGTACAGAAACTGGTATGAAGCTCAATGTGCAACTAATAATAATATAAAATTCTATAATGCCACAGAGGGTGGCGTTATAATAAAGGCAATGGAGAATATTACCCTTCAAGAGCTTATTGATAAGTTTGATAATATAAATATACAAATAGATAAAAATGACAGAAACATAGAAGATAAAAATAAAATACTTGAGAGCTTAAAAAATGGTTTAATAAAAATAGATAAAGAAATAATATCATTAAAACCATACACGGAAGAGGCAATTAATTTATGCTATACGATAAATGATGAGCTTGCAAGACATAGAAAAGTAGATAAGCTCATTTCAAAACTAGATGAAGCTGATATAAAAATACTTAATATAAGCAAAGTTAATGAGTTTTTAGGAATTACTATGCAGAAAACTATTAAAACTATAACAGAAGGTTTTGAGTTTAAAGACGAAATTATGAATAAAGCTATAGTAAGTTCATTCAAATTATATGAAGCGATGAAAGATAGCATTGATTTTAATCATTATATAATAGAACGTGCTTTTATAAAGATAAATAAGGAATTAGAATAAATTTAAAAGTATAAATTCACTAATATATACCTAAACAAATATATTTTATCAAAGAATAAATTTTTTTCATATTTGTAGAGCTTGGCAACCACCCCGCACTACTCGCCTAGCTACGCACTCCCTACGGTCGGGGGCATTCCCGCCTACGAGCTGTAGCACCTTCCCGCAGTATTCGCCTATACCCTTACTTCGTTGCGGGTACACTTCGTGCGGGCATTCCGCACGGTATCGCTTACCATTACGGATAGTACAATGTACGTGCGGCTGATTACCCAACATCAAAAAAAAGAAAATAACTAAAAAAATAAACCAAACTCAAATACAAACCCAGAA
>NZ_ARQI01000114.1 GCF_000384655.1 Brachyspira innocens ATCC 29796 | reverse complement strand
TTTGGTGTTAGCAGTTATAAAATTGTAGAGTTTAAAGATTATATATATTTAATAGGTTTAAAAGAAGATTTTGATGAGCAAAATCCAAGCGGATGCCGAAATGAAAGTCAGGGACCATTTACAACAAGTAAAAATGTTTATTATAGAATAGATAAAAATAAAGATACATCTATGGGTGCTAATTGGGATAAGATTAATACTCCTTGGGGACAAAGAAGCAATCTTAGTATTCGCTATGATGAAAATAAAATATATGTTACAAAAGGTGAAAGGGTATATTATGAAAATGATTCTTCTATTAGTAAATGGGTGGATAAATATGAAAAATTTGAAAATGATAATACTATATGGTCAACTACTGATGGCGTAAATTGGCAAGTAGAGCCTAATTCTTCATCTTATGATAATGCTGATTCGGTATATTCTCGTGATTCTTATATTGGAGGAGATTTACCACCTATACAAAAAAAGATAAAAACTCCTGAAGAGCCTAATTGGATAAAACTTGATAATGGAAGATATTATAAATCTGACAATTCTCCTTATTCAACTTATACAATAAATAAGAAAACTTATTATGTTCCTATACCTCCTTATGAAGAAATAAGAGCTGCTTATGACAGCGGGCAGGAATATTTTACTATTACAGAGGCTCATATAAAGAGTGCTGGGCTTAATCAGTTTTTGACTAAAAATAAAGAGCCGAATAAAGATGAAGATTGGACAGTTATCACTCCTATAGATTATACAGATAAATTAATGGTATGGCAAAGCGGCGGTGAAAATGTTATGCTTAATATTAATAATAAAGCAGTGCAGCTTGTAGACTATAAGCAAATAGAATATATGTATAATACTATTAAAGATTATTCTATTGTAATAAATGATTTGAGAAAAACAGCAAAAGAATTAAGAGATGGAACTTATTTTGATCCTTTTGTCAATAATTATGTAAAAAATGTACGTGCTGGTATGGAGTATGATGCTAGGGCTGATATGCTTGAGCTTTTAATGAATAACAGAGAATATATTATGCCCGATGAGGCTGTTACGCATTATACTGTGGAGTTTAAATATTAATAAAGTATTTTATATATTGAAATTTAATTTATATAGTAGTATCATCA
This sequence comes from Brachyspira innocens ATCC 29796, assembly GCF_000384655.1. Classification (GTDB taxonomy): domain Bacteria; phylum Spirochaetota; class Brachyspiria; order Brachyspirales; family Brachyspiraceae; genus Brachyspira; species Brachyspira innocens. Next base: position 60,231 of record NZ_ARQI01000114.1, on the reverse strand, counting down.
CTCTAATAATATTTTTAGTTTTAGAGGCTGATTATGGATAAGGAATATGCTAAACATTTGATGGGTATATATAAAGATAAAGTTCTTCATGAGAGAATGAAAAGAAGACTTGAATATTTTGAAAGAGTTTTTAAAAGAGATAATGATAAAAGACTTTTTGCTGAACTTGCATTTTGTATATGTACGCCTCAGACAAAGGCCAGAAGCGGGGCGGCTGCTATAATTGATTTGTATAATAATAATTTGCTTTTCAAAGGAAGTGCTGAAAAAGTAGCTAATATATTAATAAAACATGTTAGATTTCATAATATGAAGGCTGAAAATATAGTGCTTGCCAGAAAGATTTATTTTCCTAATGAAAAGTTTGTATTAAAAGACAGAATCAATGAAGCTTTAAAAAATGATACTATGGTAGAATTAAGAAATGAACTTGCCAAAGAAGTTAAAGGTTATGGACTTAAAGAGGCTAGCCATTTTCTTAGAAATATAGGGTTCGGGCAAAAAATCGCCATACTTGACAGACATATAATGCGTGTAATGGATAAGCTGAGCATTCTGCCTGAAGGTATGACGCCAAAAACAAGCCTTACAAAAAATAATTATCTAAGTTGTGAAGCAAATCTGGTTGAATATTCAAAAAGTGAAAAAATACCTATGGAATATTTAGATTTCGTATTTTGGTATGACGCTACTAATGATATTTTTAAATAATATTTAAGTTATTTAAATTTATTTCTTATTCTGTAGAATATGGATATTTTTTCTTCCTTTTGCTGCAATGATTTATAATCTGTATTTTCATTGTGGCAAAATGAAATATATTTTTATTAAATAGTTTTTCATTTTATATAAATCTTATTTTTGTATACACAGTATCTTTTATACCGAAAATTATTATATACAAATTTGAGGATATATTATGAAAATAAATATTTTAGACGAAACCATAATTTTTGAAGATAAAAATCTATATCCTGCTTTTCCTAGCATTATTAAACTTGATAATGATAAATATTTAGTAAGTTTCAGACTAGCGCCAAAAATAAAAAAACATTATTCTCATCTTCATTCATTAAGCAAATCAATGCTTGCTGTTATTAATAAAAATAGGGTAGAGAAAGTATTTGAGTTTGCTCAAGATGATGAAGCTGCAAAACAAGATGCACAGCTTTTTAGAATAGATGATAAAACTATAATGGCATACTATTTTAGATATACTTTTCACCCTATGAATGAAAAAGAATTATTCAAAGACTATACTTTTATAGAATATGACGCTACAATAGCATTACTTTCTGGAATAGGCGTATGTATAAGCTATGATAATGGAAAAACTTTTTCGAGTCCTTATATTATTAAAATAAATAATGATAATACTATAATGAAAAACTTTGCTATTAGAGGGAGTATGTGTAAATTAAATAATAGTGAAGTACTTGTTCCAATATACGCTTATAAAAAAAATATAAATAAAAATAACTCTAAATATCAATGTTATATTATTTCTACTAAAGATTTAATTAATTGGAAACTTAAAAGTTTTTTAGCTGAAACAGATTATAAAAAGATAGATGGAAAAAAATCAAAAATAGAATATGTTGAGCCTTCTCTTTTAAATTATAAAAATAATGTCATAGCTTTTATAAGAACGCATGTTAATAATGAATACGCCATTACTTCTATAAGTTATTCAAAAGATAAAGGCAAAACTTTTTCAAGCCCAATATTTACTAATATAAAAGGCTATCCTTTAAATCCTTTATTTTTAAGTAATGGTAAACTTCTTCTTACTTACGGATACAGATTAAAGCCTTATGGCATAAGAGCTATTTTACTTGACAATGCTGATGATATATTTGATATAGAAAAAATTAATTATAAAGCTTTAAATGAAGAGATAATAATAGACTCTTCTATGAAAAGTACAGACTGCGGATATCCTTGGTGTGCCGAAGATAATGGTATTATATCATGCGTTTATTACGGATATAAAGATAAAAATAAAATAAGAAAAATATATATGAAAAGGTTTACTTTTAATTAAAAATATTGTATAAAGTAAATATAACTATATGATAATGAATATTAATAGTGTTTTGGAGGTTTTATATGGACGATAAAGATATAATGGATCCTAGTGTTTATCAGATAAAACAGTCAGATTGGGAAGTTTTAGAAAATGATAATTACTATATTTATAAATTATTGGCATACAAATTATCATCTTGGAGTGAAGATACATATTTAATTGTAAAAGTTAATAAAGAAAATAATAATAAAGAGATAATAATAGATTGGAATAGTAAAGATTTTGTATTTGCTCATCATAAAACATTTTTCAGATTTGATAATGATTTACCTGATAATTTAGACTGTAAAGCAAGCGAAGATAGATTAAGCTCAGTAGTTTTAAAACCAGATTATGTTTATGATAATTTGCTTGATGCTGATATGCTAATAGTACGTGCTTCTTTAGAAAAAAGTAAAACTACAAGAATGTTTGATGTTTCAAAGTTTAGAAATATAGTAAAAAAATAAATATATAAAAAATGGCATTATGTTTTTTTATAGCATAATACCATTTTATTATTTAATTAACTTTTATTAAAATTCTTTTATCTTTTCTTTGTTTAGAGTTTTTATCAATTCTTTAGCAATATCAATAGAAGCTATTATATCATCATAAGAAGCATAACAGTAATGACTATGAGCATATCTTGTTGCTACACCTAATACTACGCTTGGAGAACCTAAATTAGTTTTATGATAAACAGCTCCATTAGTAGAACCTTTTTCACGTACAATCACTTGATGAGCTATATTATTTTTTTTAGCTATTCCTATTGTGTATTTATTTAATCTAGGATTAGTAATCATACCGCCATCAATCACTCTAAGCTGAGAACCTCTTCCTATAGCACCATGGGCTCTATCTCCATAATAAAATGTGTCATCTGCAGGTGAGCCCTCAAATACTATAACCAAATCAGGCTTTACTTTATTTGAGGCTACAGCAGCACCTCTTGCACCTACTTCCTCTTGGGCTGTCATCATTCCAACCAAATTAACATCTAGTTTTTCATCTTTTAAAGCTCTTAAAGTTTCTATTACGCATAAAGCACCAACTCTGTTATCTATTGCCTTAGCACATATACTTTTTGTTCTGTCATCATATCTAAAATCAACATCTGGAGCTATAGGGTCTCCTATTTGTATGCCGAATATTTCTTCAGTTTCCTTTTTACTTCTAGTTCCCACATCAATATACATATCTTTTAATGAAGGAAGTTTTCTTCTATCTTCGTCAGTCATAAAATGAGGAGGTTTTGAACCTATTACACCTTTAACATATTCTCCGCTTGAAGATTTTATTACCACAGAGTTTGATACTATATTAGGTATATGCCATCCTCCTAATGGTATAAAAGATATAGTTCCATTATCATTAATATGTTCTGCCATAAATCCTAATTCATCTATATGACAGTCTAAACCTACTATTGGTTTATTTCTGTCTATTTTATTTAACCCTAAATAAAGATTATTTATAGAATCTCTTTCACTGTCTATAAATGAAGTATTATTCTTTATAACTTTTATAACATCATCTTCAAAACCAGAAGGTCCGAATGCATTAGTTAAATCTCTCATTAAATTCAAAATATCATTCATTGAAATTCCTTTATTAAAATATTTAATTGCAAATATAATAAATCATCTGAATAAAATATCAATTAATAATTAGGTTTTATTATATACCTAAATTAATTTTTTTAATTTAAAATATTTGTAGGGTTTTGCAACACAGCTTCCAAGTTCTTTTATGACGAATGTTTGGCGTGCCGTAGGCAGGCGAGAACCATACTCTGTACGCCTCGCTCTACATGTCGTAGGCAAAGTGTAGTCTAGATTATATTATACATTTAATAAATATTAAAAAAATATAAAGTTCTGTCAATTGCATTTTTTATGGCGTGAAAAAGTTGAATAAAAAATTGACAAACTTAAAAATTTTCAGTATATACTATGTATTAATTTTTTATTTCTGACCATCTTCTTTATTGGTAGGATTATTCGAGTTAAGATCATGAAGTCTTTCTCTTATTTCAGAAGTAGTTTTTAAAGGGTCTTTTTCTTTCATCTTTGGCTGCTTGAACACAGAAAGAGTTTGATTTAATATATTTTTAAAGCTGTCATCTACAATATTATTTTTAGAATTAATATACATCATTTTAATCTGATCTTTAGTCTCTTTATCTTCAATTTTTGAAAGCATATTAATATTATGATCCGATATAGAAACTAAGTACATATCATCAACAATTTCTATTATAGAAACATATCTGTTAGGTGCTAATGGAGTAGTGGCAAGTACTTTTATAATTTCAGATGAACCAGATACTTTTTTTGATTTATTTTTCATATACATAAATACTAAATATATTCCAACTAAAGTAACTATAAAACCAATAATAGCTTTAAAAAACATCCAGCCGTTACTTACTTGGGCTCTGTTTTCTATATTTCTAATATCCTGAAGTATAGCAGGTTCATTAATATTGTTTGTATTGTTTAGCTGAGCATTGAAAAAATTTGTTTCTGTATTTTGTATATTTTCATTAGTAATTATTTGATTAGTTATTGTGTTATTATTTGTTTCCTGAGAAAGCGCTGCCATAAAAACAGCTAGGAATATAATAGAAATTTTTTTAATCATATATAAACCGATGCGGAGAGAGCGGGATTCGAACCCGCGGTAGGGGTTGCCTACGACAGTTTAGCAAACTGCTCCCTTCGGCCTCTCGGGCATCTCTCCATAACTATATATTTTCTCAAATAGTTTTGTTATCATAACATAAATATAATTTTTAGTCAAGTTCATATTTAATTAAAGTTTATTTTTTATTAGTTTGTTATTAGTTTGTATAGATGTATAATTTTGACAAATGGTATATTTTTTATTATAATATAAAATTAAGGATTATATTATGATTAAAGAACTATATTTATATTTAGAAGGCATAAAAGATATAACTACTGAAGATAAAGAGCATAGTTATAGAGCTTCTTTAGAGAGTTTATTAAATGGTATGAAAAATCATCTTAATTTTAATAAGATAAATATAAAACATGAACCAAACAATGATAAAGAGGGCAGAGGAGCACCTGATTTTTTAGTTACTATTGATTCTCTTGTTTTGGGCTATATTGAAAATAAAAGAGTAAATGCCAATCTTGATGAAATTATTAAAAGCGAGCAGATAAAAAAATATCTTCTTTTGAGCGATAATATTATAATTACGGATTATTTGAGATTTATATTAATTGATGAAAACTTAAATATTATTGATGAAGTTAGAATATGCGAATTAAGTGAGATTAAAAATTATAAAAAAATTAAACTTGAAGAAGTAAGTAAAAAACTTTCAGATATATTTAAAATATTTTTCTCAAGAGAGCCTAAACCTATAAATACAGCTTTAGAGTTTGCAGATGCTTTAGCTATGCGTACTAGAATATTAAGAGATGATTTATACGAACTTGAAAATAATAATCATATAGAGCGTTTATATAATATATTTAAAAGTACAATTTATTCTCAAATAGATTTTGCAGACTTTTGCGATAATTTTGCACAGACACTTACTTATAGTTTGTTTTTAGCAAGACTCAATACTAATGAAAAAATCGATTTATATAATGTGACTAAGTTTATACCTAAATCATTTCCATTAATAAGAGCTATGAGTAAATTCCTTCAGGATTTGGAAGAGTTAAATATTAATGACTTAAAAACTATAGAATGGCTTTTAAATGAAATAATAAATATAACTAATCATATAAATATTGTATCTATTGTAGAAGAATTAAATAAATATGATAATACAGTTTCGCAGAAAGATCCTTATATGCATTTTTATGAAACTTTTTTGTATAAATATAATCCAGAACTTAGAGAATTAAGAGGCGTTTATTATACTCCTCAAAGCGTAGTTAATTTTATTATTGATTCTATAGATATAGTTTTAAAAGAGTATTTCAATAAAAATAAAGGTTTAGGCGATGCATTAGAAAAAGAAACTAATATAACTCTTTTAGATTTTGCTACAGGAACAGGTACATTTTTACTTGATTCTTTTAGAAAATCTTTATCATATTATCAAAAAAACTCTGTTAAATATAACCCTAAAGAATTAATAAATAAATTTTACGGCTTTGAGTTTATGATAGCACCGTATACAATAGCACATCTTAAAATATCTCAAACACTTAAAGAAGAGTTTAATTATAATTTAGAAGATGATGAGAGATTAAATATATTTTTAACTAACACTTTAGAAAATATAGATTTAGATGAGAGCAAAGGGAAAAACAATATATTTGAAGAGCTTAATGAAGAGATGAACCTCGCACAAAAAACAAAAGAAAAAGAGATCCTTATAATAACAGGCAATCCTCCATACAGCGGAGCAAGTGCCAATAAAGGTATATTTGAGGAAGAGGTGAGAAAAGAATATAAAGACGGATTAGAATCTCCTCCTTTGGCTATAACAAGAAACGGTAAAGTAGAAAAAGAGAAAAATCCTAAATGGCTTCTTGATGATTATGTGAAGTTTATAAGATTTGCACAGCAGAAAATAGATAATCAAAAGGCAGGCGGAATATTCGGATTTATTTCTAATAACTCATTTTTAGATAATCCCACTTTCAGAGGTATGCGTTACAGCTTATTAAAAAGTTTTGATGAAATATATATTGTTAATCTTCATGGCAATACAAGAAAAAAGGAAGTATGTCCAGACGGCAGCAAAGATGAAAATGTATTTGACATAATGCAGGGCGTAAGTATAAATATATTTTTAAGACATACCCAAAATATAGAAGATGAAAAATTAATTAATGTAAACTCTATCACACATAAATACAGCAGAGAAAATGCAGCAGTTTATTATTATGACTTGTACGGAAAGAGAGAGTATAAATATAATTTTCTTCTTGATAATAATATAAAAAGTATAGAGTGGAGTAAATTAGAATATAAAGAGCCTTTCTTTTTGTTTGTCAAACAAGATGAAGAATTACGCGAAGAGTATGATAAATTTTATAGCGTAAAAGATATGTTTAGAATTTGTAATGTTGGTATAGTAACATCAAAAGATTCTGTATTAATAGGTTTAAACAAAGATAAATTGGAAGAGCAAGTCAAAAATTATTATAATGAATTTGATAGTTCTTTTATAGAAACTATAAATTACCGTCCTTTTGATAAAAGATTTGTATATTATGATACAGATAAAATAGAAAGGGCAAGAAAAGATATAATGGAGCATTTTCTAAAATATAATAATATAGGATTAGTATGTGATAGAGGTACTAAATTAAAAGAGATATCAAATATTTTTATTTCTGATAATTTGATTGATTTACACCTTGTAGGTTCTGGCAGTTATATATTTCCTATTTATATATATGACACACCTAATGCTAGAAAGGTTATTCAGTCTCAAGATTATGGAGATACTGTTTTATTTAATAAATCAGCTTCAAACCCTTTTGAAAATTCCAACAAAATAGAAAATTTTACGCTCAATTTTAGAAATTTCATCGACAAAAAATACGGCTCTCATTTCCCGCCTGAAGATGTTTTGGGATATATTTATGCTATACTCTTTCACAAAACTTACAGAACTAAATATATTGATTTCCTAAAAATAGATTTTCCTAAAATTCCTTTTACTGATTCTAAAGATATATTTATAAAATTAAGTTTTCTAGGTACTAAGCTTTACAATCTTCATTTGATGAAAGACAATGATTTGAATGCTGATATAGGAGAGGGTTTATACAAAGATGACAAAAATAACAAAATAGAAAAACCTGTTTATAATGAAAAAGAAAATAAACTATTTATTAATAAAACTCTTTATTTTGATAAAGTTTCAAAAGAAGTTTGGCTTTATAAAATAGGAGGCTATCAGGTATTGGATAAATATTTAAAATCTCATAAAGGCGAAGATATTGATTACTCATATTTTCAGAAGATTATACAGATTTTGTATAAATCATTGATTATAGAAAGTGAAATTTCGGCTATTGATTTTTTGTAAATAAAAGGCTTTAACTAAAATATATTTAATCAAAGCCTTTTTACAAACATTTATATTAATTTTTTATTTAAGCATGTGTTACCCATTCATGGTCATAATTATACTCTTTGTAGTTTCCTTTAAATACCACACCTTTTACTATTAGGTTTTCATCTAGTATCACTAAGTCAGCAATATGTCCTTCTTTTATTCTGCCGTATTTGTCATCTATACCCATAACTTTAGCAGGATAAAGCGAAGCCATTTTTAAAGCCTCTTCTACAGCAGCACCTACATGATTAACTACATTTCTTACAGATTGACTCATAGTAATTGAAGAGCCTCCCAAAGTACCATTATCATCAATAAGTCTGTTGCCGTCTCTGTGTATTTTTTTACCAGCCCAAATATACTCTTTTATCTCTGGGGCAGCAGCAGGAGCTATAGCATCAGTAACTATACATATATGACCTGTTTTTAATTTGTAGGCAAGCTCTACTGAGGCAAAATCACAATGCACACCATCACATATTAAACCAGCATACATGTCTTTAGTTTCAAGTACCGCTCCGACAGCACCGGGCTCTCTTGAACCCCAAGGACGCATAGCATTAAATAAATGTGTGGCAAAAGTTATTCCATAAGGTATTTTCTCTTTTATTTCATTGTATGTGCCGTTGGTATGCCCTACCGATACTACTTTACCAGCAGAAGCAAAAGCCTCTATAACTTCACCGTTTACCATTTCTGGTGCTACAGTAACCATTACACATTTTGAAGCATTGATTTTTTTTACCATCTCCATATTAGGCTCTCTTATAAACTTCTCATTGTGTATGCCTCTTTTTTCATGCGATATATAAGGACCTTCAAAATGTATTCCTAACACACCCATTACAGATAAATCTTCTATGTTATTGAATAAATCTATAATTTTTATCATATATTCATCACTGTTAGTAATGACTGTAGGTAAATATGAAGTACAACCGTATCTTTGGCAAACTTCATTCATATTTTTTAATGTTTCAACTGTTGGAGAAGCATTAATATCATATCCTCCAATGCCATTGACTTGTAAATCTATATATCCGGGAGCTACTATTTTTCCTCCTAAATCTATTCTAGTAATAACAGCATCAACATCTATTTCCTTTTCAACGCTTTTAATAACATTATTTTCTATAACAATACAATGTCCTTCTATAAACTTCTCACCATCAAATATTTTAATGTTTGTAAGAGCATAATAAGATTTATAAAGTCCTTTAATAAGCTCTTTAGGGTGAAGACTTTTGCTTTCTAAACTTTTAGCATATTTATAAGTTTTTACTTTCAAATCGCTGCTTGATTCCTCATCGGCAACAATTATAAGTTTTTTATGCTCCTGAAGTACAGAAGTAGGGTAGAACTGAGTAATAGCACCTTCCACACAATGAGCCAAAGCATCAGACACTTCATATCCGCTAGCCATTACAAGTACATATTTAGCATTAAAAGCCTCTTCAAAACCTAAAGTAAGTCCTTCTCTAGGAAACATCTCTATAGGCATATCAAACTTTTTAGCTTCATAGCTTCTTATTATTTCGCTTATTTTTTTATCCCTTACACTTCCTTCTAGTGAGGAGCTTGGAGTATTAAGAAGAAAACTTCCATCTTCTGCTAATGTATCTATTAATAATGTTATATTTCCTAATTCTTTTATCAAATTAGCCATTCTTTTGGCTTCTTCTTTTCTGTTTGCAACATTGCTGTCAAATAAATGCACATTCTCTCTAGGTATATCTATAAACTTTAAGAAATTATCCTCTAAATATTTCTGCGATATATTTGAGTCTATATATTCTCCAGATGAAACTATATGTATATTTTTGAATGATACTATATTGTCATTATAAAAAGATAATAGTTTTTGATAGTATGATTTATTAACATATCTTAAAGGAAAAGATAATACGAAAGGCTTATCAGTATCCGAATAATCTAATATACATTTTACTGTATAATATGCTGCCCATTCATAAACGCTTTCATTTGTAATAATGATTCTCATATCTATACTCCTTATTTTATATTTTTTTCTATTTTCATAAATACAGTTTGGCTTGAAAGTCTTAAAGAGGATTCATAATCAGCTATTACAGTAACATCACTATGTTTTTGAAGTTTGCTTAAAGGATATGAATCACTTATTCCATGTTCTAGGCATTCTCTTAAAGAACATGACTTTTCTATACCAGATGATGTAAGTAAAACAGTATCTACAATATCTATAAATCCCATACCCATGCTAAATACTGTAGTAGGTACTTCCTTATCTTCTGAAAATCTTTTTTTTATTTCGCTTATGGAATGTTCGCTTAAAGTTTTTATTCTAAACAGTGATGATAATGATGACATTCTCTCATTACCTGCTGAAGTAGAATCTGCTGTAAGAGAATACCATATAACATCAAATCTGCCTATTTTTTTGATAATTTCAAGCTGTTTATCCATTTGAGATTCGTCGCCCTTTCCATCAAATAAAAAAACATTTTCTTCTGGTATATCTAATTTTGATATAAGATTTTCCCTTAAAAAATATGCTTTGCTGTTTTTGTCAGTAGGGGAAAGTCCTATATATTCAGACTGCTGAAATATAAATATATTTTTGAAATTTATTTTGTAAGATTTAATATTTTCTATTATAGATTTATAAATATCTTTTGTATCATATTCGCTTGAAACAGATATATATAACTTTTCTTTTTTTTCCTGTTTCTTTTCTAAAAAATGCAGAATATGTTTAGCTGTAAAGTCAATATAGTCTTTATATGAATTAGCGATATATATATTCATAAAATAAGTCCTTTATTAATATGAACTTATTATAACATTTTCCCTATTTTCTGTATATACTATATTGTTTATTTTATTTGTATTATCTGAAGTATTTTTGTAGTTTTCTATGTTTATATTATAATCTTTGTATCCTGCTTTAAAGTTTAAATTTGTGCTTGTAAAGCTGTTTACAGTAATATTAGTATTTAGAATATTTCTTCTCATAGCTATAGGAACATTATTTTTAGGCATTGTTGTTACTATCACCCAAGGCTCAAACCTTTTAATATTTTCTTTTGTAGCAACTTCAGCTCTGTATAATATATTATTTCCTATATTAGTTTGAATAACCTTATACTCTAATTCATTTTGAGATAATACTTCCACATATGTAGATGAATAATTACCTTCTATAATAAATTTATTATTTTCAAGTACCATAGGAAGTTTTGAATTAAATGCCCATTTATATTTATATCCGTAAACATGATATTCTCTAGTGATATCAGGTAAGGCTTCAATATCTTCTTTTATTATCAAAATATTAGGTTTTAAATAATAAAATCTTCTGTCATAATTTTTTAGATTTATAGTATAAGTATACTGCTGATTTGCTTTAGCATGTGCATAAAACATTTTGTAATAATTTGTTATACTTTCTATATATGAATAGCTTCCAGTAATCTCTTCTATTTTCTCATTATCTATAGATATACCGTTATGAAAATCAGCATCTTTAAATAATTCATAATTGTTAGTATCAAAATTATATCCTAACTCATCAATTATAGAATCCCCGTAATTGTAATAAACAAAGCTCATTCTGTCATTATGATTAAGACCGAAAGAATCATTAACATTTCTTCCTTTTGCGTATATTGCTAAATAAGGAGCATTAAGAGTTTTTATATTTTCATTGTATATGGCTGTTTGTATTTTTTTTAAGAGCAATGTTTCATATTGAAATTCGGGATTAGAAGGCACATTGTCTCTAAGATAATAATTATTCCACATTAATACATAAGGCAGATATCTTAAATTTACAGATTCACTTTGTGCAAATACGGCATAATTTTTATATAATGGATTTGCACACATTTTACTTAAAAGCTCCATAACAGCACTTCTAGCACCAGTATCAAATCTTAATCTGCTTCTGTTATCTATGGCAGTGTATCCTATAGGCAATGTGTATCCAGAAGGATATCCTACTATAGATAAATACTTTCCTATATTTTGAAATGATTCTAAACTAAAAGCATCAAATATTCCAACATTTTTTAATGATAATGCGTATGTAAATATAGGAAGAATGGTATCAAATGCTTCACTTATAGAAGATTTAAAACTGCCGTCTTTTTCAAACATAGAAAATATCATTCCATTAATATAATTCATAGCAAAATAATGCCAATTTCTAATTTGATCCTGATTAACATTTTCATTTAGCATGTTTATAGCTATTAATCCCAATGCTGAAGCGTATTTTATAGTGTCTTTTTTTCTATATTCTGCAGGATTTTCAATTATATAATTATAAAGAGTTTCTCCATATTTAATAAACTCCTGTTTCATTAAAACTATTTCTTCTGGAGAAAACTCATCATACATCAAATCAAAAGGCATAAGAAGAGAATTAGCCAATATAGTAACAGCATCTATTTCTTTATAATTCGGTATATTTGCTTCATCTATGTTTACTATATCCCTTATCATCTGTTTAATTTCATATTTTAATAAATTATTATTAGGTTCAAATGCTGCTTTTAATGACATAAGCATAGCATGAGAAGGAAGGTCTTCAAAGTTCAGTTTATTAGTATCATTATTATTTGTGTACGATATATTATTAACTGACCATTTTCCCATATTTGAAGCTGTGTATAATTTGAATGCATTTATATTTCTAAGTAGGGTAGATGCTTGAAGGCGGTTTTGTCTGTATAGTAAATTATATAAAACATCAAATGTCTGTTTATCTATAAATACAAATGGTCTTTTTATATTAAATGTTTTATTTGTTATTGGTACTATTTTTGTACTGCTGTCATCTATAAAGAAATGATATATTCTTCTTAAATTTGTGTCTCCGTTTTCATCGAATGCTATATACCATTTTCCGTTTTCTAATTGATTGGTCATAGAAAAGAAACTATTATTTCTTAATGTATATTCATAGCGTGAAGAAAAAGAAAGCTCTTTTGATACGGATATTCTTGTAAGTGTAGTTCTTTTATTAACCATTATAAAAGGAGGATTACTTTTAGCTATATGTCCGCTCTCTGGAAGTATTAAGGCAATATTTTCTCTTGAGACTCTTTTATCCTCATTTTCTGCTATTGCAATTTTTACTGTATCTTTAGTATCCGTATTTCCTATGCTTTTTATACTTACAGAAAGCTCATCGATTTTATCTTTTTCTAAAGGAGGATTAAAATTAGTGGCATATATTGTAAGGTTTATATTTCTATTAACTAATGGATTTTCTATATTAAATGTTTTTTTTATATTATTTTCATTTACTTCTATATTTAATTGAATAGGTATATTGTCTGTGTCTATATTGTAAGTTAATATTATGCCGTTTTGTATTTTTACTGATTTACCATATTTTAATGATATGTATTTAGGATATTGTTTATTATATTCTGGGTATGAAATAGTATATGAATTATCTCTTTTGTCATAAACTGCTTCTATTTCTCTGTCATATATTTTCTTTTTAGAACAGGAAAAGATAATAGGTATTATCAATATTATTAATACAATTTTTATAATTTTTTTCATTACTATTTTTTATATCCCCAATTTTTTGTATACTATTCCATTCTTACTCTATGAAGACCTCTTAAATAGTAAGTAATGTCTTGTATATTTTTATCTATCATTTGCTTGTATTCATCAGGTATATTTTGATCTCTTATGAGTTTGAACATTTCAAGACCTTCCTGCAAATTACCGAACAAACTTATTCTAGCAGCATTTCTTAATATTCTTTTATATTTAGAATAGTATGTATTTTCTGGCATATTATCAAAACCATAAGTAATTACAAGTTTCTTCTCATAATCATCTATGTCATCTAAAAGCTTCATTCTCATAGTAGGAGTTTCGCTTGCAGGTTTAAGCTGAGTTTCTGGTTTTGCTAATTTAGCACTTTCTTTAGGGGCTTCTACTTTTACTGTAATATTAGGTTGCTGGGCTGGTGTTTGAGGAGCTTGTGCTGTGTCCTGAGGAGCTGCAACTATAGTCTGTCCGCCTGAAGGAGGAGTATATCCCTCATTAATTTCTACACGGCTATTTTCTATTTTATCTATTATAGTAAAAGGTCTTTTGCTTAAATTTTCATCTTTACTGCTGTCAGAATCTTCAAGTCTGTTTTCAACTAGATTTTCTAATTCTTCAGAGGCTTTATTTAATCTTTCTTCACCTTCAGACATTATAGGCTGTGCTTCAGAACTTTCTTTTTCAATCTCTTCTCTTTCTTTTTCTTTCTGCTCCCTGTAATCGTCCATAGCAGCACATAATAGAGTAGCCAATTTTGTTATGCCTTCTTCTGTTTTGGCATCCATATTAGAAAGTAAATTGCCGTTTTCTTCATTATTATCTTCATCATCAGCAAGATAGCTTTTTTTCATTGTTGAAGCTATATCTTTTGCAGAGCTTTTTATATCGCCTCTTATTTCTTTTAATTTTTCTTCTTCTTTTTTTAGAAGTTCTCTTTTTTTATCTAATGCTTTTGATTCTTTTTCTATCTGCTTTAATATTTTTAAGTTTTCTTTATATTGTTCTTTATCTTCTTTTGATAATTTATTAGTGTTTTTCTTAGCATTTTTTAATTCTGATACTGCTTCTTTTAATTTTGCTTTTAATTCTTTTTTCTCCTGTTCTGATTCAAGTAATTGTTCTCTTAGAGCTTTTATTTCTTTTAATGTTTCTTTATCAGTTTTGGCAGTTTTTGAGGCAGTTTCAGTTTTTGATTTTAAAGCTTCTTTTGCTTTTTGTTTTAATTCTTCATTTTTTAATTCTATTTTTCTTTTTTCTTCTTCTAATTTTTGATTAGTTTTTTCTAATTTTTCTAATCTTTTTTGAAGTTTATTAATTTCAGCATTGCTATTTTGAGTTTTAGCAGGTATAGATTTTTTTGATTCTAAATCTTCTATAATTTTTTTATATTTATTTTCTATTTTCTTTTTTTGTATATCTACAACTTTTTTGTATTTTTGATTAAGTTCTGCTATTTTTTCTTCAGACTGTTTAAGTTTTAATTTTAATTCTTCAGACAATTCTTTGTATGAAATTCTGCCTGATACTTTTTCTTCTGATACTGTTTTTTTTACTGGTTTTGCAGTTTTAGTAGTTTTTGATACTGCTGAAGTTTTTTTAGCTGTATTTTTTTTTGTATCTGTTTTTTTTACTGCCATA
Source organism: Brachyspira innocens ATCC 29796 (assembly GCF_000384655.1). Lineage (GTDB taxonomy): Bacteria > Spirochaetota > Brachyspiria > Brachyspirales > Brachyspiraceae > Brachyspira > Brachyspira innocens. The sequence goes on along the minus strand of NZ_ARQI01000114.1, from coordinate 44,899 downwards.
TAAAGTACCTGCCGTTATATTTTAATCCTTATTAGTATTAACGGAAAAAATCAAAATTTAATAAAGAAAAATATTTATATATATTATACATTAAATTTAATACTTTTAAACACTTGAAAAATATTTTATAAATGGTATAATTATACGAAATAATTTTTAATTAATAAAGTTTTAAGGAAATATATATGAATGCTTTGCTTACTTTAGGAATAGTTGTTTATTCTATAATATGCGTGTTATTAATATTGCTAATTATTATACAAGGCGGTAAAGCAGAAGGTTTATTTTCCAGTGCTCAGGCTAATGTTTTGGGAAGCCAAAGAGGAAATGCCCTAACTAAAGCTACTACTTTTCTTTCTACTATATTTATAGTGGGTGCTCTTCTTATATCTGTTGCTATAAGTACTCAGAAAACTGCTTTTGAAAATGTAACTACTAATACAGCAACTACTACAACTCAGCAGCAGCAGCAAAATACTCCTTTGTCTGCTCCTACTAATACTGAAACTTTACCTAATAATACTGCTTCTTCTAATCAGTAAATAATATTGTTTAAATATATTAAATCATATTTAGTTCTCAGATTATAATATTATTTCTTAATATGTATTTTTGGTGTTTGTATATAGTATTCAATTTTAATAAAAATAGTTTTACTTCTTAAAAAGTAGATTATAATGATTAAAATTATTATTGTCATAAATTAGTTTTGGAATAAGACTATTATTTTTTGATTAAAAAAAATTGCATACTATTTTTTAAGCATGCAATTTTTATTTTAATTATATAATAATTATCTGTTTACTAAATACGCTCCTATTTGAAAACCTATATCAAATGCTGCTATTGATTCTTTATCTACAGATATATCTTTTAAAAGTCCGTTTTTATCTATATTGATAGGGAAGTCATAATTAGCATATAATCCTAAAGACATCATGAATTTTCCTTTTGTTTTTATTAAAAAGTCAAGAGAAACTTTAACATAAGGTATATAAAAAGTTTCAAATGAATCTTTTATATCTCCAAAATCTAATGAGTATTTGTTGTAGCTGTAGGCATCTCCTTCTTTAGAATATTTTAAAGATAATGGGATTTTTATACCGCCTCCAACACCTATAGAAACAAAACTTATATTAAGTCTTGGAAATAATCCGAATGATATACTATTAAAGTTATAATTTTCTAAAAGTCTTCCACCGTTTACAGTATATTTTAATTCATATTTATCTTTATTGTATCCTATATCAAGCAGCAATGCTGAGGACAAAAAATCATCGTATCCCCAAAATACACCGGGCTGAAATGAAAAAGATGTTTCAAAATCTCTAAAGTCAGTTGTAAATATTTTGCTTCTGTCAGTTGTAGCACTGCTTGCACCAAAACGCCCTACAAAACCTACAACAAAATCAGCAGCGTAAATATTATTTAATGGTAGTAAAAATATAATACTCATCAAACAAACTATTAATTTTTTCATAAAAAACTCCTTAATAATAATAGTCTCTATCTAAACTTATATTTAAATAATAACCAAATTGAACCCCTATATCAAATGCACTTATGGAATCTTTGTTTATTATTGTATCATTTATATAGTTATTATATTGAAAATAAAGAGGAAAATCATAATTTGCATATACGCCTACTAATAAATAATTAAATATAGTAAAGTCAAGAGAAACTTTTATATATGGTATTACAGCTCTTTCAAATATATCGTTTAAATCTCCAAATCTAAATCCGTAACGTCTGTATTTATTATATGATTCTAATTTATAAGTAGCATAAACAGGTATTTTAATTCCGACTCCAGCCCCTAATGATATGAAGCTGAAATTAAATCTTCCATATCCTCCAATTAAAAAACTTTCAAATTGATAATTTTCTGTGGCTCTTTTACCTTCTATTGTATATTTAAAATCATAAGCATCATGACAGTATCCTAAATCTAAAAGTAGTGATAAAGACATAGATGATGATAAATCTTTATTAATACCTATTGAAAAAGAAAGCCCGCTATCAAAATCTCTGAAACTGGACGGAAATATCTTTGATGAATTAGTATTTGCCCCGCTAATACCAAATTGACTTACAAGACCAATTGCTAAATTAAGAGCATTTAAATTATAGGTAAATGCTAGTAATATGAAAAAACTTGCAAAAAGCAGCCTTTTTCTCAAAATATAAACCCCCATTTATAATTTGTACCTATATATAGTATACTATAAAAAATATATAAAGTCAATTAAATAAAATTATAATAAAAAATATAACGTATATGTAATTATATATAAATATGAAATTTCTGTATTTTTTTATAATTGCGGCTATTATATTATGTATGTAATTAGCAATTATTATAATATTAAAAATTATAACGAATATATATGAAAATGATGAAGTATAGATTTTTAGGCAAAATACAGAAAATATTATACCAATAGTATTTGATATTATATATATAATCTGAGTAATCAATTTGCATTCTTTATCTATCCTAAATAAAAACATGTTTATTATAAATAATACTTGAAATATAATACAGACATATAATAAAATATTATGATTATTAAATAAGTTATAAATTATAATCAATATAGAAGCAGTACTTATAAATAAAGATAAAGTCCTAGAAATATTTATTGATAATTTTGTATTTGGCATTTTATTATATATTATATAAGAAAAATATATTACTGAAACTGTAATCAGAGTAAATATAGAAAGTAGTATCTTTATATTTTTTAAGTTATTTTTTAATAGAGATTTTACAAGTATTTTTATATCTATTTTGCCGTTAAAATAGAGTAAAGCAAATACTGTTCCTATTATTAGAAACATAATGAAAAATATAAGAAAACTCCATATAATAATCTCTGCGGTCATAGTGTAGAAATCGTATAAATTATTAAGTTTTTTTATATCATATTTTATATATGATAAAGCGGATATGAAAAGCATAATAAAGTTTGCTGCCGTTATATGAACTATAAGATTTATAAAAAGTTTGGTATTCTCTAAAGGATTTAATAATACTTTATATTTTAAATTGTATAAATAAATGGCTGTTAAAAAAATAAGTACAAATGATATTAATATAGATTTAACACTTATAGGATTTAATACAAATAAAAATGTGAATATAAAAAAAGTTAATGGAATTAAAAAAGAGAAAAATATTTTTATATAAAATATAAAATTCTCACTTAAAACAGTTTCTAGTAATGCTAAATTGGTATCAGAGTTAATTTTTGGAATATTGATGCTAAATATAGAAATAATATATATAGAAGATATTAATAGTATAAAGCTAATGCCTATAACTATATTAAAGTTTCTTATTATATTTTTATAAGCATTAGTATTTATATTATTTTTATCAATGTTTTCCACTTTATCAAAGCCTTATAGATTATTTTTGTATTTGATTTTTTTATATTATTTTTTATTTTTCTATATAATAAAAGTTATCATTAGGTATTTTGCCGCCTATTAATTTTTTATCAAAATTATACAAAAAATTATAATAGCTATTTAAAGCGAATTTCATTTTTTCTCCATCATAAAAAACTAATCCCATTCTGTTTAATCCGTAATATGCAGCTTCAGCATTTATTATCATGTTTCTTTCTTTTATAAGATTTTTCATTTCTTCTTTATTGTTTATAATATAATCAGTAGAGTTTTTGTATTCATTTAATATTTCTTTTACAAGCATTTTATTATGATTTATAAAATAATTTTTTGCTATAAGTACAGCTACAGGGTAATCATCAATATATTTTGACATTTCAACAACTATATGCACATCTTTATTTTCAAGCATTGCAGATGATACAAAAGGCTCTGGAAGTATAGCTATATCCGCATTTTTTGATGCTACTGCTTTTGATAAATCTGGATTGCTTAAAGAATAATTAATATTAACATTTGGAATTTGCTCTTTTGAAATTAAATACTGAAGCATTAAATCAGGTGCGGCTAATTTAGTACCGCAGTATACAGTATTATTTTTTATATCGTTTATAGTTTGTATTTTATTATTAGCAGATACTATAAAAAGTTTTGTTTCTGATATTACGGCTATAACTTTATAATCTAATTGTCTGTTAAAAATTATGGCAGCCATATTAGCAGGTATTGCCGCTATATCAGCCTCTCCTTTAACTATCAATGAAAGCATATTATTTGGGGCATTTACAGTATTTATAGTTATTTTATTGTAGTCTTTCATCATTTTTAAACCGCCTATTCCAGTAGGTCCGTTAAGAAGATACATTTTTTGAGAGTAAAGGCTGTTTATAAAAATAAAAAGTATTATTAATATTAATTTTATATTTTTCATATTATTCTCCTATATTATTTTATGTTTATGCAATTTATAAATACAATTTTTTTGATACTATATAATCATAAACTTTATCTTTTACAAAATATCTAAATCCTTTTTTTTCTTTTATTCTATCTCTGATGAGGCTTGAAGATATATCTATACGCGGAGCCATTATTACTTTGATATTGTATTTATCAATATGTTCTTTATATAGGTTTTTATCGTCTTCTCGGTTTACAACAGTTATGTCGGATATTTCAGAAATTTTTTGAGGTTCTCTCCATTTATCAAAATCTCTCACAAGGTCAGCACCTATTATAAGACCGATTTTTCCTTCAATATCATAATTTTTATATAGATAATTCAATGTGTTTATAGTATATGAAACTCCATCATTGTTAAGTTCATATTCATCTAATAAAAATCTTTCATCATCTTCTATAGAAAGTTTAAGCATATTGAGCCTGTCATCATTTGATACTTTTCCGCTTATATTTTTATGCGGAGGAATCTTTGCTGGTATAAAAATTACTTTATCATAATTGCAGTTAGTTATAACAGTATCAGCAAGTATTAAATGTCCAAGATGCGGAGGGTCAAAAGTTCCTCCTAAAATAGCAATTTTCATTTATGATAATCCTCTTTTTATTTAATTATATTTTAATAATGATAATTTGCAATATATTAATAATTGGTGAAATAAATAACAAAAAAAATTGACATAAAATAAAAAATGATATATTATTGTATTGCTTGGAGGTAGATGAGGCCCGGTGGTCTCCGCGCTCTTCAAAAGCGTTGGACGCTATAGCAGCGTTGGCAGGTTCAACTCCTGCCTCTTCCGATAAATAGGCGGCTGTAAAAAGTATAGTATGATTAAATTACTACTAATAATGAAAAATAGTCTCTTATCTTGAAGTATATTTTATTTTTTTATATAAAAAAGAGAGGGACTAATAATGAACAATAAATTCAACTTGGTACAAACCAATACAGTATTAGAGCATGATTCTATAAAACCATATTATGAAATTCTTTCACGTCCAATTATAGCAGATATTATAAGAGATACTTTAGATAAACTAAGAATAGAACTAAAAAATAATCCTAATTTTTCTCCCACCAAAGATGATATAATAAAACTTTGTGAGAAAAAAATAAAACAGAAATCTAATCTCCCAATAAAAAGAGTAATTAATGCCACAGGCACAATTATGCATACCAATTTGGGACGTTCTCCTATAGATTCAGAAGTTTGGGATAAAGTTAAGCTTTTAAATATATGCAGCAATAATCTTGAATATAACATTAATAATGAAGGCAGAGGAATAAGAGGCGAGTTTTTGTATTCGCTTTTAGCAAAATTAACTGGTGCCGAAGATGCTTTGGTTGTTAATAATAATGCAGCAGCTGTATTTTTAATATTAAAGACTTTGGCTACTGATAAAGAGGTTATTGTTTCTAGAGGAGAGCAGGTTCAGATAGGCGGAGGTTTTAGAATACCTGATATATTAAGAGAGGCAGGAGCTAAACTTGTAGAAATAGGTACAACTAATATAGTAACTATAAAAGATTATGAAGAAGCTTTAAGAGAAAATACTGCTATGATACTTAAAGTACATGCATCAAATTTCAAAATAAGAGGATTTGTTAAGCACCCATCATTTAAAAAGATAAGAGACGCTATACCAAATAATATACCATTAGTTTATGATGAGGGAGCTGGAATATTTGATGAGAGTATGAGTGAAGAAGAGCATGTAAAATCAGCTTTAAGAAGCGGAGTTGATTTGGTATGTTTTTCTGGTGATAAAATGTTTTCAAGTGTGCAGGCAGGTATTATAGTAGGAAAGAAAGAATATATAGAGAGAATATACAAACACCCTTTGATGAGGGCTTTCAGATGCGGGAAAACTGTACTTTCCATATTGGAAAAAAGTGTTATAAAAAGACTTAATACTGAAGGGCAGTTCAAAGGATATTGTGAGACTTTATTGTCAGTTAAACCCGAAATCATAAAACAAAAAGCTTTAAAAATCATAGAAAATATTGAAGGCTTTGAAGTTATTGAAGAATTGGTTGAAACAGGAGGCGGTGCTATGGCCGATACTTTTTATCCGTCTTATGCAATCAGTTTTAAGCCTAAGGATATAAAAGCCGTTATTAAGTTTATGCATAATTTGGATGTGCCTATTATACCGAAAGTTAAGAAAGATTCTGTATTGATATACGTTATAACTATAAAAGATGAAGATATAGATTATGTAAAAGAGGTTTTAATAAAAATAAAGAATGGTAATTTTTTAGCAGTTTAATATTGAATGTGAAAATATTATAAGGATAAGTTTATCACTAGCAATTATTATAATGCTAAATATTGTGAGCGTCTAGTAAATTTATTTATCATACAGCAAATAGCTAACAATTTTTATTAGAAGCAATAAAAAATTAGCCGAGCCAGCCATACCAATGGCACAGATGTGTGAATAAATTTATTTATTCACTTTTTTAATGCGAGGCGACCAAGTAGGCACCCTTACGGGTGACATAGCAATGAACAAGTGAGCCGAAGCCAGAAAATAAATTTATTTATTTGCTATTTATAGGCGTAGGCGAACATAGCAATAATAGGAGTTTCATAGTATGAACAGAATTATAGGTACAGCAGGGCATGTTGACCATGGTAAATCGGAATTAATCAAAGCATTAACAGGTATCGCTATGATGCGTTTGCCTGAAGAGAAAAAAAGAGAGATGACTATTGATTTGGGATTTGGTTTTTTCAAGCCTAATGATGATATTACTATTGGTGTAATAGATGTACCAGGTCATGAAAGATTCATAAGAAACATGGTTGCTGGTATGTGGAGCTTGGATTTGGTTATGCTTGTTGTTTGTGCCAGTGAAGGCTGGATGAATATGACAGAAGAACATGCTAAAGTAGCATTGTCTCTTGGTATAAGAAATATTATATGTGTAATGAATAAAATTGATCTAGTTAATGAAGAGAAATTAAAAGAAAGTGAAGAAGATATTAGAAAGAATTTATACAGAATATTTAATAAGGATATAGAGATAGTAAAAGTTTCTGCCTTAAACGGCACTAATATAGATTTATTAAAAGAAAGAGTTACAGATATATTAATTAATGAAAAATATGAAGAAGATATAAAAACGCATATTTATGTTGATAGAGTTTTTTCTATAAAAGGTGCTGGTCTCACTATTACTGGCAGTATTAAAGGAGGCAGTATAAAAAGAGATGATACTCTAATACATTATCCTACAAAAAAAGAAGTTGCTATAAGAAATATTCAGTCCTATCATGAGGACAGAGAAATAGTATATGCAACATCCCGTATAGCTATAAATTTAAAAAACATAAAAAAAGAAGAGATTAGAAGAGGGCATCTTTTATGCGATAAAGACGAAACAGTATTTTTAACAGATGAGATAATACTGGAATTAGTTCATAACAGCGATGTAGAATATTTAAAAAAGATAAAAAATGCAGAGTTTGCTATAGGTACTGAATGTGCGGTAGCTCAGATAATACCTATGTATAAGAGGGCTGTTTATAATGATGCGGATAAAAAGATAAAAACTGATGTTGATATTAGGGAAATAGATGATAGGTTTATAAGATTAAAATTTGATGAGCCTATATCAGTATTTTGGAAAGAAAGAGGCATATTAATAAGTCATGGCGGAAGCAATATAATAGGTACTGGAGATGTATTTTGGGGCAGCAAAACAACACCTCAGATTAGAAAAGGTATAATGGATAATGCCCATGACTTTTTGGGTAAAGTAAAAAGAGATAGATATACTGATTTGGTTATGTCGGTAAATGGATATTCTATTGCTGTAGGAAAACTTCCAGACTATGCAGTAAGTATATCTAATTATTTTGTGAAAAAGGATTATTTAAATAATCTTCTTGAAGAGTCAAAAAAATTAATAGATTCTAAAAAAGATGGGTTTTCTTTTGAAGATATAAGAAATCATCTCAATATAGATAATGCCTTTACAAAACCTTTTATAGATTATTTAGTTCAAAATAAAATCATAATGCCTTTTAATAATATATACAAGAAATATAGCCAAAGTATTGATTTAACTAATTCTCAGAAATTATTATTAGATAAACTAAAAAAAGAAGATTTAAACGGATTAGATGAGAAAGCCATAAAGACATTTCCTAATGGAATGAAAGATATAAAAGTATTATCTGCTTCTAAGCAGGCTATGTATCTTGAAGAGGGTATATATTATCATATAGATGTATACAATAGAGTAAAAAATTTAATAATGAAAAATTCTAAACCTAAAGATATTATAACAATAGCCTTTGTCAAAGAAAAAACAGGTCTTTCAAGAAAATATGTAATACCGCTTTTAAATGCTTTGGAAAGAGAAAAACTTCTAAAGCGTCAGGGTAATGATAGGGTGGTAATTTAATATATAGTCAAAAATCAAAGTGCATTATACTTGATATTATATTTTTTTATAGTAAAATATGATTAAGTTTTTTAACAGATGTCGATATTTTAACGAATAGTATAAAAATATTTGGAGATAACAATGAAAAAAATCATTTATACTGCATTGGCATTACTTTTTTCTTTGCCTTTATTCGCCCAAAATAATATAACATTTCCAGAATATATAGAGGATTTGCAGGATAAAGCTCCTAAAAGATCTATAGAATGGTTTAAGAAAAATGGTTATTCTTATGAATATGGAGTTAATAGATATGTTTTTGATTTTTATAGAGGAGTAAGCAGATATTTATCATTTGTAAAGTTTAAGGCAGCTAGAACAGAAGTTAATAGGGCAGCAAGTGATTTCAGACAGGCTTTAGAACTTCCTAATGATCCAGTATACTCTTATAATGACAGAGCATTTTTGTATATAGGAGGCATACTTACTATTTTACCGGGAGATAAAGAACTTCCAGCAAGAATATTCAAATATTATGCTGATAACTGTAAAACTTCAAATCCTAATTATGCTACAGCTATATATTGGAGTATGTATTTAAGCTATATAACTCCTATGGTATACAGCAGCTATTATGAAACATTAGATATACTCTCAAGAAATCCAGAAAACACAATATACGATTATTTTACAGGCGATAATAAAAGTATTACAGAAATGATGAAGAATTTAAAATCTCCTGAAAATATGACGCAAAGAGTTTATGAGTGGACTACTTCAAATATGGATGTGTATACTCTTATTAAAAACTCTATTCCTATACTTCCAGAAGAAGAAGGATTATCTACATTTACATCAGAGAAGTTTGCTGTTTTTGAAAGATATGCTCCTACTAAGGAAATTGAAGATATAGAAAAAGAAATAGAAGAAAAAAATGAAGAAGATTTAGTAGAAAATAGGGTAGCACCTGAAGAAAAGAAAGAGTTAGATGAACTTCAGGATATAGCTAAAAAAGAAAAAACACCTGAAAATGCTTCAAATAGAAGAATACCAGCTATAGAAGAAGAAATACTTGATGAAATAGTAATAGAAGATCCAGAGGTTATACCTAGTGAAGATGCAGAAAAAATATTATATCCATTAACTATTTTAATAGATAAAAATCCTAATAATGGGAATATAGGTGTTGATATAGAAGACTATTCATTTAATACAGATATTTCTACTAATTTTATTATAGAAGTTTCAGAAGGTACATACGATGCTTATATATCTTTTGGAGATAAATTATATACTAATAGTGTAAAAGTAGAAAAAGACAAATATAATTTATTTTCTATAATAATAGAAGATCATTATACTAATGAAAATACTAATATTTCAGAAGAAAATAAAGAGGATGCTGAAGAAACTTTAACAAATAGTAATGAAGTTAGCGAAACATTGGAAGAAGAAAATACAGAAGATGTTTCTTTAACTGTAGGAAAAGAAAATACACCTGTTAATAAATATGACGGCAATGCAGAAAATACTAGAAATATAATAAGAGAAGTATTATCAAGACCTGCAAAAGTTGCAACAGATTGGTTTAACACCAACCCTTATAATGAATATATGGGAATATCTGTAGAAGAATACACTTACTATAGAGGCGTTGCTTATTACTCAAGATTTTTAAATGAGGGCAGAAGATCTTCCGAGTTTGCAGCTCAGGCAAAATCCGATTTAACATTTGCGTACAATAAAAAAGATAATTCTAATCTTTTGATGAGAACAAGACTTTATTTGGGTGCTGTTAATTTATTTGCCTATAATGATTTATATGAAGCTGATAAAATGTTTGCTGAAGTAGGTTCTTCTCTTACTGAAGATCATAGATATTACCCTACAGTTCTTTATTGGAGAGCTAGAATAGGTGTTGCTGATGAGACTCAGAGAAATAATTTTATAAATATACTTGCTTCAAAACCTAAAGATACTCAAATACTTGATTATTCTTCTACTATGTTTAAAGATTTATCAGTTATGCCTTCTTATGAAAATAAAATAACAGGTATAAGAGCAGTAAAAAGTTCAAAACCTTTATATGAACCTCCAAAAAATATTTCCAAAGCTGGAAGCAGTAAAACACAAGAGATTTTAAATTAAACAATAAATTAATACTAGGATAAGTTGAGATGTTAGATATAAAAAAACCAAGAGGAACTAATGACTTTTTCTATGATTCTTCCAAAAGATTGGAGTTTATAGAAAATAAGATAAAAGAGATAGTAAAACTTTATGGATACGGCAGAATAAGAACTCCTTTATTTGAATATACAGACCTTTTTACAAGAGGAATAGGAGAAGGTACTGATATTGTAGGAAAGGAGATGTTTACTTTTGAAGATAGGGGAGGACGTTCTCTTACTTTAAGACCTGAAGGCACAGCATCTGTGGCAAGAGCATATGTAGAAAACTCTATGCAAAATGAGTTTGCTATAAATAAATTATTCTATTTAGGCACTATGTACAGAGCTGAACGTCCTCAGAAAGGAAGATACAGAGAGTTCAATCAATTCGGTGTAGAATGTATAGGAGGAACTTCTCCTTTAATAGATGCTGAAATAATTCTTCTTAACATAAATGTATTAAAAGAATTTGGAATTGATAATGTAAATCTTTTAATAAATACAGTAGGCTGTTCTAAATGTAAAGGAGCTTATAATAATGCTCTTAAAGAAGCTATAGGAAGCAGAAAAGATGATCTTTGCGAAACTTGTCAAAAAAGATATGAGGGAAATATTTTAAGAATATTAGACTGCAAAAATGAGAAATGCAAAGAAACTATAAAAGACATACCAAAATTTTATGATTATGTATGCGATGAGTGTAAAGAGCATTTTGATAAATTATGTGATGAGCTTACAAGAATAGGTCAGAACTTTACAGTTGATCATATGCTTGTACGCGGGCTTGATTATTATACAAAAACTGCTTTTGAAGTGCAGACTAATGCATTAGGAGCTCAAAGTGCTATACTTGGCGGCGGAAGATATGATAATTTGATTGGTCTTTTCAATAATGGTAAAGATGTTCCTGCTGTAGGAAGTGCTATGGGTATTGAGAGGCTTTTGCTTGTGCTTGAAAGTAAGGATAATATTATTACAGACAGACTTGATGTTTTTATTGTTGCTTTTAAAGAGACTGAAAATAATGTTTTGAAAATTATGCAGACATTAAGAGCTAATAATATAAGCTGTGATTATGATTTTGCATGCAAGTCTGTAAAAAGTCAGTTTAAATCTGCAAATAAAAGAAATGCCAAATATGCTTTAGTTCTTGGAGAAGATGAGTTAAAAAGAGAAATGTGTAAATTAAAAAATATGGACACTGGCGAAGAGAAAGAAGTATCGTTAAATGATATACATTCCAATATTAAATGATATTAAAAACTTATTACATAAAGATTAATCATCTGTTTTAATCTAAAAATAATAATTTATATAGAGAATAATTATGAAAAAATTGCTTATTATATTAATAATATTAGCTGCCGTAGTATCGGCTTCTTCTGCGGCATTTATACAATACATGATTAGTCCAGTAGGCGGTGATAGTGATAAAGTATATTTTGAAATAAAGCAGGGAGAAGGTGCTTCTACAATAGCTAAAAAATTAGAGCTTCAGGGACTTATAAGAAATTCAAAAATATTTGTTGCTTTTGCTAAATATCTAAAATACGACAGAAAACTTTTAAGCGGATATTATCAGGTAGATAGAAGTATGAGTATGATAGATATTATGAAGCATCTTAACAGCGGTAAGCAGGCTATGGTAAGACTTACTATTGCTGAGGGAAAAAATATTTATGAGATAGGTGCTTATCTTGAGGCTCAAGGCTTTACCACCAAAAAAGAATTTTTAGAAGTATGCCATGACAAAGAAATACTACAAAAATACAATATTCCTTCCGACAGTGTTGAGGGATATATATTTCCTTCCACATACTATATAGTTAAAGGCAATCCTACAAAAGTATTGGTTACATATATGATAGATTCTTTATTTAAACAGTTTCCAGATTTAGAAGATAGAGCTAAAAAAATAGGACGCAGTGTTCATGAAGTACTTACTATGGCTTCTATAGTAGAAAAGGAAATGGGGCCTTTAGATGATCCTAAACTTATATCTTCAGTATACTATAACAGATTAAATATTGATAAAAGACTTGAAGCAGATCCTACTACGATATATGCTATGACATTAGTAAAAGGTGATTATATAGAAAAACCAAATCTTAAATATGCTGACCTTCGTATGGAACATCCTTATAACACATATAAAAATACTGGACTTCCTCCTGGACCTATATGTTCTGCTGGTGCTAAGGCTATAGAGGCTGCTTTAAATCCTGCCGATACTGATTATATTTTCTTTGTTGCTGATGGCACTGGTAAACATGCTTTTTCTGTTACTTATGAAGAGCATGTTGAAAATATTAACAGATATATTTTTAAGAGATAAGTTTATGATTATAATAAAAGATAGTATTGATTTAGAAGAGATAAAAAGTATGCTGGGGAATTTTTTTCCAGAAATGGTTAAAGGTGTTGTTGATATAGAAAAAAAATATTTGGCATTAGACGCTGAGCTTCATAGTGATTTAGAGGCTTTATTAATAGAAAATGGATCTTCTCAAAGGGATTTATGGGGAATTAATATATATCCAGAATTAGAGGATGAAGATTTTATAGAATTTGATTCTCTTATAAATATACGCCCTATAGATAATAATAGAACAAGATATGTTGAAGATGAGAATATTAGAAATGATATAATAAATATTGTTAATAACATTGTAAAAAGATAGGGTGATGTTATGGGATATGTACATAAAGATTTAGCTAACGGCAGATGGAAAACGTTCACTTTAGCACAGCAGATGGGCAATATTGGAAGCGAAGTATACAGAGCAATACGTTTTAAAAAGAAAAATAATATAGAGTATTCTAAAAATGCAGCTTACAGAGCATTAGAATTAATTGATTTAACTATAGAAGCACAATATAAAAAGCATAGTATTAAAGAGTTTACAAGACTTAGAGAGGTTATATGTGATTATCTTCTTGGGAGTAATGAATTTCATACAGATGAAAGCATTATGAAATATTTTGACAGCTTTGCTTATATGGCTAATAAAAATAAATAATAATCATTTTCCTCTGCATACTCGGTTTGAAACTTCATCAAAACCTTCTTCTATAGTAAGCCCCCAATCAGTTTTTATTTTATACCATTCACGTACATATTCGCATTGATATTCTTCATTAGGAGGCAGCCATTCAACTGGAGATTTATCGCCTTTAGAACGATTTGCTCCTTTTGATACTGCTATTAAATGATTTTCATTTTTCATATAATTATAATATTCGTTCTTCTTTTCTTTACTCCAATTACTTGCACCGCTTTCATAAGCATTTTTTAAAGGCACTAAATGATCTATATCCAAATCTCTTGCATTGGTAAAATATTTGCCTGTAAACTTATCGTACCATTTTCCTGATATTACTCTGTTATTTGATATAACTGGTTTTATTAGCGACTCTCTTGCAAGTACTTCATGTCTGGTATTAAGTCCATCATTATCTTCATCAATCCAATCTCCCCAATCATCTCTATTATATCTTGTTACAGTTTGTTTTTGAGTTTTTTCTGTATCTTTTTTAATATATATATTATTATAATAGTAGTAGATAGATGCAATTATAATAATGAGTATTATTATAATTGGTGATGATTTTTTCTTTCTTCTTGCCATATATTTTTCCTAATTAAAATATTATAACTATTTTTATTTAATATATATCTTAAAAAGAATAAGTCAATATTTTATTATAATACTATAAGGTCTGTAGGAGTATTATTCATAGAAACACCCCCTTCTTTAGTTACTATTACCATATTCTCTATTCTAACTCCGCCCAAATTAGGTACATATATACCTGGCTCAATTGTAACAATAGATCCTCCGTCAAGTATATGGTCAACTAGAGGTGAAAGTCTAGGAGATTCATGTATTTCAAGACCAACACTATGACCAAGTCCATGTCCGAAATATTGTCCGTATCCATTACTTTTTATAATTTCTCTTGCGGCATTATCTACTTCTTTTCCTAATACTCCAGAATGTACAGCTTCTATTGCTTTGAGATGAGCTGTTCTTACTATATTGTATATTTTACTCATCTCTTCAAAATGCTCTCCTTTGCCGAAGAAAAATGTTCTAGTGATATCGCTTTTGTATCCGTCTTTTGACAAACCAAAATCCATAAGTATATTATCGCCTAATTTCAATTTTCTATCCGAAGGCACACCATGAGGAAGAGAAGTTCTATCTCCAAAAAGCAAAATAGTATCAAATGCTGTTTTATCTCCTCCTTCCTTACGCATTTGATATTCAAGTTCGGCTGCAAGTTCATTCTCTGTAACACCTTCTTTTACAAATGCAAGCATTTTAGTCATGGCTTTTTCAGCTCTATTTAAATTATCTTTTATTATTTTAATTTCTGCTTTTTCCTTTACCTGTCTTATAACATCAACATCTATTTTGCTTATTCCTATTTTTATAGAACTATTAACCATTGCAGAAACTATAGCTTCATATTCAGCAAGATAAAGTCCGCTTTTAGCAGCATATACTTCTTTTATGTTGTTTTCTTTGCAGAACTCGGCCAAAGCATCAGCATATGTAGTAGCTACAAGTATAACAGTAGTTTTATGTGTAACTTTTGTAGCATGTTCAGAGTATCTTGAATCTACAAATAAATATTTTTTTCCGCTGCTGATAAGAAGCCAGCCTGCAGTGCCTTTAAATCCTGTTAGATAAAATATATTTTCATTTTTGGTTATGAGCAAATTTTCTTTTGTCAGTTTTAATAATCTGTTTAACCTAGAATCATAATCAAATTTTTTGTTTTCACCGCTTTCATTTAAAGTCAATTTACACATTTTCAAACTCCGTTTATATTAATCATTTCTTTTTTGTATAGAGAGCAAATGAGCCAAAGCTAATATATAACTATTATCTCCGAAACCTGTAATTACACCTAATGCTATATCAGATAAATAACTTTTAGCCCTATAACTTTCAGCCGCATAAACATTTCTCATACTCACTTCTATAAATGGAATATTTGTTGCAAGAAATGCATCTCTTATTGCTATAGAAATATTGGCATATGCTCCTGCATTTATGATGATGTAGTCTGTACTTTCATCATAAGCTCTGTGTATTCTGTCTATTATAGCTCCTTCATGGTTTGACTGAAAGAATGATACTTTAGCACTGCCTAATGCTGCTTCTTTAATTTTTTTTTCAATATCGCCCAGTGTTGTATTTCCAAAAATTTCGGTTTGTGCTGCACCAAGCATATTTGTATTAGGACCGTTGATAACTAATATATTCATATAAGCCTTTTATAAAGAATTTTGATTTTTATTAATAATATACCTATTATAAAAAAAATCAAATGTCATAATTGTGTTATGTTAATTTGTAATTCCTAATTATTGTATTTTTTAATTATGATATTAATATGTATAATGGTTATTGATACAGTGATATATCAATTCGCTTAAACTTTATTATTGCATAGTCATCATTTTATTGATATAAAATTAACATAATAAAAAATCATATTTGACTTTAATTAAAATTTACATTATTATTAGTATCTGTATAATAATATTTTTTATTTATAAAAGGGTTAATCATTATGGAAAAATACACTGTAGAAGAATCTATAGAATTAATTACACGCGGTATAAGCGAAGTTATAGGACTTGAAGAAATAAAAGAAAAATTAAAAAGCGGAAAACAATTAACAGTAAAAGCGGGTTTTGACCCTACAGCACCAGATATACATTTAGGTCATACTGTACTTTTAAGAAAGATGCGACATTTCCAGTTATTAGGTCATAAAGTAGTGTTTTTAATAGGAGATTTTACTGGAAGAATAGGGGATCCTTCTGGAAAAACTAAAACCAGACCTAGACTTACTTTAGAAGATGTATTAAAAAATGCTGAAACATATAAACAGCAGGTTTTTAAAATTTTAGATCCAGAAAAAACTATAGTAGAGTTTAATTCTAAATGGCTTGAAAAAATGAGTTTTGCTGATGTATTAGGATTAACTTCAAGATATACAGTGGCTCAGATGATAGAAAGAGATGATTTTTCTAAAAGATATAAAAATGGTCAGCCTATAAGCATTATGGAGTTTTTGTATCCTTTAGCTCAAGGGTATGACTCTGTTGCTTTAGAATGCGATGTTGAACTTGGAGGTAACGATCAGAAATTTAATCTGCTCGTAGGAAGAACTTTGATGAAGGAATACGGATTGTCTCCTCAGGCTGTTATAACAGTTCCTTTATTAGAAGGACTTGACGGTGTAGAGAAGATGAGTAAATCTCTTGGTAATTATATTGGTATATATGACAGTGCTAAAGATATGTATGGAAAGGCTATGAGCATACCAGATAATTTGATTTCTAAATATATGGAGCTTCTTACTGATATACCTATAGAAGATATAAAAAATTATACTAAATCTATGGAAAGCGGAGAAAATCCTAGAAATATTAAAGGAATATTAGCAAAAGAAATTGTTAAAATATACCATGGAGAAGAAGAAGCAAATAATGCTGAAGATGAGTTTAAAAGGATATTTAGTTCAAAGGGGCTTCCTGATGAAATTGATGAAGTGTCAGTTAATAAAGATGATAATATTTTAAATATATTATCTGTTTGTATGCCTTCAGAAAGTAAATCAAATTTAAAAAGGCTTATTTCTCAGGGAAGTGTTAGTTTGGATAATGAAAAAATTAATGATATAAATACTTTAGTTTCTAAAGAGGGTATTTTAAAAGTTGGAAAACGCAATTTCTTTAAAATTAAATTTTCTTAAACAAAAGCTGTATTTTAGAGGATATAATGCGGATTTTAATTTTGCTTTTATTTACATTTATATTTAATGTATGTTTGTATGCACAAGATACGAATACTCAAAACGCTAATAATAATGTAAATAATACTGCTGCAGCTAATAATGTAGGTGAAAGTGCAATAATGCAGATAAATAAATTTGATGCAAGAAAAAATCCTATATCCTTTATAAATTTAGTAAACTTTACACCATATTATGTACTTCAGGAATATGCCAGAGTTAATAATATAGAAATCTATCCTTATGATACAGAATCTACTTTAAGAGCTAGGATTATAGAAAGACAGGTTAATATAAAGCAGGAGGTTATAACTGATAAAGACCAGATAAAAGAAGTAGCAAGAAATACCATAAATAGAGGAGGTGCTCAGGTAGAACTTATAGGGGCAGATTTTGTTGAACGTTATGAAATAAAAGAGGCAGAAGAAGAGCTTATATCATTATATGGTAATGTTACTATGAGAATGTATAATAATACATTGATAGCAGACAGGGTTGTATATAGCTTAAAAACAGGGGAGGTATTTGCTGCTGGAAATTTAAAGGTAGAGTCTGGAGAAACTACTCTTAATGGCGAGTGGTTTATGCTTAACAGAGAAAATAAAAAAGGTGTTTTGTTTGGGGGCGGTACCAAGTTTATGGGATTTACCGTTGAAGGACGTGTAATAAAATTTAATGATCAGGATTTCTTTGCTGAAAACAGCAGCGTGAGTTTTTCACGTCTTACTCCAGTAGCCCATGACTTTTTAACAAGCAGAGTTTATCTCTGGGACAATAAGAAGATGATGGTATTTAACAGCATTTATAGAGTAGGCCGTCAGCCAGTATTTTATTTTCCTTTATTTCTTCAGAACTATATGGGTACAGGTATAATATCTTCTTTTGGTGAATCGTTGAGAGAAGGTGTTTATATTCAAAATTATAAGATATTTAATTTATACGGAGTGCAGCATAAAATAAGATTTGATGCATATCAAAAATTAGGTTTTCTTATAGGTGATGAAATAAGGTATACTAGTCAGTATCAGGATTTGTCATTAGATGCTATGTTTGCTTTAGGAAGGCAGTATTATTTACTTGATTCTTATATTACTTCTAGTATAGGTTATGGTACTAGGTATGTTAACTATTTTGCTTCAGGTGAAGGCGGAAAATTTGTACCTAGATACAAATTTCAATATGATCATACCATTCAGTTATACAGCAGTCAAAATATTAATAGTTATATTACAGGAAAACTAAATTTAAATAGCGATTTGTATTTTAAATCTGATTTTTATAATCAAAGAGGTCAGTTTGATATATTAACATTCTTTACATCCGTTACAGGCAATTTGCAGGATATAGGTGACAGCTATCCAGAATATTATACAGAAAACTCGGTATATGTTAATAATAATATTTACGGCGTTAATTTAAAAGTTGGTGCTGAATGGGATTTGCAGGCTGTAAGGAATATTTCTGTAGACGTTAATACAAATTTTGACTACTATATGCCTAAACCGTATAAACTTATTCTACCATCTGTAGAAGCTAGTTATAGTTCTGTATTTGGAGATGAAACTTCATATTATTTTCCAGGTCTTAACCTTAATTATAGTTTGAGAGGCAGTTATAATCATACTATTAATTACAAAACTTCTGAAGGTATTGCTTTTTATAATAATCCTATGTTGGACGAACAGCTTAATGATAAACTTGCTGAAAGAAATAATTTAAATTTATACGGTTCTATATCAAGAAACTTTACTAATGATTTTATTAGATTTGTCCCTAATATTAATATGGAGTATTCATATCAAAATAGTATTGATCCTACAGCAGAAGATTTGATTTATGATAAAGATAATACTTATTTGGGATTGGGAACTGGAATGAATTTTTCTATGTTCTTGCCTTATACTATTTTACCTTATAATTTCACGCATTATTTTGAGCCTACAGTAAGATGGGATACTACTTATACATTAAATTATAGATTTAAAGAGAAATATATAGATACTGATGCTATTGGTTCTCAGGTAGGGGAGTTTAATAATCATAACTTTACTACAAAGTTTACACTGGGTGGTACTGGATATAGTTTATTCTTTATTCCAGACTTAAATCTTAATTTGGAAACTTCTATAAGAACTGGTTATGATTTTATACCTACATACAACTCTGAAACTAGAACTTATCAGGTAGAATTTTCTACCAATAAAATGCTTACTACTGAAGTTGGAGCTTCTGCAAGGCTTTTATATAATCAGTCTTACATATCGTATGATATATCAAGAAATTTATTAGGTACTAATTTAACAGTTAATCGTATTAATTCTTATTTTCATTTTCCAATACCTCTTGGAAAGATAACTGACTGGATATTAATAAAGAATAATAAAAAGCCTTTTTTTGATGGTATAATTAATGATTTTAATTTGTATTTTGGTTTTTCTTTTACTCATGATTTTATTAATTACAGATACAATACAGCTGCATTTACTTTTGGTATAGAGCTTCAAGTTTTGGATCAATGGAGATTTAGAATAGCTACTACAAGTGCTAATGAAAAAGCATACAGATATATAAAATCATATGCAGAAAAAGAAAATGAGACTTGGGTTAATCCTTTTTGGGATATTATTAATTCATTTAATTTTTCAGATTCTCAGAAACGTACAGATAGTTTATTTAAATTAAAGTCAATAGAAGCAAGCGTTTGGCATGAATTAGATGGCTGGCAGATTCTTGCTACATTTGCGGTAAGACCTTCAACACTTCCTTCTGACATTACATCAGGTTCTGTAAAAGGGATTTATTGGGATAAAGAGTTTTGGATAGAATTTACTCTTACTGACTTTCCTAATGTTGGACTTCCTAGAAAAGAATATAATCTTAATAGTACAATTACCGATTTGCAGGAGAGTGCTGCTACTACTCAATAGTGTATTTTTCTTTATTACTTATATTATTTATAATTGTTTTATAATGCAGTATATATATGAGAGTTATTATTATGAAAAATATTTTGATTATTTTATTCGTTTTTAGTGTATTTATTTATGCACAGGATATTGAAAATCTTGAAAATATTATTGAAGATTATGAAGTTTTAGAAAATGATTATTATTATAATAGATTAGATAATGATGAAGTTATAAATAATAATCTAGAATATACTGATGTGTATGAGGCAATTGATAATAATGATTTGGAATATATAAAAACAATTATAAGTAATAGTGCCGATATTAATACAAAACTTCCAGATAATTATGAGGATAATTTAGGCGGTGCTACTCCTTTACTATATTCTATATATAAAAATAACAGATATATAACAGAGTTTTTAATAGAGAATGGTGCAGATTTATCCGTAAAAGATTTTAAAACTTGGAACAGTATAATGTATGCGGCTGCTTTTTCTGATTTGTATACATTGTCACTATTGGCAGAAAAAGACAGCACTTTGCTTGACACAAAAACAGAGTTTAATGTAACACCTCTTCATGCAGCAAGTGATTATAATAACCTTGAAGCTATAATGTATTTATGTACGAATTCTAATATAGATATTAATGCAAGAGATATTGACGGCTGGACTCCTCTTTATTATGCAGCTCATTCTAAAAGTATAGAGGCTTATAATTTGCTTATAATGCTTGGGGCTGATAGTACTATTGCTGATAATAATAATGTGCTTCCAGAAACTGTTTTAACTAGAACCATAGAAGAAGAAAATAATGAACTTAGAGATATTGATATTGAATTATTTAAAGCTATAGAAGTTGATGATTATAAAACTATTAGATCTCTTATAAATAGGGGGGCTAATATTAATGCTAAAGATGGTTACGGTTTAAGTGCTTTGCATTTGGCTATAAAAAATAACAGCATAGACTCTCTCAATACACTTATTGTCAACAGAAATATTAATTTGGAATCTAAACTTCCAGAAGGTTATTTTACTCATTTGGGTGATAATTCAAATGACGCTGTGTATATAGGTAAAGCTACTCCGCTTATTTATGCCATATTTAAAAGCAATGGGAGCAGTAAAATAGTAAATGCTCTTATAAGAAAAGGTGCTGATGTTAATGCTGTTGATGAAGAGGGCTGGAGTACTTTTTTATATGCAGCTGCTTTTGGAAACAGTTCAATATTAAGAAGTATTGTATCTAAAAATAAAAATCTTGTTAATAGCAAAACAAAAGATAATGTTACTCCTCTTCATATGGCTGTTGTTTATGATAATATAGACAATATAAAATATTTGGTTAGAAATTTAAAAGTAGATATTAATGCTCAGGATAATGATGGCTGGACTGCTCTTTATTATGCTGCTGCAAACAATAAAAAAGATGCTTATAATCTGCTTTTAAGATTAGGTGCTGATAAAAATATAGCAAATAATGATGGATTAAAACCTGCTGATGTTTTGAAATAAAAGATAATTGTTTATTGTTATTAATAATTTATTGATATATAATTATGTTTACTTGTGATTGAATATTCGTATTGGAGGAACTTAATTTTTATTATGAAAAAAGTATTATATGCTTCTGTACTCTTAATTGTTTTTTATATAAATATTTTTGCTCTTACTTCAAAGGAAGAAGAGTTTTTTAAGGCTGTAAAAGAAAATAAATATGAAGCTCAATTAAAAAATATTTTGAGATATAAAATTGATTTAAATGCTGCAAATGAAAGAGGATTAACTCCGCTTTTGTATGCTATTGAATGCGGTAATGAAAGAGCTGTAAGAGTATTGCTTGAGTACAGCGAAGTTAATATTGAATATAAACTTCCAGACGATTTTGCAGATTATCCGTATATAAATAGATACGAAGGCGACAGTTTTAATATAGGAGGAGCTACTCCTTTAATGTTTGCTATATTTAAAGGAAATGCCAGAATAGTTAAACAGCTAATAGATAAGGGGGCTAATGTTAAGGCTAGAGATAATGAAGGAACTTCTGTATTTTTATATGCATGCGGTTTTGGGGACGGAAATATCATAAGAATGCTTCTTGTAAGAGACAGAACTTTAGTAAACGATAAAACTCCTAATAGCAATATTAACGGACTTCATTATGCGGCATCTCTTAACAATTTAGAGACTATTAATTTTTTAATTAAAAATGTTGATATGAATATTAATGATAGAGATTTAAACGGCTGTACTGCTTTATATTATGCTGCTTATCATGGAAAAAAAGAGGCTTACAATCTTCTTATTAAACTTGGTGCTAATAAAGATATAGGAGATAATTACGGAGTTAAGCCTGAATATATTTTATCTGGAGGAAGTTCTGCTGTTGATTTAGGTGATGATAACAATGAAGAAAATAATAATTCTCTTACAAATACTTATGAAGAGAATATGTATATAGCAAGAATTATTGAAACATCAGACACTAATGCTTTAAGAAATATAATGATGTATTCTAATTTTAATATGAACTCTGTAATTACAGAATATGAAACTCCTCTTACTTATGCTATACATCTTGGCAAAGATGATATAGTTAATCAGATTTTTAGATATAAAATGTATAATACTAATATTATCAATATAGAAACTAGTTTTATACCAGAAGGCGAAGTATATTTTGATGAAAGTACTAATGGAATAGAAGCTGTAGGCAATGTATATTTGGGAGATGCTAGTCCTTTGCAGTATGCTATATTCAAAGGAAATATTAATATAATAAACACTCTTTTAAAACTTGGTGCTGACATAAACAGAAAAGACAGTTTAGGAAATAATGCTTTAATGTATGCAGCAAGTTATGGAAGTGCAGAAGTTATTGATACGCTTCTAAATTACAGCAGTAATTCTTACAGAGTTGTTGATATATATGGTGATACTCCCTTGCATAATGCAGCAGCATTGGGAAATACTAATACTTTGACAGCCATTATGAATAGAACTCCTATTAATATAAATGCTCAGAATATTGATGGTAATACCCCTTTGCATTTTGCCGTAAAAAATCATAACAGCAATACATACAGATTTTTACTATTAAAAGGTGCTGATTATACTATAAAAAATTATGATGGAAAAACTGCTTCTGATTTATTATATGCAGATGGTATTGAGAGTATAGATAGCATTATAAGTAATGATACTAATTCATTTACCAATATCTATACAAATGATAAATTGAATAAGATAAATACTAATAATACAAACTTAAATGATACAAATAATTATATAGAATATACTAATTCTATTAATCAAAGCAATAATATGAGTACTAATTATTCTTCGGAAAGTTTACCTTATGATGATATAGAATATACTAACAGCATTAATAATGAAAACACATTTGATAATGTTAAGGCAGTTAATGCTAATACTTTTGCTGATGACTTAATATACGAGTATAGTGATGAAGGAATTACTGAAGATAATTCTGATGATTATGTAGAGCCTGATACAGATGATGATTATTCAGAGTATTATAATGCAAGCCAACCTTTATTTGAAGCCATATACAATAACAATGTTTCTGATGTATTGAAAGCTGTTTCAAATGGTATTAATATAAACTCAAGAAATGAGGAAGGTTTTACTCCATTACTTTATGCTATTAATTATGACAGACTTGAAATTATGAAAGCTCTTTTAAGCTATAGTAATATTATAGATATAGAAATGCCTCTTAATAATTATACTAATATATATTCTATTAAAGGAAAAAATTTCAGCGGAGAAGTATTATTTAATGGAACCACTCCTTTACAGTATGCTGTATATAAAGGCAATACTAATGCTGTAAATCTTCTTATAGAAAATGGGGCTGACACAAAGAAAAAAGATTATAACGGATACTGCAGTTTATTTTATGCTTCGGCCTTTTCTGACGCTAATATGATACATTTTTTATTAAAAAAAGATCCTTCTCTTACAAGAGAAAAATCTTTAAGCGGAAGAACGGTTATGCATTTTGCTGCTTTATATGGAAATGATGAAGCCATATCATATTATTTATCTAATACATTTTTAAGCATTAATGCCAAAGATAATGAGGGAAACACTCCTTTGCATTGTGCCTGTGAAAAGGGATACTCTTCCACTATTGACTTGCTTGTTCAAAGAGGTGCAAAAACTGATATAAAAAATAACGAAGGATTAACCCCTGCTGATATTACTAGTTAAAATAAATATGATTATTATATATTTAAATACATAATTGTTTTGTAAATGCTGAAATATAAAAAATATTAATCTACAAAAAATGGAGAACTAATGAAAACAATTTATAAAAATATGATAAAATATTCTTATATTGGTATGTGTATTTTTTTCTTTTTACTTTTTGCTAAAAAGGAAGATATCACAGGTACTATTAGAATGGTTGGAACTTCAATATTTCCTAGTATTGTTATAAGTACAGAAGAGAGAGATTATTATTTTGATAAAAAATTTTTTGATGAATATGCCCAGTATGTAGGACAGAATATTACTGTAACAGCTAAAGTGAAAAAAGATACTATATGGCTTGCCGATAGAAGTAAATCATTTGACAGATATACTATTAAATGGGTTGAAAAGAAAGAATAGTATTTTTTTATTAGTATGTTTTTGATAATTTAATAATAATTCTTATGTGTTTTTCACGCATTTTTTACAAACAAATGTATTATATGTGTTATTTATATTGATTTTTTTGATATTCACATATAATTATACAACAGGTATATTTAAATTAATTATATTGTGAAATTGAAATATTAAAAAAATTGTTATATACTATATAGTACTATATAAAGAATGTTTAATAATTAATTTTTTATAAAGGAGTTATTTTATGAAACCAGAAAAAAGCAATCTTTTTACACCTTTAAAAATAGGTAATCTTGAAATAAAAAATCGTGTAGTAATGCCTCCAATGTGTATGTACAGTGCAGAAGACGGATATGTTAATGATTGGCATATTCAGCATTATGCTACAAGAGCTATAGGCGGAACAGGACTTATTATTGTTGAAGCTACTGGAGTACTTCCTTATGTAAGTTCTATCACTGATAATGATTTAGGTATATGGGACGATAAGTATATTGATGGTTTGAGCAAACTTGTTAAAGCTATTAAAGACAATGGGGCTTTGGCGGCAATACAGATTAACCATGCTGGAAGAAAATGCGAATCTGTAAAAATAGATAAAATATATGCTCCTAGTGCTATAGCATTTAATGATAAATACAGAACTCCTGTTGAGATGACTCAAGATGATATTAATGAAGTTGTTGATGCATTTGTTAAAGCATTTGTAAGAGCCAAAAAAGCTGGTTTTGATATGATTGAAGTGCATGCTGCTCATGGTTATTTGATTTCTACTTTCTTATCACCATTATCAAATAAAAGAACTGATGAATACGGAAAAAACAGAGCTAAAATTTTGGAAGAGATTTTAAGAAAAGGAAAAGAAGCTGTAGGCAAAGATTATCCTATACAAATAAGAATATCTTCTTATGACTGGAAAGAGGGCGGAAACACAGTGAAAGATTTTGTAGATATGTTAAAACCATTAGAAGAACAAGGATTATTTGATTCTATCAATGTTAGTACAGGAGCCGTTACTGCTGATGGTAAAATCATACCTTATGAAGGCTATCAAATACCTTTCTGCAGAGAAATTAAACAATATATGAAAGTTCCTTGCATAGGTGGAGGACTTTTAACTGATGCTAAAATGGCTAATATGATAGTAAGAAACGGTGCTGCTGATGCTGTATATATTGGAAGAGAGATTTTAAGAAATCCTTACTGGGCATTACAGGCTGCAAGAACTTTAGGTATTGATGTTCCATTCCCTAAACAATATGAAATGGCTAAAAGATAAAATAATATATAATTAAATATTTTTTTGATTATAATATTCAAGGCTTAATTATGCTTATCTATATATGCATAATTTAAGCCTTTTTTATTTTTATTTAGTTTTAAATATTATTTACTCCTTGATATATTTTTATTTAATAATAAAATTGTTATATATAAATTTTATTAGACTTGTTTCAGAAGTACTTGATAAGATTCAGCATAAAATTATCTAATTTTAAAATTAGAAATATGATGTTTTACATGTTGTATAAACTATTGTTTTATTATATAAACATTCAGTCCTTTTGCTTCTTTGGGTCACCAAAAGAAGTGGGGTTTTGCGTAAGCACGCAGAGCGGTGGGCAAAGCCCCAACTATAATTAAAAAAATATTAAATTAAAAAACTATAAATATTAAGAAATTTAGTTTTGAAACAAGTCTATTAATGAAATAATATAATTATGAAGTGCTTATTAATTGTAACGGCTTTATTTATTTGTATATGCCTTAATATTTTTTCATTTACTCAAAATGAAAATGATTTACTAATGGCGGCTGAAACTTCAGATACTGTTTCGGTTAGAAATATACTTAACAGAAAAGACGTTGATGTTAATGTGAGAGATAAATATGGTGTTACTCCTTTAATGCATGCTGTATTTAATAAAAATATCTATATACTGGAATTATTATTAAAAAATAATGCTGATACTGATATTAAAAATGACAGCGGTAAAACTGCTTTAATATATGCTTGTCAGTCTGGAGATTTTGATATTATACAAATGCTTATACTGTATAATGCGGATATTAATATAACAGATAATTATAAATCTACAGCTTTAATGTATGCAGCAAATAGCAGTACTAACATTATAACATTATTAGCGGAGTCTGGTGCTGATATTAATGCTCAGAACTTAGACGGCAAAACTGCTTTGATGTACAATGTTTTAAATAGTGCTGATGTTAATATGATTAATCTTTTTATTAGTTTCAAAGCGGATATTAATATTCAGGATATTCATGGTTATAGTGCTTTGATGTATGCTGCTATACTTGATTATAGAAATTTAGTTGAAATATTAATAGAAAATGGGGCTGATGTAAATAAAAGAAATAATTATAATAAAACCGCTTTAACTATGGCAGAAGAAAATAAAAATTATAAAATGGCAGAGATTTTAATTAAATATGGTGCTGTAAGATAGACATTCATTTGTTAGACTTGTTTTAAAAGTACTTGACAAACAATTTTATAAGTTTCTTATTTTATGCTAAATTAAATAATATTAATTATGATTTAATTAAATGTTTTATATGTTGTATAAATTCTATGTTTAAACTACAAAATGCAGTTCTTTCGCCACAGGCGTACAGCGTATGGTTCTTTTATACCACGTCACAGGCGGACAGACATCATAAAAGAACTGGGGTTTGGCACGACTGTGAAGCCCCCAACTATAATTAAAAAATATTAAATAAAAATTTATAAATATTAATAAATTTAGTTTTGAAACAAGTCTATTATAAATTTATTAATTTTTATAAATTAATCAAAAAACTTAAATGCAGTATTGAAAAAAATTTTTTAAGTCTTATTATATATGCAAAAAAATATATGGGATACATCGTATGTCTAAAAATAAATCGATACTTCTTGCAGCGTCAGCTTATATAATTTGGGGACTTCTTCCAGTATATTGGAAAGCAGTTCAGAATTTTGATTCGGCATTTGTTTTGGGTATTCGTGTTATAACTACTTTCATATTTACTTTGATAATAATTATTTATAAAAGAGCCAATCTTTACAGAGGTGTAAAACCTTTGGTATCCATAATAATAGCAGGTATTTTTTTAGGTGTAAATTGGTATTTATATATTTATACTGTGAACTCTGGTCATGTTCTTGAAGCTGGACTTGCATATTATATAGCACCGATTTTAAGTATACTTACTGGAATAATATTTTTTAAAGAGAAAAAAACAGCATTAGAATATGCCGCTATAATTTTGATGTTTATAGGTATGATTTATCAAACTATTACATTAGGAAAGCCTCCTATAATGGCATTTTTTATAGGACTTACTTTTTCTATATATGGTATATTCAAAAAAATGACAGTATATTCAGGCTGGGAGAGTTTATTTTTGGAGACGGCTGCTATACTTATTCCTTCAATAATTTTAAGCAAAATATATTTTCCTTCTTCGCCTCAGTCTGTTTCTTCTTGGGTAACTTTGATGTTTGCGGGTATTGCTACTGGTATACCTCTTTATTTGTATGCTAAAGCGGCTAAAGGTCTTGATGTTTCTACTCTTGGATTTTTACAATTTTTACTTCCTTTAATTGCTACTTTGCTTGCAATTTTTGTATACAAGGAAGAAATTAATGTAAATAGGGCAGTTACACTTATTATTATAATAATTGCTGCTGTGCTTTATACAATATCAATATTTAAAAATTCTGCTAATAAAGATAAAATATAAAGAATATTTGTATGTTTTTTATATATAAAAATATATATATAAATTATTTTCTTATGCTCTTTTGGAAATATCTTGATAAGTCAACAGGTGTATCTTCAAGCCAAGATGACATGATGCATTCATATCTTCCTTTGCTCTTGCTTAATTTATATATCTGATATTCTACTCTGTCATTTCTTCCGCTTATTTTTTCTCTTGACTCAACAAGCATTTCATATATCCCATCTCCGTCAATATCTTCAAATATATTGTCCATTTGAGTTATTACAGAACTTTTCATAGAATTAATTTCTCTATAAAATTCTATATCAGCTATAAACTTTATACTTGCTCCGTCTATTCTAAACATATACATGTATATATCTTTGTCTTGTCCATTGTCATTGATAATATAATATTTTATAATTCCTATTTCATCTTTTCTGTCATAGAAATTTTCTAAATCTACAGCAGAGTTTTTTCCAAATCTGTCTGTGCTGTATGAAAACTCTTCTTTATCATTATTATATATGCAAATTTTATTTCCCTGAGTAGATGATACTAAAGCTATAAATTCATTTCCTTCTATAGGGAGAACATCAGCAATAACTATAGAGTTCACATTGTATCCTTTTTTTTCTAAATCAGATTTTAATTTTTCAGCCTGAGTATAATCGGCATTATTTATATTTTCACTTTTATAGTATACAATTTCTCCATTGCTTGAAAGATTAAATAAACTTTGCACATCAATTGCATATAGATTAAAAGTTAATGTCAAAGAAGCTATGATTATTAATATTTTTTTCATAATTTGTTATCCGTAATTTAAAATTTTATATCAGTAAATTCTATTTCAGAGTTTACCTTTCCGTCAGAACTTTTATATTTGATAATTTTAGGCAGAGTATAATTTTCTATATTTTCATAACTGATACTTACATCGTATATTTTAGATTTTTTATTATAATACTCCGCTTTTTCTATTAATAAAATTTCTTTATCAACAGTATATACCACACTATAATTTTGATTTTCTCCTTTTGCTCTTAAAGTTATTTCATATTTATTTTTACTTTCTTCTAAAGATTCAAAAGTGAATTTTTTTGATAAGGAATCATAGCTTGATGAACTGCCAACTAAAGTATAAAATCCTATAGTTTCTAAAGCACCTTCAAATACAGAAAACATATTTCTATAAAAACTATCAACATTTTCTAGTACTATAGAAGGTGTGCCTCCCTGAGTAAAAGAAAATTTTAATTTTATATCATCTTTAGTTTTTGTATAACTTTTTGCAGGAATAGTATCAATTTGTCTTTGTACTATTTTTCCGCTTATATATGCTTCAAAATGTTTTGGATACACAGAAGAATATTTATCTTTCATTTGTGTATATAAATCCTGAAAGTTAATAGCGGTGCTTTCCTGAGAGTATAAAGCAGCTGTATATAGTATAATAATTATTAATGCTGTTTTTATATATGTCATATTAGCAATTTTCGTAAAAAAATTAATTTTAAATATTATTTTTTTAAATATACTAAAATAATAAATTAAAAAATTATGTAATGATTATCATACTTAAATATTTGTGAAATTTTTTAACAAATTAGTAATCTTGACTTAAATCTTAAAGTTTGTTATACTTTTATTATAAAATAATTAAAACAAATATATTTATGGTAAGTATTTATGAGCGAAGAACAAAATGAACAAGTGTCAGAAACAGGCATATATTGTGCTAACTGCCGATATTGCGTATTGTTTAGAAAGTCAAGCGGAGTAGACGGCAACCAATATTTGCTAAGAGTAAAATGTACACAGGAACAATGGCGTAAAAAACTTGGCGAAGAAAAAATGTACAAGTATTTTACAGTTGCAAGAAGAACGGTTGAAAAGTGTGATGACTATAAGGAAATGGGTGATTTAAGAAGTTTCCTAAAGGCTTTACGCAAAAGTCTGCCTGTTCGTGATGAGGTATATACTATAAAAAAATAATGGATTTCTTAGTGAAAAAAAGTTTTGTTTTTTTAGTTATACTTGTTTTTTTATTAGCTTCATGTGCCTCGGCGGTTAAGATATCTGTTGAAGAAGAGAGATATCCTAAAATAATAGCTGAGAAGGCATATACTGAATTTGGTAATAAAAACTACAAGACTGCTATAGCTTATTATCAGTATATAATAGATAATTTTGATAGAGAAAACTATAGTAAAGATGTGGCTTGGGCTTATTATGAAATAGGTTTCTGCTACTATTATCAGAAAAAGTATGAAGAGGCTTTAACATATTTTGATATAGTTATAAATAATTTTACAGTTTTACCTCCTAGAATTTTAGCTCAAAAGGTTATGCAGGATATTTATGATAAAAAACCTAAATTGAAACCAGCAGAGATAATAGAAGAGGAAGTAGAAGTTATTGAAGAAAATATAGACTCATGAGAAAAGAACATAGCATTACTACTAGACTTATATTAAATTTTTTAATAATGAGTATTATAGGTATAGCTGTTATATTAATAATATATGTTTTATATTCCAGAGGCGAAGGCAGAGATTATTCTTTATTTACATATATATTAATAAGTTTAATATTCTATAAAACTTACATGCCGTATATAATATCTTTATCTGTATATTTTGCTTTCTTTAAAGCTAGGTATCTATATCAGGAAAATATATCAAAAGTTATAGCAGCTCCTATAACCGTCATTATAATTTTAGTCATATTTTATACCCTATATGATTATTCTTTTGTAGATTCCTTTATTTCTATTGTAAAAGAGCATAATGCTTCTAGGGATGCGATGGCATATTATGAATACGGACTAAAACTAAAAAATGAAGCATATGAAAAAGCTAAAAATGAACTTGTCAGCGGTAATTTAGATTCTGCTGCTTATTTTGCTGAAGAGGCATTATTTTATGATAGAAATGACGGTAATGTACTCCTTCTAATAAAAAGCATACAGGAAGAAAAAAGAAAAGAGCATGAAAGACTTCATCAATTAGAAATAAGCAATATTAATAATTTAATAAGACTTGGTACTAGAGAGTTTAGCTATTCAAATTATTATGAACCTTCTAAATATTTTAATCAGGTTATTGCTTTGGATAAATATAATCCTTTAGCCTTATATTATATAAATAAAATCAGCATTGCAAATAATCAAAAGCCTAAGTATGCAATTACTACAACAGAAGAGGCATCTGTATATGGAAGATTATCAGATGTTATTACCCTTTATGAAAATGGAAGATTATGGGATGCTTATTATGGAATTTCTAAATTGTATATGGAAGCTCCTAATATAGCGGAAGTTGATAATTATTATTCTATTATCAGGGATTCTATAAGCAGATATGATTTCTTTATTAGGGAAGCCAAAGAGGTAAGAAATGCTTATATCAATAATCCAGACATACTGCAGTATACATCTGCATTAAACCATAATGGAATAAATTTAATGCTTGATAAAAACACATTGCTTTCATCTTCAAGCAGTGCTGTGTTTAAAAATAGTTTTTATATATTTGATGTTTCTATTATAAAATTTGATGATGAATTAAAAATTGTGAGCTGTAATAATTATTTATACGGAAAAATAGCTGAAGCATTTAAAGCTACAAATAATAATAAAAATATTATATTAAAAGCACGTTTTGATACAAATAGAAATGATTATATTTACAGTGATACTAATAGTTTAGTTATTCCTATTTCAATATCTTACAGTACTTTAGATATTATTAAAAATTATACTTCTTTGGAATTAAAGTATATTAATTTATCGGATTTATTTACTTTAAGGAAGGAAATTAAAAGATTTGGATATTCAGATAAAGAAATTAATCTTGAATTAATAACTAAAAATATAGAACCTATTACATATTTATTATTATTTCTTATAATAGCATATTATTCATTTAGATATAGGCTTTCTATGTCTCCTTCAGGTACTTTTCATATATATAATAGAGTTACTGGAGTAGTTGGTACTATATTGCTTGGGTTGGTATATAGGGTAATAGTTGGATATATATCTATGCTTCTTGTAATGCTTTCTCAAATTGCTCTTAGTGTGATTATTATTGTTGCTGCTGCATTTATTTTGATACTGATTGTAATATTCCAAATGGCTAGAATTCCGAGAGATGTTATATAATTTATATTCAAAGAGAGAAATAACAGAATATTTAAAAGAGAAGTCTATATTTCCAAATAAAAATAGAGGTCAGAATTTTTTATGTGATAGAAATATTGCATATAATATAGCATCTGTTGTTCCAAAAAATTATTTGAGAGGCGAGTTTTCTTTAGAAATAGGCGGAGGGCTTGGAGCTTTAAGCAGTATGCTCATAGATATATATAAAGAAAATCTTACTATAGTAGAATATGATAATGCCTTGTACAATCATCTAAAAGAAAGATTTAATAATATTAATATAATTCATAAAGACATATTAACTTTTGATATATCCGATTCTGATAAGAAATATGATGTTTATGGTAATATACCATATAATATAGCAAGCCCTATAATGGAATGGTTATTACAAAAATCTTACGGTAAATGGAACTATGCAGTATTTATGGTTCAAAGTGATTTTGCAAATAGACTTATAGCTAAAGAAGATACAGAAAATTATTCAGCTTTAACACTATTTGCTAATTTTATGTCGGATGTAAAATTTGAGTATAATGTTTCTAAAGAGGTTTTTTATCCTATTCCAAAAGTTACATCGTCTATTATAAGTATTACTCCAAAGGAGGTTGATATTTCTATGATAAATGTATTTAAGTTAGTTTCAAAAACATTATTTCATAACAGAAGAAAAACTATAAGAAATAATTTTATTAATTCTCCATATATTGATAATATAGATAAAAATAATATAGATGAAATACTTGAAAAATCAAATATTGACGGAAATGTAAGAGGTGAAACTTTA
Organism: Brachyspira innocens ATCC 29796; assembly: GCF_000384655.1. Taxonomy (GTDB): domain Bacteria; phylum Spirochaetota; class Brachyspiria; order Brachyspirales; family Brachyspiraceae; genus Brachyspira; species Brachyspira innocens. The sequence continues at coordinate 10,888 of NZ_ARQI01000114.1, read as the reverse complement.
AAATTGGATAAAGTAATTAAACTTTCCAATATATTAAAAGAATATATTAATTAATCATTTGTATTATTTTCTATTATTCTGACAGATTTTATAATGTTGTTTATTTCTTTATCATCTTTTTTGCTGTTGGCATTATACATACATATTATTTGAAGTATGCCGTTGTCATGAAGCATTGAAAATGATTTGTGGTAAGTTTTATTAGGTCCGTAATAGAAACTTAGCAAAATTTCATAAGCATTATCAAAACCTTCAGCAGCACCTTCATTTACTATCTGAAATTCCTGAACAGCATTATTATTTTTCAAACCGTTTACTATATCATTTCTAGCTTTTTCTAAATTGATTATACCAGTGTATGCCGCTTTATATTTTTTATATGCTGCAGTGTATATTGCTGTTGTTCTCTGCACTCCGTATGAATTATAATATTCTACCGTATTATCAGTATCTACAACTTCACCTAAAAAATTTTCTGAAAAATCTTCAGGCACATCTATTGCTACATTATTAAGAATAATTGTTTTAGTTCTAGGTTTGCAGGCATATAATGACAATGCCAATAGAATAGTAAAAAATATTATAGATATATTTTTTGTAAGCATTGTTTTATTATATATTATAATACATATTTTTAAAGTAAAAAAATCATTTTATATAATTATTTTTTATAAATCTTAAAGATTTTTTTTTAACATTGCTGTATAATTTTTTATATTTATATAATATAAGATTTATGGGAATAAAAATTACAAGTAAAGGAAATATGAATGAGAAAAACTAAAATAATAGCTACTTTAGGACCAAGATGGTCTAGTGAAGATATGGTAAAAAAAATTATAGAAAATGGTGCAGATGTATGCAGATTAAATTTTTCATTTGGGGCTTATGAAGAACATTTAGAGAGAATCAATATAATAAGAAAAGTTTCTAAAGAATTGAACAAACCTGTAGCAATATTAGCGGATATGCAGGGACCAAAAATAAGAATAGGAAAATTAAAAGAACCTATAGCAGTAAAAGAGGGAGATATTGTAAAATTAAGCGGATATAAAGAAACTAATGATGACAGTATTATTACTACAACACATTCTAATATAGCACATGATGTAAAAAGCGGATCTATGCTTTTAATAGCTGATGGTACTATACAACTAGTTGTAGAATCAAGCGATGAGGCTTCAAAACTTGTGGTGTGCAAAGTTATAACTGGAGGTACTATATTAAGCAGCAAAGGTATTAATTTACCGGGTGCCCATGTTACTACAGAAGTTTTAACAGAAAAAGATATTAATGATGCATTATTCTGTGCTAAAAATGGGGTAAATTATTTGGGAATGAGTTTTGTTAGGCGTGCTGAGGACGTTATAAGGCTTAGAAAAATTTTAGATGATAATAATTTTCAGCATGTTGGCATAGTATCAAAAATAGAAAATACAGAATCGCTAGAAAATTTGGAAGAGATAATAAAACATTCTGACGGCGTTATGGTAGCAAGAGGTGATTTAGGAGTAGAAATACCATTCGGAGAGGTTCCTGTTTGGCAGAAAAAAATATTAAAAATGGCAAATGATTTGGGTAAAATTACTATAATAGCTACTCAGATGCTTGAAAGTATGACAAAAAGTCCAGCACCTTCAAGGGCAGAGGCGAGCGATGTTGCTAATGCTGTACTAGACGGAACCGATGTTGTTATGATGTCTGCTGAAACTGCTTCTGGAGATTATCCTATAGAATCAGTTAAGGCTATGGTTTCTATTGTAGAGGCCGCTGAAAGATCTATGACTAAAACATCTCATGATAATATGAATTTATTAGACAGAGGAGTAAATGATGCATTAGCTGATAGTGCTTCATACTTATCATACAGTTTAAACAATAAAGTAATAATTGCTCTTTCTAGGTCTGGAAGAACTGTAAAAAACTTATCTAAAAAAAGACCAAAAACTCCTATAGTATTTATGTCGGCTGATACTAATTTATGTAATAGTCTTGCTATATGTCATAATGTTTATACTATACTTATGCCTGAAGATTTAAACTTCAGTTCTGGAATTAGTCATGGCGGACAGATAGATATACTTGAAGATACTATAGTTAAACATAATTTAGCTAATCATGGTGATACAGCAATAGTTGTCAGCGGAAGCAAATGGCAGGGCAGATGGCAGGAAAATAGTGTTCGTGTGGTAATTATACACTAATTTATATATTATATTTTGTTTGGGATTGCTAATATTATTTTAGTAATCCCTTTTTTATGAATTTAAAAAAATAATTTTATGTTTGTAACAAAAAATTTCATATATTTAAATATTACTACTTGAAGTAATATTTAAATATTGTATAATATATAGATACTAATTTTTTGGAGCTCATAATATGCATAATGAAAAAAGAGAAAAATTATCGAATAGGCTTGGTTTTTTACTTGTGTCGGCAGGATGTGCTATAGGACTTGGAAATATATGGCGATTCCCTTATATAACAGGTAAATACGGCGGAGCTGCTTTTGTTCTTATCTATCTTATATGTTTAGCAGTAATAGGTTTGCCAATACTTATAATGGAGTTTAGTATAGGACGTGCAGGCGGAAGAGATATTGCAGGTTCTTATAAAGTATTAGAGAAAGAAGGCTCTAAATGGCATTTAATAGGATATATTCAAATGCTTGGCTGTCTTATACTTATGATGTTTTACACCAGTGTTACAGGCTGGACTATTACATATGCTTATTATATGGCAACGGGTGCTACATTAGGCTTAAGTCCGGACGGAGTTGCACAGTTTTTTGGTACTATGCTTTCCAATCCTAAAATAATGGTTATTAGTTTATTTATAGCTGTATTTTTAGGTACATTAATATGTTTTAAGGGGCTTCAGGCAGGTGTAGAAAAATCATCAAAGTTTATGATGTCATCATTATTTGTAATAGTTATAATATTAATAATAAGGTCTGTAACTTTGGAAGGTGCCATAGAGGGAGTAAAATTTTATCTTCTTCCAGATTTATCAAAAATTTTTCAAGGCGGTGTAGGAAATTTATTTGAGGTAATATATGCGGCAATGGGTCAGGCATTTTTTACTTTAGGTATTGGAATAGGCAGCATGACAATATTTGGAAGCTATATAGGAAAAGAAAAATCTATAACAAATGAATCTATAATAATAGTTATATTAGATACATTAATAGCACTTCTTTCAGGTCTTGTAATATTTCCAGCTTGTTTTGCCTTTAATGTAAATCCTGGTGAAGGTGCGGGTTTAGCGTTTGTTACTTTGCCTAATATATTTAATTCTATGCCTCTTGCTAGATTATGGGGTACTTTATTTTTTATATTTTTGGCAATGGCTGCTTTAACTACTGTTGTAACTGTATTTGAAAACCTAATAGCTTTTACTATGTCTGAGTTTAAAATGCCTCGTAATATTGCTTCTATAGTAGTTGGTATAGTTGTATTTGTATGTTCTCTTCCTACTGCTTTGGGCTTTAATGTATTATCATTTATACAGCCTATGGGAGCAAATACAAGTTTCCTAGATTTATTTGACTTTATAGTAAGTTATAATTTGGTTGAGCTTGGAGGGATATATATAATAATATTCTGCGTTTCTAAATATGGTTGGGGCTGGGATAATTTTATTACAGAAGTTGATTCTGGAAGCGGAATAAAGTTTCCAGTTATATCAAGATTTTATGTAACTTATATACTTCCTATAATATTATTTGCTATGTTTATTATTAATTATATATATAAATTTTTTATTTGAAGTTAATTATTAATAAACTTTGATTTATACGGTGTAAATATGTTTATTCATATTTGCACTGTTTTTATTATTAATATTAAAGTTATTTTAAAACTACTTGACGGGATTATCTTAAAAATTATTTAATTTTAAAATCATATACATAATATTTTAAATTTTTTATAAATTATATTTATATATAGCTGTAAAATACGTTCTGATTTGTATTGTTTTGGTCATATCCAGCTGACTTTCTATGGTTGTAAAAAGTGGTATTTTTTGTAGAATAAAGCCGAGTAAATATTTTTTAATAAAAAATCATTTTTGACAAAATATAATTGTTTAGGTATAATAAAATTATGAAAGATTTAGATAGATTAAAACATATATTAAATGAACCTGTTACAGTTGATAATTTAAATAGAATCAATGACTATTTTATACGCTATTTATTTTCGCATGTCGGTAATGAACATATAGCTTTAAACTTTATTAATGCCGTATTTAAAGATTTAAACTTTGAAACTTTTAAGAAAATAGAAATACTTAATCCATTTAACATAGCAAAAAATTACGATGAAAAAGAGTCTATAGTTGATATAAAAGCAACAACAGAAACAGGGATAACTGTTTTAATAGAGATACAGTCTAGGGGAAATGAAGATTTTATAAAAAGAGCTTTATACTATTGGGCTTATAATTATAGCTCTAGTTTAAATAGAGGATCTTTTTATGATGAATTAAAACCAACTGTAAGCATCAATATTACAAATTTTATACTTACAGATGAAGATAAAGTGCATAGCTGTTATGTATTAAAAGAGTTAAATAATAATAAAATTCTCACAGATCATTGTCAATTGCATTTCCTTGAACTTCCTAAATTCAATTCAAAAGACATTTCTGTAATAGAAAATATAGACAATATACATAAAGAATTTATTTCTTGGATAAAATTTTTTAAGGGGGAAGATATGTCAGTCTTGATGAAAGAAAATACTATATTTGAAGAAGTAGAAAAGAAGTGTCATACATTTGTCAATGATAGCCCAGTAATGGATAAATATAAAAAGAGAGAAGTGGATACTTACTTTTTTAATAAGAGTATAGAGTTAGATATAAAGAAGGCTAAAGAAGAGGGTATTAAAGAAGGTATTGAAAAAGGTATTGAAAAAGGTATTGAAAAAAACAAAATAGCAATAGCTAAAAATTTAAAAAAATCTGGTTTAGATATAAAGTTTATAAGCGATAACACAGGCTTGAGTATAAAAGAAATAGAAAATTTATAATTTAATAAATAATATTTGCGTTATTTATTACAACATATTTTATTTTTTATATAAAATATGACTATTGAATGTTATTAATAATTTATTTGATTTTATTTTTATACTGATTTTTTTATTTGTATGTTTAAAAACTGAAAAGTTATTTATAATATTTTAGTGTATAAAATAATATTACTGCATAAAATTGAAATGGTTATAATGTTATGTTAAAGCTATTATTTTATCTGTCAAAAAAGTTTTTTCACAATATCATATAAAAGATTGTTTAAAATCGTTATAATTGTTATTATAGTGTAATATGGTGTAATATATAGAAATAATTTTTAGTAAGAGGAGTTTTTATAATAATATGACTAATGAAGAGATGTTTAAAAAGGTTGAAAAGAGATTTTATTCACAGGATTTTTTATCTTTTGTCGGAATGAAACTTGAGCATATAGAGAGAGGAAAAGTTATTATATCATGCGAAAATAAAAAAGAGTTTTCTCAATATTTAGGATATATGCATGGAGGAATGGTTGCGGCATTAGCTGATACTGCAGGCGGACATGCAGCTGCAAGTATGCTTGAAGAAGGGTATAAAATAGTGACTTCTGAACTTAAAATACATTACTTAAAGCCTGTTGTTGCAAAAAAAGTAATAGCTGTTGGAGAAGTTTTAAGTGCTGGAAAAAAGTTAATAATAGTATAATCAGTTATCAAAGATGAAGAAGATAATATGCTTGCTAAAATGATAGCGACTATGTTTGTAATAGATCCTTCTTAAGTTTTAAAAATAATATATCAAAAATATTATTTACTATTTGTAATTTTTATTAGTTTATAAAATTAGATACTATAAAATTATATTAAAAAGGAGATTAAATATGATAATAGGATTTATCGGTGCTGGTGCTATGGGAGGAGCTTTAATAGAAGGCTTTATAAAATCTGGAATAGAGTACACTAATATCATAGCCAGCGTAAAGACAATGGAAAAAAAAGATTATCTTGAAAAAAATCTTGGAATAAAAGTTTATACAGATAATAGAAAAGTGGCAAGTGAGGCTGATGTTTTATTTATAGCGGTTAAACCTTATATGGTTAGTGCAGTGGCTGCTGAGATATCATCATCTATTAAAGTTGGTGCTACTATTGTAAGTGTTGCAGCTTCTGTAAGTAAGAGGGATTTATCAAGGCTTTTTAATGGAAGCAGAATTGTAAGAATAATGCCTAATACACCAGTAAAAACATGCAATGGTTTTATATCAGTTGTTGAAGCAGAAAATAAAGTTGTAGAAAATGGTGTTGTAGAGCTGCTTAAACGAGTAGGAATGGTTAAGGTAATAAAAGAAGAGCAGATACATGCCTATAATGCTATGGCAGGCTGTTCACCAGCTTTTATGTATATATTAATAGAGGCTATGAGCGATGCAGGAGTATTAATGGGTATAGACAGAAAAACATCTATAGAAATGGCTGCTCAGGTTTTTAAAGGTACTGGTGCTATGGTATTAGAATCTGGAAAACACCCTGCACAGTTAAAAGACGGAGTGTGTACTCCAGGAGGACTTACTATTAAAGGTGTTGAAGTCCTTGAAGAAAAATGTATGAGAAGCGGTCTTATAGAAAGTATTATTGCAAGCTATAATAAATCTATAGAAAGTGAAAAAAAGTAAAAATTGTGTTATAATATACATGTATAGTATGATTTTTTTGTCATAATATATAAAATTATAATAATCAAATTGAAAAATTCTATTTGACTTTTTTAATTCAATTATTATAATATCAATATAAGATATATGGAGAAAAATATGCCTAAAAAGACAATATTAGTTTTAGACGATGAAAAAAGCATTAGAACTCTGTTTGAGGAAGAGTTTAAAGATGAAGGCTATGATGTAGTATCTACAGACAGCGGAGAAGAAGCCTTAGAAATGCTTGATAAAGGTACTCCTCATATTGATTTAATAACTTTAGATATAAGAATGCCTAAAATGGACGGATTAGATTTTTTGGCTAAAGTTAGAGAAAAGCATAGAGAGCTGCCTATAATAATATGTACAGCATATAATAATTATAGACATGAGTTTTCTGTTTGGAATGCTGATGGTTATATATTAAAATCAGGCAATCTTACAGAGATTAAGGACAAAATAAAAAGACTTATAGGTTAAATAATTTATGCCTCATATACGCAAAGATCCTGTAACTAAGCAGTCTGTTATCATTTCAGCAGAAAGAACAGGAAGGCCTAGTGATTATGTTAATTTGAATGAAAAGCATGTAGTCAATTCTGAACTAAGCTGTCCTTTTTGCAGAGGTCACGAGATGAAAACTCCAGACCCTGTTTATACAGTTTATGCTGAACAGGAAGAGATTTGGCAGGTTAGAATAGTACCAAATAAATATCCTATAATATCTGAGACACATCAAAATGAACTGCCTAAAGAAAACAGCCTTTTTTGTGCCAGCAGTTCTAAGGGCTTCCATGATGTTATCATAGAACACCCTAATCATTATTTTAATTTTTATCATGCCCAAACTGAAGATTTTTTCTATATTTTCAAAGCAGTTATGATGAGACTTAGAGACTTGGGTAAAAATGAAGGTATGCTGTATAGTCTTCATTTTAAAAATTTTGGTCCTGAAGCGGGCGCTAGTCTTTCACATTCTCACTCACAGATTATAACAACTCCTTTTATACCAGTTCAAATGTTAGATGAAATTAACGGTTCTTTTGAGTATTATAATGAAAATAATAGATGCGTATATTGCGATATTATTTCAGAAGAAAAGAAACTTAATGAAAGGGTAATATATGAAAATAATAATTTTATAGCCATTGCTCCTTTTGCTTCAAGGTCTCCTTATCAAATATATATAATGCCTAAACATCACTCTAATAGTATAATATACGCTTCAAGTCCGAATATACTTGATTTTGCTTCTATACTTAAAAATATCTTTGACAGATTATATAAACTTCTAGGCGAAGTGAGTTTTAATTATGTACTTCATACTCTTTTACCTGTGTTTAATGATAAATATAAGTATTCCAGCCATTGGTTTTTGGATATAATGCCTAAAATGAGTAAACTTGCAGGCTATGAATTAGGAAGCGGAGTATTTATTAATTCTATTACACCAGAAGATGCAGCAGAACAATTGAGAAATGCTTTATAATATTACTATATGATCTCTGGTAATAACAGCATCATAATTTTTATAGCCTAATATTTTTAATATATCATCAGAATGATGACCGATTATTTTTTCTACATCATCAGAACTGTAATTAATTATTCCTCTTGCAAATTCATTTCCATCTTCGTCTATAATGCTTACTATATCGCCTTTTTTGAAACTATTAATTACCTTTGTCACACCTATAGGAAGAAGGCTTGATTCTTTTTCAAGTACAGCCTTTTTAGCACCTGCATTTACTTTTAATTTTCCTATTATAGTTGTGGCATAAGCAATCCATCTTTTTTTTGTAGGAAGTTCATTAGTTTCTTCTACAGGGTAGAATATAGTTTTATCTTCGCTTTCAAATATGTTATTAAGTACATTAGGTTTTTTACCATTTGCTATAAATAAAGCACATCCAGACCTAGTAACTATTTTAGCAGCCTGAAGTTTTGTTTTCATTCCTCCTCTTCCGCCTTTAGAAGCGTCAAGACCAAGATTTTCTATTTCTTTGGTAACTTCAAATACTTCATGTATAAATTTGGCATTTGGATTGGTTTTAGGGTTATCATCATAAAGACCGTTAATATCTGAAAGTATTATAAGCAAATCAGCATCAAGTTCGCTTGCTACTAAAGCAGAGAGTTTATCATTATCAGAAAAACTTACCTGAGTAACATCATATAATTGTTTAAGCTCATCACTTGATACGGTATCATTTTCATTTATTATAGGTACAACTTTATATTTTAAAAGCATATTCAAAGTAGAATGAAGATTAAGATATCTTCTTCTGTTTGAAAAATCTTCTTCGGTAAGAAGTATTTGAGCTGTAACTATATCAAATTTTGAAAATCCGTCTTCATATATAGACATAAGCTGAGACTGTCCTATAGCAGCACAGGCTTGTTTTAAAGCTACTTCGTCTAAATCCTGCACATTAATTTTTTTAGCCCCAAGTCCTACTGCTCCAGAAGTAACTATCAATACTTCTTTGCCCATTCTATGAAATTTTGCTATAGCCTCTATGAAAGAATATATTCTGGCTAGAGAAATATATCCTTCATCATTTCTTAAAACATTAGTTCCGAATTTGAATACTATTCTATTTATATTATTTAAATCTATTTTTTTCATAGCAAGTATTATAAATTATATATATAAAAAAATAAAGTTATAATTTATGATTATTTTAAATTTATTTATAATATCATGCGATTATTATAAACAAATCTAAAACAAATCATATTAAGCAATGATTATTATTTTTTATTGTAATTATTTGTTTCCCCATACACCGCCGAATTTAAAGCTTAAACCTAAATAAAAATCATTATCTACTGTATAGTGTCCATTTTTTTCATTATATGATATAACTCCAACTTGGTTTCTATTTTCTAATTCATAATATTGATAATTATTTTTGTATACTGGGTCATAGGTAAAAGTATCAGAAAGCATAATTTTGAAATCATCAGTTATATTAAAAGTTATTCTTAAGAAAGCTCTGTATTTAAGCTGATAAATATCTTCTGCATTTGAATATATATTATTATCATGTACACCGAAATGTGCTGTTATATCAAATTTCCATAATCTTCTGGCTTCAAAGAATATAAATCCGCTCATTCCGTAATATGGTTTTGATCCGTTAAATGTCTGCACAGAAAAATCAGTATAATATCCGTCATTAAAATGAGGAGTATTTGTATTATCTTCACCGGGGAAATATTGATTATATACTCTTATACCATGTCTGAACCAAAAACCCTCAATTCCTACAGTAAATCTTCCATCTCTTCCATTTCTAAAGTAAAAAAATGCATTAATGCTGTCTCCCCATTCTTTGATTGGCTGAGAACCTATTTCTGTAACTATGCCAGCTACTCCAGTATTTACATAGTCATTGCTGTATGCTACCTTAGCCATAAGTCCTTTAGAAGAATTAGCATCAAGTCCCATTTCACCATTAACCATTCCTACACCTATAAATACCCCAAAGAAATTGGCTTCTACCATTAATCCAGTATCGTATCTTGGTATAAACTGAGTATCATATCCTATAGGCATATCTCTTGGTCCAGAAAGTACAGTTGCTTTATTGCTGCTTACTGTATGATAATAAAATAGGGTAGGGAAGTATGAAGTCATCGGTATATTTTTTGTATATGGTTCTAAAACTCCTACTCTTATCCCTACATATTTGAAATTTACAAATATATTCATCTTTGAAAAATCAAATACTGGAGGAGACATATCCTTATAAAATCTTGCTTTATGAGATAATGGCTCATAAAATCTTACATTCATATTAGCCTCTATATAAGCATATTTATATTCTTTTATGTAGTTTAAATCTCCGTATAAGAGTACTCCCAATGTATCCTCATTTCCAGTCTGTTCTATAAGATCGCTCATTCTTCCGTATGCTACCATTTCTAAAGAGGCTGATAATTGTCCGTATCTTTTTATATTATTAGTATTTGTTGTCTGAGAATATGCATTGTATTTAATGACACTGATTAACATAATACAAAAACAAGAGAAGTAAAAAATTTTTGCTATGGGTATTAACTTTTTATAGTGTGTTGTGTGTTGTGTGTTGTGTGTTGTGTGTTGTGTGTTGTGTGTTGTGTGTTGTGTGTTGTGTGTTGTGTGTTGTGTGTTGTGTGTTGTGT
>NZ_ARQI01000113.1 GCF_000384655.1 Brachyspira innocens ATCC 29796 | reverse complement strand
TTGATTGATTGATTGATTGATTGATTGATTGATTGATTGATTGATTGATTGATTGATTGATTGATTGATTGATTGATTGATTGATTGATTGATTGCATAATCATTACTCAAAACTGTTACTATTTATATAATAACATAATTGTTAAAAAAATCAATAGATTGTATAATATACATATATTCATTTTATATTTATTATATCTATTGGAGTTATCATGAATTTAGCTATACCTTATGAAAATGAGATTAATGATAAAGATAAAACAATAATACAAGAATATATACTTAATAATATAAAAGAATATGAGCATAACTCTACTAAACTTACAGAATTAACCATAGAAGCAGTATCCGCTTTAAGTGCTGGAAAGTCAAGAACTGAATTTTTATCAAAACAAGGTTTTTTCAAAAATATATTTAATTCCATAACAGGACAAAATAGAAAGGTAAGAGGTGAGATAGATTATAATTATATATTAGTAAAAGATGCTTCAATAAAAATGATAGAGTGTTTAGCTGAACAAAATAAAATAACTTATGAAGGACTCATATATATAAATAATAAATTAAATAATATAGAACAAAATATTGAAAAAGAACTTGTAACTATATGCAATAATATAAGAGAGTCTTTTAACTATATACTTAATAAAATAAATCAAGAGTCCAATAGAATAGATTCGCTTGAAAAAAAGGTTCAGCTTTTAGAGTTTAAGGCTTCGGCTAATATACTTGAATTTGATAATATTAAATATAATGATATGGATAATATTGAAAAGATTATATGTTTAAGTAATGATCTATTTTCAAAAATATGCTACAGTAATGAAAACTCTATTACCAAAGAGCATATTTACATGATAAAATCTATACTAATGGATTTTAATATAAACGCTGATGGAAAAATAAAAGTAATAGATATATATACTAAATTGATTGATAAGCCTAATTTTATAGATAAAATTTTTTATAATATTAAATACAATATATATCTTCCTAATTATGTTATACCTATATTAAGCGGTATAAAAAAATTAGATAGTCTATCTAAAGAAGAAAGCTATATAATAACATCAATACTTAATTTGGGAAATAATGATATATCTAGTATCAAACTTAATTTAATAAATGAATACGGCATTAATATATCAAATTTTGATTATAATACAGAGATAACAAATTATGATATTATAATACTGATAATGAATGAATTAAAAATGATATCCAAAAAAACAAATCTTCCAAGCAAAAATAATTTTGTAAGTATAGAGGCAAGAGTAGAATTGGCAAAAAAATATTTCTCTGAAAAAAAATATAAAAAAGCTGTAAAAGAATGTGATATTATATTAAGCAAAGAAAAAGACAATAAAGAAGCACATAATATAAGAATAGAGTGCATGTATAAAATACTTATAAAAGAGATTCAATATTATGAAAAACCTTTATGCTACAAAGAGACTGCTAAAATATATTTGATAAAAAGAGATTATGAAAATACAATGAAATACTTAAATAAATATTTTGATTATTGCTCATCAAATAAAGATATATACAGATATAAGCAGAAATTAGAGGATCAGTATAAAAAAATAAAATTATATAAAGAAAGAATGGATAAGAAGATAGAGAAAGCGGCAGATAAAAATAAAAAAGATTATTTAGAGTTTATGAATGATTTTTGGGGAGTATATTTAAGTAAGATTTAATAGTATTTAGGAGTTATAAATTATTTATGAAAAAACTAGGTTTAGTATTAGGCGGCGGCGGCGGACTTGGAAGCTATCAGATAGGAGTTTGGAAGGCTTTAAAAGAATATGAAGTTGATAATATGATTAAAGCCATTGCTGGAACTTCGGTAGGCGTTCTTAATGCATGCTTAATAGCACAGAATAATTATGAGATAGCTGAATATATTTGGACTAATGAAATAGAAGATAAAATATTATCAAAAAAGAAAATTGATAAAAATAATTCTTTTATATCTTCTAATGGAATATTTAGTAGGGAAGGACTTATAGAGATAATAGATAAGTATTTGAATATTGATATTATTGTGAATTATCAGTATCCCATATATGCAGCTGCTGTAAACTTAAAAAAAATAGACGTAGAATATTTTAAGCTAAACGGAAAAACTCATCAGGAGATAAAAGAAATAATGATGGCAACAAGTGCTATACCTTTATTATTCGGAAGACAGAATATAAATGGAACTGATTATGTTGACGGCGGAGTTGAAATATTAAATGGAAATAATCTTCCTTTAAGACCTCTTTATGATGAAAACTGCGATGAGATAATAGTTATTAATTTGTATAAAGATGCTGCTATAGAAAAATCTTCTCATTGCAAAGTATATGAAATAGTACCTAGTAATGATATAGGTGATTTTTTCACTGGTGCTATGGATTTTTCTCTTGAAGGAGCTAGAATGCGTCTTGAAGAGGGTTATAAAGATGCTAAAAATATATTGAAGCAGGTTTTTAAAATGGGAAATACTCAATTAGAAAGCATAGAAAACAGCAATAAAATGTATCAAGATGAAATAAGAAATGAGATAAACAGAAAAAAATTAAAAAGAGAATTGAATAATGCTATTGATAATTTAAGAATAAATGATAATGATAAATAAGTTATATAATTTCCGCATTTAATAAATTAGATATTTCTAGTATTATATCATTTGCTCTTTTATCATCAGAGCTTAATGTCAAAGATGATAATTCCTCGTATATGTTTAACTCTATATTATCAATCATTACTTTTTTTCTGTATTCTCCTCCCATAATATTAGACTCTTCATCTTTAAATATGATGTTTTTATATTTGTCTTTTAAAATATTTATAAGTACTAAAATAGGAGCTTCATCATCAAAGCTGTCATCAATACAGTAAAGTTCGTGTTTATTATTAATTTTTCTTAAATACCATTTATTCATATGCTGACCTGAGAAAAACCGTTTATAAATTCCAGTATTTTATTAGTATTTTCTGATTCATTAATAGAGCTCATAAACATTTCATATGTTTTTTTATTTTCTGACATTTTTTTTATTTTTGATATTATCGATATAGGATTTTTAGAATTATATATCAATGCATTTTTTTCATCTAATGCTATTTCAGCTGAAGAGCTTTTTTCATCTATTATAGGAAGTGTTTTATAATGCCAAGCTGCCATTAATTGAGTATAAAAAGAATCTTTTGTATTATGTATTATAATAGCATTTGAATTTGAGATAATCTCTGCTATGTATGCATTATTATCTTCATCTATAAAATCAACATACTGTCCTATAGATAATTTATTTATATTTTCTTTTAATTCTTTATCGTATCCTATTATTTTTAATCGGTATATATTTTCAGTTTCTTTTAAATACTGAGCATATGCAGCAGTACATTTAAATATAGTGTCTTCTTTATCATAAAATATTACTATTGATTTATCTTTATCTTTACTCTTATTTATAAAAATATATGGAGAAAAATATGGCTGTATCACTTCTATATTTTTTATATCCTTATGAAGATACAATAATCTTTCTTTTATTTTACTGCTTCCGCATATAATTATATCCATATTTAAAGTATGCTCATAATCCAGTTTTATAAGTCTTTTTTCTGTTAATTTAGTTTTATTATCTTTTTTCTCTTGAAAATATAAATGATTCTGAAAATTAAGTGCATACCATACTATAACAGGCATTTTATTTAATCTCTTTTTTATGAATATATTTTTTGTCATAGAAGCGATTATATTCATAGGGAAGTCCATAGCTATAATAGCGTCAGCATTTTCTGATATATTTGCTATATCTTTAGCAGATTTTGCAAATAATGCAGACTTAATAAATAATAATGAAGATAAATGTTTTCTTGCTATGTATGCTGGAAAGTTTTTTGAGAATGATTTTGAAAATACAGTTATTCTTATTCCAGATTTATAAAAGTGCTCTATCATATTTAGCATAAACTGATTTGATTTATCTTTTGTATTTCCTGCATTCGATATTAATATAACTATCTCTTTCATTCTTACCCGCTTAATTAAAATATTCCAAGTTCTATTCCGATACTAAAAATAGTAAATAAGGACTTGTTATGAAATTAAAAAATATACTGCTTATAATTTTTACATTATATATTTCGGCATATTCCAGAGATATTTTACAATATCATTTTGTTATGGAAGACAGAAACGTTAATATTTCTTTAGATGATATAAAAGCACCTACTAATAATATTTATATTAGTAATGATAATATTATTAATAAAGAGTTAGAAACGGCTGAAAATTTAGCTATGGAAGGAAAATTTTTTGAAGCCATTGAACTTTGCAATAAATTAGAAGCTAATTATACAAATTATTATAAGCTATATTATATAAGAGGATTATCATATTTCAGACGTTCAGATTTACATTATGCCGCTTTAGATTTTACAAAACTTTTATCTTTATATATAAACACAAATGATACTGATAAAGTCTATAGTTTGGCAGGGAATTTTTTTGATACTATAAATGAATATGAACAGACTGTAATAACTTATCTTACTGCATATAAGGCAACAAATAATCCTTATTGGCTTTTTTTAGCTGGTAATTCTGCCTTAAAAAACGGCGACATAAAAAGTGCAAATTCATGTTTTCAAAGCTCTCTTAAAGATGGTCAGTCTTATGGAAATGAGGGACTTGGAGATATAAATTTATTAAATAACAGATATGATGATGCTGTTAATAATTATAAAAGTGCTAAATATTCAAATGAAGAAGATAAAATTAGAATACAGAGTAAGATATCAAATGCCATAGTAAAAAAAGAGCTTTATTTATGGGATAAACAGATTCAGGCTAAAAATTATACTAATGCTCTTTTAATATTAAATAATATCTCTTCATATTCTGCAAATTATCCAGAAATAGATGTTGCTTTGGGTAAAACATATTTTGAAATTAAGGATTATCAGAGGGCAAAATCTATACTATCAAAATTAATATTGTCAGAAAAAGATTTTGATGAGGCTTATGCCATTTTAGCTCAAATATCTTTATATGAAAATAATGAAACAGAGGCTATAAAAATATTAGAAACAGGACTTGAATATTGTTATAATAAGCCTAGACTTTATGAAACATTTGCTTCTATGCTTTATGATATAGGATATACTTACTATCCTGATAATATCATATCTCAAATAATTAATTTTTATAACATATCTGATGAAAATAAAATAGAATACAGTAAAAGTTTAATAAGAAAAAAAAGATATACTGAGGCAAAAAATCTATTATCTGAAACTACAACTTACAAAAATATTGCTGATGAACTATTAAAGAATATAGATTATAATATGATACTTGATAAGGCAGAGCAATTAAAACAGAAAAATTATTATGTAGATATGATGCAGTTATTATCTATGTACAGATTTTATGGTACTGAAGAACAGATTAGAATAGGGTATATTGCCGATGCTTATTATAAACTAGGTTCTATAGATAAGGCTATAGACATATTAAAAGAGGGTTTTAATGCTAATATAATCAGTGTAAACAATGTATTATTATTAAGAAAATTATTAGAAATAAGAGCTTCAAATAATGATACATCGCTTTATCAAAAAGAAAGAGATATTATAGATATAAAGGCAACAGAATATTGGGAAGAGGAATTAAAATTAAATTTAAATTTGGTTACTGATAGAATATACGAGTTTATAAGGTTTAATCAATTTGATGAGGCTTTGGCATATATATCTGACTTGAGAAATAAAAATTATGATGTAGCTTATATCAAAAAAATAGAATCTGTAACTTACGGACTTTATGCCGCTTATCTCTATGAAAATAAACAGTATGAAGATGCTTCCAAAACTGTAGCTTTGGCTATTAGAAGAAACAGAAGTAATTATGATGCTTTAGCCGTGAAAAATGAAATGGATGTTAATTCATATTTAACTTCTATAGGTTCTTATGATAATATAAATGCTTATGTTTCTTTATCTTCTACTATGAATGAAATTTTAAGAATTGCTCCTGCATATATAGAAAATAGAATAAGACTTGCTGAAAGCTATATAAGAGAATATAACATAGAAGGATTTAATATAATAAATAAAATAACAGAATATATTAATGTATATGGAGGAAAGGATCTATTACTTGGAAGAGAATATAATAAGGCTTATTTGTATTCTTATTCTATGAAATGTTATGATAGGGCTTCAAAATATTTAGATGTAAACCCAATTTATATAGCTGAAACTGCTGTTCATTTAGATAATTATACATCTTCATCTATTGATGAGATGCTTAATAAAAATACCAATGCTAAAGACGGACTTTATGCTTCTTCAAAACTTTATACTGATATTGGTGATTATAGTAATGCTATGAAATCTATTAATAATGCAATAGCTTTAGATAAGAGTAATATTAATTATATTTATCAAAAGGCTTATATTAATGAGCTTATAGGAAATACTAGAGAGGCATTAAGTAATTATCAGAATATAGTAAAAATAAATAAAAATTATGCTGCGGCAAATTATAGGGCTTCTTTGGTATATTTGAATAATTTTAAAGATGATATCAATGCAGAAAATTATGCATTAAATTATTTAGCATTGCTTCCAGATGATTACAGCGGATATGAACTTCTAGGAAAGATTTATAAAACAAGAGCAGAAAAATATATTGATAAGAACACTAATACTCTTCTTAAAGAGGCTTTGAGTAATTATGAAACTGCATTAAGCAAGGCCGTATGGGGAAAGGATGCAGAGGCTAGAAAAAATATACTTAAAGAGATTGAATATATACAGAAAAAACTTCTTGAGTAGTATTTATATAGCTAAACAATTATAATTCATCAAGAAAATAATTTTTTATATATTCACATGTGAAGTTTTTTATACACTAGCTGCCTACTTTATTAAAGAACTGTATTTTGACAGATTATATGTATTTTATATGATGATACATTCATTAAAATATATAATTTGAAAAAATAAAATCATTTCATTATAAGAGTAATTTTATTGTATAAAATTAAAAATAATATTATGTATAATATGTAAAATTATCATAAAAATGAAACTTCTATACTTTCGCCAATAAATACCGATGATAAAATTGTTAGAATAAGTTATAAAGATAGTTGAATTATGGAAGATATTAAACAGTATTGGAATGAATTTTTAAATATTATTAGCGAAGATGATGAGTTTACAGCTGTAGCTTTACTTAAAGGAAGCGTATTTGTTGTTGAAGAGGATAATAAGGCTGCTATTGTATGCTCAGGAGATTTTGCGGCTACTCATATAAAAAAAGATTTTTTAGGAAGAATAAAAGATTTTTTTAATGATAAATGCTCAAATAATATAGATATAGATGTAAGAGTTGATGCAGATTTTGTTAATGAGCATTTAATTCCTGAAGAAGAACATCAGGAGAAATCAGAAAAATCTGATAATAATGTGGAAGTATCTAACACTGTAAAAAAAGAAGTTTCTAATAATAAATCAAATTTAAATGATTATTTCAGATTTGATAATTTTATACAAGGCAATAATAACAAATATGTATTTGAAGCTGCTAAGTATGTGTCATCTAATCCCGGAAGAGAATACAATCCATTTTATGTATACGGAAGTGTAGGTATAGGAAAAACACATTTACTTCAGGCCATAGGAAACAGCTATCTTGAAGCTAATCCCAATGCTAAAGTGCTTTATATAGACGGAAGCGGATTCAGAGATGAATATGTATCGTCTCTTCAGAATAAAAAACCAGAAGTTTTTAAAAGAAAATATAAATCATTGGATATGCTTTTATTAGATGATTTACAGCTACTTGAAAGTGCTCAGGAAACATCTAAGGAATTATTTGAAATTTTTCAGGCATTGGATAGTGCTGCAAAACAGATGGTATTTGTCAGCGATAAGCCTCCTAAAGAATTGAGAAATATAGAATCAAGATTAAAAAACAGATTTGAAAAAAGTCTTATTCTTTCAATAGAGCCTCCTCAATATGAAACAAGGCTTGCTATTATAGAAAGGAAATTATTTGATTTGCATACTTCTATAGATGAGGAAGTAATGAAATATATGGCAGAAAATATTACTACAGATGTAAGAAAGATAGAAGGTGCTATAAGGGCATATTTATCCGTTAGAGATTTGATGAAGATTACTCCAGACGTAGAGCAGTGTGAGAAAATGGGCATATTTAAAGATTATTTTACCAATAAGCCTAAATTAAAAAATGCTACTGTTAAAGAAATTAAAAAAATGGTTGCAGATTATTATGGTATAGAAATGTCTTCTTTTGAGAGTACAGACAGAACTAAATTTATAGCAAAAGCAAGACATGTTGCTATATATTTATCATGCGAATACTCAAAAAAATCAGTTACAGAGATAGGATTGGAGTTTAATAGAGATCATTCCTCCATAATACATGGAAGAGATAAAGTAAAAGATGAATTGAGAAGCGGTTCTCATTTATTTACCGAAATTAATGAAATTATATCGAATATTTCATAATTTTATAGCATATTTTTAGAAAAAATTAAAAAAATAGATTGACATTTGTCATATATTGTATATAATAAAGAGGTATTGTTAAATTAATACAATTTTTCATAAACCTCCTTATCACCCTGCTGTTTTTTATCAGGGTGATACTTTTTTAACCCTTTTTCTTTTATTTATAATCTATATATAAAATCACATATCAATATTTATACATTCTTCTTTTATAATAGTATTAAAATAATACATTCTTCATTAAAGACAATGTATTAAAACTATACATCGTTTTATTAAAATGTATAATATTTTAATATCTAGTTTTTTTATATATAATATTTTGTTTCTAATAGTATATATTTTTTATAATATTATAGTTTGTTATATAAAAAATATACAGTTTGACACTACATATTATACATTTTATAACCTTATTTTATGTTTTTATAAGTTTTTTGCCTTTACCAGCATATTATAAAAAATAATTAATATTGGCACGTTTCTTGCATATATAGACGTATGCCTGATTAAAGACTTCAGGTACTAATAATAAATATCCATTAAAGGAGATTAAATGGAAGAAGAAATAAAAGAAACGAATGAAAGCGGTGATAAAGAGGATATTAATAAAGAAAAAGATGAAGAATTGGAAAATAATGAAGAGAATAAAGAAAATAGCAATGAAGAATCTTCTAATGATGAAGTGTCAGAATTAAAGAAAAAAGTAGAGGAGTTGCAGCAGGAAGCTTCTGATATGAAAAATAAATATATGTATGCTATGGCAGAAGCGGAAAATATAAGAAAGAGAACAGCTAAAGAAAAAACAGATGCAATAAAAAGAGCAAATAAAGGATTGTTATTATCGCTTTTAACTTTCATGGATAATTTTGAAAGAGCTTTAAAAGCTGGTGAAAAAGATGAAAATATACAAGGCACTGAATACTATAAAGGTATAGAGCTAATACATAAACAGTTTATAGACTTTATGCATGACAATGGAGTTTCTGAAATAGAGTCTTTAGGAGAAGAGTTTGATCCTAATGTACATGAAGCATTAACTATGATAGAAGTTCCAGAGCTTGATAAAGAAAAAGTTGTTGAAGTTTATGCTAAAGGCTATAAATTGAATGATGAACTTTTGAGAACAGCTAAGGTGGTAGTAGGAAAACCTCCTGCGGCACCTAAAGAGTAAATAAATTAATTAGGAGATTTTATGGCACATATTCAACTTTTTAGAGCTTATTACGAGCCGAAAGCAGATAAGAAAGAAAGTATACAGCATATAAACAGAGTTCTTCAGGATTTGACTGATGCGATTAACAATCATATCAGAGACAAAGAAGTAATCAATGTAGACCTTACTACTTCACATTTGGGTAATGGTCATACTGAATATGTTGTTAGTGTTCTGACGAAAGACTGACAATAAGATATATAACAAATAATCTTTATACTAATATTAATTTACAATATTAAAAAAATATTAATTAAATAATTAAAAGGAGAAATTTATTATGAGTAAAATAATTGGAATAGATTTAGGAACAACAAATTCATGTGTATCAGTAATGGAAGGCGGAAAACCTGTAGTAATAACAAACAGTGAAGGAAACAGAACAACACCTTCTATAGTAGCATTCACAAATAAAGGGGAAGTATTAGTAGGTCAGCCTGCTAAAAACCAAATGGTAACTAACCCAGAAAATACAATATTTTCTATTAAACGTTTTATGGGAAACACTTATGCTGAAGTATCAGAAGAACGTTCAAGAATGCCTTATACAGTTATAGAAGACGGCGGAAAAGTAAAAATCAAAACTTTGGAAGGAAATTTCACTCCTCAAGAGATAAGTGCTAGAATACTTCAAAAGATGAAACAAACAGCAGAAGAGTATTTAGGCGAAACAGTAACTGACGCTATTATTACAGTACCTGCATACTTTAATGACAGTCAAAGACAATCTACTAAAGATGCTGGACGTATTGCTGGACTTAATGTATTAAGAATAATAAACGAACCTACAGCAGCAGCATTAGCTTATGGTATGGAGAAAAAGAAAGATGAAAAAATCGCAGTTTATGACTTGGGCGGCGGTACTTTCGATATATCTATACTTGAATTGGCTGACGGAGTATTTGAAGTAAAAAGTACAAACGGTGATACTCACTTGGGCGGTGATGATTTTGACCAAGCTATAATTAATTGGCTTATAGATGAGTTTAAAAAAGATACAGGCGTTGATTTGAATAATGATAAAATGGCTTTACAAAGATTAAAAGAAGCAGGCGAGAAAGCTAAAAAAGAACTTTCTAGCTCATTACAAACAGATATTAACTTGCCTTATCTTACAGCAGATGCATCAGGTCCTAAACACTTGAATGTATCTTTGACAAGAGCTAAATTTGAAGATTTAATCAGAGATTTGGTAGAAAAAACACGCATCCCATGTGAAAAAGCATTGAAAGATGCAGGACTTTCTATAGGCGATATAGATGAGGTAATACTTGTAGGAGGTTCTACAAGAATACCTATGGTTCAGGAAACTGTTAAAAACATATTTAATAAAGAACCAAATAAAAGCGTAAACCCAGATGAAGCAGTAGCAATGGGAGCAGCTGTACAAGGCGGTATTATCAAAGGTGATGTTAAAGATGTACTTCTTCTTGACGTTACTCCGCTTTCACTTGGTATTGAAACAGAAGGTTCAGTAATGACTGTTTTAATCAACAGAAACACTACTATACCTACAAACAAAAAACAAGTATTCTCTACAGCAGCAGACAATCAGTCATCTGTAACTATCAGAGTATTACAAGGTGAAAGAAAAATGGCTAATGACAACAGAGAGCTTGGAAGATTTGATTTGGTAGGCATACCTCCTGCACCAAGAGGAGTTCCTCAAATAGAAGTATCATTTGATATAGACGCAAACGGTATAGTACATGTTACAGCTAAAGATTTGGGTACTGGTAAAGAACAAAAAATAAGAATAGAATCTTCAAGCGGATTAAGCGAAGATGAAATAAACAGAATGGTTCAGGATGCTGAAAAACATGCTGAAGAAGATAAAAAGAAAAAAGAAGAAGTTGAAGCTAAAAACAATGCTGACCATATGATTTATCAGACAGAAAAATTATTAAAAGAAAACGGCGACAAATTACCTGCTTCTGACAAATCAGAAATTGAGTCAAAAATGAATACTTTAAAATCAGCAGTAGAATCTAATAATACAGATAATATTAAAAGAGCTACAGACGATTTACAAGCAGCATGGAATAAAGCTTCAGAGGCACTTTATAAACAAGCAGGTGCACAGCAAGGTCAGGCAGATGCAGGACAACAGGCTCAGCAAAACAACAGCCAAGATTCAGGCAGGAAAGATGACGGCGTAGTTGATGCTGATTATGAGATAGTTGATGATAATAAATAATAAAATAAATTATTATAAATATCAATAAATCATGGAGGGTAGTTTAATGCAAGAACAATTTGATGTTAATGTATATAAGGAATTAAACATTATTGAAAATGAATCTCATTATACTTGGATTATTAATTCAACAGGTAGTGATACATTTCGTACAAGGTTTAGCCCAGATTTGGAACAATATTTAGCTAGTAGAGGTTTTACTAAAATATTCTCTGGAAGTCCTATGTATGCAACTAATATTGGATATGAAGAGTATGAAATAAAAGAGATTTGTATATTCATAATGGATATGAGAAAAAAATATGGTCAAAATATAGAACAAATACAAGCTTCTTATATGCCTGGATCGTATTTGAAGAATTTAAGATATGATTTTGATAAAAAGTAAAAGTTGAATATATAAAGTCTAATGGGCGGTTGGAAGTTAATTTTTAAGGTTTGATTTTCAGCCGCCTATATTTTTAATGTTTATTAGGAAGTAATTGATGAAAAGAAATACAGAATTAGTAAAAGCAGCCAGATTTGGAGATTTAGAGAAAGTAAAAAATATATTAGAAACAACAGAAGAGTTTGAACATAATGAACTTCATATTGCTATGCATTATGCTTTTATAAAAGGTTATAGAGATATAGTAAAACTTCTTCTTATTTACGGAGGAAAACTCCACAGAAATTTGGATAAAATTGATTTCATCAATGGAGAAGGCAAACTTGAGTTTTATTGTAAAGAAGGTGATTTTGAAATGGTTGAGCTTTTAATAGACTCAGGAGCTGATGTAAATTCCAAAGATAATAATTGGACGGCTTTGATGTTGGCTTCAAGAAATGGGCATTTAGAAATAGTTAAATATTTGCTAGATAAAGGTGCTGATATAAATACTAAAAATAGTCGTAATTGTACAGCTTTGATTTATGCTTCAGAGAATGGGCATTTGGAAGTAGTTAAATATTTGCTAGATAAAGGTGCTGATATAAATGCCAAAGATAAAGATAATGGAACAGCTTTGATGTTTGCTTCAGAGAATGGGCATTTGGAAATAGTAAAATATTTGATAGATAAAGGCACTGATGTAAATGCTAAAGATAATGATAATTTGACAGCTTTGATGGCGGCTTCATATAATGGTCATTTAGAAATAGTGAAATATTTGCTAGATAAAGGTGCTGATATAAATGCTAAAGATTATTGTAATTGTACAGCTTTGATGTTGGCTTCAGAAAATGGGCATTTGGAAGTAGCTGAATTTTTAAAATCAAAAGGGGCTAAATAATAAAATATATTTAAAAATTTTTGTTCTTTGACAATTTACCATAATACTAGTATAATAAAGATATAATTATTTTAAAAGGCTGGTATGGAATATTCAGAGTATCTTGAAAAACTTAAAAAAGAAATTATCACTGTTGATAATATTAACAGAATAAATGACTGCTATATAAGGTATTTATTTTCAGAGAAAGGAAACGAAAGAATAATACTTAGTTTTATAAATTCTGTTATGAAAAATATGCATTTCAGAACTTTTGTAAAAGCTGAGATTCTTAATCCTTTTAACTTGAGCAAATATTTAGAATCTAAAGAGTCTGTGATGGATATAAGATGCACTACCGACAGCGGAGAAGTTGTTATTATAGAGATACAGTCTCAGGGCAATATTGAGTTTATTTACAGAAGTTTATTTTATTGGGCTAATGGTTATGCTGTTATGTTAAATAAGGGCGATAATTATAATAATTTATGTCCAGTAATAAGCATTAATATTTTGAATTTTAATTTGATGTATGATATAAATGATATTCATACATGTTATGTTTTAAAAGAGATTAAACATAACAGAATACTTACTAATCATTGTCAGCTTCATTATATAGAGCTTCCTAAATTTAATTTTAATTCAAGTTATGATGAAGCGGAGAAGAAATTTTTATCTTGGTTAAAATTTTTTAAGGGGGATAAAATGGAAAATTTATTGAAAGAAGATACTATATTTGAAGAGGTAAAATTAAAATCCGAATCGTTTGTGCATACTAATCCTTTAATAGATAGTTATAGAATAAAAGAGGCTGATGAATATTTTAATAAAAGAATGCTTGATTATGAATTAGCAGAAGCCGAGAGAAAAGGTATGTCAAAGGGTATAGAGAAAGGTATAGAGAAAGAAAAATATGTGTTGGCTAAAAATATGAAGAATGAAAATCTTGATATAAAGTTAATAAGCAAAATAACTGGTTTAAGTACTGAAGAAATTTTAAAATTGTGATTTAATAATTAGCTTTTGTTTTATATATTTTTTATATGAATGAAATATTTGTAGAAGCATTTTCCAATAATGAAGAATCTTTTGATTATAGATATTATAAAAATGTTTCTAAAAATATTTTTTTGTGATATAATATTTGACAATAAAATTGAGGCGGTAAAGTGAAAAATAGTTTTATAGCTTTTATTAAAAGAAAAAATGAATCAATACACACAACAGAAACTATATATATAGCTTCTATACTTACCTTGGTAGGCGGATTTGTAGACGCTTATACTTATATTACCAGAGATGGAATATTTGCTTATGCTCAGACTGGTAATATGATATTTTTTGCTATGCATTTGGCCAAAAAAGAGTTTGCTCTTACTATGCATTATCTTATACCTATTTGTGTTTTTATTATTGGAATTTGGACTGCTTTATATATAAAAAAAGTTTTGAATAAAAAAAAATTAATGGAATTGGAATATGTTATTATATTAATGGCTGCTATTATACTATTTATAGTTGGTTTTCTGCATAAAGGTATTTCAAATATTATAGTTGTAAGTGTTATATCATTTATGTCAGCAGCTTTAATGATAACTTTCAATAAGGTTGAAGGGCTTACTTATGTTACTAATATGTGTACTGGTAATTTAAAGTCAGCTTCAGATAATTTATTTAGATTTTTATTTAACAGGGATAAAGTTGGATTAAAGAACGGACTTATATATTTAACTATTCTTTTTTCATTTACTTTGGGAGCTTTTTTGGGTAGTTTTTTTACTAGGATATTTGGTATTAAATCTATATGGATTGCTTCTGGGTTATTATTTATTGTTGAGAGTTTAATGTTTTTTGATAATTAAAAAATAATATTTATAAGATTTTTTATATATTTAAGACAAGGATATATTTATTATGGATAAAGATTATTATGCAATACTTAATGTTAATATATTTTCCAGTAATGAAAAAATAAAGAAATCTTACAGAGAATTAGCTATGAAATATCATCCAGACAGAAATGCTGGAGATGAAAAAGCTAATCGTATGTTTATAGATATAACAGAGGCCTATGAGGTTTTATCAGATAAAGAAAAGCGTATGCAGTATAATATTTTATATGTAGCCTCCAATAAATATGTTGTAGGTGCTTTAGCTGCTGCAGGGCTTGGATTAGGGCTTATATTAAGCAGAAGAAAAAAATGATTTTTTATATTAATGATAAATTTAAATGATAATTTTAATAGAGGATATAATAAATGGCAGAAAAAAGAGATTATTATGAAGTATTAGGAGTGGCAAAGACTGCTACTAATGATGAAATAAAAAAAGCATACAGAAAATTAGCTATGCAGTATCACCCAGACAGAAACCCCGGAAATAAAGAGGCTGAAGAAAAGTTTAAAGAAGCTACTGAGGCCTATGAAATATTATCTGATGAAAAAAAGCGTTCTCAATATGATCAGTTTGGTTTTCAAGGTGTTCATAGTGATTTTGCTGATGCTTACGGCAGAGGCGGTTTTGATTTTTCTCAGATGTTCGGAGGCTCTGGCGGATTTGGAGATTTAGATGATATATTCAGTTCATTTTTTGGAGGAGGATTTTCTGGAAGATCTTCAAGGTCTCAGAGAAGGGGAAATGATTTAAGACATGATATTACTCTTTCTTTGGAAGATGCTGTTTTTGGTAAGAAGATGGAAATCAAACTTGACAAAAATGATATATGTGATGTTTGTCATGGTACAGGAGCAGAACCCGGAACTAAAACTCAGACTTGTCCTACCTGCGGAGGAAGCGGAGAAGTGAGAATGGCTCAGGGATTTTTTAGTGTAAGAAGGACCTGCAGTAAATGTAATGGAAGCGGTTCTATAGTAACTACTCCTTGTAAAAAATGTCATGGAACTGGAACTGTTAAGAAAAATAAAACTATATCTGTTAATATACCTAAGGGTATTGAGGATAATACTCAGCTTAGAGTAAGCGGAGAGGGTGAAGCAATAGGCGGAGGAGTGGCAGGAGATTTATATTTATATATACATGTATCTCCTCACCAATATTTTGTTAGAGATGGTATAGATTTAATAACTGAAGTAGGAATTAATATAGTACAGGCTACACTGGGAGCAGATATTTATATACAGACTTTGGATAAAAAGAAAGTTAAAATAAAAATACCTGCAGGTACTAATAGCGGTCAGGTATTTAAATTAAAAGGAAGCGGTGCTACTCATATAAATAGATCTGGAAGAGGCGATTTATTTGTAATAGTAAATATAGATGTTTCTTCAAAATTATCTTCAGAAGAAAAAAGATTATATAATGAACTTAAAAAGGTTACACCTAATAATGATGAACCTACTTTAAGAAAACCTAGCAGAAATAATTGGTAAAATTTATAATAATTATTATTTAGGGGCTTTAAAAAAGTCCCTTTTTTATTTTTATATTTTTTATGAATTAAATATTTTTAATATATTAATTTTTATGTTATAATTAATAATAAAAATAGGAAGTAACTATTATGAAAGGTTTGGTTTATTTAGGTAATAGAAAAATAGATTTAAAAAAAATAGAAAATCCTAAAATATTAGATTCAAAAGATGCTGTGGTGAAAGTAACATTATCAAGCATATGTACAAGTGATTTGCATATAATTAACGGTGCTGTTCCTAGAGCAAAAGAAAATATTGTTCTTGGACATGAATTTGTAGGCGAGGTTATAGAAGTAGGTAAAGATATAAAAAAAATAAAAATAGGCGATAGAGTATCATGCAACTGCATTACTTTTTGCGGAGAATGCTATTACTGTAAAAATGGTTTTATCAATAATTGTGAAATAGGAGGCTGGGAAATAGGGTGCCGTATTGATGGCTGTCAGGCTCAATATGTGAGAGTGCCTTTTGCCGACACTGCATTAAATATACTTCCAGAAAATGTAACTTATGATAGGGCTTTGTTTGTAGGAGATATTTTAGCAAGCGGATATTTTGGGTCAGAGCTTTCAGAAGTAAAAAATAATGATACTGCGGCTGTTATAGGGGCTGGACCTGTTGGGCTTTGTTCTATGATATGTGCCAGAATATTTGGAGCAAAAAATATAATAGCAATAGACATAGATGAAAATAGATTAAATATCGCAAAAGAAAAAGGATTAGCAGACTTTTTTATAAATCCAAACAAAATAAAAAATATTGAAGAGTTTATAAAGGATATAAATAATGGCAGACTTGCTGATAATGTTATAGAGGCTGCTGGAGGAAACAATACATTTGAATTAGCTTGGAAAATAGCAAGGCCTAATTCAGCAGTTGCTTTAGTTGCTATGTATGAAAAGCCTCAGATTCTTCCTCTTAATATAATGTATGGAAAAAATTTAATATTTAAAACTGGAGGAGTTGATGCCATTCATAGTGATGAAATATTAAAACTTATATCTAAAGATAAAATAAATACCGATTTTCTTATAACTCATAGAATAAAATTAGATGATATTTTAAAAGGATATGATATATTTGAAAGCAAAAAAGATAACTGCATGAAAATAGCTGTAGAATATGATTAATTTATATCTAAACAACTATAATTTTTTAAAGTTATTTTTTTAAATTTAAAATATTTTTCATGGCTTTGTACGTAACACACTAACTCCTTTTGTTACCGAAGGAAGTACTGTTAAGTATGGTTTGCGTCGGGCTTCGCCAAAAGTTTAATAAAAAAATTGGCAAACTTAAAAATTTTTAGTATATACTTAAACTATTACAGTTTGTCAAAAAATAAATTTTTTAAATTTTTATGTTTATGGGGCTTTGCCCACCGCTCTGCGTACTACGTAACCCCCCCAGTTCTTTTGTTGGCACAAAGAACCAAAAAGACTGCATTTGACGAAGTCCACCTTTAGGTGTAGCCTAAATTTCAGGTATTGTCATACATTTAATACATATATTTAAAATATAAAGTTCTAGTAATTGCGTTTTTTGCAACTTTTTTGTGCGGCAAAAAAGTTGATAATTCTATATAATGTACATTAGTTGACAAAATGAAATCGTTCCAGTATATACAATTATCTTTTAGTTTTTCCATTAGGGTTTTTTGAAGTTACATTTTTATGTACTGTTTTTTTAGCTGGCTTTAATTGTTTAAGCTGATTAATTTTTTCTCTTATCTCAATAGCTTTTTCAAACTCTAAACTGTCTGAAGCTCTTTTCATTTCTTTTTCTAATTCTTTTATGTAGTCATCACTTTGCTGTTTAGGATCGATTTTTACTCTTTCATTAAAGCGTCTGAAATCAAAATGAAGCTCATAAGAAGTTTCGACTTTTTCTTCTCTTTCTATTATATCCTGTATTTTTTTGATAATAGTTTTAGGAGTAATATTATGCTCTTTATTATACTCCATCTGTATTTTTCTTCTTCTTTCTGTTTCATCAATTGCTACTTTCATAGCATCGCTTATACTGTCTGCAAACATTATAACTCTGCCGTTAGCATTTCTAGCAGCACGTCCTATAGTCTGTATGAGAGTAGTGGTATTTCTTAAAAAGCCTGTTTTGTCAGCATCAAGTATTAATATTAAAGATACTTCTGGTACATCAAGCCCCTCCCTTAAAAGGTTTATACCTACAAGTACATCAAAGGCTCCAAGTCTTAAATCTCTTATTATCTCTACTCGTTCAACTGTTTGAATATCCGAATGCAGATAACGTGTTCTAACCCCGTTTTCATTTAAATATTTTGTGAGGTCTTCAGCCATTTTTTTTGTAAGAGTTGTTATAAATATTCTTTCATTATTTGATATGGTTTTCTTTATTTCTTCAAGTATTCTGTCAATTTGTCCATCAATAGGATATACTTCTATAATAGGGTCAAGAAGTCCAGTAGGTCTAATTATCTGCTCTACAACCTGACTGCTTTTTTTAAGTTCATATTCGGCAGGTGTTGCACTTATGTATATGGTATCATTAGTAAGTTTTTCAAATTCTTCAAAAAATAAAGGTCTGTTATCAAGTGCTGAAGGAAGTCTGAAACCGTACTTTACTAGAGTCTCTTTTCTGCTTCTGTCTCCAAAAAACATACCTCTAATCTGAGGCACACTTACATGCGACTCATCTATAATAGTTAAAAAATCTTTTGGAAAATAGTCTATTAAACAAGCAGGTCTGTCTCCTTCTTTACGTCCAGATAATGGGCGTGAATAATTTTCTATTCCTGCACAGTATCCAACCTCTCTAAGCATTTCCAAGTCATATTTAGTTCTTCCATATATGCGTTCTGCTTCTACTAATTTTCCTTCGGATTTGAATTTATTATACTGCTCTTCAAGTTCCTCTTCTATTAATTTTATACCAGCAGCTAGTTTATCGCTTCCAGTGACAAAGTGTTTAGCTGGATATATTACAACTCTCTCTTGTTCTGCTATTTTTTGTCTTGTTACGGGATTAATTTTTACTATTTTTTCAACAGTATCTCCAAAAAACTCTATTCTTATAACCTCATCAGAATAAGCACTCATTATTTCTAGTGTATCGCCTATAACCTTAAATCTCGCACGTTCAAGTACATCTTTAACACGCTCATACTGAATAGAAACTAATTTTTTAATAATTTCATCTCTATCATATTCACCGTCTTTTTCTATTGAAATATAGAGTTTTCTGTAATCTTCAGGTGATCCCAAGCCGTATATACAAGAAACAGAAGCCACTATTATAACATCTCGTCTTTCAAGGAGCGAAGTTGTTGCTTTAAGTCTTAATCTGTCAATTTCATCATTAACAGAAGCGTCTTTGTCAATGTATAAATCTTTAGCTGGTACATATGCTTCAGGCTGATAGTAGTCATAATATGAAACAAAGTATTCTACAGCATTATTCGGAAAAAAATCTTTAAGTTCTCTATAAAGCTGAGCTGCAAGAGTTTTGTTATGCGACATTACAAGAGTTGGTCTATTAGCTTTTTCTATAACATTGGCTATAGTAAAAGTTTTCCCGCTTGCTGTAACTCCCAAAAGAGTTTGATATTTATTTTTATTTTCAAGTCCTTTTACCAGAGATTCTATTGCTGTTACTTGGTCTCCAGAGGGTTTGAATTTGGATTCTAATTTAAAATTCATGAATACTATTATACTATATTTTTAATAATTAGTAAATTACTTCAATATTTTTTTGATTTTATTTTTGAAAACGTTAAATTCTCTGTATATGTTTATGCAATATGGATTAAAGTTTAAATCTTTATTTTGATATAGTTTTTTCATATATAATTTAGACCAAACTATAAAATGCAGTGTGTGAAACCTTATTTTAGTATTTAGTGTACCATCATTATAATTGCAGAAAGGTATGTTATTTTCAAAAAATATTTTTTTAATTTCATATTTATCTTTTTTAAGCATTTCAAAATTAGGGCCTCCATAGACAATAGCCGAATCAAATATAGAATTATTTTCTATTTTTGATAATTCTCCAGTGGGTAAATTATAATTAGAAAAAAATTCCCTTGAAATATCCATATCCGATATACTTCCAGCAACACCATCATTTACTCGGTCGGTATTATAATACATATCTTTTAATTTATTTATTTCTTTTTCATCAGTGTATTTAAATATTAAATATTTTGAAAACTCTTCAAGTACATTAACATCTTTTATATACATAGTAAGAGCCAACTTAGCTGCTAAAGATATAGAATATTTAGAAAATGGCTTTAATACTTCGTCTAAATCAGAGAACACTAATATATCACTGTCTATGTGAAAACATTCGCTAATATTATATTCTTTCATAAAATCTTTTAATATGATCCATCTTTGCATACAAAACATTTCATAATTAGGATTGCTTTTTCCAAGATGTATATATTTATTTTTAAAAAGTATTGCTTCATCTTTAGTAACTTTATTTATATCTACAAATTCAGAGTATTTAGAATATTCTTTATATTTTCTGTCAGATATTAAAAATACATTAGAGTTTTTATTTGTTTCTTTTATTTTTCTTAATGCATAAACTAAATATTTAGCAAATCCAGTATGTATTATAACTATATTCATAATAAAAATTATACTAATAAAATTTTAATAAAAATTAACAGTTCTAGTTAAAACAACTGTTTTATTGTCAAAATCGGTAACTTCAGCTTTGAAAGTATATTTTCCTCTTTTCGGAGTAAATACACCGCCCCTGTAAAAATGAGAGTCTACTCCGTATACTTCTTCAAATGTATAATTCGGAGCTATATAATATACATTGTCTCTTTTTATAAAATATGTGAAGTCATAATCTCTTACAAGTTCATCATTCATATATATTTTTACTCTTTTAAGCCCCATAGGAATACTTCCAAGCAAATCATAAGCCTTAACAAATAGTTTGATTTCTCCTTTATAGCTCATAGGCATTTTATCTTTTATTTGTATAAGTCTGTTTTCAGTTCTTAAATAAATACTATGAATTAATGGCGGCTGAGAGGAACCTTTATCTATATTAAGATATTCTAAAGGGTCTACAACCAAACCTTCTTTCATATTTTCTATAGTAAGATGCAAATGTGCTCCTCCAGATCTTCCGCTGTTACCAGTAAGAGCTATAACATCTTTTTCTGTAACTTTGGCATAAGATTTTTCTATAGTACCAGGTTCTATATGATAGTAATAACTTCTTAAATTATCAGGGTGTTCTATCATAACTACATTTCCAACTCCGTAAAGCGGTCTTGTAGGGTCTTCATCTTCATCAAGATAATAAACTATCTCTCCATCTTTAACTGGATATATTTCCATTCTGTTTCCGCCGAAATCTACTCCATTATGAAAATGGTCTGTTCTAAACTCTCCGAATGTACTTGTTATTCTTATTCTGTTGTCATCAATAGGCACTCTTGCAAATAGTAAAGATGATATTATAAATAATATTAATATATATTTTTTCATAGTTTAACTCTCTTATATGTATAAATCATTTTGTCGCTTACTATCATATATTCATTTTCTAAACTGGATATATCAAGATTATATACCCAGCCGTCTAAATATTTTTCAAAAACTATTTCTTTGGCATTATTATCATATATTAAAACTACACTTTTAGCATCTTTGGATACGCTCATAATTGTAGAATTAGTTTCGCTGTTAAGTTTCATATTAACGGCATTCATCATATTATACTTTTCTAAATTGATTCTGTCAATTTCTTTTCCTTTGTTTAAAGTGTATAGTATAATATCTCTGTCAGCGAGCATAAAAGCAGTCATTGATTTTTCGCTTACATAACTTGATACATGGCGTCTTCTGTTTAAACCTGTTTCTAAATACCACATAGTACTTCCACTGGCGTTATAAAGTGTTATATATTCTGGTCTTATACCGCTTACTGACATAGCAAAACTTCCGTATTCACTTATAGCAACCGATTTAACTATATTTATCTCGCTTAATATTGTAGATATAGCAAATGATAGATTTCCGTTTCTATTAATATATGCTATATCTCCGCTTGAAAAACCTGCTATATAATCTCCAGTATTAATAGCAAAAGCTCCGTCAGTAATAATTTCTCCGTATTGTACATGTTTGCTTAAAGGGTTGTTATTAAAATCAAACATCTGTATCTTTGAATTATCGCTTGAATGATATATTATTCTCTCAGCATAAGGTGCTATTTCTGGATAGATAGATGTATTTGTACGCCATATGATAATACCCATATTATTGTAGGCATCTATATAATTTCCGTATCTTTTATATATTACAAAGTTCTGATTATTGGCAGTAGCCAATTCTCCTCTTGCTAAATTTGTAGAATATATTGTGTCTCCGTTAAAATCAAAATAATGTACTATGCCTTCTGGTTTTGTGAAAAAATTTTGCTTGAATATGCCATCAATATTGAAATTATCATCATGTGAAGGAGGTTCTATAGACTGAGTTTCTTTATTCCAAACATTTACTGTATTATATTCTTCATTAAGTCTGTTAGTTCCAAAGAAAAATATAAATGAGATAATTAAAACAACAGAACTTATTATAGTTAAATACCTAATAAAGAAAGGCTCTATTTTGTGTATATTTTCTAATTCTATTATTGATTTTTCTTTAATCTGCATTACTTATAATGTCTCTCTTAAAAGTTATTATTATTTTTTATCTTAATTTACTTTATCTGCGTTAATACTTTAGTATTGAAAGAAACAGGTTTTTCTAATATGCTTAAAGGATCAAAAGTCATATTTCCAGCTCTCATTTCCCAATGGCAGTGAGGACCAGTTGACATTCCAGTAGAACCTATTAAACCTATAACTTCACCTTTTTTTACATACTGTCCTTCTTTTGCTATTAATTTAGACATATGAAAGTACGAGCTATATACACCTTCACCATGATCTATAACAACGCAGTTGCCGCGTACAAATAATTCTCTTGATACTCTTACAACACCGTTATTAGCTGCTATTATAGGAGTACCATTTGTATTTGCTATATCAAAACCCTGATGATATCTTGCATAGTCTTTTGTGTATCCCCTGAAAGCTCCGAAACCTGAAGAGTATCTTCCCTGAGATGGCATTATATACACTTTGTCAGCATAATTAGTAGGGGTGTAACTTATATAAACATTGCCATTTAAAAGTTCTTTTTCTTCTCTTGATTTTTGAGGATTACTTATAATATTTTTCATAGTAGAAGTAACGCCCGGTATTTGTTTTGGTTTTGGCGGGGGAGGAGTAAAATCAAGTTTTATATCTATAGCTACATTAAGAGTAGTTTTATCTTTTAATTCTATATTTGATACAAACTGATACTTTTCATCTTGGGCACCAACATATATTCCAAATATGCTTTTATATACTTTTAAGTTTCTATCAGCATCTTTAACTTCAAAAAATTTAACTATAGGTCTTGCACTTCCAAGAAGTTTTGAGTTTTCTATTTTTATTTCATCTTTAGAGGTTATAAATATAGTTGATACTTTGCCTGCATAAAAAGGAAAAGGGTCTGCGTATATTTTTATGTCTTTATCATAATCTTTAAAATCATCTAAAGAATCAAAGTTTTTATTTCTTGTATATAAAGCACCATTAATAAGATTTGCATTAGAAGAAGTTATTTTTACTTTACTGTTTGGAGCTATATAATAATATTTATTATTTATATTTATTTGAGCAAAAGAGTCTTTTTTAGTCTCTAATATATCATTATCTTTAAGTTCCGGCATTTTATTTATAGTTTGTCCGTCTCTTACTATCGATATATTATTTCCCAAATATTCGGCCTTATACTGCGAATATAAGCTAAAAGAAAAAATATAAAATGATAATATGATTGTTATTATATACTTCATAACTCCCCCTAATAATATTTTTTATAATTTTATAATATATTTATTTTGATTATTATTTTTTATATGATAATTGATCTAGTTTTAATAAATGTTCTTTTATATCTCTGTTTGTAGGAGCTAGTTCAAATGCTTTTGTTAAATATTCTTTGGCATGAAGCAAATCATTTTTTTTGAGAAAAGCCCAGCCCAAAGAATCTAAATATGCTGGATTACTAGGATCTATTGATACGGCTTTTTTTATTTCTTCTATTCCTTCATCAATATTAGTTTCAGTGTCAGCTAGAATAAAACCCAAAGAGTTTCTTGCATTTGCACTTTTAGGGTCAAGATTTACTGCCTTTTTTAAGTGTTCTATTGCTTTTCTAATATTTCCTTTTTTGTAGTATACATATCCTAAAGCAGCATGTATCTGAGTGTTTTCTACTCCAGAAGATAATGCATCCATAAGTTCAAATTCTGCTAGGTCGTACATCGCTTTTACTGCGTATATATATCCAACAATAATATGTGCCTGCATAAGTCTTAATGGATTATCCAAACGTCTCATTATTTTATCAAATACCTGAAGAGTATTATCATAATCCTGAATTTGGGCATAGGCTAATGCTAAATGATATCCAGACTCTACATCATTTTTCTCTGAAAATATTTTTTCTAATGAGTCAATAGCTTCTTTATAGTTTTCATTTCTAAAGAATTTTATACCGTCTTCTAATTTGCTTCTGCTAGAGCCTATACTCATATATACTCCTAATATATATTTGATTTTGGCTATATTGTATATTTATAATTTAAAAATCTCAATATATTTTATATAAAACTTTAATAAAAAAATTATGTAAAGTTTTTATAAAAAATTACATTTATTTTACTTGAATTTTGATTTCTGCTTATAAACGTATAATTTTGTAAGGTTCACAGAAATTTTATAATAAATTAAAATCTATATTTTTTTTCTATTTAATTTATAACATATTGACTTTTTATTTGTTTTGATATATTATTAATAAATCTAAAATACGGCGGCGTCGCCAAGTGGTAAGGCAGGAGTCTGCAAAACTCTTATCATCGGTTCAAATCCGTTCGCCGCCTCATTTTTTCTAATTATGAATGAAGCTCGTATAAAAAAATTATATTTATTTCTTGTATGTTTTGCAATAGTAACTATTGCTATATTTTTCAGATTATTTAATCTTACAATAAAAAATAGAAAATCTATAACTTCTTTAGACGGTCTTGATAAGCCTAGAGGAACTATATACGACTCGAAAATGCGTCCTCTTACAATTAATATTCCAGCTTATACAATATACCTTGATACAGAATCAGTTTCATTAGATGGAAATGAAAATACTGATATTAATGAAGCATACAGCCAAATTTTTAGTATTATTGGTATTACAAAAGAAAAATTTACAGATTTAATATCTACAAAAAGAAGAACTATAAGATTAGCTCAAAATATTAATTTAGACTCTTATAAAAAGATAAAAGAAATAAAAGATAAATATACGGTAAAAAGTATATATGGTATAGAAAGCTATAAAAGATTTTATCCCTATGAAGATGTATTTGCTCATGTGATAGGATATATGAACAGAACTGAAACAGAAGGATATGCAGGACTTGAGGCTACATATGAATCAATTTTATCATCAGAAAATGATAATCCCAAAGATATAGTATTAACATTAGATAGAGATATTCAAACTATAGTTAGAAATGAAGTATTAAAAACTGTTGCAGAAAGATCTCCTCAGTCAGCTACAGTTATAGTATCAGATGTTAATACAGGTGCTGTAATAGCAAATTATTCTTATCCTTCTTTTGACCCTAATAATCCGTTTATCTACGTTAATAATGAAAGAATGGACAGAAGTATAATGAGTACAATATACCCCGGTAGTACTATGAAAATATTTGCAGAACTTGCTGCTATAGAAGAGGGCGTTGTAAATAGTGATGAAGTTTTTCATTGTAAAGGATATTATGATTACAGCAGACAAACACGCATACATTGTGATTATCCGCATGGAGATGTAGCTTTTAATGATATATTAAAATACAGCTGCAATTATGCTATTGTTACTATAGCTGAAAGAATAGATAAGCAGTTTTTTTATGATTATCTAAAAAGATTTGGTTTCGGAGAGCCTACTGGTGTTGGACCTTATAAAAATGAATGGAGCGGTATATATCACCCTTTAAATAAATGGCATAGATTTTCACGAGGATATTTGGCTATAGGATATGATTTGAGTGTTACGCCTATGCAGATAGCCGCCTCTTATCTTCCGCTTCTTAATGGAGGATGGAAAGTACCTATGCATGTGGTTGATTCTATTTATGACGGAATAGAAAAAATAAGTGTTACAAATAGGCTTAAAAAAACTAGAATTATAGATGAACAGTATTCTCAAATAGCAAGAGTACTTCTTAGAAAAGGTGTTGAATCTGGTTCTACAGGATACAGGGCTAATCTGCTTAATATTGATGTTGTAGGCAAAACTGGTACTGCTATAACTGAAGTGTACAGAGATAATGAATCAGAAAAACCAGAAAAATATTATCAGTCAATCTTTATCGGAGGTTTTCCGCTTGAAGATCCAAAAATATCAATACTTGTTCTGCTTGATGACCCTCAGGGAAAAGGTACGCAGTCAGCTGGAAGGGTAGCTGCTCCTTTATTTGCTAAAATTGCAAATCAGATAATACCTTATTTAGGATTAGTTGAAGGTGATATTTATACCATAAATACAAATGACTTTTTATCATTAGTTCCGCCTTCTAATAGTTATTACAGTGCTACTAATAATATTATGCCTAATATAATGGGGCTTTCATTAAGAGATGCTCTGAATAATATATCATATATAGTATCAAATAATAATGCTAAAATAGCTATACAAGGTGAGGGATATGTTTATGATTATTCACCTCAGGCAGGTTCTGAAATAACAAATAATTCTATAGTAAGGCTGTTATTAAGAGCACCTATTGATAATAAAGAGTAAAGATTTATTTAGGAGTTTATTTTTATGAATAATATACTTAGTTTCGGAGAGCTTTTATACGATGTATATGATAGTGTTTCTGTAATAGGAGGTGCTCCATTTAATTATTCTATCCAGCTTTCTAGGCTTATGGGACATGATGACAGACTTAGATTTATAACCGCATTGGGTAATGATGATTATTCTAAAGATGCATTGTCATTTATAAATAATGAAAATATAGACAAGTCATTGATACAGATATTAGATAATTATGAAACAGGTAAAGCTACAGTATTTCTTAATGAAAAAAAAGTTCCAGACTATATTATACATGAAAATGCAGCTTGGGATAATATAGAATATAATAAAGATATAGAAAATGCTTTAAATGAAAATTATGATTTATTTTATTTTAATATACTCTCTCAAAGAAATGAGAAATCATATACTACATTAAAAAAAATATTTCAAAATATTAAATCTAAATACAAGGTATGTGATGTAACATTTAGAAAAAATTATTACACAAAAGAAAAAATAAAAGAATCTTTAGAGTTTGTCAATATATTAAAAATAAATGATGATGAGCTTGCTGTAATAAAAGGGCTTTTTTATCCTTCATTAGAAAATGATAATGAAACCTTACTCAAAGCTATTAATAAAGATTTTAATATTGATTATATATTTCTTACACTTGGCTCTAAAGGGGCAAGTGTATTTTATAATAATGAGTATATATTCAAGCCTTCAAATAAAGTTAATGTTATTGATACAGTAGGAGCAGGGGATAGTTTTTGTGCGGCTTTAAGTTATGCTATATTAAGAAATTTAGATATTAAAAATGTATTAGAGTTTGCTTCTGATGTTTCTGAGGAGATGATTCAGCTAAAAGGCGGAACAGCAAGGTATGATATTAAAAAAGTAAAATCTAAATTTAATTTATAATATACTTGTTTTAAAACTAAATTAATAGTTTAAGTTTGTCAATTTTTTTATTGTTCTTTTTCCCGCCGCAAAAAGAACCAAAAAGTGCAAGCATTGAAATTATCATTAAAATCGTATCAATTATGTTTTATATGTAGGATAAATTAAACTTGTTTCAAAACTGAATTTGTTAATATTTATAAATTGTTAATTTAACATTTTTAAATTATAGCTTGGGATTCACAGTCGTGCCAAACTCCACTTATTTGTGCCGTAGGCAAGTGAAGGACTGCATATTACATACTAAAACAATAATTTATACAAAAGTTTTGAAATTGATTAAATTTTTATATATAATTTTGTTAATTAGTTTTGAAACAAGTCTAATAATTTTATGTTCTTCCAGTATAATATTTGAATTTTTCTTTGGTAATAAATAGAAGAGAAGTAAAGCGTCCTGTGTACTTTTCATTTAATATAATATTATTTCTTATATTATCATAAAACTGCTGTAAATTATTCTGCATCATATTATCTATATAGCTTGAAGGATATTTAGCAATGTATTCATATATTTGTCTGTTTATTAATAGAGTTATAAATTTTTTTGGAGGCGTGTTATAAGCTAAAAGTCCTTTATATATTCTAATATTTTGATTTAACTGCATTTTTTCTTCTTGAGTTTGGGCTTTATCAAGTTTTTGTTCTAAATCGTTTAAAGTTGTTTGAATATTATATATATTATTGCTGTATATAGCTTTTCCTTCTTCAGTAAAAACATAATTGGCATCTATATAAAAAACATATTCTTTATTGTCAGAAGAGAGTAATTTATCAAACTTTTCTATTACCCTAAATTTTACATTCAAATTATAATCAAATGAGTTTTGCGGGTATAAAAAACTGAAATATGCCGTTATTATTAATAATGTAAAATAAATTTTCATATACTATTAATCGGCATTATTTTTTTATTATTTTGGTATTGAAGACAATAATTTAATAAAATCCCTGTCATTTGGAAATAATTTTAAAGCCTCTTCAGATATTGTATTGGCATTGTTATATCTTCTTTCATTATACTCTGTAACAGCGTAATTATAGTATGAGACTTTCAAATTTCTTTTTAATACGCTTGCATCATCGCCTATATCAGATATTCCTATTTTGTATATTTGTATAGCATTAGGATAATCTTTTTGGCTTAAATAGGAAGTACCTATTGTATTATAATAATGTATTCTGTTATTTTTAGTCATAGAACTTGAAGGATCAAAAACATATGCTTCTTCTAAAGTTTTATATGCTGCTTCATAATCATTTTTTTTAATGTAATCTAATGCCAATCTATTATATGCATTGATTAGATTTTTATTATATATTTCTGTATTAGGAGAAAGATAATATGCTTTTTTTGCCATAACAAGCTGTTTTTCCAAATCTTTCTCTATTTTTTTTAATGAAATTGAGTTAGGATAAAGTGTTGCTATTAATGTAAATATATCTACTTCGTTTCTGTCTCTATAATTACCCTGAGGGACAAAAGTAACTATTGTAGAATTTCCAGTATTTCTTATTTCTTTCTGACCTGGGTTAAATCCTCTTGATATTGTTGTTTCTACGTCTATTTTTCCCTGTTCAGTATATACTGTGCAGAAAGCATGACTTGATGTTAATACTCCTGTAACCTTAAAACCAAACTCAGTGTATAGTAAAGAATATAGTATGCTTGAACTTAAACAGTTATATTCTCCTTTATATATTAAATCCTGAAATAGGGTAGAGGTTTCAAAATATTTTTTTAATACACCGCTTGAATAAAGCCAATTTAATAATCTTTTTCCAAATGCATAAGCTCCTTCTTCAGTATACTGAGAAAGATCTTTTTTAGCGAGATTTCTTATTTCATCTAATTTTCCTCTGTAAAATTTAAACTCTTCTTCATCAGTTATTCCAGAAGCTATTATAAATCCGTCATAATGAAGTTCCAAATCATTAGTTTCGCCGTTATCAATTTTGGTAAAGAAATCGTATTCTAATTCTGTAAGTTCATGAGAATCAAACCTTATTTTATCAGATGGTTTTGCATATATAATAGAATATGTAAGAATAAGAAAAAGTAAAATAGTTTTTATACAGTGTTTCATTATAACCTCTATGTAATCTATAAGAATATAAAAGTTATTATTTTATTATTCACTTAAATTATCAAGTTCATCTCTGTATTTTGCTGCATCTTCATATCTTTCTTCTTTTACAGCCTGATCCAATAATCTCTGCAGTTCTTCTTTATTTTTTTTGCTGTCTTTAGTATTTGTATTATTATATTCTTCAGGTTCTTTCTTTGTAAAT
This sequence comes from Brachyspira innocens ATCC 29796, assembly GCF_000384655.1. GTDB lineage: Bacteria > Spirochaetota > Brachyspiria > Brachyspirales > Brachyspiraceae > Brachyspira > Brachyspira innocens. The sequence continues at coordinate 30,109 of NZ_ARQI01000113.1, read as the reverse complement.
ATATTTTCGCTGCTTGTTTCTTTAAGATCTTCTCTGTCAAACCTTTGATATGTAAAAGGTATGCTGTCTTTTACTTTCATAAGTGTGTCATTATCTTCAAGTACAATACCAGCTTTATCTACAACATGCTCTTCTATAAATATAGGAGCTTTAGATTTTAGAGAGAGTGCTATAGCATCAGAAGGTCTGGAATCTATAAATATATTTTTGCCGTTATGTTCTATAACCAGTTTGGAAAAGAATGTGTCTATATGTACATTATCAATTATGACATTAATTAAACGTATACCGCAGTTTTGAAATATGCTGCTTACAATGTCATGAGTGAGAGGTCTTTCAATTTTGTATCCTATAAGGCTGGCCATTATAGACTGAGCTTCTAAATATGCTATCGATATAGGAACAACTTTATCAGACTTTTCTGGTTTTAATATTACAACAAAACCTTTGTCAGTTATTGCTAAATTAAGTATCTTTGCTTCAACCACTTTTAAAACCTCTTTGATTTTATATACTACCTATAGTATAATATTAATATATATATATTATTTGTCAAGGTAAATTTTTTTATTAATTTATTTGCATATAATGAAAAATAGTATATGATAATTTTTACTATTTATATTGAAATATAGTTTATTTATAGTTATAATTATTTGAAAAAATCTATAAACTTAAATATGGAAGCTATGGAAAAAAGAATATTTTTTATTTTTGCATTACTATTTGTTTTTGCATTCAATTTATTTACACAAACAGAAGATTTGCCTAAAACCCCTCCAGAAAACCCAGAAGTTATTCCCATAAGCGAGATTTATGAAGGTATGGAAGGCGTAGGCTATACAGTTATACATGGTACAAATGTAGAGCCTTTTAAGGTAAAGGTATTATCTATATTAAAAAAGAGATGGCATAACAGTGATGCTATACTTATACAGTGCGAAGGTCTTAACTTGGATCATTCAGGTACAGTAGCAGGTATGAGCGGTTCGCCTATATATTTTGACGGAAAAATAGCTGGTGCTTTGGCTTTCGGCTGGAATTATGCTAAAGACCCTATAGCTGGTGTTACTCCTATAGAAGAAATGTACAAACTATATGAAGATACTAATGCTAAATCGCCTGCTTTAGGTTTTGCTGATAATAATTCTCTTCAAACACCATTAATATTTTCTGGTATAAGCAGTAAGGCATTTGATGAATATTCTTCTTCATTCAAAAAAAGCGGATTTTATCCTATGCAGACTGGAGGCTCTATTTCTGATACAAATCAGGCTACTAAATTTTTGTTTGGTGACTCTGTTGCTATAGTGTTGGCAGACGGAGATGTTTCTATGGCTGGTATTGGAACAGTTTCTCATACTGATAATGAAAAGTTTTTGCTTTTTGGGCATTCAATGTGGTCTAAAGGAAGATTAAGAGCTCCTGTCTCTAGGGCTTATATTAATCATATAGTAGCTTCAGTAGATTCTTCTTTCAAACTTGGTGCTGCTTATTCTAATTATTTGGGATATACTGTTTATGACGGAGTATTTGGAGTGTCTGGAGTGTATGGTGAAGTTCCAGAAAACACTATGGTGCCTGTAAAATTGGAAATAGAAGATCAAACTTTCCTTACAAGAGATTATAATTTTAGAGTATTGAACGATCCTACTTATTTTTCTGATATACTTTCTATGGCTATATATAGTGCTATAAGTTCTACTGCAGGCGGTGAAGAAGAGGGAGTATTCAGTATAAGCTATGAAATAGAAACTGATTATTTTGAAGAGCCTTATAAAGTAAATGACAGAATATTAGCTTATTCTTCGACAGATGCATTCAAATCTGCTATAGAACAGTTAATATCTCCTATAGATTTCTTTATATACAATAATTTTAATAGGGTAGGTATAAAGTCCGTTAAATTATCAATTAAAAGAAATAATCTTGAATATGCTTTCTTAAATGATATAACTTTGGTAGAGCCTAGAGCTGTAGCAGGAGAAACTATACATTTGAGAGTAGGGCTTACACCTTATGGTAAAGAGAAACAGTACATAGATATACCAGTAAAACTTCCTGTTAATTTAAAAACAGATGTTTACAGTATTTATGCTGCCAATGAATATATTTATAATTATGCAGAACAGTTGTTTATGCCTAATAAATATGAGATAAGAAGTTTAGATGATGTTATGCGTATTTATGGAAAGAGCTATGATGACAGTTCTCTTAGAGTATGGCTTTACTCATCATCAAGAGGCGTACAAATAGGAAAGGATTTATATCCTACACTTCCTCCTTCCAGATACGGTATAATGGCAAAAAATGCCACTTCTGATAAGGCTGCTGTTATTACTGCTGTTGATGGAAAATATGAAATGCCATGTTCTACACTTGGATTAATTAAATTAGATATAATAATTGAAGGGGCTAGAAAATATGAAAATCGCTAAGATTATTTTTATACTGCAGTTTATACTAATACTTACTTCTGCGAATGTTTTTGCAGTTGTTACTAGGACATTGTCTAGTACCAAAAGGGGATTTTACGACAATGGTATATATGACGGAGTTATGCTTACAGAACAGGGCAGTTTAACATTAGCTCCTGTTATAGAACAAAACGGAGCTATTTCTGGAAAGGATATTTGGAAAATTTATCCTTCAAGTGACGGCGGTATGTTCGCTGCTATAAGCGGAAGCGGTGCTGAACTATATAAAAGAGATGCATCATCCACAAATTTTACTTCTTTTGCTTCAGAAAGTAAAGAAAGTGCTTTTACTGCTGTTATAAGCGATAGTCAGGGAAATGTATATGCTGCTGTTGGACCTTATGCTAAAATAATAAAGTATGATAGTAACGGCAATGAACTTTGGAGAAAAACTTTAGATGATACCTATATATGGGATATGAAGTTTGACAATAACGGAAATCTTTTTGCTGCTGCAGGCGGAAATAATGCAAGAGTAATAAAAATATCATCAGACGGTGAAATTAAAGAGATATTAAAAACTGAAGAACAGCATGCTATGTCATTATATTTTGACAGCAAAAATAATAAAATGTATGTAGGTACTGCTGGAAGAGGTTTGGTATTATGTATAGATTTATCTACAAATTTAGAAAATCCTTCATATAGCGTAGTTTATGATACTGCTGAAAATGAAGTTTATGCTATTACTATGGATAATATAGGTAATTTATATTTTGGTACAGCTACTAGACAGCCTGCTTATTTAATACTACCTTCCATTATAGACGGAGATAAAAGACCAGATGAATCTGATAAAGAGTTTAGAAACTCTCTTTATAGAGCTGATACTAATGGAACAGTTCAAAGATTATTCTTCCTAAATCAGACATTAGTTTTGGCATTGAGCAGTGATAAAGACAATAATATATATTTTGTTACTGGAGATACTGCTGATATATACAAAATTAACGGAGATGACGGACTTTTATCATATATAGGCGGATTAAAAAATAAAATACTTTCTACATTTGCAGTTTCTGAAGACGGACTTTATTTTGCTATATCAAAAACAGGCGAGATATACAGAATAAAACATGGATATCCTAATTATGGCAGTTTTACAAGCGACACATTGGATTTAAAACTTTTAAGCAAATTAGGAAGTTTTAATGCTATGAGTACAGTTCCTCAAGGCGGCAATATATCTGTTGAAGTTAGAACTGGTAATGCTGCAAGAGTTGATAAAAGCTGGAGCGATTTTGTTCCTATTGATGCCAATGGTAAAGTAAATGCTCCAGAAGGCAGATTTATGCAGTTTAAGGTTACAATGGAGACTTCTGATACTGAAATGACTCCAGTATTAAATTCTATGGATTTTACATATATTGAAAATAATTTAGCTCCTGAAGTATTAAACGGAGGACTTACTACAAGATACCGTCAGCAGAATGACTCTTCTGAAACAGCTAAAAGCCCTCAATTAGAAGAAAATGAAGCTATGGTATATTGGAAAGGTTCTGACCCTAACGGTGATAAATTATCATATGATTTGGAATACAGATTAAAAGGCGAAAAAAATTATAGAAAATTAGCCTCCAATTTGGAAACATCATACTATAAATTTAATGCTTATTTAATGCCTTCTGGTATATACGATTTTAGAATAACTGCTAGCGATAAATATGATAATCCAGTAGGAGAGATAAAAACTAAAACTTTAGAAGTATTTAATGTTAAATATGATAATGATTCTCCAGAAATTTTTGATTTTAATGTTACTGGAGAAGGTGCAGATAGAAAAGTTACATTTAGAGTAGAAGATAAATTATCATTCATTAAAACTGTGAGATATTCTACTATAACAGGAGAATGGAGATATATAGTTCCAAATGATGGATTATTGGATTCTATGAACGAAACATTTACTGTTAATATAGATGACGCTGAGGCAGGTTCTGTTACTATAGAGGTAATGGACACTGAAGGAAACACTAAATATTATTCATTTATAATATGATTTTAATTAATTATTAATGATGTTTAATTGTAATAGGAGTAAATTTAATTATTTGCTCCTATTTTTTATTGTTATAATAATTTATTTATTTTTTATATGATAATTAATTATAGTAGACTTGTTTCAAAAGTACTTGACAAACAATTTTTTAAGTTTTTAATTTTATGCTTAATTAAATAATATTAATTATAATTAATTAAGTGTTTTATATGTTGTATAAATTGTATATTTAAGCTCCAAAATGCAGTTCTTTCGCGACTGCGGGCTGTGCCTGGTTCTTTTATACCACGCCACAGGCGGACAGACGTCATAAAAGAACTGGGGTTTTGCGAAGCACGCAGAGCGGTGGGCAAAGCCCCAACTATAATTAAAAAATATTAAATAAAAATTTATAAATATTAACAAATTTAGTTTTGAAACAAGTCTAATATTTTTTAAGCATATTCAATTTCTATTAATGATCTTAATGCACTTTTAGCTTCATTTAAAAATCTCTGATTAGGATCAACTTTATAATTTTCACCTATCTTGAATACTTCGGTACCGCTTTCAGATTTTAACTTTAAGAATATAGTATAATCCCCCGGATTTGAAGATATAGCATTTTGAAGACATAATAAATCCATATCATCAAAGATATTTTTATTAACATAAAGGGCCAATTGCTTTTTACCGCTGTTAGTATGCTTAACTGCTATACTGTTATTAGGTCTGCTTGTAAATGCTGCATTAGAAACAACATTATCAGAGCGTTTAATATCGTTCTCTTTATTAGAAGTATTTTTAAATGGTGAATCATTTTTATTTAACTGAACTGCTTTATTATCATTTTTACTATCAGAAATTACTTCAGATACACTATCTCTTTTTATATTATCTCTTTTAACTTCTTTAAGTTTAAGATTTTTATCATTTAAATAACTATCCAATAATTTTATGTCTGAGATATTATTATATATTTTATCAGAGAATCTATTTTTTTCTCTGCCTCCTTTTATTAATATTCCAACCTGTTCAGAGATCATATCTTTATATTTATCTATCTGATTTTTAGCTGTAATATAAAATACATACTCAGTAAATAAATCTATTACTTTTAATGTGAGCATAGGAGTATTTTTCTTTGTAGTTGATTCTGTTACAGACATAACTACACAAGGAAGTAAAAACTCGTCTTTATCTTTTAAATTATCGATATCCAAAGTATTATTAAAATATTTATAATCAATTTTACTAATATATCTTGCAAAAGGATGATATCTTAAAGAAAATCCCAAAACTTCCTTTTCATTTTCCATTAAAATATTAGAAGCATATTCCACTTGTTTTTCTATAACAAGTGAAGCACTTCCGCTGTCATCTTCAGACATAGAATCAAAAAGCATAGTCTGACCAGATAAAGTTTCTTTTTGATAATTGGAAGCATGAGCGAGTATTGCATCCAGAGAGGCAAGCAAAGCACTTTCAGTATGTCCGAACTCTGAGAAAGCACCGCATTTAATTAATGTTTCATAAACTTTTCTATTAACCAAATGAACATCAACACGTTTAACAAAATCTTCCAAGTTTTTGAATTGTCCGTTTTTCTCTCTCTCTTCTTCAATAGCCAAAGCAGCATGAAGACCTACACCCTTAACAGCATGCAAAGCATAAACTATCTTTCCATTTTTCTGAGAGAATAATGCATTGCTTTCAAAAACGCTTGCTGTAACTATATCTATATTTTTTTGTTTAACTTCATTAAGATATAAAGATATTTTATCAGTATCAGCTATAACAGTATTAAGAAGTGCAACATAATATTCCATAGGATAATGTGCTTTAATATATGCTTCCTGATAGGCAATTAAAGCATAGCAAACAGAGTGCGATTTATTAAAACCGTATTCAGCAAAACCTTTCATTGTATCAAATAAATAAGTTAATAACTCTTTATCATAACCTCTTTCAAGACCGCCGTTAATGAATTTCTCTTCCATAGAGTTCATTTTCTCTACGATTTTTTTACCCATAGCCTTTCTTAAATCATCAGCTTCAGCAGCAGTAAACCCGCCTATAACTCGGCTTATTGCCATAATCTGTTCCTGATATATTAATACTCCCTGACTTTCTTTAAGTATAGGCTCTAAATCTGGGTGTTTGTATACTATCTCTTTTCTTTTATTTTTTCTGTCGGCATAATCTTTATCCATACCAGAGTTTAAAGGACCAGGACGGTATAATGCAACACTAGAAACCAAGTCATCAAAACCTGTAGGCTGAATATTAATAAGCATCTGACGCATACCTGGACTTTCAAACTGAAAAACGCCTCCAGTATCAGCTTTTCTAAATATATCATAAACAGCTTCATCATCTAAAGGAATTTTATCAATATCTATTTCAATACCGTATCTTTCTTTTATATCTTTTATGGCATCTTTTATAAGTCTTAAGTTTTTAATGCCCAAAAAGTCCATTTTTATGAGACCCGCACTTTCAACATAAGTCATCTCATACTGACAAGCCCTAGTGCCTGTTTTTGAATCCTGATATACTGGTGCTAAATCCATTATAGGGTGCGAAGATATAATAACTCCAGCAGCATGTAAGCCTACATTCCTAACCAATCCGTCAAGTCTTGTAGATATCTCATACATGTTTTTTAATTCTCTGCTGCTTTCTATTTCTTTTCTAAACTCTGCACAATCTGGGTGATCATATATATCAACTACCCTGCTTACATCATTAGGTATACCCTTTGCAAGTCTGTCGGCAGTAGCTAAGTCTATACCCATAACACGGCAAACATCTCTTATAACAGAACGTCCGCCCAAAGCACCAAATGTAGCAATTTGAGCAACATTGTCTTTACCGTATTTTTCTTTTACATAATCTATTATTACTTCTCTTTTATCATCTTGAAAGTCAACGTCTATATCGGGCATGCTCTTTCTTTCTGGATTTAAAAATCTTTCAAAAAGCAAATTATAATCAAGAGGATTAACTTTAGTAATTCCAGTAGCAAATGCAACTATTGATCCAGCAGCACTTCCCCTGCCAGGTCCCACAGCAACATCATGATTTCTGGCATAGTTGATGAAGTCCTGAACTACAAGAAAATATCCTTCAAAACCCATTTTACCTATAACGCCCAATTCCATTTCAAGCCTTTCCATAGCCTCTTTAGGAATATTATTGTTATAATATTTATTAAGCCCTTCCATACACATATTTCTAAGTGCTGTAGTTTCTGTTTCGCCATTTGGAAGTTCATAATTAGGCATATAATAAGTTTTAGTCATTATATTCAAATCTCTGCATTGCTCTGCTATTTTCACAGTGTTTTCAAATGCTTTAGGGAGTTTTGCAAATGACTTCATCATCTCTTCTTTGCTTTTTAAATGAAACTCATTACTTGGAAACTTATATCTTCTTGGAGAATCTAAAGTAGCCTTTGTCTGTATGGCAAGAAGTATTTCATGAGCTTTGGCATCTTCTTTTAATACATAATGAACATCATTTGTTACAACCATTTCTATATTATGATGATTGGCTAATTTATATAATGCACTGTTTAATGATTTTTCTTCTGGGATATTATGATCCTGAAGCTCTATGTAAAAATCATTTCCAAAAATAGATTTATAATATTCAGCTAGTTTTGATGCCTGTTTATAATCTTTTTTTCTTATAGCAATAGGTATTTCTCCGCCCATACAAGCAGATAAACAAATTAATCCTTTATTATATTTTTCTATAAGTTCATGATCTACTCTAGGACGATAATAAAAACCTTCAGTATATCCGAAAGTTACAAGCTTGCATAAATTATCATAACCTTCTTTATCTTTAGCAAGAAGAATAAGATGCATAGCACTTTTTTCTTCTGAGTTTTCTATCTTTTTATCAAATCTAGTTTTAGGGGCTACATAAAGCTCGCATCCTATTACTGGTATAATACCTTTATCTTTAGCCTCAGAGAAAAACTCCATAACACCAAACATATTACCATGATCTGTAATTGCTATAGCAGGCATTTCAAGCTCTACAGCTCTGTCTATCAAACCTGGTATAAGTCTTTTCTTTTTATCTTTCTTAGAATAAAGAGATTTTATGCGTGAAGCTCCGTCAAGTATTGAATATTGTGTATGTACATGCAAGTGAACAAATGACATATTAAACCCCTATTTACTTGTCCTATTCTATATCATTTAAGTTAAATATCAAGTTAAATTCATAAAAAATATATAAATAGTTTTTATATTTTTACTATAAATATTTACGGTATATTTGCTGTAAAATTTACTATTATACAATTTAAAACTATTTTAATAATTATTAATTTAATTTTAAAGTATATTAGATTTAAGAATATAGTTATTTATAGTAAAAAATATAAAAAATTACGCATTTAAACAACAATTAAAATAACTAAATATTGACAATATTATATTATATTATATTATATTATATTATATTATATAAAACTTTTATTTTTTGGAGGTAAAAATGAATAATGAAGAATTAACTAAATGGTTTGAAAATGATAAAAATAATAATGAATTATTAAAACTATATGAATCAAAATGGAACATCGTAGAAAAAATCTTTAATATAGCAGATGATAATGAAAATTCTCTTGTTTTATTTTTATCTTCTATCCCTTACAATTATTATAAAACTAATCATAAAATCCTTATGATAGGTCAAGAAAATAATGGTTGGGCTTATTTCTCATCTCCAAAAGAATCTATGAGATATACATTAGGTTTTCAAAATATTAGAAGATGGGAACAATTTCCTATATTTACGTTTCCATATAATTTTTGTGCATCTATCAATGAGTGTGATAAAAATGAAACTAAAAAATCATATCTAGCATGGACTAATTTAAGAAAATTCTCTTTTGATGAAGAACCTAAAAAATATTTAGAAGAAAATATTCAAAAAATAATTGATGAAGAATTTAATATATTAGAAGATGAAATTAAGATAATTAATCCTGATATAGTATTATTTTTAACTGGCTATAGATATGATAATGATATAAAAAAACAATTATCTGGGGTAGAGTTTAGTAATGTATTAGGTTATGATATAAGTCAATTTGCTAGATTAAAACATTCTGTATTGCCTTACAATTCTTTTAGAATTTATCACCCTGGATATTTACAAAGAGCTAAACTATATTATGAGTATTTAGATAAATTACGAGAGGAATGTAATTTCAAATAAAAATTGATTTTTAATATATCATTTTTTCTCAATTAATTATAAGATTTATTACTTTAATAATGTGAATATGCTATTTGTATAGATATTATTAAATAGTTTTACAATTGAAACATAATTCGTATTTTATAAAACATGAAGGGAAATTATTTTTTTAGTTATATTATAAGCAGAATATTTAGATATTTTTTAGTCTTCAAATTTGACAATTTTGTTTTAAATAATATAATTTAAATTAAGTTAATTATTATTGAAATAAAAATTAACTATGTTATAATTAATTATGTTATTATTAATTATAAAGAAATAAAAAATTAAGGAAACAAACATGGCTACAACTCCTATCAAATTTATGGATGTAAGATTTATCAATCCATTCATAGTATCATTAGTATCAATATTCAAAGAAATGGCAGGTCTTACTATGGAAAAGGGTACACTTGTTAAAGGTCAGGGGCGTAAACTTTTCTCTGGATATGGTGTTGCTATAGGAATTGTGGGCGATGTTAATGGACAGGTTTTATACGAATTCCCGGAAAACTTTTCACAGCTTCTAACTGAAAATCTTACAGATAAAAAACGCGGAGAATATGACTCTGAAGATGATTTTGAAGATATGATGAGAAGTGTTATTAATGAGATGGGAAACACTATAAGCGGTCTTGCTATAACTAAATTGGCAGAAGAAGGTATTAGCTGCGATATAACTCCTCCTATACTTTATTTCGGTAAAGAAATACAAATAATACCTAAAAACTTACAAACTATCATTATACCATTCCAATCTTCATTAGGATTTGTAAGCGTTAATATTGCTATGGACGCCTAATTGATAATTAAATGTTAAAAAATATAATCGGTATATTTATCATAATATGTATATTGTCATGCAATAATACTATAAAAGGAAGTGTAAAATATACTAACGATTATAATATACAAACTAATACTCAAGAATTAATTATTAATAATGATTACAAAATAACTCCGAATTCACTAAGGCTCAAATTATTATCCGAATATACAAAAGTACATTACGGACAGCCCTTAATATATTTGGAAAATCCTCAGATAATTGTTGTTCACTCTGCAGAAACACCAAATCTAAAAGTTACAGCAAATATTTTTCAAAATGATATGCTTTATGGCAGACCAGATATAGAGGCTGGCGGCGAAGTTAATGTAGGTACTCATTTTATGGTGGATTTTGACGGTACTATATATGCCAATACTCCTACTGAATATATAGCCAGACATACTGTAGGATTTAATTATACAGCAATTAGTATTGAAAATATAGGATATGCAGATAAACTCACAAAAGAGCAGTTAGAGGCAAATGTTAAATTAATAAAATATCTGAAAAACAAATACAAAAGCATTAAATATGTTATAGCTCACTATGAATATAAAGATAAAACTCTTCCGCATTATTCTCTATACAAAGAACTCAATACAAAATATATTAATCCGAGCAAGAAAGATCCGGGTACAAACTTTATGCAGGAATTAAGAAAAAGAATATAAATATACAAGGTTATAAATTATGGAAATGATATTAGTTTATTTATTTGAAATATTAACAATTATTATACTTATAATGCTTTCAGCTTTATTTTCTGGAAGCGAGACAGCATATACATCTATTGATGATGTTACATTAATGCGTTTGGTAAGAGAAAAAAAAATTAAAGAAGAAGATAAAAAATACTGGGGAAAATCTAGTTCTATGATACCTACACTTCTTGTAGGAAATAATATTGTAAATATCACAGCAAGTTCTATTATAACCGTATTTGCAATAAGGCTTGCTGAAGCATTACCTCATATATCCACAAATTTGATGGTTACTATATCAACTGCTACAATAACAGTACTTATTATTATATTTGGTGAGATACTGCCTAAAGTTCTTATGAGAGTTAATGCTGAAAAGATGATGCCTTATCTTCTTTATTTTATGAAATTCTGTCATTTTATATTCAAGCCTATCACTTTTTTAATGGATAAAATAACTACCTTTATAATGAATTACTTCGTTCCAAAAAAATTAAGAAATACAGAAAAAAGAAGTGCATTATCAAGTATGGACGATATTACAACTATAATTCATCTAGGACATAAAGAAGGTATAATAAAAGAATATACACATGAACTTTTAACTGGGGTAATAGATTTTAGGAATAAAACTGTAGAAGAGATTATGACTCCTCGTGTAGATATGGTATGTATAGAAGCAGAAACTGATGTTGATGAAATTATAAGACTTACTGTAGAAACTGGGCTATCAAGATTTCCAGTATATGAAGAAACTGTTGACCATATAATAGGAATTTTTCATACAAGAGCTTTATTTAAAGAATATGTCAAAGGCTCTTCTAAAAAAAGTAAATTAAAAAAGAAAGCTATTGATTATATAATGCTTCCATACTTTGTACCTGAAACCAAAACTATAAGCAGCTTATTTACTGATATGCAGAAAAAGAAACTGCAAATGGTAATTACAATCGATGAATATGGCGGAACTGCTGGACTTGTTACTATGGAAGACATTATTGAAGAGATTATGGGCGATATAGAAGATGAAAGCGATAAAAAAGAAGCTGATGTTATAAGGTTTAAGGGAAAAAGAATTATTATAAATGGTAATGCTTCTATAGAAGATGTTAATAAAACTTTAAAATTAGAATTAGAACATGAAGAATATCAAACCATAGCTGGATATGTGCTTGATATGCTGGATCATATACCTGAAACTAATGAACGTTTTATATTAAAAGGATACAGAGGAAGAATAATGAAAGTTGAAGATAGAAGAATAGTAGAAATAGAATTCACGCCTCTAAAATATACAAGAAGCAGCGATACTAATGAAACAAATGAAAATAATGAAACTCAAGATGTTCATGATATAGAAAAAAATGATTTAGAAATTGTAAATGAATAAGATAATAAATAATATAAATAAAAAATAAACAAATCAAAATTAGGCTAAACTATGATAAAAACAATAATCATTACTATACTATTAATATTTTCTCTATTATCATGCTCTGACAAAACAAATGATAAAGAAAAAGAACAAAAAATACCAGAACCTCCGAAAAGTATTCAGTTGGTATTTACTGGCGATATAATGACGCACCCTACTATAGTGAATGCTTTTCAAAGTAATGATGTATTAATAGATTTAAAAGAGTATTTTCAAGGTGATATTGTTTTTGCCAATTTAGAGTTTGTTGTTAATACAAATAAACCTCCAATGCCTTATCCAGAGTTTAACGGATCTTTAGATTATTTAAAATATTTCTTTAACTATTTTAATACATTTTCTATTGCTAATAATCATGCCTATGATCAAGGAGCTCAGGCCGAAGCTGAAACTGTAGCAGAACTTCATAGAAATAATAAATTAACTTTAGGAGGCTCTACTAACTCTCCTAACATAGCACCCATTATAACAAATATTAATAACATACCTCTTTTTATATCTGCATATACTATGCTTGATAACGGACTTAGCCATAAAACAAATAAAAATGATTATTTCTACTTTATGAACTTTTATCCGAAACAGGAAGATTTAATAGAAAAAGTAAAGTCTGATTTAGCACTTGCTACAAACAATGAAATAAAAATAATATCTCTTCACTTTGGATTAGAATATACAACAGCTCCAGAAGAAGATACAATAAAAACCGCAAGAGCTTTGATAGAAAACGGAGTTGATATAATAGTAGGTCATCACCCGCATGTACCAAGACCCGCAGAGATATATGAAGGCACTAATCACAGCGGTATAATAATATATTCTCTTGGAAACTTTATTGCAAATCATAAAGGAAGATACCCTTATCTCGACATAGGTACTGTTGTTTCATTAAATATAAATGAAAACAGAGAAATTAGTTTTTCATATGTCCCAACTTATTATGCTTTCTTCAAACAAAATGGCTTTGAAGTAGTAATGAAGCCTATAAAAGAAGACCCTAATATTAGTATGCCTACTCTATCAAGCAATTATGTTTATAGTGCTTATGACACTAATGCCATTAAAAAAGGATATGAACTTATACATAATTTTTACTCTCCTTTGACAAATGAAAAAGTAAAAACTATGTTTACATTTGATATAACTAATCATAATAATACTGTTTCTAATGAAAGTTTGGCACATAATTAAGAATACTTATATTATTTAGATTTTATAATTAAAAATTATTGACAAAGATTTCAATATATACTATATTATTATACCTATATGAGTAATAATTATGACAGAGAAATAGACAGCGTATTTTCTACAAACGCAATCAGTTATATGAGAAAAGCAATAGTAGATGCTTATGGTAATGAAGTATACTTTGGAATAAATTTTAATGCCTACGGAATACTTGATTATATAGAGGTTATGGCAAGAGGAAACAAAGACTCCGTACCTGCTATAATATCATTATCATTAGAGTTTGACGCTGTAATTCATAATCACCCATCTGGACAGCTTACACCTTCAAGACCAGATTTGGCAATAGCAAGCGAACTTGGAAATAATGCTGGAGTGGGTTTTTATATAGTTAATAATGATGTTGATGAGTATTATGAAGTAGTAAAGCCTATAAAAGCAGAAAATATAAAAACAATAGATGTGCCAGATGCTTTATATATGTTCACAGAAAACGGCACATTAAGCAAATTATTAAAAAAGTACGAATACAGACAAGAACAGACAGAACTTGTTGAAGCTACTATTGAATCATTTAATAATAATAAACATTTAATATCAGAGGCTGGCACTGGAATAGGAAAATCTTTTGCATATCTAGTACCTGCTTTATTATGGCTTAAAGAAAATAAAACTAGAATAGTAATTTCTACAAACACTATAAATTTGCAGGAACAGATTATATCAAAGGATATACCTTCTATTATAGGAGGAATTGCTCCGAATGTTAAATATGCTTTGGTTAAGGGCAGAAACAATTATGTATGCATAAAAAAAGTAAAAGATGCTTTAAACGATACTGACAGACTTGACTTTGAAGAGCAGGTAAGATTTTTTGAAGATATTAATAATTGGCTTAGTATAACTAAAGACGGTTCTATAACAGATTTGGGATACAAACCTCAAGGTGAATTATGGGAAATGGTTGCCTGCGATACTGATACCTGTACTCATAGAAAATGTGAATATTTAGAAGACTGTTATTTTTATAAAATGCGTAAGCAGTTAAATGCAGCTCAACTATTAATAGTTAATCATCATATACTATGTGCGGATTTATCTTTATATGCAGAAACAGCAGGACGTTACAGCCTTCTTCCAAGATATACAAAAGTTTTAATCGATGAAGCTCATAATTTTGAAAACTCTGCTTCAAGCTACTTTGGAGATGAAGGAAGTAAAAACGGAATATCAAAGGCACTTTTTTATATATCAAGAATTAAAAAAAATAAAAGACTTGGCATTATAGAAAGTATTAACAATATGCTTAATGAAAAAAAATCATTAATTGAAAAGCATGAATATGATGAAATACTAGATTTAATAAATAAAGCTCATGATTTAACTTCAAGGGTAAGAAATGTTACTGAAGATAAAACAAAAGAGTTTATGAATTACTGCCATAAAAATATACAGACAAAAGAAGGATTAGGCTATAAATTCAGAATAAGCCCAGAACTTGTAAGTACTAATCATTGGAAAAATGATGGATTAAAACCTCTTAGAGAGATGGTGCTTTCAATGACTTCTCTTGTAAATATTTGCGATAAATTATACAAAAAGTTTTTTGATATAGCCATTGAAAAAGATTTTGATTATGAAGAAATAGCACAAATGGCAAATGCCTATTTAGAGAGACTAAAAAGACAATTAGTATCTTTAAACGCAATAATAGATTATAAAAAAGATGAATATATAAGATGGATAGAAACAAGGCTCACAAAAAAAGGAAGTCTTATACTAAACTGGCATTTGACGCCTGTAACAGTAGCAAAAAATTTAAATGATTTTCTATATTCAAGATTTGATACAGTGGCAATGTACTCTGCTACTTTAACTGTATCAAAAAGTTTTAATTTTTTCTCAAACAGACTGGGGTTTGATTATATAGAAAAAAATAAAAAAATAGAAATATATTTGGAATCACCTTTTAATTATGAGGACAATGCAAGGCTTTATATAGCAGCTGATATGCCCGATGTTGCCTCTGATACATTTAATGACTTTACATCAAAAGTACTATTAGATGTATGCAATATTACAGGCGGAAGAGCTTTTATATTATTTACTTCTTTCTCATCTCTTATGAGTGTATATGAAAACACAGCTACAAAATTAAAGAGTAAAAATATTAATGCTTTGGCTCAGACAGCCTCTGTACATAGACATACTCTGCTTGATATGTTCAAATCGTCTTCAAATAATGTACTTTACGGAGTAGATTCTTTCTGGGAAGGTGTTGATGTAGCGGGTAAAAATTTGGAAGTAGTTATTATACCAAAACTGCCATTTGCTGTACCAACTGACCCTATAAGCGAAGGAAGATACAGATACATTGAAGAAAATGGAGGAAATGCATTTTTGGACTATGCTCTGCCATTTGCCGTTATAAAGTTCAAGCAAGGTTTCGGACGCCTTATAAGAAGCAAAGATGACAGAGGGGTTGTATTTGTTCTAGATAAAAGGCTCTATACCAAAAATTACGGCATTCAATTCATTCAATCTCTTCCTAATGCTAAAGTTATAAAGGCAAGTATGAAAGAAATTTTTAATGATATGAATAATTTCTTTGATTATTAATATATACTAAAATTTTTAGTATATACCTAAACAATTATAATTTGTCAAAATTAGTTTTTATATTTTTATTACTTTCGGGGACTAGCCCTGCGAACCACCACTTCTTTTGGACGCTGTCTGCCCATGGCGTGCCACAAAGAATCAGGCACAGCCCGCAGACGCGAAGGACTGCATTTTTATATACTAAAATAAAAAAATATACGATATGTAAAACATAATATTCATAATTTTCAAAATTACATAATTTTATACTTAATATTGTTGAGTAGTTTTGAAACAAGTCTATTTATAATTTTTATAGATTTTATGAATACAAAAAAGACTGCTAATTTGTTAATTAACAGTCTTTTCTTATTTGGAATACTTAAATATTATTTTCTTTTATCGTCTACTAATCCCATTAATTTTCTTACATCATATAAAGTTTTTTCTGCCACTTCTGAAGCTTTTTTAGCTCCTTCTTTTAATACATCATAAACATAGTCTTTATCATTAGAGTATTTATTGATATTTTCTCTGATAGGTGCTAATTCTTTATTTATATTTTTAGCAAGCATTTTTTTACATTGTACGCAGCCAATAGAAGCATTTTTACAGCCTTCACATACTTCTTTTTGCTCTTCTTCAGTTGAAAATATTTTATGATAGCTGTAAACATTACATATATCAGGATTACCAGCATCAGTTTTTAGTTTTCTATTTGTATCAGTCATAGCCTTCTGCATTATTAATTTTTCAGTTTCTTCATCAGTTAAAGATAATGCTATATGATTATTCAAAGATTTACTCATCTTATTCTGACCGTCCAAACCTAATATTCTTAAAACCTTACCATGGTAAGTATCTGGTTCTTTAAAATATTCTCCGTATCTGTTATTAAACTTTCTTACTATCATTCTAGTAAGTTCAACATGCTGTTCTTGGTCTTCTCCAACAGGTACAATATCAGGGTGATAAAGCAAAATATCAGCAGCCATCAAAGAAGGGTATGTAAGAAGTGCTGCATTAATATTTTCTGCATTTTTTCTTGATTTATCTTTATACTGTGTCATTCTTTCTAATTCTGCAACTGGTATAATAGAGTTAAATATCCAAGCAAGTTCGGTATGAGCTCTTACATCAGATTGTACAAATATAGAACATTTTTTAGGGTCAAGTCCGCATGCCAAATATTGTACTGCAGCATCCATTATCCTTTTTTGCATTTGTGTAACATCATATTCTATAGTAATAGCATGATAATCAACTATACAAAAAAATCCGTAATACTCATCAAGTATATTAACCCAATTCTTCAAAGCACCAAGATAATTACCTATATGAAGTGAACCAGTAGGCTGTATTCCGCTTAACATAACTTTCATAGTATAACTCCATTTAATTTATTTCTGATAAAAACTGTAAACTATTAAAAGCTTACAATTTTTATTATTATACATTTTATTCAGCCTTAATATTTGCAATTAAAAAACCTTCTTCATTGGTTTTTAAATCGCTTACACTAATATATAAAAGTCTCTTATCCTCTGTCTCTATTAATAATTTTTTATTTAAAGGATTAAGGTCTTTTATTACAGCAGGTACGCTGTTAAATACTAATTTAGTTCCAACTTTAGGAAGATCTTTTTTTAATGAACAATAAGCCTGATATTCATGTCCCAAGCAGCACATCAATCTTCCGCATTGTCCTGATATTTTCATCGTATTTAAAAGCATTCCCTGTTCTTTTGCCATTTTTATTGTTATAGTTTCAAATTTTCCTCTTATTACTTTGCAGCATAATTCCCTTCCACATATTCCGCATCCGCCTATAGATCTAGCTTCATCTCTTACCCCTATTTGTCTTAATTCTATTCTTGTCTTAAAATGTGCTGCTAAATCTTTTACTAATTCTCTGAAGTCTATTCTCTCCTCAGCGATAAACTCAAATAAAAGTTTTGCTCTGTCTAAAAAATAATAAGAGCTTATTAATTTTAAATCTAAATTATGATTATTAACTTTTTCCTTACATATTTTAAATGCTTCTGCTGCATCTTCTGTATTTATTCTATGCTGTTCTAAATCTTTTTCATCGGCTATTCTAAGTATATTAAATATTTTATTTTTATTATTTTTTGGTTTTACATTATGGTTTTCTTCTGCAGCTACAATATCTTTGAGTTCCTCTGATAATTCTTCATCTGCAGATATATTTTCATCATGTGAAGCTTCATCATTATGTGTTTCATGATGTTCTATGTTTTCATTATTCTCATTTTCTAATGAATCTACATCGATATCTTCAAAGTTTAATACATGACCTATTTCTATACCTTCATCTGTTTCTATAACACAGGCATCTTTTACCTTAATATTTTCTATATGTAAATGTTCAAATTTTCCTATATTAGAACCCCTAAATTTTATATGGGCTATATTTTTTATCATTAATACTCACTCCGAATTAAATAAAAATATTAAATTTATAGATATTATATTTTATTTTTAAGTTGATATAATTGCAAGTATTATTTTTTGATATACTATAAAAAAATATAAAAATCATTGATAAATATTTTATATAGTATATCATATATGTTTTAAGAGTATTTAAGCAGTTTGTTATGAGGGTATTTTTATCGTTTACATTATTATTTTTTATGATTTCTTGTGCGAGTACACCAGAAATTTATTTAAAAACTAATAATGCATACTATTGGAAAGAACTTATAAAAAATAAAGTAGCCTCTGACGATTATCAGAATATATACCGCTTTGATGAAAAAGCTAATATGACATTGACTGTGTACGGTTATAAATCAAAAATCAAATACACATTATTTTTGATGAAAGAACATAATCAGGCATTTTATTATAAAAACTTTACTCTTAAAAATTATATTGTAGAGAGTCTTCCATCATTTAATTTGTATGAAGATGCTGTTACAAAGAATGATTATTCAATATTGTATCTTGATTACTCTTATTACTTTTCTAAAAATTTCCCAGACAGAAGTATTTATCTGCCTATAGGTTTGATGATAGAAGATAATAATTTATATATAACAAAATCATATGATGCTGGTTATATGGACAGACTATCTCATTGGCTTAGGAAAAACGGATACGGCAGAGGCAAAGAGTGGGTACCTGCTGTAAATGCCGATTGGGAAAGTTATCCAGTGCCTACAGAGCATGAAATTGATTGGGAAAAAATAGAACTTGTAGGAGTGCTGTTTTAATCAAATAATTCTGTAAGCCTAAAATCCCAAATCATTAAAATAAGTAAAGTATAAACAAATCTTTCTGAAACTTTAGTATTATTTTCATTAGAGGATTGTATATTTATTTTAACTTTATCTTTATAATCAATATCATTATTTGCATTTATTTTTATTTCAAAATAGTCATTATTATCTAGTTTTAAATTATAACTTTCAACTGCCCCATATTCTAAATAACTAGGAGTCATTGAATATCTAGCACCGAATGCCTTAAAAGTACCGTAAGATATTTCTATGTTTTGTAATTTGTTTATTTCATTTTCTAAATTATTTTTATCTAATTTTATTATACTTAATTGCTGTATAGGCTGGATTAATTCATAATCTTCTAATTGTTTTCTCCATTTATTTATAGTCTCTTCATTCATTTCTATAGGGCTTGCTAAACCTATAAAGCTATCATCATTAATTTTAATTTCTTCATCTTCACAGTTTGAATAGCTTCCATCATTAGAGTATCTAAATGTTGTTAAAAACAGATTATTTTTATCATACAAATTCCAAATAAGTGAAGAGGAAAATTTATTCATTAAAGGATTATCAATAAATATTTCTTTAAAAAGACTATAATTATATTTTTTCTCATACATCAATGATTTATTTAATTTTATAGAAAGTTTTTTTATCACTTTTGGAATTTCGTTTTTGACATATTTTATTTCTTCTTTTGTGTTATCATCAAAATTTTTAGGTACTGCCTTTAATACCCTATTATTTTTTATATCAAATACATTCACAGAATAATCACTATTTAAAATCAATTTATAATCATCATTGATAACTTTTTCACCTTTTGTATCAAATCCGAAATTAGAAGTAAATTTCAATTCTAAATCATCAATATCAAGTCCTATTTCTTTTGATATTTTATTTAGTAAATTAAAAGCCTCTTCTCTCACTTCTGATTTTTTAGTTTTTGAATAGATATCATATAATAATTTAATACTATATTCTGTTGTTTTTACTGATGATAAAATTATCAAAAAGAAATTAGAGTCTTTCTCTTTTTTGTATATTTCTCTTAAAGCCTCATCTCCTCTGTATAAACTATAAACAACAGCAGCAGCTTCTTTATGTGTTTCTATATAAATATTTTTAGCAAAAGTCAAAAAACTTTCTCTGTCAAGTAAATTAATAATAGAATTAATTTCAAGCAAATAATAAATATCTCTTTTAAGTTCCAAATATTTTAAGTATATATATTTTATAACTTTTATATCAACATCTCTTGATTTATCTTTTATTAATACATTACAATTTTCTATATAAGAAACTTTCTTTTCATCTTTTTTACTTAATTTAATATTTTCTTCATATTGTTCAATAGTATCAAATAATTGATAATTAAGAAATTCTTTTAAATCATTAAAATAAATATTTTCTAATTTTCTTTTAGCTGATTGAACTTTTTTATTTTTTATTTCTGAAGCTATTTTATAAATCTCTTTTATATTATCCTCTATTTTTTTAATTATATTTTTATTTTCATTATCAAAAGCATATAAATATAAAATCCATTTCAAACTTAATTTATCTATATTTTTAGAAATAACATCAGACCAATCGCCTAAATACTCAAGAGATTCAATATTCCAATTCTCTAAAGAATCATAATACTGAAAGCCGCTTCTAAATAACATTCCAATCATATTTTCTACTTTATTAACTTTCCAAGTACCCAAAGGCTGATTAAAACTTTCTGCATCATAAAATAAACATTGCATAGATACTACATTAGAAGTGTCCCATTTATCCAAAGTCTGATTAAACTTTTTAGCTTTATCAAAAACATAATCCATTTCTATAATTTGAGATGTATTCCAAGTATTTAATGGCTGATTAAATTCATAGCAAAATTTAAACATATTTGATATATACTTTAAATTAGACGTATCCCATTTATCTAATGGCTGATTAAAACTATAACAATCTTCAAACATACTATTAGCATATTCTAATTTAGAAACATTCCAATTATTAATATTTTGATTGAAGTTTATACAATGCTTAAACATACTAGCAGTACTTATTACACTAGAAGTATTCCATTTATCTAAAGGCTGATTAAAATTCCAGCATTCTTCAAACATATTATTTGCATATTCTAATTTAGAAACATTCCAATTATTAATATTTTGATTGAAATTTCTACAATTCATAAACATACAAGTAGCACTTATTACATTAGAAGTATCCCAATTATCTAAAGGCTGATTGAAATTTGAACAATAAGCAAATGTACGAACCATTTCTTTTACCTTAGATACATTCCAAGAATTTAAATTTTGATTAAAATTTTTACATCCATTAAACATTCCCCGCATATCTGTAACATTTGATACATTCCACTCAGAAATATTTTGATTAAAATTTATGCAGTTATAAAATAAATGTCCCATATCTTTAACATTAGAAACATTCCATTTTTGTATATCTTCATTAAAACTATAGCAATTATAAAACATTCCTCTCATACTTGTAACATTAGAAGTGTTCCAATTTTCTATGCCTGAAAAATCTTTTCTTCTTTCAAATGAGAATAGTCCGCTCATGTCGGTAATTAAACTCGTATCAATATCACCCAAGCAAATATTTTCATCTTGTACTAACTTTTGTAGTTCTTCTTTTGTTTCTGGTTTGTATTTAGACATAATATAACTCACATAATAAGTTTTTTAATTAAAACCTATTATGTGAAAAAATGATAAATTATTATTGTTGCTAGTTTATCGCTTTAAAACTTATAACATAACTAATATTTAATTTTTATATTAATATCAGCAATAAATAATAATTGTTATTATTTTAATATTTAATAATTCTGTTTCATAAATGCTTCAACTCTTTTTTTGGCATTTGCTTTTAAATCAAAATAGTAAAGTTCTATATCCCAAGCATGGAAAATACCTTTGCTAAAAACTCCTGCTCTATCTGTAAAAAATATGTTAGTGTCTGCTGTAGAACATTTAATTACACCTCTAACTTTATCAACCCTAGCATCAGAGAAATTAGTAATTTGATTGATTAATGTATTTTCATTAGTAATATTTGCCCCTAAACTCAATTCTTTGGGTGCTAAAGTTTCTTCTAAAGTCCAAGTAATAGGGTTAATTGTTATAGAGTTTTCAAGAAGGGTAGGATTATAGCCGTTAAAATCTGGGCTTTCTGTATTATAAGAAATTATAACTCCAGTATCATCTTCTTTGCTTGCAAATTTTAAATGCGGATTTTCTTCTATATCCTCTTTAGTTACAGAATACCCTATTATATAAGCAGCTATTAGTCTTTTCTGCAAATCTTCATTATCTTTAAAATAATCTTTCAATATCTCTTTTATCATCATAGCACCTTGAGAATGTCCCATTAATATAATAGGTCTATTGTTATTATAGTTTTTTATAAAATAATCGAATGCGGCTATAGCATCATCTTTAGGAATAGAGAATAAATAACTGTTTAATTCTTCTTTGCTTATATTATTAGTTTGATTTAGTAAGTACAATGCATTAGCCTGTCTATAGAAAGGTGCATATACATTTCCATATTCTTCAAACATACTAGTATGCATAATTACTTTATTTGTTACCGTAGCACGCATAGGAGTATAATCTATAGGACATATCATAAAGTTGCTGTCATCGCTTGCCCAAGTAGTAGGATACAGATAAAATATGTCTACATTTCCATTGTTATTGTTAGGAAGATTAAGCCAATTATTTGAATCAGAATAATCAATATTTTCCGAGTAATAGTTATTATTAGTTTTAACATTTTCATTGTTATTTTGAGAACATGCGAGTATTAAAATAGTTATTAAAGATATTATTGATAATTTTATTTTTATCATAATTTTCTCCTTAAGTATATTAGTATAATTTTTGGGTATTCTAATATATAAGACAATAATCATCAAATACTTATGTTTTATAACTAGATATAATTTTTTTTAATAAATATTGTTTTATATCTGCACTCTTAAATAAATTGTTATATGTCAATTTTTTATATGATATAATATTATTTGTAATTCTTTATTTTTATATATACCAAGAAGAAATATTATTTTCTACAGGAAAACCTAAAAAAGTATATTAAATTATATTTCTGAATAATTTACTTATATATTTTTAACCAGATTTTAATAAAATAGTAATAATTAGCTAATAATAATCGCTAAACATAGTTATTTTAACTTATTTATTTTATTTAGATATTGTTTAGAATATCAAAAATAAAATAATAAATAATGGAGGATAAATATATGGCTAATACTTCAGCAGTTCAGTTAATTAATAGATTAGATAATAATAAATTAAAAATAGATAAAAAAAATAAAAAAATAGGCGAGATTTACTCGGCAGTATCACATGGAGTAGGTGCTTTGCTTGGTATAGCAGGACTTGTACTTATGCTTATAAAAGTTCATGGCAATCCTATGCCAGTTATAATTTATGGTGCGGGTATAATATTTTTATATACATTTAGTTCGCTATATCACTTTTTCCCAGACGGAAAGGTAAAAAAATTATTTAGAAAATTTGATCATATAGGAATATATATTTTTATAGCAGCGACTTATACTCCGCTTTGTATATTTTCTCTTCCAAAAAATATTGGTATATTGATTTTATCTGTTATATGGGGCTGTGCTTTGATAGGGGTATTGTCAAACACAGTTTTTAAGTACAAAAATATATATTTAAGAGTGCTATTGTATATATTGATGGGCTGGATAATAATATTTGCTTTCAAACCTTTATTAAATTCTTTTGATGTGCTTCATTTGAATTGGCTTATATTCGGAGGTATATTCTATACTATAGGTGCTTTCTTATATGCATTGGGTAAGAGGTTTAATGATAAATCAAAACAGTTTACGCATGACATATTTCATATATTTGTACTTGCAGGCTCTTTTGCTCATTACTGGTTTTTATATAGTTATGTTATATAATTTATTTTTTCTTAAAAACACTTTACATTTTTTATTTTATCTATATTATTATAAAGTTATCCTTTCAGTGATGGAGCATAAATGGTTAAGCGTATTAATATAGACGATTTTTTGAAAATGCAAAGAGAAGAGAATTTACCAATAATAGATGTACGTTCTCCTATAGAATATTCACATGCTCATATACCAGATGCATATAATGTTTATTTGTTTAATGATGAAGAGCGTAAGAATGTAGGCACTATTTATAAACAAGTAGGACGAAAGGAGGCTGTATTAAAAGGATTAGAATATGTATCTGTAAGAATGACGGATATATTAAAAAGTATAGACGATATAGCAAAAAATTATAATAATACAAATAAAATACTTATGCATTGTTTCAGAGGAGGTATGCGAAGTGAGTCTGTTGCTTGGCTTTGCTCGAGCTACGGATATGATGTTTATGTACTTGAAGGCGGATATAAAAAATATAGGAATTATGTATTATCTTCATTTGAAAAAAAATATAGAATATACCTTCTTACTGGAAGAACTGGAAGCGGAAAAACTCTTATATTAAAGAGATTAAAAGATAAAGGCTTCAATGTAATAGATTTAGAGAAAATAGCCAAACATAAAGGATCAGCATTCGGCTGGATAAATGAGGGCGAACAGCCTAGTCAGGAACAATTTGAGAATCTTTTATCTTGTGAACTTTCTAAATATGATATTAATTCTGTTTTATGGTTTGAAGATGAGAGTCTGCTTATAGGAAAGCGTGCTATACCTAAATCATTATTTAATAATATGAGAGATGCTGAGAAGATAATTTATTTGGATATACCTCAGGAATGCAGGGCTCTCTATATAGTTAATACTTATGGAAAATACAGCATTGATGATTTAAGAGAATCAATATTAAAAATAAAAAAACGCTTAGGCGGTGAGAGATTAAAGGAATCATTAGAATTGCTTGACAGCGGAAAAATGTATGAATGCGTACTAAATATGCTTTATTATTATGATAAGGCTTATAAACTTAGTATTACTAATGATGAAGATAGACTTGTATCTATAGAATGTAAAAATCAGAACTTTGATGAGATAGTAGATTCAATATTAGCAAGAGTGAAATGTTAATTTGGGCAGTAGTAATAAGAAATTATGAATCAGGAAATTAAAAGTTATATACATGAAAAATTAAAACGTATTCCAGATAAGTCTGGAGTATATTTTATGAAAGACAGCAAAGAAACTATAATATATATAGGTAAAGCAAAGTCTCTAAAAAAAAGAGTATCATCATATTTTAATAATTCAAATAAAGACGCTAAAACTACAGCATTAGTAGAGCATATAAGAGATATTGATTATATACTCACAGAAAATGAGGTTGAGGCTTTGATATTAGAAGCGGAGATGATAAGAAAGCATAAGCCTCATTATAATATACTTCTTAAAGACCAGAAATCATTTCCATTTATAGCTGTAACAAATGAACATTTCCCAAGAGTAATTAAAGCTAGAAATGTTATAGATAAAGAAAATGCTAAAAAATATAAAAAGTACTACGGACCTTATGTTGCTGCTGAGAAGGCTGATAATATAGTGAAGTTTGTTGTAGAGAATTTTAAGTTAAGAAGATGCAAATATGATTTTCCATTAAAAAAGCCTATAAGACCTTGCCTTTATTATCATATAGGAAAATGTACTGCTCCTTGTGCTGATTTGATAGATGAAAAAGATTATGATAAAACTATTGATGATGCCATTATGCTGCTTGAAGGAAATGTTGATGAGCTTTCTGCCAGACTAAGACAGGAGATGTTTCAGCATGCGGAAAAGTTAGAATTCGAGGCTGCAAAAGATTTGAGAGACAAAATTGATTTGCTTAAATATATAACAGTAGAGCAGAGCATATATATTCCAGAGAGTGATGATATTGATATAATAGGAGCTTATGGAGAAAACGGAAATTATATAATAGTTATTTTATCAGTTAAAGGAGGTAAACTTGCAGACAGAAAAACTTTCAGTATGCAGTCTCCTAATAATGATGAATATTATGCAGAAAGAGGCGTATCAAAATATTCTGAGATACTTTCTGCTTTCTTTACTCAGTATTACACCCATGCTAATTTGATACCTGCATCCATATCTGTAGATTTTGCTATTATGGATATTGATATTATAAAAGATTATTTAAAACAAATATCAGGCAGAGAAGTTGATATAAAATTTGATAAAAGCAGAAAAGGTTTAATGGCTATAGCAAATGAAAATGCCAAACATATTTTTAAAGAAAAAGCACTTATCATAGAAGTTCCTTTAGGTATAACAAGGCTTCAGGAAATATTTAAACTTAAAAAAGCTCCTAGTATAATAGAATCTTTCGATATAGCCCATATTCAAGGAAGCTATACTATGGCTGGAATGGTACGTTTTGTTAATGGAGTATCTGATAATAAAAATTACAGAATATTTAATATGAAAACAGTTACTGGAATAGATGATTTTGCTTCTATAAAAGAGGCAGTATATAGAAGATATAAAAGGCTTAGAGATGAGAATCTTACTTTTCCAGACTTGATACTTATAGACGGAGGAAAGGGACAGCTTAATTCAGCAATAGAGGCATTGAAAGAACTCGATATAAAGGGGCAGCCTATAATGGCATTAGCTAAAAAATTTGAAGAGATATATTTACCAAATAGAAATGAACCTGTAAGACTTAGTGATAATGAACCTGCAAGACTTTTTTTACAGAAGGTAAGAGATGAAACGCATAGATGGGTTAATACCAGCCATGGTAAGAAAAGAAGCAGAGAGATGGTTAAAAGCGAACTTGAAGGTATAGAAGGACTTGGTAAAAAAGGAATAGAAAAACTATATGCTCATTTTATAAATATAGATAATATCAAAAATGCATCTTTTGAAAGCATAAGAAATATACCGGGCATTAGTTATAAAGTAGCTAACAATATTTACGATCATTTTCATAAATAGTAAAAATGTTTTTATAAGTTTTTTATTAAGATATTTATAATCCTATATATTATATAAAAAATATAAGACATTATAAGTTACAATGTAAAAATAAAAAAATTAAAAAAAACATTTAATATAAACTTATAATTTATTATATTTTTTGTATATAGTATAAAGTTTTTTTTTTTTAGAGGCTTAAAAATGAATAATAAAAACTATTATACTATAATACCTTCAAGTGTAAGATATGATAAGAGATTAAAATCATTATCAAAACTCATTTACGGAGAAATAGCAGCACTTACCAATGATAAAGGCTACTGCTGGGCTAATAATAATTATTTTGCAGAAATTTATTCTGTGAGTAAGGATACTATTTCAAGGTCTGTAAAACAGCTTGAAAAATATAATTACATAAAATGCGTATATGACAAAACTAAACAAAATAATGAAAAGAGAAAAATATATATAAAAAAATTTAACCTTGTACCAGCAAAAAATCCTATACAGTATAGTGAAAATTTCAGTGACGGTATAGACAAAAAAGAAGAAGATAATAATAAATATAATAACTTAAATAATAAAGATATTAAACTAAAAGAATATACAAATAAATTAAATAATACAGATAATAAACAATATTCTCTCTCTCCTGATTTTGATTTATTTATTAATAAACTTATCGATACTTTTAATTTTCTTACTGGAAATAAGGCGAGTAAATTATATCAGCTTCATTCTTTTAAGACTAAAGGCAAGCAGGAAGAGATTAAATCAATTTTTGAAGATAGGAAGTATGATTGGAAAGGCTGTATTAATTTAGCAAAACAAAAAGTTAAAGATAAAGATAATTTATCAGGCATATGGTGATAAATCCAAGCAATAGACCATCACACAACAGCGAATAATAGGGATTTAACGGGATAAAGCGGTATTTAGTGAAATGTAAAAAAAAAGAACCAACACATTATGCAATTAATTTAATAATTTTTATATATAAAACGATGAAAAAACTCATTTTAATATATAATTTAATCATAAAATATTAGGAAATTAGATAATAAAAAAGTATAAATTAATTAAAGATACACTTGTAATGTAGCTATAGAAGCAGCTAAACAATTATTAGTAAAACTAGCTTTAGGAAATTTATAAACAACAACTATATATCATTAATTAAATTTTCATTTTCATCTATAGGATAAATAATATTATTTTCTAAATCTATATTTTTTATTTTTTGAAGTTTCAACTTTACAGAATCTTTATATATATTTTTTATATTATCTCTTATTTCTTTTATATTATTTTTAAAAAACTCATCATTACTATATTTATCATCAATTAATTTTAATATATCTTTTCCTATTTCAGAAATTAGATAAATACTTATATGAAAATATCTAGTTTCTACATTATTAACCAATTTAGCCTCAAATACATAATTTTTATTAAAAAGTGCAATTGATAATTTATTGTCATCTATCTTTAATTGTGATTCTTCAGAGCTACTTATTAATCCAATTTCCATAAACTTTAATATATCTTTATAATAAATACCTTCTTTAGCAATTAAGTCAATATTTTTAAATAAACAAGAGCTATTGAGACTACCAAGAAATAATGACTTAGCAACTTTAGTAAATAATTCTGCTTCATCAGAAGTCATATTTTTTAATGTTTCTAAAGTTCTATATGAAAAACTACCAGGCTGTTTTATCTCTCCTGCTAATAATTTAGCCCATAAATCCTGCATCTTTTCATCACTTACATCTTCAATAGCACGAAAAAATTTAAATGTCCAATCTTTAGTAACAGGTTTATCAGAAACATCCTCTTCATCTTTTAATATATCATAAGTTTTATCAATAACATTTTGAATATTAGAAGTTCTTGATAATTCCTGCTTTATTAATCTTGTTATTGTATTTTCTACTAATAATAAATGCTCATTGCTTATTTTTATACCATTATTATCATAATTTATACTAGATAATTGATTTTTACTTATAATTTCTGATATTTTTTCTATTTCATATATTTTACTATCTGTTTCAGATTTACTTTCATAAGATTTAGCATCAGCAATTCTTTTCATTTGCATTGGTTTTAACCATTCACCTATACTAGAATTTATAGTATCAATCAATTTTTCTATGACTTTAGAAGATATATTTATATACATAATAACTCCCTTATAAAAGACTATGTATAAATGATAAATCTTTAATATTTTTTGTCAATATATATGAAAAATCTAAAAATCTTTAGTCTATAAAAGTTCATTAAAAATCTATAATCTGAATATAATTAAATGAAGGCAGGTATATAATGCTTACAAAAGATATTCTTAAAAAATCAGGAATAAATCAAAAATGGTATGAAGTATTAAGTAAAAGTTTTGATGAATATAATATATGCAAATCTTAT
>NZ_ARQI01000112.1 GCF_000384655.1 Brachyspira innocens ATCC 29796 | reverse complement strand
CGGGAAGGTGCTACAGCTCGTAGTTATTAATTCTTCTAGCAAACTCATAACTTTTAAATCCTACCGCCAAATATTATAACAAATTATAAAAATAAAACTACTTAAACAAACTAAAAAGCATTTTCATGTTTTCACTTCTAAAATATGAGCTTGAATAATTTGAAGGTACTGCACTTTCTATAGTGCATACTGTACTTAAATTAGTATTAATAATCAAATTATAAAACTCCATATCATTAAAAGCATTATTACTAATTTTATATATTCCTCTTTTTAATGATTTACCACTGTTATCAAAAAAATCTATACTATAGCCATTAGAAGTTTTTTTTAATACCGCCTTAGCATAAGGTACGCTTCTATTTTTCTTTACTAAATTTATCTCTTCTGAGCTTATCTCTTTTTCAATTTTATAATCATCAGTAAAGTTGATAGACATCAAATCATTCATATTGGCAGCACCTGTTACAACATAGCTACCTGAAATTTTTAAAGGCGAAACCTGCTTATCTCCCTGAACAAAAAATCCCTGATTATTAGCTAAAAATAAAGTTTTATTATCTTTTAAGTACATTAATTTATAATCTTTTCCAACTATCATATCAAAATTATTAATAGTTTTTCTGCCGTCCTTTATATCAGTAAATGTACCTGATAGTTTATAACTTTTGCCGCCTCTATTATAAATATTGACAAAATCATTAAATATATTCTCACTATACAAATTAAAAGATAAAATACTTATTATAAATAAAACTTTTAAAAATATTCTAAACATATTTTATAACCTCTATTATAGGCATTTTTATAACCTTTATTATTGGATAAATACCTGCTAAAATTGATACAGATAATACCCATGCAAATATTAAAACAGTATCTTTAAATGTTAGTAATAAACTTAAAGCATATCCGTCAGTAGCCCCCGGAAATTTCATTATAAAGTTTGAAGCATTAAGTATTCCAGAAGCACCGTAAGAAATAATTATTGAAATAACTGAACTTAATACTGCCATTATGATAATTTCCAAAAATAAAAGCAAAGTTACATTTTTTATATTTATCCCCAATGCCCGCATAGTACCAAACTCATTTAAACGCTCCAAAAAATTTGTAGTAAGCATCTGCATAACTGAAACAAATACTAATATGCTTAATACTCCCAAAGCTATTAAATAATTATTAGTATTCATATCAATTACAGAAAGCAAAAATGCATTCAAATCCTTCCAATCTTTAGCCTCATAATTCAAATTGTTTTCATTAAAATATTTGTTAAGGTTATTTTTTATTTCTTCAGCCTTTTTATAATCTTTTAAATATATAAGTAAATTATGAGCATCACCATATTCAAGACCAAATACTTCATATACAGCATTAAGAGGACAGTAAATAGTAATTGCATCTGAAGCACTATTATTTAATGATATCAAACCGACAGCCATTAAAGAACCTAAACTTATACCCTCTCCAAAATCAGTCATCAAATTTAAATAAGGCTCTTCATCATAATTGAGATTAAAAAACTCTCCTAAATCTTTACCTAGCACCATAGTATTAATATCATCATCAAATATAGGGGTGCCAGACTTTAAAGAAACTGATGACATGATTTTTGAAGGTTTTTCATAAGCATATCCTGAAAAGAATTTACTTTTACTTTCATTTCCAATAAGTCCGCTTATATCTAGTTTTTTCTGATAATCATTAACTTCATTTATAGTTTCAAGTTTTTTATAAATTATTTCAAAATCATTATCTTTAAGCATATTAATTTTTTCGCTTTTTTTATCCCAATATGATTTATCGGCTATTACAATGGAGCCTCCGCTTGTATTTATACTTGTAATAATGCCTTCTTTAGTAAAATTATTATATCCGCTTATCATCATAAGAGATACGAAAGACACTATAATAAGTATCATATTTAAAATTGTTCTGGTTTTATTATACCAGAGATTATCAAAAGCTAATTTTATTATATTCATTTATACATCCAAAATATATATTTAATTTTTAATATACACATAAATAATTATATTTTATCAATTTCTATTATGTTTATACAAAGTATCATCAACTTTTTTGTCGCTCAAAAAAGTTGCAAAAAACGCAAGTACTGCAGCCTTATATATTAAGAATATATAAAAACATAAATATCAACTTTATAAAATGCAGTTCTTTTGGTTCTTTTATATCAATAAAAGAACTGGAGTGCTGCATAGCACACAGCGTGGTGGGCAAAGCCATGCAAATATTTTAAATTAAAACATTAATGTTTATAAACTAAAATCATTTCAGTATATATTAAGTGTTACCTCTCCATCTCTCATAATGTATTTTGTATCAGCATAATTCTCTATCAATTCATCATGCGAAATAAAAAAGCCTATGCCGTTTCTTCTCTTTATAGTGTTTCTTATATATTCATAAATAAACTTGCTCGTATCAGTATCTAAATTCGCACTTATCTCATCGCCGAATATATAAGGGGCTTCGCTTACTAATGCTCTAGCTATGGCTACTCTCTGTTTCTGTCCCCCTGAAAGCTGTTCTGGTTTTTTCTTTTTTAAATTATCTATTTTTAAGTTTTCTAATATTTCATTAACTTTTTTATTTATATTAGAAGAACTTTCATTTAAAAATTTAAGAGGAAGTGCCACATTATCAAATACGCTCTGAGTTTTTAATAGCTCAAGCGACTGTAAAATAAGCCCAATGTTTAAAAGTCTGAAACTGCTTCTTTCTCTATCACTCAATCTTGAAACCTCTTTATCATTCCAATAAACTGCCCCCTCTGTAGGAATATCTATACTTGATAGTATGTGAAGAAGTGTACTTTTACCAGCTCCAGAAACTCCAGCAACCCAAACAATTTCTCCGTCTTTTATCTCCAAACTAATATTTTTATTTGCAGCTATATTATAATCTTTAGTCTTATATATTTTTGATATATTTTTGCATCTTATCATAATTAAAACTCAGAACCCTCCGCACTTAAAAATCCGTCATTACCTTTATCGTAAGAGTTTTTTAATAAATACCCGTAAAAACCTTTAGGATACATTTTCAAAGCATTATCCAATTCTTCAAATGCCTTATCTGTTTCATTTACTTTCATATATGCCATAGACCTGTAAATATAAGCTCTGTAAATCATATAATCTGGTAAACTGCTTGTATCATTTAATGATGTCATCACAGAATAGTATGCAGCATTATTATAAAAACTCAAAGTAGCTATCTGCCACATTCCATAAACCTGCTTTGCTCTTATATTATTTTTATTCTTTAATAAAGCCAAACGAGAATAAGTATACATATCAACAATCACACTGTAAGGATATTTTTTATTGAAAAAAGCAAGAGAAGTAAAAGAGTTAGCAAAATTAGCATAAGCTCCGTAAATATCAGAAGAGCCTTTTTTAAAAACCTTATCTTTTTTAAGATTTTTATATATATCCCCTAATATTTTATAATCCTCTTCAAAAGTTCCGCTTGCTATAGATACATTAGCCCATAGAGTATAGCATTCTATACTTAAATACATTTTCTCTTCTTCGCTTAAATTACTGTTTTTTATTCTGTTTAAAATATCTTTAGCCTCGCTCGTTCTTACAAGTCTCTCACCTGAATGATATTCATTATTTTTATTATCTATCTCTTTTAATATATTATTAGCTTCGCTTGAAATTTCAGCGTATAATCCGCATAAAAAGAAAGTATTAATAAAAATCAAAACAATCACTCTAAACATTTTAATTTCCTTATTATAGTAATTACAATTTTTTATTCTAACATTTGCAGGGCTTTGCCCACCACGCTGTGTGCTATGCAGCACCCTAGTTCTTTTATGACGTCTGTCCGCCCGTGGCGTAATATAAAAGAACCATACGAAGTACGCCTGTGGCGAAAAAACTGCATCTTATAAACCCACATTTAGGTATAGACAAAATATGGATGTTACCTTGTATTTTATACATATTCAAAATATATAAAGTTAAAAAACTTGCACTTTTTGCAACTTTTTGCGGCGGGAAAAAGTTGAATAAAAAAAATTGACAAACTTAAGAATTTTTAGTATATACTTAAAATTTTTCAATTTGTTGTTATTTTTCCTGTCGCATACTCTCTGCGGACTTCGTCAAAGAACCATACAAAGTACGCCTGAGGCGAAAGAGCAAATCATAGCTTTATATAATTGCAATACATATCACTATATTTAATAATTCTTAAATATATTAATTAAACATTCCTTTTCCTTTAGCATTCATATCAATAACATTTTTTATAAAAGCCCCCTCTGGAAATATATCTTTTGCCATTTTCATGTACTTGTCATAATTGGCTTTATCATTATTTTTAAAATATGCCTGAGAAGTCCATAAATAAACTATATGTTTTTCCCATTTCTCTTTGGCATTGCTTTCAGCCTTTTTAAATATTGGAATTGCTTTATCTATTCCGCCTCCTACAAACTCAGGACTGTATGCTGTAAGTATTGCCTTGCCCAAAAGTGAAGGAAAATGATTCGCATTGATTTTTAAAGCATTATCATAAATCTCTCCTGCTTTTGCTGAAAGTTTTATAACATCATTAAATGAAGAATAATTAATAGCACCGCTCATCACATCAGCAACAGAAGACATATAATCAGCATCTTTTTCTGAAAGTAACGGAGTATTTTTATTAATATTATCATTTAATAATTTATAAGCCTCTCTTTTACTTTTAGGATTCATATATATATCCATAAGCAAAATAAGATTTTCATAGGTTTGTTTTTCTATTTTTCCATAATTACCATTCTTTATTTTTTCTATAACAGCATTTAAATCCCCTTCTTTATTTGTATTAATCATATAATAAAGATTATAAAGTTCATTAAATTCTTTGCTGTATGAAAAAGCTGAAATAGTCAAAACAAAAGATAAAAATAAAACTGTTAAAATTTTTTTTATCATATTAAATCCTCCTTAAAGCAAAATACAATAAAAACTACTCATTATTAACATCATTATTCAAATTATTCGTATTAGCAAAAAATGCTTTGTCTTTTATCTTAATATAAATAAAATAAGAAATCATAACAGCTATAAAAGTACATACAACAGAAACAACATAAGTAACAATCTGCTGAATTATTATATCATTATTAATAGTTATATTATTTTTAATAAAGCTAAAAAAGAATGATGAAAAATTTAATCCGTTTATAACAAATCTTATAAATGCAATTATCAAAGCAGTTATTAAAGCCATACTAATATTAAAATCAATACCTTTATTTTTAATATAATTTTTGATAAAATAAATAGTCAAGCAAGTTAATATAATACCAGCTATATTAATAATAATACCAAAAATACTTTGAAATATCATATAAATCAAAGTTACAGGTGTAGAATCCAAAGTAGTAAACACTCTTATAATTTCAAACAATCTAAAAAACATATAATATAAAATACCAATCACTATTGAATAAATAGGAAAATATAAAAAAGCAGGAAGTATAAAAAATACACTAAATATAGTAGTACAAAATATAGCAATCATACCCAATACTTCTGAATTAAAAGGTATTAAATAAAATGATAAACTCAATGCTGTATAAAAGATTAAGCATACAAAAGAAAATATAATTTTGTTTTTAACATTTACCATAAATAATAAACTCCAAAATATTAAAACACTATAGTGCTTATTATCAAGTTCATAACCAAACTTTTATTATTATCAACACCGAAAGTTAATTGCAAAGGTGTTGAGCCGTAAAGGTTATATCCTATTCCTCCGCCTACTACGTACAATAAATTTCCTTTATCAATACTCGTTTCAAAATATTTTCCGTATCCCACATTCCCAAAAGCAACTAAGTATATATCATTAAAACCAGATGGAAGAAATCTCATAAAAAGTTTATATTCAAAATGAACAAATGTAAGAAAATCCATATTTTTAAGATGAGCTTCTAAATTACTTAAAGGCATCATCATAAGAGAATATAAATATTTAAACCCTATAGAATATTTTTTATTACTTTTATCAAAATAAGCACTGTATCCTATATAAGGCATAATCCCAAGCTCTCCCCAATAATGAAAGAATGAATAAGGCATACTAGCTGAAACATTATATGAATACTGATTTTCATTAGGTATAATACTTGCACCTACTCCAGCATTGAATTTTAATTTATTAACTCCGTCATCAACAAATGTAGAACTTAAACCGACACTTTGATTAATCTTAAAAATAGAACTTAATCTGTAAACCTCCCTCTCAGAAGAAAGTATCTTTCCTATATTCATTCCATAATAAATCATTACATTATCAAAAGAATATCCTAATTTTAATTGTCCGTAATATTCCAAATCTTTATAATTAAATGTAGAAAAAGGAGGCGTTATTCCTTGTTTGTAATTCAAATCTATAAAAAATCTTCTGTATCTATACTCCATTCCAATATTAGCAAATATTCCAAATGATGACTCAGAGCCGTAATCAAAACTTATTCCTACACGAGGTACATATACAAAATGTGAATTCTTTTTATATGCATATCCTAAATCAACAGAAAATGGAAATCCAAAATAATTATAACTATAATGAAAACCTGATTTTACAAAATCATTCTGTGCAAAAAGGAAACTTGATAATATGCTGAACAAAATTAATATTCTAAATATTTTCATAAAATATAAATCACCTACTATTTATCTTATATTACTATTATAACATAAGTATTATGTCTGTCAATATACTTTGTATAAAATATTACAAATTTATTTTTTATATTCAAATATCTTACTCCTAAATAAATAATAATCTGCAATTATAGAAATAGTCCAATTTAATATTCCAATAAAAGCCCAAGTAAACCATAAATAATGATTATATTTAATAGTAACAATATTTATAACAAGCATTACTGCTGAATAAATTATAACCGCAATAATAGAGTTTTTTAAATTAATTTTATAAATATCATAACTATACTTTCTTATTTTAGGTTTGATATTATCAGAAAAATTCCAAAGCGAATAAATAACTATATAAATAAATAACATCAAATAAAAATAAGGCATAGTAAGTTTATATCCGATTTTAGTAGTTTCATTAAAAATACTTACATTCTCTATAATCAAACCCAAAATAAAAACCAAAAAAGCTGTAGAAAAAGAAGATATTAAAGCTGTTAATATTTTTATATAAACATTATAAACAATTTTAGCATCTTTACTTATATCCTCAAAAACTTCATCAATATTTCCGAGATTCTCTATAGCTTTAGTGCATGCTTCTTCATACTTCATTCCATTTTTTACATAATCTTTTACTTTAGAATTTAGCATGTCTTTTATTTCATCTAACTGTTCAAGTACTTCTTTAGTATTTGGATATTTCTTTTTTATATTTTTATAAAACTCATTAATATTCATAAATCAGTTCCTTTTTGAATATCTAAAAAAACTATAAAAGAAAAATACAGTCAAAGGCCAAGATGAAGCATATATAATAACAAATAAAAACCAAATATGATGCGGGCTAAAAATAATATTAAATATAAATACAGATATTGCTATAATAAAAAAACCTATTATAGAATATTTTAAGTTTATCTTATAATCATTACAAGTATATTCAACCACTTCATATCTATTACGCATATTAATAAATGGTATAACTGTAGCTAATAAAATAGCAATTATTCCAGAAATAATAAAAAATATACTTGGAACTAATGAATTATTTATATAAGAAAAAAACAGTATATTATTATTTTTTAAAGAAATAAAGCATAATAATAAACTTAAAAAAACCATAATAAAAATATCAATAATACCTGAAAATAGATATAATTTATATTTATTAATTATTTTTGCATCCTTTGATAATTCTTCAAGTATAGAATCTATATCACCTAAAGATTTAATAGCATTGTTAAAAGCTTCTTTTTCATCTTTTCCATTATTAATATATTCTTCAGTTTTCATATATAAATAATTTCTAAGCTCTTCAATCTGATCCCTAACTTTTTGAGTATTAGGGTATTTCTTTTTTAATTCATTACAAAAATCATCTATCATAATACTTTCTCATAATATTTTCTATTGTATAAATATCTATTCAATATCAAGGAGTTTATCTATTATTTTTTTGGTAAAAAGCCATATATCTCTCTCTTCTTTTAAAAACTTTTTGCCTTCTTCTGTAATTCTATAATATTTTCTTCTTCCGCCCTGACTTTCATCACCCCAATAGCCTTCTATAAGTTTTTTATTTTCAAGCCTTCTTATAGCACTGTATAAAGTCTGACCATTAATCTCATATTCTCCATTAGTTTTATCAGTTATCAATTTAGAAAGCTCATAACCATAAGAATCATTATCTTTTAAAAAATGCAAAACGACAGCATCAATATGACCTCTTATAATATCGCTTTCTATATACATTATATTCTAAATCCTCATTCAATTAATAATTATAAATAAAAGTAAAGTAAATGTATAAATTTGTCAATAGCTTCATTAACTTGTTTAAAAACTCAATTTGTTAATATTTATAGTTTTTTAATTTAATATTTTTTTAATTATAGTTTGGGCTTTGCTGCTAATCACACAGTCGTGCCAAACCCAACTTCTTTTGCGACCGTAGGAAGTACCGTTAGGTATGGGTTTCCACAAAGAAGCAGGTACAGACCACAGTTGATAAGGTCCTAATATATTAAAATGATAAATTATACAAAATGTAAAACATAATTTAAAAAATTAGATAATTTAATACATAACCTTGTCAAATAGTTTTGAAACAAGCATATCATAGTTGTTTATGTATATATAAAAAAAGACTGACACTTAAAAGAAAGTATCAGTCTTTAATTTTATTATTAATTCTTACTTAAGCTTTATAAGGAACTTTTACTATAGCTTTTTTTACATGAGTTTTTCCTGTTTTTGGAGGAAGTCCTACTCTATGGGCATCATAAGGAAGAAGTATCAAAATTTCTCCTTGAGATAAAGTTAAACGTACTGTTCCCTCACCTTCCCAATCATGATAATCTGTTTTTTCATCATAAGTTTTAGGTTTTAAGGTAGAAGTATTTGCTATTATAAAATCTTCCGCTCCTTCAAAGATAATCTGAACATCAACAAATTTTAAATGTGATTCCCAAGGCGGATTATCTTTGTTATCATATTCTGTAACATTAATAAAAGCACCATCGCAAATTTCTTTGTCTAGTAAATGTTTTCCGTTAGGAAGTTTTTTTAATTCATCATAATGATCTCTAATATAGTTTTTTGCTTTCCATATAGTATCATGGAAATCCTGATTAAATTCACTTTTTATTGGTTTTAATATCATAAATAAATCCTTTAATAAATTATAATGCTGTTATGCACACGTGAACAACTATACTTAATAAGCATAACAGCAAAAAATAATACTTTTTAATTATAGTTTAGATAAATATTTATCAAACATATCTTTTAATAAAGATTTTTCAGTGTCGCCAAGTGGTTTTGAACCCATAGGAGCTCTGCAGTAAGAAACAGCGGAAGGATCGTAGAAAGTAATACATTCTTTAAGAGCTGGATATATACCTACTTTTAATAAAGTTGATATTACATCATTCATATCATGCTGAATTTTTAAAGCTTCTTCAAGATCTTTTTTTTCAACAGCTTCTATAACTTTTTTAGCCAATGGAGCTTGAATATTATAAGTAGAACCAATACCAGATCTTAAACCGTAAGAAGCATAAGCTATTAATAATTCATCAAAACCAGCCCACATCATTTTTGTAGGGAATTTTTGTTTTAATCTTTCAAGTAAGAACAAATCAGATGAAGTGTATTTTATACCCATTACTCTGTCATTTTCAAATAGTTTTCCAAAATCATCTAAAGATATACTGTTATTTGAAAGTGTAGGCAAGAAATATATAACAATAGGTGTTTTGCTTGTAGAGTTCAATATAGTGTTATAATATTTACTAATATCAGCAAAAGAGAATGGATAATAGTATGGAGTAACAGCAGAAATCAAATCATAACCTAATTCTTCAGCTTTATTTGCCATTTCGCATGCTTCATTAAGATTTAAAGTACCTACATGGGCAATAAGAGGAATTTTACCAGCCACCTCTTCTTTTGTTATTTCAAAAACTGCCATTCTTTCTTCTTTGGACATAAGAAGTCCTTCTCCAGTAGAACCTCCTACATATAAACCGTCTACTTTCATGCGGTCTATATTATGTCTTACGTATTTTCTTAAAACGTTTTCGTCCAATTTACCTTCTTTTGTAAATGGAGTCATTAGAGCTGATAATATACCTTCGCATCTATTCATATTACTTCTCCTTAAAAAAATTTATTAAGCGTTTATGTATGCTTAATATATCTATATTGTATAAAGTAAGTGTAATTTTTGCAATATCTATACTCTTTATTTTGCAAAAAATATTTGCAAACTATAATCTTTTTGTTATAATTCATTATTGTAATATAAAATTTTGTATATAATAATGAAAGATGAACGTATTTTAATGTTTTTAAAATTTATTTCTATAGTATTTCTAGTGCTATTTATACTTCTTAATATAGCTTCTATTTCATATTATGAAAATAAATTTATATTTATACTATTATTTATATTATTTATATTATTTTTCATTCCTTCATTTATACTTTACAAATATTTAACAAAAACGTATCTAATTAAAGATTATAAAGAAATAGAAGAAAAAACATCAGACGGTAAAATATACAGATTTTCAAAAATAAACAGTTCCACAATAAATGATTATCAAAAGGCGATAATAGACTTAAAAGAGAAAAACAGCTATATTTTAGGAAGATACGATGTACTTGATAATATAAAAAAACAATATAAAAGAGATATGAAAAAAGCGAGAAAACTGCAGCAATATATGATTCCTAATAAAATGCCTAATAATAATTATATTACTTCAGCATCATTGTATAAACCTTTTGAGGTAATAGGCGGTGATTTTTTTGACTATGTAAATATAGATAATAATAGAATACTTTTTATTATGTCTGATATAAGCGGTCATGGAGTAGAGGCAGCAATTATCACAGCTATGTTTAAAACAGCTTTTAGAAATTTAGCTTCTTCTTTCAAATCTGTAAGTTCTTTTTTGTACGATATAAATAATTATCTACTACAGATACTCCCAATCAACTATTATCTTACTATGATTATAGCAGAAATAGACTTAAAAAATAAAAAGCTCACATATTCAAATGCTTCTCATACCCCAATGCTTTTAGTAAGAGAAAATAGTATAAAGGAATTCAGCAAAGGCGGCACTATAATAGGGCTCTTTCCAAAAGCAAAATATGAGGAAGAAACTATTGATATAGAAACAAATGATATATTATTTTTTTATACTGACGGCGTAACAGAGGCTTCAAAATCAAAGAATAAATACGATTTATACGGCATAGACAGATTAAAAAAAGTACTTTATGATAATAGAAATGATAAAATAGAAAAAATAATGGAAAGTATTGAAAAAGATTTTTATGAATACCTTTCTTATATGGCTCCTGATGATGACTTTACTATTGCAGCATTCAAATTAAAATAAAAAATTATTATTTAAGTAATATACAATAATATCGATACTATATATAGCATAGTGTATATATTTTTATTTTACAAAGGTATTTGTAAATAGTTTAAATATTATTATTAATAGAAGGTTTGCCGTGTATAATTCTACTATTGGATACGCTTCCAAACTTATTAAAGGAAGTATGGTTTTTTCTATAGTGATATTTATTTCATTATCACAGATTATGACTATAACTTCAATATTTAGTTTGGTATGGAAATATGAGATTTTATTAAATGAAAATATACCTTTTTTCAGAGAGTTTTCTATATACTCACTATTTATAGGAATATTTATTGTAGGAGTGCTTTATTCGGCAATAACAAGTTCTTATATATTTGCAAAAAACAGCAGAATGTTTTCTACTTTGCGTATATTCGGAGCTACTAAATTAGCAATAAAAAAACTAGCAATGCTTATAAGTTTATTATACCCTCTTATATCTTTTGGTATATGTATAATAGAAGTAGGAATTTTATATTTAAGATACAGTTCTTATATATTAACTTTAATAGAATTTGCTGATGTTATTAACGGAGCATATATGATGCTTTTAGCCAATGCCGTTTTAATAATAGCCTTTATGATAGGAGCATTTATATCAAATTCAATACTTTTGCATAAAGATCCTTATGAGGATTTAAGAGGAACACTATGAACATAAAAATAATCAGTATATCAAAAGTTTTTCCTTTGGGCGTTACACAATTTAATGCATGCGAAGATATTAGTTTAGACATTAATCAGGGAGATTTTATCAGCTTTGTGGGACATACTGGAAGCGGTAAAAGTACATTACTAAGCATTATAGGTGCTATACTCAAACCTACAAGCGGAACTATATATTATGACTCCTTCAAATTAAATGGTGCTTCTGAAGATGTGCTTGCCAGCTTTAGAAGAGAATATTTTTCATATATATTTCAATATCCTGTTATCATACCAACTATAAGTGTTATAGATAATATATTAATGCCTCTAGCTTTTAAACATAAAATTACTGAAGAGAAAATTAAGCAGACAAAAGAAAATATAGAACTATTTTCTCTTAAAGATAAAATGAACTCTAAAGCTGCTAATTTATCAGGCGGCGAAATGAAAAAGGTAGCTATATTAAGAGCATTAGCCTACGGATGTAAATGTCTAATAGCCGATGAACCTACAAGCGACTTGGATCCTGCTACTACAAAAACATTAATGGAAATACTTACAACCATAAATAAACAAGGAACAAGTATCATTATGGTTACCCATGCTCATAATATTGCGGCTTATGCAAATAATGTTTATGAAATGTCTAATGGTAAAATTGTAAGATGCTTAAAATAAAATTATCTGCTGTATATATGCATCTCTAAATAATGATCTAGTATTACTCTATATGAATTAATGATTCGCCTTATCTCATTAATATCTAAATTTTCATTTTTATATTCTATTTCTAGTCTTTTTAATTTATCAATTTTTTCTTTTACAACTTCTGGAATAATATGCTCTGGAAGTCTTTTTTCACTGTTTATAGAAAGCCAATTGCCATCTTCATCAAATGTGATAAATATTTCATTATCAAGTTCTACTTTAAAAATATTATCAGTTTTTTCTAATTCTACTATTTCTGCTTTAAGAAATTTACTCTTTATAAATATTTCCGCCTTATAAGGTAATTCTAATTTTCTATCCATAATACAACCTCTAATATTATATTAACATTATCTATATTTTTATATTTTTAATAAGTAATTTTTCTGCATTTCTAATAAAAGAAAAAAGATACAGAAAAAAATATAATAATAAAATTGAAGATTAAAAAATAAAAAACTCTTATTTCAAATATTTCTAAACAATATATCTTTTATATGTTTAATATAACAAAACTTCATAAAAAATAATTAATTTTTTTAATAAAAAAGCCTGCATTCTTATATGAATACAGGCTTTATTTTTTACTACTTACTTTTTCTCCTCATTATCACAAGGTACAACAGCTAAATCGCTAACCTTAGCACCGTCAGAAATATTAACAATTTTTACACCCTTAGCATTTCTTCCAAGTTCTGGTATAGAATCAGCCTTTATTTTTATAGTCATATCATCAGTAGTAACAACCATTATCTCATCTTTATCGCCTACTGTTTTTACGCTTACAACCTTACCAGTTTTATTATCTGGTTTAATATAAATCTGACCCTTGCCTCCTCTTCCTTTAACATTAAACTGTTTAGAAGAAAGTCTTTTACCTATACCATTTTCTGTAATAACTATTAATGATTCACCTTTATGTATAGCATTTCCAGATACACAAATGTCATCATCATCTAAAGAAATACCTTTAACTCCAGCAGCAGACCTTCCCATCTTTCTGATTTTCTCTTCAGTTATTCTCAAAGCAAGACCAGTAGCTGTAGTCATAATAAAGTCATCTCCAGTCTGAACAGCAGAAACAGCCACAAGCTCATCATTATTTTCTAATGTTAAAGCAAGCACACCTCTTTTTTTAGCATTTTCAAGATGTTTTAACTCCATTTTCTTTATAGTACCCATTTTTGTAACCATAATAATAGACTGTTTAGGGTCAAACTCGGATACTGTAAAGTAGCTTGTTATTTTCTCTTCTGGTGCCAAATTAAGAATAAATTTAATACTTTTTCCCTGAGAAATTTTAGTTAAGGCAGGTATTTCATGAACTTTCATCCAGAAAGCCTTACCTCTATCTGTAAATATAAATAAATAATCTTTAGTAGAAGCAACGAATAAATGTTCTATATAATGCTCGCCCTGCGATTTACCGCCTTGAACTCCTACTCCACCTCTGCCCTGTGTACGATAGCTTGAAGCAGGTACTCTCTTAATAAAGCCCTGAGTAGTGA
This sequence comes from Brachyspira innocens ATCC 29796, assembly GCF_000384655.1. GTDB lineage: Bacteria > Spirochaetota > Brachyspiria > Brachyspirales > Brachyspiraceae > Brachyspira > Brachyspira innocens. Next base: position 43,877 of record NZ_ARQI01000112.1, on the reverse strand, counting down.
TTGATACAGCCACATCTTCATCATGTATCAAATCTTCTTCATCTATCTCTGTATCATTAGTTTTTCCTATTATTTCGCTTCTTCTGTCATCGCCGTATTTTTCTGCTATTTTTTTAAGCTCATCTTTAATAACTGCAAGTATCTTTTCTGGATGTGCAAGCAAGTCCTCACAATAAGCTATAAACTCTCTTAACTGCTGTAATTCCTGTTCTATTTTTAATTTTTCTAAAGCAGTTAATCTTTTAAGCGGCATGTCAAGTATGGCCTGAGCTTGTTTTTCTGAAAGTTTGAATCTGTTCATAAGAGTTGTTCTTGCAGCATCAGTATTTTCGCTTTCTCTTATTATTCTTATAACCTCTTCAATATTAGCCTGTGCTATGAGTAAACCTTCTAATATATGAGCTTTAGCCCTAGCCTGATTCAAATCATATTCTGTTCTTTTGGTTATAACTTCAACCCTATGGTCAACAAAATATTTTATAAGTTCTTTTAAGTTTAAAACTTTAGGCTCACCATTAACTAAAGCAAGATTTATTATACCAAAAGTAGTTTCCAAATCAGTATGCTTAAATAACTGATTTAATACTATCTGAGTAGCAACGCCTTTTTTAAGTTCTATTATAAGACGAATACCAGCTCTGTTACTAGACTCATCTCTAATATCTGCTACACCTTCAATTTTGCCTTGTTTTACTAATTCAGCTATTTTTTCATGAAGAGTAGTTTTTACAACTCCATAAGGAAGCTCTTTAACTACTATAGCCTCTCTGTCTTTTTTTGTTTCTTCTATTTCAAGTCTTGCTCTTAATTTGATTCTTCCCTTACCAGTAGTATAAGCCTCTTTAATACCCTCTTTACCGTATATAATACCAGCAGTAGGGAAATCAGGACCTTGTATATAACGCATAAGGTCTTTAATTTCAGCGTCCTGATGATCTATATAATAAACAACAGCATTAACTACTTCTCTTAAATTGTGAGTAGGCATATTAGTGGCCATACCAATAGCAATACCCATACTTCCATTTACAAGAAGCTGAGGAACTGTAGCTGGAAGTACAGAAGGCTCAGTTCTGGAATCATCAAAGTTCGGAACAAATTTAACAGTTTCTTTTTCTATATCATTGAGCATTTCTTCTGCAAAACGAGTCATTCTAGCTTCAGTATAACGCATAGCAGCAGGCGGGTCATCATCTATAGAACCGAAGTTACCCTGTCCGTCTACAAGTAAATAACGCATAGAAAAATCCTGTGCCATTCTTACCATAGTGCCGTAAACTGCAGCATCTCCATGCGGGTGATAACGTGCCAAAACTTCACCTACTGTCGCTGCTGACTTCTTATATGGTTTGTCATGAGTAAGATTAGCATCATACATAGCATATAGTATTCTTCTATGAACTGGCTTAAGTCCGTCTCTTACATCAGGCAATGCTCTGGATACTATAACGCTCATGGCATAAGTTAAATAAGATTCTCTTAGCTCATTTTCTATTGAAATATGATCTACTCTTTTTAATATATCTTTTGTCAGTGTGGAATATTGTCTTTCTTCAGAATTATCAGTTTTATTTTTTTTTACTGCCATATATTACTATCCTTAAAAAAATATCGTATATTATACCATTTTAATACATAAAAATCAAACCATAATAATAGAAGAAAATTATTAAATTATAGAAAAATTAGTTCAAAATGTATTATAAAATGAATTTATTTTATATAATCTTCTCTTCCTAGTACTTTGGCTAAATGTTCAATAACTGTCTGACGCTGTACAGGCTTTACTACATATCCATCTACTTTAAGCTTTAAAAATTCCATTAATACTCCCTTATTAGCATAAGATGTTACTACAATTATTTTAGAATCTATATTTAAAGCTCTTATTCTTTTAAGTAAATCTATTCCATTCATCTGCGGCATTTCAAAATCTATCATTATTATATCTGGTTTATCTGCGGCATCTCTCAATTTATTTAATGCATCCATTGCCCCGTCTGATTCCATTGCTACTTCAAACTGTTCTGATAATAAAATTTTTTTCTCTGCTATGCGAATCGTACTAGAGTCATCTATAACCATAACTTTGTAGGACTTACCTGTTTTATTATTAACTCCTAATGGCAAACTGCTCATAATCATATACCCCTAAATATTTAATAATTGTAAATTTATAAAAATTATGAATAATGTCAATAATTTTTTGTAAAAAAAGAAAAAAATTATTATGTATTTGATTTTTATATTTTTTTTGTTATCATAGATAAATGAAAATATCTTTAAAACTACATGCTTTAATGAAAGAAATATCAGGCGATCCAGACGCTTCATACAAAATAGAAAAAAATAAAGACGGCATTATAACCGCATCAAAAAATTCAAGATTAGTACACAGTAAATATAATATTAATAATGAATGTAAAAGAGCTTTGGAAAATATAAATAAAAATAAAAACCTTCTTATAATGTACGGCTACGGTTTGGGATATATATTAAAATACTTAATGGAAAATATTGATAACTATTTCAATAAAAATACTATCAAAACTTTAAAAATTATTGCTGTAGTTGAAGATACTGTATTATTTAAATATTCGTACTATAATATATATAGCCCAGACAGTGAAAATATATTTTTTATTCACAAAGATGATTCTATAAATTATATTAATGAACTTATAGACTATAAAAGTATAAACGGTGTTAATCTAGTGATTCTGCCTTCTCTAACAAAAGAAGAAAAAGATAATGCCAATACTCTATATACTCAAATACTTAATATAATGGAAAAAGAAGTATCTAATATATTCACTAATATGTATTTTGAAAATATATGGACAAAAAATATCATATTCAATAGCGAATATATAAAAGATTCCTCAGACATTTCAATTTTTAAAGATTCATTTAAAGGATTAAAAGCATTATTAATATGCCCAGGTCCCACATTAAAACATAGCATACAATATATAAAAGAAAATAGAGAAAATCTATTTATAATATGTGTTGATACAAGTTATAGTGTATTATGTAAACATGGCGTAATACCTGATTTTGTTATTACTGTTGACGGAGGTTTTTTTAATTCTCTTGATTTTGTTTATGAAAACTCACATTTTCCATATTTAGTTATGGATATGTCCTGCAATAAAATTATACCTAAAAATACATGCTGCAAAACTAATCTTATAAGATTTACTTCTATAGAAAATTTAGGACTTATTGAATATATACAAGACTTTACTAAATTATCATCTCTTAAGGCTTCAAATACTGTAGCTACTGCTATGATAGATTTTGCATATTATATAGGTTTAGATGAAGTGCTTTTAATAGGTTTTGACAACAGCTATCCTTTTTATGAAAGACATATTAAACATGCTTTATCTTATGAATATATGGTCAATAAAACAAATAAATTAAAAACTTATGAATCATATTATTTTAATGCTATAAAAAATAATACCAATATAGATAATTATCCTCCTACTGAGTTTGTATTTGAAAGCCAAATAGAATATTTTAATGAGTTTAAAAATAAATATAAAAAAATGAAAATAAAAAGAATAACCAAAGAAGCTGTAAAAATAGAATCTATAGAAGAAGGAAATATAAATAATTTCTCTGAAAATAATTTAAGACAAAAAGCATTAAATATAGCTAATAATATATATAAAAAAGATAGTAATGAAAATATAAAAAAAGCATATGAAAAATTAAAAAATACATTAGAAGAGTTTAGAAATATTCTCACAGATACATACAATAATATAAATTTAGAAAATATAGACAGTATATACGATGAAACTATAAATACAATAAAAGAATACCAAAATAAAGCAAGCATATTAAAAACTATATTATCTACTACTATTATAATGTGTGAAAGAGGCGAAAGAGAAAAAAAAGAAAAATTAATATTTCTTCTTATGGAGAGTTTAAGAAATGTTAATTATTTCTTGACTAGAATATCTTTGATAATAAATAAATTAGGATAAACTAACTACAATAAATAAAAACTATAAGCGAAACAAAAATGAATATTATTTATGAAGATGATTATTTTATTGCTGTAAATAAAGAGGCTGGAATAGAAGTTGACGATAATTTAATAAAAAAAATAAAAGAAGAACATAATCATATTAATAATCTGTATTTAGTTCATAGAATAGATAAATTCACTTCTGGAATAGTAATACTTGCAAGAGATGAAGAGACAAAAAAATACTTTGAAGAATCTTTTAAAAACAAAACTATAAGTAAAGTTTATCATGCTATAGTAGAAGGATATTTAAAAAATAATAGCGGAGTAATAGATATATCCATAGGAATTGACAAAAAAAATCCTAATAAAAGGATACCTCTTTCAGTAAAAGAAGGCGGAGAGAGTGCCATCACTTATTATAAAGTATTAAAAAAACTTAATGAACACACTTTACTTGAGCTTAAACCAGTAACAGGCAGAACCCATCAAATACGTGTACATCTTTCATACATAGGACACCCAATAATAGGCGATAAAATATACTCAAAAAATGCAGGTATTTACAAAATGAAAGGCTTTGCATTGATAGCAAAAGAGATTAATTTTGTTCACCCTATCACAAAAAAAAACATTGAAATAAAAATAAAATACAATAAAGAGTTTTTAATTAGGCTTAAACTCCTAGAAATGCCTAAAAAATAAAATTATTCATTTTTTTTATTGACTTTTTTTTTAATAATTATATAGTTTCTTAAATAATTATATTTGATTTTTATTATCAAAGATAAATTAATAATAGAAGGAGTAAAAAATGACAGTTACATTTCAAGGTGCTACACAAACTTTAGAAGGTGCTCAATTATCAGTTGGAGCAAAAGCATTAGACTTTACAGTAGTAAAAACAGATTTAAGCCCATGGTCTTTAAAAGATGCTGGTGATACAGTAAAAATCATTTCATCTGTACCATCTTTAGATACACCAGTATGCGATATGCAAACTAAAAGATTCAACAAAGAAGCTGCTAATCTTAAAGGAGTAACAGTTGTAACAATTTCTGTTGACTTACCATTTGCTCAAGCTAGATGGTGCGGTGCTGCTAATGTTTCTTCTCATATCGTAGCTTCTGACTACAATCAAAAAGATTTCGGAAGAAAATTCGGTACTTTATTAAAAGAATTACAACTTTTAACTCGTGCTGTATTTGTACTTGACAAAGACAATGTTGTTAAATATGTACAATATGTTCCAGAAATCACTAATGAACCAGATTATGATGCTGCTTTAAATGCTGCTAAAGCTCTTTTATAATTTATAATTAGAGTATTTCAAGGCATATTCTATTTTTATATAGGGTATGCCTTTTTATTTGCATATATAGAAAAACTAATTTATAATTTCATAATATAAATTAATACTTATAAAATACGGAGGAATTATGAGTATATATGATTACACAGTAAAAGATGCTGAAGGAAAGGACGTTAAATTAAAAAAATACGAAGGCAAAGTTTTATTAATAGTAAATACTGCCACAAAATGCGGATTTACAAAACAATACCCTGCATTGCAAGACTTATATAAAAAATATAAAAAAGAAGGTTTTGAAATATTAGATTTTCCTTGCAATCAATTCGGAGGTCAGGCAAAGGAACCTATTGAAGAGATTGCCGAGTTTAGAAAAGAAAAATTTGGTATTACTTTCAAACTATTTGATAAAGTAAAAGTGAATAGTAAAAATGCGGATCCTTTATTTGTTTATTTGAAAGCAGAAAAACCAACAGAAGAAGGCGTTGAAAAAATAAGATGGAACTTCGGTAAATTTTTGATAGACAGACAAGGAAATATAGTAGGACGATATGATCCTAGGGTAAAGCCTGAAGAGCTTGATGAGATAGTAGGCGAACTTCTTAAAAAATAATAAATAAAAATTAAGAGCTTTTATATATTGTTGTATATAAAAGCTCTCTTTATTTTTAATAGTTAAAAGTTTTTGATTTATAAAAAATTATTTATTTAATTATAAAAAACTTGTTTGTTAAAGACACTAACATTCTTACGAATATCAAGCACTCACAAATTTTTTATTATAATTTTTCTATTTCTTCTATACTTAATCCTGTATTTTCACTTATAATTTTTATATCTATGCCTGCATTTTTGAAGCTTTTAGCTATAGATATTTGCTGTTCTTTTTTACCTTGTTCTATGCCTTTCTCTATACCTTGTTCCATGCCTTTCTCTATACCTTCTTTTATACCTTCTTCTTTAGCCTTCTTCATGTCTAATTCTATACTCTTATCAAAAAAATAAGTATCTACTTCGCGTTTTTTATATTTATCCATTACTGGACTATCATTAACAAAAGTTAGGCATTTCTTTTCTACTTCTTCAAATATAGTATTTTCTTTCATTAAAATAGACATATCTTCCCCCTTAAAAAATTTTACCCAAGAAATAAACTCTTTATGAAAGCCTTCTATCTCATTAATATTTTTTGAATTAAATTTTGGAAGCTCTAGGAAATGTAATTGACAATGATCAGTTAGAATCTTATTATTATTTAACTCTTTTAATACATAGCAGCTATGAACATTATCTTCATCAGTTAATATAAAATTTGTAATATTTATACTTACAGTTGGCTTTAATTCATCATAAAAAGAGCCTCTATTTAAACTAGAGCTATAATTATAAGACCAATAATATAAAGCTCTTTTTATAAAATCTTCATTTCCTCTTGACTGTATCTCTATTAAAACAGTTATACCTGTCTCTGTAGTAGCTTTTATATCGACAATACTTTCTTTTTCATCATAGTTTTCTGCTATGTTAAAAGGATTAAGTATATCTATTTTATTGAAAGTTTCAAAGTTTAAATCTTTAAATACTGCATTAATAAAGTTCAAAGCTATATTTTCATTACCCACATGTGAAAACAAATAGCGTATAAAATAATCATTAATTCTATTTAAATTATTAATTGTAACAGGTTCATTTAATATATGTCTTAGTCTATCTAAATCTTTCATAATATTATTATACAAAAAATAACTATAAAAGTAAAGTTTAAGACTATCATATATTTTATTATAAAATAAGTTAGTAGTTAAACATATTATTTCTAGTAATATTATCAGGATTTGTAATATGTATGTTTATTGTAATAGGGTATTTGTCAATACTTCCTTCAAGAGTAAAAAATAAATGCTTTGTTATATCGGTAGTATCAGCAAAAGCAGATATATAAATTATATTGAGCAGTAACATTATAAATAATTTTTTTCATAAACCTAGTCCTTATTATAAAATAGATGCGGCAGGTATTATATAATATATTTTGACAATTGGCAAATTTCTAGTATATACTGAAACGATTTCATTTTGCCGACTATTACACATTATATAATTATTATCAACTTTTTTGCCGCACAAAAAAGTTGCAAAAAATGCAATTGTTAGAACTTTATATTAAAAATATATGTATTAAATGTATGGTATAACCTAAATTTAGACTAAAAATGCAGTTTTTTTGGTTCTTTTATACCAATAAAAGAACTGGGGTTGCCGAAGGCACGCAGAGCGGGGGCAAAGCCCCAGATATTAAAAACAAAATATAACTTTATTTTTTGACAAAGTATAGTTGTTTAGGTATAATTTATATTTTAATTAGTTTTGTAATTTAAATAGTTATAAAAGAGTTATAGATATGAATAAAAATATAAAAATTGAAATATGCGTTGATTCTGTAGAGTCATGTATAAATGCTGAAAAAGGCGGAGCTGACAGACTTGAGCTTTGCGGAAATATGTTTGAAGGTGGCACAACTCCTAGTTATGGAGTTTTGGAATTGGCAAGAGAAAAAGTTAATATACCAATATATGCAATGGTGCGTCCTAGGGGCGGAGATTTCTGCTATGATGACACAGAGTTTGAAATAATGAAAAGAGAAATAAAACTCATGAAAGAATTAAAAATAGACGGCATAGTATTCGGCATACTTACAAAAGAGGGCAGAGTTGATAAAGAAAGATGTTCTACATTATTAGAGTTATGGGGAAGCAGTAAATCTACTTTTCATAGGGCAATAGATGTAAGCTGTGATTTGAATAAAGCATGTGAAGACATAATATCATTAGGTTTTGAGAGAATACTCACTTCTGGAGGCGAGGCTAATGTTATGAACGGCATAATAAAATTAAAAGAATTAGTTTCAAAATATAATGATAAAATAACAATAATGCCCGGAAGCGGAATAAATGAAAGAAATATTGAATATATAAAAGACACTCTAAAAGCTAATGAATATCATATGACTGCAAATAAAACGGTTAATAGTTTAATGGAATACAGAAATGAAAATGTATTTATGGGGGCTGCCTTAAGAGCTTCAGAGTTTAGTGTAAAATATACTGATGAAGAAAAGGTAAAAAATATAAAATCGAAAATATAATAATTTAGGAGTAATTTCATGCTTTTAAACGATAAAAAAATAGGTATAGCTTTATCAGGAGGCGGAATAAGAGCTGCTATATTTCATTTCGGTGTATTAAAATGGCTTGCAGAAGAAAATGCTTTAGAAAATATAGAGCATATATCAACTGTATCAGGTGCTAGTATATGCATAGCTTTACTCTATTCTTTTAATAATAACAAATTCCCAAGCAGTAAAGAATATAATAAAGTATTGGAAAAAATAAAAGAAACCATAATAAAAAATGATATACAAAAAAAACTTATATATACCACCCTATCAAAACAGATACACAATTTTTTTAATAAACCTAAAATTTTATCAGATATAATGAAAAAATATTGGAAAATAACAGGAAAATTTTCAGATTTGGAAAAAATACCAAGATGGTCAGTAAATGCCACTACAATAGAAACTGGAAAAAGATTTGCTTTTTCTCAAAAACATATAGGCGACTATAAACTAGGATATATAAAAGACTTAAACTATGATATATCTATGGCTGTAGCTATATCTGCCGCTTTTCCTTTTCTTATAGGAAATCAGTATTTTAAAATAGAGTGTAAAGAATGGGTAGATCATGAGGATAATCCTATAAAAAATATTCCAAAATCTATACATTTATGGGACGGAGGAGTATATGATAATTTAGGGCTTGAAGCTATATATAAAATGGATAAAGGCGGATACTGCAAAGATGATTTAAATTTTTTAATTGTGGCAAATGCTGCACTTCCTTTTAATTTTAACTATAAAATGAAAAGATTTGATATAAAAAGAATTTTAGATATATCAATGAGTCAGGTTAATATTTTAAGAATAAGAAGTTATATAGATTTTATTAATAGAAATAAAAACGGATTATATATAAATATAGGAAATCATGCCTCAGTAATATTAAAAAAATCAAAAATTGATAAATTAGAAAAAGAGAAAATGATAAAATCATGTGATACAAAAGAAAATTGCATGAAAGTAAAAAATTATAAGACTACATTATTCAGCCCAACAAGAAAATATTTTGATATAATATTAAGACATGGCTATGAAACGGCTAAGTGCTGTTACTGCGGGTATTTTTAAAAATACATATTGAAGATTATCAATATTGTATTTACAAAATATTTTTGAATAAATCTAATTATATTTATGAAATATATTACTGAATAATTGAAATCTGCTTTTAGGGCTGAATATTAATATAACCTGACCTTTTATATCTTTTTCATCTATAAGCCCGAAATATCTGCTGTCTTCGCTTAAACTTATATTATCCCCCAAAACAAAATACTGATTACTTCCTACAATATAAACAGCATTATCTTCATCTGAAAATATATAATATTCATGCTCTATTAAATTATCGTTCAAATAAAGCCCGCCGTCTCTAATTTCTACTTTATCGCCTTCTTTTCCTATAACCCTTTTTACTAAATTGCTGTTATCATATTCAAATACAATTACATCAAAATTTTTCACTTTATTAAATATAAAATTCTTTTTTAAAAGCAGTATCTGATCCCCTTCAAAAAAAGTAGGCTCCATAGATTTATTTGTAACTATATAAGTATCAAAAAAGAATATTCTAATAAATGCTGCCAAAAAAACAGCTGTAAATGAAGCGAGTATTAATTCTAAAATCTGTTTCTTATTTATCATATTTTTATAATATTTATCAATTTTTATAATCAAAAAACTTTATATACAAAGATAATTTTAATATTTTATAATAAAAACTATTTTTTAATATTTAATAATTTTTTATATAATAGCGTAATGCCTCTTTAGCTGATTCAAATGCTATATTTTTCATATCTATATCCCCTCTCTTAATAAATATAACATTAACAGCATCATCATCTGCTTTAACATCAGGTACATAATCTAATTTTGAATAAAAAAATAAATCAGATGTAACATACATAATACCTTCGTATATATACTCATTTGAGCCGCTTATAAGAAAATGTATATTATCGATCTTTATATTCGTTTCTTCCAAAACCTCTCGTACAGCAGTATCTTCCACTCTTTCATAAGGCTCACAGAATCCGCCCGGCATATCTATATATCCCTTTTTAGGTTCAATACCTCTTTCAACAAACACTATTCCTATAGGAGTTTCTATTATAACCCCTACAGCAGATGCAGGATTAACAAAGTAAGTTCTTTTACATTTTGAGCATTTAAAAATCTTTATATCATTAAAAATAAAAGAATCTTTTTCTCCGCAGTAAGGACAATATTTAAATTGATATTTAATATGTTCTTTTAATTTTAACGCTTTTTGAAAATCATTATCAATATGTTCTTGCATAATTCTTATTAATATAATATGACGCTATATTTTTTACCTTACATATAAATACATCAGACTGAGCCCATATTCCAAACGGAGCTTTCTCAAAAGATATATTATGTATATTTGTAACATTTACACTTTCATAATTATAATTATTAGGATCAACATTATAAAAATCATAAATATAATAATAATCCACATTCATATCTTTCATCTTTTCATCTATTAAAGTTTCCATCTCTTCTATAGTATCTGCAACTATATAATAAGTAGATATAAAAGTTCTTTTCTGACATTTACCAAGTCCCTTAACAGTAACATTCCACCATTTAGGAGCTTTAATCATTTTATCATTCTCATTTAAGTTAATAGTTGTAAAACCATATATTGACTTAAGATTATTTATAATATCATAGTAATCAAATATATATTCATCAGTCTCAGAACAGCCGTAATCTGCTGCTATAGAAGATAATGAATAATTAAGATGCTCATAATCGCTCATAAATGAAACATCATCATTAAGAAGTTTATAAGAATCAAGTATGCGGTTAATTTTTCTCATATTTTTATATGTAGTGTTAATCTCTATTTCTTTATCCAAATTTATAAAAATTTCAAATTCGGTAAGCTCATCTATAACACCAAACCCTACAAAACCGCATTCAACCCAAAGTTCATTATATTTTTTAAATACCTTTCTTATCTCATTTAATGAAACATCAGGATCACTCATAAGAACATCAAAACTTCTGTTTATATCCTCGCTTATACGTTCTATAACAATGGTTCCGTATGATGGAAAAAGTTTCAGAAGCTTTAAATAAAGAGAATATATTTTCTCTGCCGATACTGATATTCTATATGTATAGATATCTCCATTATTAGTATTTTTTAATTCTATCTTTGTCCCTTCCATGGGGTAAGCATATTCACTTGGAACTATGCCAAGAGGTATATGAAATTTATCTATAATAATCCTCTTTGATTTTATATTGTTTAAGATCCTTCTTCTTCTCTCGCTCTTTTCAAAATAATTAATCACAATATTTCCCCAAAAAAGATGTTCTCATTATAATAATAAAAAAAATAATTTTGTCAAGCAATAAATATGTAAAATAAATTGAATTGTAATTACATTTTTTTTATTTTTTTAAACCATAATTGCTTGACTTTTTTTAAAATATTTTTATATTTGTCTATATTTATTTATGGGTATAACATGTATTTTTTGATATCTATATCCGATTAATATATAGATAATATTTTGAGTTTATGTGCTGTGGATAATTTATTTATAGGAAAATTAAATAATCTATTGTCTAGGGTATCTCTTATTGATATTTTGAGAGATAAATATAAAGTAGTTTCAAGAGGCGGAAACAAATATACAGTTCAATGTCCATTTCATAAAGACGGACAGGAAACTAATCCTTCCATGTCTGTTGATGATGATAAAGGTGTATATAAATGCTTCACCTGCGGAGCTAAGGGTAATGTTATAACATACCTAAAAGAAAAAGAAAATATGTCTTTTAAAGAGGCTATAGAATATCTTGGAAAGAGATTCTCTGTAGATGTTACCGATTTCTTCTCTGCTAAATCCTCAAAAAAGGACAAAATATACTTAGAAAGCAGAAGAATTAATAGAATAGCCTGCAATTTCTTTGGTAAAACTCTGCTTTTAAAAGACAAAAACGGCGGTTATTTCTATAAAGAAGCTGAAAAATATCTTAAAAAAAGAAAAATACCATTCAGCATTATAAAAGAGTTTAAAATAGGATATGCCCCTCCAAGCTGGAATGCCCTTATTGATGCATTAGCTGAAAATAAAATTACTATTAACAATATGCATATATTAGGTCTTGCCAGTGTAAGCAAAAATAATCCTAATCACTATTATGATACATTTGTTAATAGAATAATGTTTCCTATTATAAATGAAAGAGAAGAAGTAATAGGTTTTGGAGGAAGAAGCATAGACGGAAAAGAACCAAAATACCTAAACTCAAAGGAAAGTTTAATATTCAAGAAGAAATCCTCTCTGTACGGTATAAATATAGCAAAATCCTATATAATGAAACAGGACGAAATTATACTTGTAGAAGGGTATATGGATACTATAGCCTGCCACAAAATGGGTATAAAAAATGTGGTTGGAACACTTGGAACGGCTATAACAGAAGAGCATGCCAAAGAAATAAAAAGATATACTAGTAATGTAGTACTAGCTTTAGACAGTGATGAAGCTGGTATAAAGGCGGCCAAAGCCGCTATACTTACACTATTGAAGTTTGATCTAAAATTGACTATACTTTCTATAAAAGAAACCAAAGATTTAGATGAATTTTTTACAGTTTATGACAAAAAGCGGTTTGATATACTATATAATAATAGATTGCACTGGTATGATTATATTATAGAAACAGAAGTAAAAAAGGAAATTTCTTCTCTTTCTATAGAAGAAAAGCTAATGATTATTAACGGCTTTTATAGGTATTTGGACGTTGTAAAAAGCGAAACAGAGAAGCAGATGATAATTTCACATGTTGCTTCTAAACTTTCTATAGATAGGGAGGCTTTTAACAAGGATTATTTACGTACGCAGAAAACAAATCAGAATGTTTCCTATAATAATAGCAGAAAAATAACAAAAAATAATACAGACAATAAATTTTACTATGAAAATAGTTTAATATACTTACTTGCTTTGAATCCTTCTTTAATTAAAGAGGCTGAAAGAGAAATTAGTGTAGATCTTATTAAGAAAGATATAACAAGGGAATTTTATATAAGGCTCTTAACTCTTAATAAAGAAGCAAGCGTAGAAGATGCTCTTAATATACTTGGAAATGAGCATATAGCCAATCAGATTTTAAGCAAGAAGAAATTATACAGCGAAAACATATATGAAAAATTGGAGGAGCTTATTATTAAAATTAAAAGCGGCGACATAGACTCTAAAAGAATGGAAATAATAAATAATCATTCATTAAATGATGGATTTGAGGCTATTTGTGAAAAAGCACGCGAAATACATTTACTTAATAAGCAAAAAGAAAAATTACATCAAGGAAGTGATTTATGATGACAGAAGAAGATTGCGATCTTTTGATTAAAAATAATGAAAAGATTAGAAAATTACTTGAAAAAGGTAATGCCAACAAATATCTTACTTTCAAAGAGATTAATGGTGCCATAGACAATATGGATACTGATGTAATGGATATACTTTTTCAATTATTAAATGCAAGAAAGATTGTAATTGTTGAAGACAAAAGGGAATTTGAAAGCCTTTCCAAAAATCAGAATAAAATTGACGATGCTGCTAAATTTATACATGTAGAAGATAAAGTGGGTAATAATGATGATCCTATCAGACTTTATCTTAAAGAAATAGGAAAGGTGAGCCTTCTTACTCATGATGATGAAGTAGATTACTCCAAAAAAATAGAATCAGGAGAATCTGAGATTGAAAATATTATACTTAATACTCATCTTGTTGTAGGAGAAGTTCTAACAACTATTAAAAATGTGCAGACTGGAAAGGTTTCTATACATGAAATATTAGAGCCGCCTAGAATTTACAATGTTTCTACTCAGGAAAAAAGAAAATTAGAAAGAAAATACAAAAACTTTGAAAAAGAGTATACGGCATTAGCTGAAAAGTATCTTGCTTTGGATAAGAGAATTAAAAAGATTACAACTCAGAAAACTATTAAAGCTCTTACCAAAGAACAGGAAGAGGTTAAAGAAAATATTGTTAAACTTCTAACAAAAGTAAGATTAAACAGAATGGAAATAGACAGAATAGCTGAAAAGCTAAAGTTCTATCTTCATAGAATAAATCAAATAGAAGAATATTTTGAAAAACTTAAAAAAAGATACTATAAAGAAATATCCGACTTTGAAAACTACTATAAAGAAATAGAATCTGGCAATAAGGATATATATATAAGACTTGTAGATGAGTTTAATATTACTCCGGAAGCTATAGAAGCTGTTATAACTAGTTTTCATAAGGCTCAGGTGCGTATGGCTGATATTTATGATGAAGTACGTATTGATAAAGAAACTTTGGTAGAATGGGTACGTAAAATAGATTCTGCCAGAAGAAAAATAGCTCAGGCTAAAGATCATATAGTTAAAGCAAATTTAAGACTTGTTATTGCTATAGCAAAAAAATACGTTAATAGAGGTCTTCATTTCTTTGATTTGGTTCAGGAAGGAAATATCGGTCTTATAAAGGCCGTAGATAAATTTGAATACAAAAAAGGATATAAATTTTCTACATATGCCACTTGGTGGATACGTCAGGCTATTACGCGTTCTATAAGCGATCAGGCTAGAACTATAAGAGTACCTGTTCATATGATAGAGCAGATCAATAAAGTTCAAAGAGTATTAAGACAGTATATGCAGCAGCATGGAAGAGAGCCTTCTATTCAGGAGATAGCAAAAGCATTAGGCTGGCCTGAAAGCAGAGTAAAAAGCGTAAGAAATGTAGCTAAAGACCCTGTATCTTTAAATGCTCCTATAGGTGATGAAGAGGACACTATATTAGGAGAGCTTATAGAAGACAAAGAATTTGAAAGTCCTCAAAATATTACTACTTTCAAAATCTTAAGAAAGCAAATTGACTCTATACTTGATAGTTTGCCAGATAGAGAACAAAAAGTTATAAGAATGCGTTTCGGACTTGTTGACGGATATTCTCATACTCTTGAAGAAGTTGGATATGTATTCAAGGTTACAAGAGAGCGTATACGTCAGATAGAGGCTAAGGCTATAAGACGTTTAAGAGCTCAGTCAAAGAAAAAAGAGTTAAAAGATTTTCTTGACTCTTAATATCTAAATTATATAAATTAAGAATTTAATTTTAAAGGGGGCATTTTTTATGTCTCCTTTTTAATATATACTGGAACAATTTTATTTTGTCAATTGATGGACATTATACATAATTATCGACTTTTTTGCAGCACAAAAAAGTTTAAAAAAATTCAATTGCTAGAACTTTATATTTTACATATATGTATTAAATGTATAGTAATCCTGAAATTTAGGCTAAAAATGCAGTCTTTTTGGTTCTTTGTGCCAACAAAAGAACTGGGGTGTGGGGCAAAGCCCTGCGATATTTTAAATTAAAAAATTTATTTTTTGACAAACTTAAAAATTTGCAGTATATACTGAATAACTTATTTAGTTTGAGAAATATAAATAAGTTACTGACAAAATTAAAGTTTATCAAAATACGATATATTATAAAAAAGCGGGAACATAAAAGCCCCCGCTATCATATACAAAAGTTGTTACCAAGTCTTTTTTATCTCTTTTAAAATAGATTCTGTTAATTTTATAGTATTAACATCATCTTCTATAGAAACAAATCTTTTATCCTTACCTAATATACAATTTGCAAAATGCTCATCTTCTAATTTTAAAGGATTATCTCTGTGAATAAATACTCTTTCTATAATAGATTCCTGTTTATAATTTATACCTATAGAAGTTTTTATATTGCTCTGACTTGCTGCCTGTCTATGTATTGTTATATCCTGAGTGGCATAATCTAATAAAAAGTATGCTTCTTCTGTACTTATAGCCAATGTTCTGATTTTTTCCTGAGTAACTCTGCTTGCACTTACTGTAGCTATAGTCTCATCTTCAAACTCTAATAATGCACTGGCTATATCTTCATTTTTTGTTCTTATTCTCTTTCCGCTTGCAGAAAATTTTATGACTGGCTTTTTTACTAATGAAGTTACAATATCCAAATCATGTATCATAATATCAAATACAACGCCTACATCTGTAATACGCGGAGTAAAAGGAGCCAATCTTCTAGCCTCTATTAAATAAGGCTTTTCTATTATATGATGAAGTTCCTGAACAGCACCGTTAAATCTCTCCACATGTCCTACCTGAAGTATAACATTTTTTTGTTTTACAATCTCTTCCAATTCTAAAGCCTGAGCATAAGTTTCTGTCATAGGTTTTTCTACCAAAACATGTTTTCCTTTTTCTACGGCTTTTTTAGCTATTTCAAAATGAAAAGTTGTAGGGCTTGCTATTATTACAGCATCTGCATTATCTATAGCTTCATCGATACTATTAAATTTTTTTATATTATACTTTTGAGATATTTCATTAAGATGATTTTCATCGGCATCATATATTCCAGATAAATTTATATGATTTATTTGGCTTATAACATTTAAATGAAATTGCCCCATTCTTCCTACACCTATAAGACTAATATTAACTTTATCCATTAAACGAATCCTTTATTAAAAATTAAGAAGTAATTTTCTATAATAATTTATATAATAAAAAATAAATATATTTAAACCTCTTTTAGAAAATTATAATAATAATTATACAAAATTCAATAGTATTTTTTAAAGTAATTTGAGTAATTAATGAAAAAAACACTATCAAATAATTAAAAAATGCTATATATTTACTATATTAGAATTACTAATAAAAATTATAAAATATTACAAATAATTTATTGGAGACATTATGAAAACAGATATAGAAATAGCACAAGAATGTAAATTAAAAAGAATAGATGAAATAGCTAAAATGCTTAATCTTACAGATGATGATTATGAAGCGTACGGTAAGTATAAGGCTAAAATAGAATTATCATTATTAAATAAATTAAAAGACAAAAAAAACGGAAAATTGGTTTTGGTAACAGCTATCACTCCAACCCCTGCTGGAGAAGGAAAATCCACTGTTACAATAGGATTAACACAAGGCTTAAATAAAATAGGTAAAAATGCAGTAGCTGCTTTAAGAGAACCATCTTTAGGTCCTGTATTTGGAATAAAAGGCGGAGCA
The DNA here is from genome assembly GCF_000384655.1 of Brachyspira innocens ATCC 29796. Taxonomy (GTDB): domain Bacteria; phylum Spirochaetota; class Brachyspiria; order Brachyspirales; family Brachyspiraceae; genus Brachyspira; species Brachyspira innocens. The sequence continues at coordinate 26,269 of NZ_ARQI01000112.1, read as the reverse complement.
TGCGGAGGCGGATATGCTCAAATAGTACCTATGGAAGATATTAATTTGCACTTCAACGGAGATTTTCATGCTATAGGTTCTGCTCATAATCTAATATCTGCATGTATTGATAATCATATAAAACAAGGAAATGAATTAAAAATAGATACTAATAAAATAGTATTTAAAAGAGTTGTTGATATGAATGACAGAGCATTACGCGATATAGTTATAGGTCTTGGAGGAAGTGAGAACGGAGTTACTAGACAGTCATCATTTCAAATAACTGTTGCTTCTGAGATTATGGCTATACTTTGTCTTTCAAACTCTTTAATGGATTTGAAAGAGAGAATAGGAAATATTGTATTTGCTTATGATGTTAATGATAATCCTTTAAAAGTAAAAGATTTGAAAGTTGAAGGTGCCGCCTGTGCTTTACTTAAAGATGCTATAAAACCTAATTTGGTACAGACACTAGAAAACACTCCTGCTATAGTTCATGGAGGACCTTTTGCTAATATTGCTCATGGCTGTAATTCTATACTTGCCACAAAATTAGCTTTAAAACTTTCTGATTATACTATCACAGAGGCTGGATTTGCTGCTGATTTGGGGGCTGAAAAGTTTCTTGATATTAAATGCCGTGCTGCTGATTTGAAGCCAAACTGCATAGTTTTGGTTGCTACTATAAGGGCATTAAAACATCATGGAGGAGCTTTGGAGCTTAATAAAGAAGATTTGAATGCTTTAAATAAAGGTTTTGAAAATTTGGATAAACATATAGAAAATATGAGAAAATATAATGTTCCAGTTGTAGTTGCTATTAACAAATTCTCTTCCGATACTCAAAAAGAAATAGAATGCATAACAAAACACTGCCAAGACATTGGTGCTGAAATATCACTCTGCGAAGTATGGGAAAAAGGAGGAGAAGGCGGAAAAGATTTAGCGCAAAAAGTTGTAAAAGCCGCTTCTGAAGAATCTAATTATAAACCTTTATATGATTTAGAAAAAGGCATAAAAGAAAAAATAGAACTTATATGCAAAGAAATATATGGTGCTGGTGATGTTAAATTCTCAGCAAAAGCAAATAAAATGATAAAAAAAATAGAGAGTATAGGATTTGGAAATCTGCCTATATGTATGTCAAAAACTCAAAAATCAATATCCGATAATCCAGCACTTCTTAATGCTCCTAAAGGATATACTCTAAATATTGATGAAGTAAAACTTGCTTCAGGTGCAGGATTTATTATTGCTATGGCTGGAGGTATCATAGATATGCCGGGACTTCCTAAAATACCAGCTGCATGCAATATAGATATAGATGAAAACGGAAAAATAAGCGGATTATTCTAATAATAAATACTGAATTACGAAAAATAGCTGTTTTCAATATATAAAAATTATAATATAAAAATTGAATACAGCTATTTTTATTTTAACATTAATTTTATAAATCTATATAAAAAACGGAGCTATTGAAAAATAACAGCTCCTATACATTCATATTAATCTTATTTCTTATTCCCATTCTATTGTAGCAGGCGGTTTTGAAGATATATCGTAAACAACACGGTTAATACCTTTTACTTCATTTATTATTCTGTTTGATATTATACCTAATACATTATAATCGATTTTAGCCCAATCTGCAGTCATAGCATCAACACTTTCTACTGCCCTTACAGCACAAACCTGTTCATAAGTTCTGCCGTCTCCCATAACGCCAACACTTTTTACTGGAAGAAGTACAGCAAATGACTGCCATAATTTTCTGTAAAGCCCTGCCTTTTTTATTTCAGCTACAACTATATCATCAGCTTCCTGAAGTATTTTTACTCTTTCTTCTGTAATGTCTCCAAGTATTCTAACGGCAAGACCAGGTCCGGGGAAAGGCTGTCTATATACAATATCTTCTGGTAATTTTAATTCAAGCCCAATTTCTCTAACTTCATCTTTGAATAATTCTCTGAAAGGCTCTAAAAGTTCGAATTTCATATCTTTTGGAAGTCCGCCTACATTATGATGGCTTTTTATAACTGCAGAACTTCCTCTTAATGATACACTCTCTATAACATCAGGATAAAGTGTACCCTGTGCTAAAAATCCTACATTCTCTATCTTTTTAGCTTCATCATTAAATACACTTACAAATTCATGACCTATTATTTTTCTTTTTTGTTCTGGATCTGTAATACCTGCTAACTTATCCAAAAATCTCTTTGAAGCATCAACATATATCAAATCAATATTAAAATTATCTCTGAATACTTCTACTACTTTTTTGGCTTCATCTTTTCTTAAAAGACCGTTATTAACGAATATACATTTTAGCTGTTTTCCTATAGCTTTTTCTATTAATACAGCAGCCACTGAAGAATCAACTCCTCCAGAAAGCCCAAGTATTACATTTTTATCCCCTACTCTCTCTTTTATTCTCTTTATCTCATACTCTATAAAAGAGCCCATATTCCAATTTTTCTCGCATTTACAAATATTAAATAAAAAGTTTTCTATAATTTTTATACCGTTTTCAGTGTGAACTACTTCAGGGTGAAACTGTATAGCATAAATATTTTTTTGTTTATTTTCTATAGCAGCAAGTTCTGTATTCGGTGTTTTTGCTATAAGTTCAAAACCTTCTGGTATAGATTTGATACTATCTCCATGGCTCATCCATACTATATTTTTTTTATCAAATGATTTGAATATGCTTTCATGATTAGTTATTTCAATTTCTGCTTTTCCATATTCTCTTTTTGAAGCACTTTCAACTTTTCCGCCCATAGAATAAACTATTATCTGCATACCGTAGCATATACCTAATATCGGAATGCCTAATTCAAATAATGCTTTATCAACTTTTGGAGCATCTTCTTCATATACGCTTGAAGGACCTCCTGAAAGTATTATTGCTTTAGGACTAAATTCTTTTATAAAATCTATTGAAACATGAAAAGGGTGTATCTCTGAATAAACATTCAATTCCCTTATTCTTCTTGTAATAAGCTGAGTAAATTGTGAGCCGAAATCTAATATTAAAACCTTATCTATATTGTTTTGCATATATTCCTCTTTAATTATGAAATGCGATTAATTGAATAATATTATATCAAAATAATAAAATTTCAATTAATAGTTATCATAATATAAAATATACATTAAAATTTTTAGCTACGCACGATAAGATGATTTTTTGTATAATAAAAATTGTTTTCCTTAATAAGGCTTATTTTGTATATACTAAAAATTTTTAAGTTTGTCAATTTTTAATTGTTCTTTTTCCCGCCGCAAAAAGAACCAAAAAGTGCAAGCGTTGAAATTATTATTAAATAGTACTAATTATGTTTTATATGTAGGATAAATTGCTAAATTCAGCATAAAATGTAGCCTTTCACGACTGCGGGCTGTGCCTACTTCTTTGTGGCACACTGAAGGCGGACAGCGTCACAAAAGAAGTGGGGTTGCCGAAGGCACGCAGAGCGGGCACGACTGTGAATCCCCGCAAATATTTTAAATTTAAAAAATTAATTTTTGACAAATTATAATTGTTTAGGTATAAAAGGTCAATCGTGCGTTAATTAGCACATTAAATTTAAATAATACTATTGTGTCGGGTATAATTATTAAAGCGATAAAAATAAATAAAATTAAGCATTAAATATAAATGACTGGAAGTAAAGAAAAAATATATTTAATAACTGGAGATAGTTTACCCCAGTTATTAAATGATATTAAAAAATTATAGGAAACAGCCCTCTAATTTTGTATCGCCTAGAAGATGTTTTTCTATTGAAGCAGCTATTGATACAAATGATTCCTTTACTCCTATATTAATATTCTTTTTTAAATTTTTTCCATATGCCAATATAGGAATATACTCTCTTGTATGATCGCTTCCTTTGTATGTAGGATCGCATCCATGATCTGCTGTTATAATGAATAAATCATCATCATTCAAATTATTAGTCATCTCTGGTATATATTTATCAAACTCTTCCAAAGCATTTTTATATCCTTTAGGATCTCTTCTATGACCATAAAGCATATCAAAATCAACCAAATTTGTAAATATTAATCCTTCATCAATTTCCTTAATAGCTTTTATAGTTTTTTCTATACCATCAAGATTGTTTTTATTTGTAAGTCTGTTTTCTGTAATGCCTACCCCTGCAAATATATCGCTTGTTTTTCCTATTCCCACAACTGGCAAATTATGATTTTTTAATCTGTCAAGCATAGTTTCTCCGCTTGGAGGCACAGAATAATCATGTCTTCTTTCTGTTCTTTTATAATTGCCTTTAGTTCCTATATAAGGACGGGCTATAACTCTAGCTACAGGTGAATATTCATTACATATTTCAAGAGCTTTTTTGCATATGCTGTAAAGTTCATCTATAGGTATTATATCTTCATGAGCTGCAATTTGAAGTACAGAATCGGCAGAAGTATATACTATCAAAGCACCGTCTTTTAACTGTTCATCTGCATAATCATCTATTACTTCAGTACCAGAATAAGGTTTATTACATACTATTCTTCTTTTAGAAAACTCTTCTATTTTTTTTAAAGTAATTTCTGGAAAACCATTAGGATATGTATTAAAAGGTTTTTCTGAAACAAGCCCCGCTATTTCCCAATGTCCAGTAGTTGTATCTTTTGCCTTAGAAGTTTCCATAGCTTTTCCGTAATATCCTAAAGCGTTATTATTTTTGGCAACTCCCTTTATATCTATAATATTTCCAATCCCCATTTTCTCCATATTCGGAAGGCTTATTCCCCCTTCAGCTTCAGCTAAATGAGCAAGAGTATTAACTCCCTCATCACCAAATAGAGCTGCATCAGGTAATGCCCCCACTCCGCAGCTATCTACCACTATTAAAACAGCTTTCTTTTTCATATACAAAATCCTATATTTATTAAATTTATATCGTCTTTAAATATAACCATTTTCAAAGAATAAAATAAAAAGGACAGCTCATAAGCTGCCCTAAATTACAAGCATTATTTTTTTAATTATTTCTTATTAGCTTTTTTCTCTTTAAGTTCTGGTATAGCATCATATAACTCCTGATCTATAACAACAACTACATCATTATGAAGTTTTAAGAATGTAACAGGACATTTAGTAGTAATTTTATCATTAGTTAAAAGCTCTTTCATAGCAGCGGCTTTTCCTTTACCGATAGCCGCTATAACTATTTTTTTAGCTTTTAATATTCCGCCCATACCCATACTGAATGCTTCTCTAGGAACATCTTTTTCTGAGGCAAAGAATCTTGAATTGGCTTTAATAGTTTTTTCATTAAGTTTAACACACAAAGCATTTGCATGCAAAACTTCATCAGGCTCATTAAATGCTATATGACCATTAGGACCTACTCCTAATAATTGTATATCTCTAGGGAGTTTTTCTATTTTTTTATTGAAATCATCTAGTATTTTTTCTTTTTCACCTATACCGCTTGGAACAAAAGTATTTTTCTTATCGATATTTACATGGTCAAATAAATTTTTATTCATAAAATATCTGTAGCTTTGTTCATTTTTTGGGTCTAATCCTTTATACTCATCTAAGTTAACAGATTTAACATTTTTAAAATCTATTTCTTTTTTTTCATACGCCTTTATTAAGTGCGGATATACAGCCTCAGCAGTACCTCCTGTGGCAAGACCCAAAACTGCATCTTTTTTCACCTTTAACAAATTAATAATCTCTAAAGCTGTTTTTTTTCCTACTCCATTAGCATCTTTTGCAATAATTAATTTTAAACCCATAGTAAAATACTCCTTTAAAAATTGGATTATCATATTTTTCATAAAATAGCCTGTAAAAAAATTATAACACATATGTAATTTATTATCAAACAATACAAATTTTTTATTAATTTTTTCTATTGATTTTGATATAAATAAATATACAATTCTTGATAATAAAAATTGCTTAAGGAAATTCTATGAATACTATAAAAATAAGAGGAGCTATATTTGATTTTGACGGTACCTTAGTTGATAGTGAGAGCCTCTATACAAAAGCACTAATTCATACTGCATCCGAAATGAATGCACTTAAAGATTTTGATTTTAAATCATTGGCTGGATATCAAACTGATGATATATATGATTTTCTAAAAAATAATGGGTACTATGTGCCTGATAATTTTTTCAAAGAAGCAGAAATTTATTTTCACAAAATAATAGAAACAGATTTAGAAACATTTGACGGTGTTATTGAAACATTAGAAAGATTAAAAAGTATTGATATTGTTATAGCTTCAAACAGTAATATAGATTATGTAAAAAGAATGGCTGAAAAAAAATCTATAGCAAAATATATAAAAGGCTATTCATGTCATAATGAAAAACTAAGGGCAAAACCTGAAGCAGATTTATTTATTAATGCTTTTGAAATTTTAAAAAAATATAACAATAATATACAAAAAGAAAATGTAATAATATTTGAAGACAGTATTGCAGGAGTAATAGGAGCTAAAAAAACTGGCATAAAAACAGCTGCAATTACAAATACTTACAGCAAAGAAGAGTTATTAAAAAACGGAGCGGATATTGCCGTAGATAGAATAGATAAGGTACTCGAATATATAGAAATTATATAAAAATTATGTAAAAACAGTTTAATAAAAAATAAGGGAGGCTTAAAAAAAGCACTCCCTTTTATTAATAAACCTACAATATATAAAAATTACATCTCAGATATATATTTATACATTGGGAATTTTTTACATAAAGCAGCAACTTTTTTTGCAACAGCGTTTATCACTTTTTCATCATCACTATTGCTTAATACCTCATCAATATACTGAGTTAATTCCATAACATCTTTTTCTTTTAAACCTCTTGTAGTTATGGCAGGAGTACCAAGTCTTATACCGCTTGTAACCATTGGAGATTCTGTATCATAAGGTATGCCGTTTTTATTTGTAGTGATATGTGCTTTATCTAAAACTGTTTCAGCAACTTGTCCAGTTATACCTTTTGATTTTTTTACATCAACTAATATTAAATGAGTATCAGTTCCTCCAGAAACTAATTCATATCCTTTTGATAAAAACATATTAGACATAGCTTCAGCATTTTTCAAAACCTGTTCCTGATATTTAACAAATTTAGGATCTAATGCCTCTTTAAAACACACAGCTTTAGCAGCTATAACATGCATTAAAGGTCCGCCTTGTATACCAGGGAATATTGTTTTATCAACTTTTTTAGCCAATTCTTCTTCAGTAGAAATTATATATCCGCCTCTAGGTCCTCTCAAAGTTTTATGAGTAGTACCAGTAACAAAATGTGCATATTCAACAGGATTTGGGTGAAGTCCAGCAGCAACCAATCCAGAAATATGTGCCATGTCTACCATTAACATAGCCCCAACTTCATCAGCTATCTCTCTGAACTTTTTGAAATCAATTACTCTAGGATAAGCACTTCCGCCTGCTACTATTAATTTAGGATTAACTCTTTTGGCTATATCTCTTACTTCATCATAGTCAATTTGCATAGTATCTTTTCTTACATTGTAATGTTCAAACTTATATATCTTACCAGAAAAGTTTACATTTTTTCCATGAGTCAAATGTCCGCCTGCATCAAGAGATAAACCTAAACAAGTATCTCCCGGCTGAAGTATAGCCATATAAACTCCCATATTAGCCTGAGAGCCAGAATGAGGCTGCACATTTATAAATGGTGCTTTAAATAGCTTTTTTGCTCTTTCTCTAGCTAAGTTTTCAACAATATCAACTTCACTGCATCCGCCGTAATATCTTTTTGACGGATAGCCTTCAGCATATTTATTTGTGAATATTGAGCCCTGAGCTTCCATAACAGCACGTGAAACTATATTTTCACTAGCTATTAACTCAAAACCATTAACTTCCCTTTTATACTCATTTTTCATCGCAGCAAATATCTCTCTATCAGCTGTTTTTAATGGAACTTCTGATACATAATATTTTGGAGCAGATACTTTTTTCTCTGCTGTTTTTACTGCTTTTTTACTCGCTGCAGTTTTCTTTACTGCTGCAGTTTTCTTACTAGATTTTGACGAAGCTTTTTCTGCTGACTTTTTTTTAGATACAGCCATGTTTCCTCCAATGAATTTTTATTTACAGTAATGATATACTAATATAGTTTTTTTTTCAATTATTATACATATCATATGTATATTTTTTTTTACTTTTTATTATTTTTTTGACGAACTTAATTTTAATATTTAAACACAATTAATATTTAAAAAAATTAATGAAATTATATTTTGATGTATTGATTTTTTTCTTTTAAATGTTAGAATATACTAACAAATTAAATGATTATACTAACAATTCTAAATAGGATTTTTTAATGAAAATAAAAACTATAATATATTTAATCATAATAACTGCTATAACAAATAAAGCATATTCATATAATTCAAAAGAAATTAATAATTTTTATAATGATTATTACTCTTCAGATTATGATATAAAAGTGGTAGAAAATAATAATTCAAAAACATTTCAAAATGTATACGCTCTTGTAAAATCAAAAACAATAGAAGATGAAGAAGAAAAATATAATTACTTAAAAGAAATAATTGAAACAAATACAGATTATATAAAGTCAGATGATATTGATTATTTAATAAGCGTATCAGAACTTATGAATTATATAGTTTATTACTGCAAAGTACCAGAAAAAATTTCTTTTGGTTCAAGCAGTAAAAAAATATATAAGAAGATTTTAGATAAAGATAATTCAAATTTTTTTGCACTTCTTGGTACAGCTGTAGGATATATGCATGCTCCAGCCATAGCAGGCGGAAGTAATAAAAAGGCTTTTGAATATTTTAATAAGGCATTAGATAATGCAAAAGAAAAATACCAAAAATATTTATCATATGTATGGCTTTCTCAATACTACTTCAAAGTAAAAGATGATAAAAATTATAATAAGTACATTGAAATGAGTGAACGTATATACAAAAACGGAAAATTATTAAAGGAGGCAATAGAAAGAAACAATACCAAAAACAAACCATTATAAGAGTAAAAAATAAAAACAGATTTAATAGTGATAGGGTTTTATAATAAAAAATATTGTATTAATAAAATACAGAGTTGTTAAAAATTATAAACAAAATCAAGGATAATATTATGAAACGTTTATGTTTAATTTTAACAGCTTTAATAACAAGTGTTTATAGTATATTTGGTTATACTATTTTAGAAGATTTTAATGATTTTTTAATTGATGAGAATCAGCTTACTATAAGACTTGACAGATTAGGAGTATTAGCAGGTACAGAGAATTTAAGATTTATGGTAGGTGTTGAAGGAGAAACAGCAGGAGTATTACTTGATAATTTGAATAATGGTTCAAAAGGAGGAATAAATACTTTTAAGCCCGCAGCTATAGCAGGATTTGGGTATAAAACAGAAAGTTTCGGTATAGGTTTAGGCTATCAATTCAAATATGTATCAGGTTCTTGGCAGGCACATACTCCTATAATCACTGCAGCTGCTTTAAACGATAATTTGAGAATTAATATACCTGTTACAATAGGAGTTGGAAACGGAAACGTTAATGAAGGAGACATAGCCGTTTCAACAGATATAAGAGTAGAATACTACACTGGAAATGATATTTTCAGCAGAATAAGGGTTAATCTTAAATATGGTATGTACAGATTAAAAGCCAATTCAAGCAGAAGCGGTACTTTAACAGGCGGCGGAAATTTACCTATGAATATGGGAACAGTTGGTGAAAATGGTCAATACGGATTTATAAAAGATACTATAGGACAATCCATAGGTATAGATGTCAGAGGATATTTTATAGCAGCAACTGACCCCATATTGATAGAACCTCAAATAAGAGTAGTATATCAAGGTTCAATAGCCGATTTTACTGGAACTTCATATAAAGTAACTCCTCCAAACATGGATGCTAAAGAAGGCGGAGCTAAATTCGGACTTTATAATATAGATGCTTCAAATCCTATAGGTGCTTTTGAATTGGGAAGTTCTGGTACAATACCAGCTGCTCCGTATTATGACTTTACAGCTCATAATATAATGTTTACTGGAGAAGGAGCTTCAATAAATATTGGAGGAACAGAATATTATCTTACAAAACCTCAGTTTATAGGTGTGTCTATGCCTGTAGGATTTACTGCTGAAAGTGAGTTTATAAGTGTATATTTAGAACCTGCTATTTCATTTTCTATGCTTACTGGGGGAGTTAATGCTTATGCAAGCAGTTCTAAACCTGTAAGAATACCTCCATTATTCTACTCTGTTGGATATTTAGTATACGGAGAATTATATATCACTCCTAAACCTAATTTGGAATGGTATTTTGAAGCTCAGATTGGAGGAGCCACCACTGTAAATGGTATTGGGAATAGTGCAGACAGTTCGCTTGCATTTAATGGAAGTACTGGTATCACTTGGAAATTTTAATTTGCTAAATTATTGATTTATAGATCTTTGGGAAAATATATTTATTGGGTGTCTTTATAAAAAAGATGCCCAATACAAAAAATAAGGCTTATAAAAATGATAAAAGATTATTACAGTTTTTTATGTTATAGCGATGAAGAATACAAAATATACAAAAAAAGAGAAAACGAGAAAAAAACTATACTTTGTATGATAGAAATTTACTGCAGAAATAATCATAAACAATACCATAAATCTTATAATAAAACTTTCGGCAGTAAAAATATTTGCAAGGAATGTGAAAACATATATAATTACGCCAGCATAAGAACTGATAAATGCAGATTTATGGAGACAAAAACTTTCTGCAGTGCTTGTAAATCTCAGTGCTATAATAAATATATGAAAGAAAAAGTAAAAAATATAATGCGTTTCTCTGGTAAGAGAATGATTTTTTATAATCCTATAATAGCATTAAAACATGTTATTGTTATGATAAAGCATAATTTTAATAAAAATAAGAAAATTAATTTTAAAGGTATAATATGAGAGTATTATTTATAATTTTAGGTTTTATTTTTGTAGGTATTGGTGTTGTGGGAATAGTTGTTCCTATTTTACCTACTACGCCTTTTCTTTTGCTTGCCTCTTTCTTTTTTGCAAAAGGTTCTAAAAAGTTTCATAATTGGTTTGTGTCTACAAAACTATATAAAAAACATTTAGAGAGTTTTGTAAAATCAAGGGCTATGACTTTAAAATCTAAACTTACAATACTTTTGCCAGTAAGTACAATGCTTATAATAACATTTATTTTTGTAAACAATATTTATGCTAGAATAACACTTGTAATACTTTTTATTTCAAAATATTTATACTTCTTTACTCAGATAAAAACTATAAAAGAAGATAAAATAAATAAAAATACATTAGATAATTTAGATAATATAGAATAATTTTTTAATCTCAAATAAATAACATTCTTAAAAATAGTAGTTATATTTTATTAAAGGAAAGTCAATGAAAATATTAAAATATATTTTTATAATAAATATTATACTTTTATCTTCATTCGCTATACTTAAAGCAGAAGAAAATGAAGAAGAAAATAATAATGAAGAAAAAAAAGGATTTCAGTCTGTGTTGGATAACAGATTTTTCTCTATAGGATTATTTAGCAGTGCAGATTCTATAAAGACAACTGTTAATATAGAGTTTGGATTTAAGATAATGAAATATAATAATTTTCAAATAAAAAGCTACACGGCTGTAACAGGCTCTAAAATATATGATGACAGTCCTCACATGTATGAATTAGGACTTATGCAGAAATTTACATTTGGGAATGATGATGAGTATGTAGGAAAAGTAACTATAGCAAGATATGGTTTTGCTTTTGCAAGTTTCGGATTTTTATCTTTTGATGCTGACAGAAGCGGGAAGTTTTTATTTGCCAAACCGTACTATTGGGAGGTAGGAGGAGGGGCTGGATTTAATATAAATGTAAGCAAACATGTTGGTATAGTTTTAGAGTTCGGAGGAGGTCTTCATATGGTGCATAATGGAAAGGAGCTAGGATATCCTGAAAAAATAAATAAGGCTGGTTTTGGAAGAATAAGTGTGGGCGGAAGATATTATTTTTAAAAATATTATTTTTAATGAAGTATTAATACAAATTATATAAAAATGTTTTATTTCTCCTATAATTAATTAATTTAATCATTGCTTATTTAAAATTATAAATAGGCAATGATTTTTTATTATATAAATAATATCTTCTATATAAATTGACATAAAATTAAAATACTTTATAATTTCTTTTAGGCGATTTATTTACTTATATAAGTTCATAATAGGCTGAACGTTTCTACCAATTACCTCAATAATTGACTATAAGTTTTTTGCCTTATTTTTTAGTTAACGGAGGTATAATATATGTCTAGTATTTTTATCAAAAACGCTTCTTCTATAGTTACCTGTTCAGAAAATGATACTGTTTATAACTCAGCTAATATACTAATAGAAAACGGAGTTATAACATATATAGGAGAAATGGGAGAAAAGGAAATATTAATAAAAGAAAAAAATGCTGACATGGTAATTGATGCTTCAGGCTATTTTGTATATCCGGGGCTTATTAATACTCATCATCATTTATTTCAAATATTCAGCAGAAATTTACCTCAGGTTCAGAATATGGAATTATTTGAATGGCTTACCAATCTGTATGAAATTTGGAAAAATTTAAATAGTGAAGTAGTATATTACAGTTCTATTACTGCTATGGGAGAGCTTTTAAAAACAGGATGCACAACTTGTTTTGACCATCATTACTTATTTCCAAATAATAATGCTGAAGGAATAATAGATTCTCAGTTTAGAGCAGCTAAAGATTTGGGTATAAGAATGTATTCTTCAAGAGGAAGTATGGATTTGAGTAAAAAAGACGGCGGGCTTCCGCCAGACTCTGTAGTACAGCCATTAGATGTAATTTTAAAAGACTGCCAAAGAGTAGTTGAAAAGTATCATGACAATTCAAAATACTCTATGAATATGGTAGCATTAGCTCCTTGTGCACCTTTTAATGTAAGCGAAGAATTATTAAAACAATCTGCAATTCTAGCAAGAGATTTGAAAGTAAGGCTCCATACTCATTTATGCGAAACTAAAGATGAAGAAGTGTATGTAAAAGAAAAATTTAATATGCGTCCTTTGGAATATATGGAATCTCTAGGCTGGGTGGGTAATGATGTTTGGTATGCACATGGTATTCATTTTAATGAAAAGGAATTAAAATTTTTAGCTGATACAAAAACTGGAGTAGCACATTGCCCTATATCCAACATGAAATTAAGTTCTGGAGTATGCAATATACCAGAGATGTTAAAACTAGGTGTGCCTGTAGGTTTGGCTGTTGATGGTAGTGCAAGTAATGACGGATCTAATATGTTAGAAGAGATGAGAGTATGCTATCTTCTTCACAGACTTAACTCAAGTAATAATGCTCCTAGTGCTTATGATATATTAAAAATGGCAACAAAAGGAGGGGCAGAAGTTTTAGGACGTGATGATATAGGAAGTTTGGAAGTAGGAAAAGCTGGAGATTTATTTATGATAGATATGAGGCGTTTAGAAATGGTAGGTGCTGATTTTGATCCTAAATCTATATTATGTACTATAGGTTGGAAAAATACTGTTGATTATACTATAGTCAATGGAAAAGTTGCAGCAGAAAAAGGAAAACTTACTTCTATTGATGAAGAGAAAATGTATAAACTTGCTTATGAAACAGAAAAAAAATATTTAAATATGTGATTTATTAAAATAAATAAATACTGCAGTATTTTTTATTATAATTTTTATAATATACTTGTTTCAAAACTACTTGACAACATTAAATATAAAATTATTTAATGTTTAAAATTATAAATATGATGTTTTACATGTTGTACAAACTATCATTTTAGTATATAAATATGCAGTCTTTTTGGTTCTCGCCGCAGGCGGGCTGTGCCTGTGCCACACCGAAGGTGGACAGCGTCACAAAAGAACTGTGGTGCTGCATAGCACACAGAGTGGTGGGCAAAGCCCTGCAAATATCAAAATTTAAAAAATTAATTTTTGACAAATTATAATTGTTTAGGTATATACTAAAATAATAAATTATAAAACATTGTATTTTATAATTTAAGATTAAATAATTTTAAAGTTAATATTTTAAAGTACTTTTGAAGCAAGTCTATTATTATCTATAATTTTTTAACTAACTCTGTCTGCCTTCATCTTATAAACTTTGTCGGCTATATTAAGCGTAGAAAGCCTATGTGAAACTAAAACAACTGTTCTGTTAACGCTGTTTTCTCTTATTGATTTTAATATAACAGCCTCATTCAAACTGTCTAAATTACTTGTAGGCTCATCAAGAAGTATAAAAGGAGCATTATGTAAAAAACTTCTGGCTATTCCTATACGCTGTTTTTCTCCGCCTGATAAAGTATCTCCAAGTTCGCCTACATTAGTATCGTATCCATTAGGCAAAGTCATAATAAAATCATGAAGCGAGGCTTTTTTGCATGCTTCTATAACATCTTCTCTTGAAGCATTTTGATTTGCTATTTTTATATTATTTTCTATTGTGTCTTTAAAAATAGAAGTCTCCTGTGTTACATAGCTTTCCATATCACGAAGCGAATTTGTATTTATTTCTTTTATATCTTTAGATGATATTTGAAGGCTTCCTTTTTTTATATCCCAAAAACGCATAAATAGTTTTAAAAGCGTAGACTTTCCGCTTCCGCTTTTTCCGCTTATACCTATTATTTTATTAGGCTCTATTTGCAAATTGTAATCATTTAATATCTCTTCGCCTTCATAGTCAAAATATATATCTTTACATTCTAATCCCTTAAACTCTAAATCTTTCTCTCCATTATAAACTTCTTCAATAATAGGTTTTTCTTTAAGCAAGTTTAATACTCTCTCACCGCTTGCCAAAGTCATAAACAAATTATTTGATAAATTACTGAGTGCTATAACAGGTCCGAATGAACTAGCCATTGCTATAGTAGGTATTATAATATCAGCAAAATTATTTTTTATGTCTTTTGAAAGTATAATGCTTACAACAAGTACAGCAAATGTAAATAATGTTACAGCAGAAGTAGTAAGAGCTGATATAAAACCTTCATAATTTTTTAGCTTTTCATTAATATGCATTAAATTATCAGTTTTTGTTTCTATATTTTTAGCTCTTTTCTCTCCATATCCAAATTGAAGAATCTCTTTTATACCCCATAAACTGTCAAGAAAATAACTGTTCAATTTACCGAAATCATCTCTATAAGCCATTCCATCATTTTTACCAAACTTTGATGAAAAATAAGGTATTATAAAACCTATAGTAATATATCCAAACAATGCTATAACTCCCAATACAATATTAAAACTTCCTATAAAAATCGTCATAATAATTGAAGTTAATACTCCTATTGCTATAGGTGAAATAGTATGTGCATAAAACACTTCAAGAAGCTCAATATCGCTTGTGATTAATGCTATTAAATTTCCTTTATCTCTTCCTTCAAGTTTAGCAGGAGATAATTTTCTTAAAGCCTTAAAAACTTTATCTCTTATTAAAGCAAGTAGTTTAAAAGCTATAAAGTGATTGCTAAGCTGTTCTATATAGTGAAGTACTCCTCTTAAAACAGCAAGCACTAAAACTATTATAAATATTGTTTTTATCGTAAATAAATTATTTAATCCTAAATATGTTAATATGGCATATCCGCCGAATATAGTTATTGATATTGCACATAAAAAACCTAAAACTCCTGTAGTTATTGCAAGTATCATAACATGTATAAGCGGAGTTATTAATCCGATTAATTCCGCCATAATTCTTATACCGCTTCTTCTCATTATGAACTCCTTTATTTATATAGTTATATAAAATTTTAAAGTTGTTTTTATTTTTATAATTACTAGACTTGTTTAAAAATTAATTTTATTTATATTTGTGGGGACTAGCCCCCACACCCCCACTTCTTTTGGTGACCCAAAGAAGCAAAAGGACTGCATTTTCTAGATTAAACATACAATTTATACAGCATGTAAAACATAAATTAGTACTATTTAGTATTATTTTTATACTTGCACTTTTTGGTTCTTTTTGCGGCGGGAAAAAGAACAATAAAAAAAATTACAAATTTAAAAATTTTTAGTATATATCTATTTTATATAGCTATTCTTAAACTATCTCCTTTTGTTATGCTCTCTAAATTAGTCTGCTCATTAAAAACTTTAGCATACTCTCCGTTTATATTCATTAACTCATTATGTGTGCCTTCTTCTTTTATAACTCCGTCTTTTAAGAAGTATATTTTATCTGAAAGCATAGAGTTATAAAGCCTATGAGATATTAATATAACAGTTTTTTCTTTGGCAATATCTCTTATTACTTTCATAATACTCTCTTCGCTTTCGACATAAACATTAGAAGTAGCCTCATCAAATATATATATGTCTCCTTTAAGAAGTATAGCCCTTGCTAATGCCAATCTCTGTTTCTGTCCTCCTGATAAATTGGAAGCCTTCTCCATTATCTTAGTATTAAGTCCTTCTTCAGACTGTAAAAAGTCATAAAGCTCAACTTTTTTTAATACCTCATTCATCTGATTTTCTGTTATATTATCTCCAGCCATTTTTAAATTATCATACACACTGCCTTCAAATAAATAACTGTTATGATCAACTACAACTATTTTTTTATATAAATCGTCTTTATCTATCGTAGAAATTTCTATATCTCCAATTTTAATAGATCCTTTATAATTTTCATTTCTTAATGATATAAGCCCAGCAATAGTGCTTTTTCCAGAGCCTGAAACACCTACTATAGAAACAAATGATTTTTCCTTTATAGTCATATTAATATCTTTTAATATAGTTTTATCTTCATTGTATGCAAAACTAACATCTTTAAAAGTAATCTCTTCATTATTTTTATTTATTTTATTTACTCTTTTATCATCATCTTTCATATCAAGTATTTCAAACATCTTATCGCTTGCAGATATACCATTCATAGCAATGTGAAAGAATGAACCCAAAAGTCTTAATGGAATAAAAAACTCAGCAGAAAGCATTATTATAGTAAATGTGCCAGCAATATTAATATTTCCTTTCATATATTCAAGCACAGAAATTATAACTCCCAAAGCAGCACCGCCGTATGCTATTATATCCATTATAGTTGTAGAATTAAGCTGCATAAATAAAAGATTCATAGTAGCAATTCTAAACTTTTCAGCTTCTATATTCATCTCTTCATTCTTTTTTTCATCAGCTTTATATATTTTTAAAGTGGTAAGACCTTGTACATCTTCTAAAAATATCTCTCCCAAATCGCTGTAGCTTCCCCAATATTTTTTTAATATTCTTTTAGCAATTTTCACTATAGCAATAATTGATATAGGTATTAGAGGAACACATATTAAAAGTATAACAGCCGATTTTATACTTATAGTAGAAAGCACAGCAAAAAGCACTATAGGAGCTATCATACTATAAAAAAATTGAGGCAAGTATCTGCCGAAATAAGTTTCTAACTGATCAACTCCCTCCATAGAAATTTGCACTATTTCGCTTGTAGAAAATTTTTCTTTATATCTGCTTCCAAGTGTGAGCAGTTTTGAATATATTTTCTCTCTTAAAGTCTGCTTCACTCTGCCAGAAGCATAGTATGACATTTTTGACATTAAAACAGTAAATCTGAATCTTAATACTATTATTACAAAAATAGCAACGCATAACTTTATAATATCTTCTTTTGTTATATTTCCATTAGAAGCCTTTTGTATAATATCAGCCATAAAAAATACGGCTGTTATATTAAGTGCCAGATTAACAAGCTGTATTATAACATGCCAAGCTATATATTTTTTGGCATATCCCATCAAAGCAATAAGCCTTTTATTAATCATAAACTTTTCCTTTATTTATTTAATTTTATCAAATATATTAATAAATAGTTCTTTTAATAATCTCTTTTATAGAAGAACTATCATAATTTCCTTTCATCATAGAATCCATTATAAATGAAAATATTATATCTATAAATTTATCTGCATTAAGATTATCATTAAAAGCATCTTTTCTTATATTTTTATCATTAATAAGAGTTTTGTGCATACTATCTTTAATATGTTTTATCATATTCATCATTATATCTATACTTTTATCCTTATTTTTTCCAAATATTATAGTAGAATGCAAAGCAAAAAAATGAGGGTATTTTTTATCCCCTTTTTCTAAAATTTTAAAAATAGAATCTATACTGTTAATAAAACTTTCAGACTCCAAAGAAATATCCGAAGAATGAAATATATCAGCCCACACACTTACAATAACAGCAATAGTTAATTCCTCTTTTGACTTAAAATAATTATAAATAGAGCCTACAGCAATATTAGCCTCATCAGCAACAGAACGCATGTTAATAGAATTTAGTCCTTTTTTTCTTATCAATTCTCTGCTTGCTTTTAGTATATCTTCTTTTGAAGTTACAATATTATTCATTATACCCCCAAACAAATCAAAGTGAACAATGTTCATTTTGATTCAAAAATAAAAGCCCAATAAAAATTAGACTTTTATAACCTTCATTTATTTTAAACTTGACTATATTTTAATTAATTATTATTTTTTGTCAACATAAAAAGAAAATTAATTTTGTTTTTTTTTATAAATAATAAAATCCAAGCACATATAAAAATATACTTGGATTTATAAAAACTATTTATTTATTAATATTTAATTTTCTCTTTTTTTCATTTTACGAAGTATTATTATAACAGCACAAAGAACTACTATAACACCCAAAGCAACAGGTATTACCCAGCCTTTATAAGCATTATCATTAGAAAGTATTTCATTCCATAAATCTTCCATTAAGATATTAGTTTCATCAGGCAATGTTATATAAACTTCGCAGTTATCTAAAGTTTCCTGATTTGGATATATTATTTTATTATTTTTAGTTTCGCTGCTCATTATAGCGATAGCTCCGTCATTAGGAGATGCATAATTAATATATTCTATATTAGCCAAAGCTATTTGAGGTTCGCAAAGGAAATTAATATACATTTCAGCCAATTCTGGAGAACCTGAATTTGAAGGTATGCATATAGAATCTACGAATAAATTAGCACCTTTTTTAGGTATAACAAAATTTAAATCATGATTGCTTGCCATCATAGAAAGAGAATCTCCTGCATAATAAACACCGAGAGCTGCCTCACCTGCTTCCATTTTATCGTATATTTCGTCCATTACATAAGACTGAACTAAAGGTTTTTGTTCTTTTAATAGTCTTGCACATTCTCTTAATTCTGTTTCATTAGTAGTATTTAAGGAATAACCTAGATAAGCCTGAGCTATTGAAAAAGCATCTCTAGGATTATAATACATAAGTATCTGACCTTTATATTTTTTATCAAAAAGTATATCCCAATCTATATCAGTTTCATTTTCAGTTACCATTTGTCTGTTATAAACTATTCCAGTTACACCCCAAGTATAGGCTAAAGAATACTCACCTGTAGGATCAAAAGGAAGTTTTTTAAATCTGTTAGCTATATTGGTATGAGCTGGTATATTATTATAATTTAATTTCTGAATCAATTTTTCATTGATAAGTCTTTCTATCATATAGTCTGAAGGTATAATAACATCATACTGAATACCGCCTACTTTTAATTTTACATACATCTCTTCATTAGAGGCAAAAGTTGAATAGTTAACTTTTATTCCAGTAAGCTCCTCAAAAGTTTTATTTACATCAAGAGATCCGTCAGAACCATCGGATATATACTCGCCCCAGTTATAAACATTAACAGATAGATTTTGTCCTTTAAACTTATGATAATAATTAGTATCAAAGACGCTAAGGTCAACAGTTTGAGCACTTGCTGATAAGGCAATTAACATTAAAACAGCAAAAACTTTTTTTTTCATTTTTATTTTCTCCTTCAAAATATAATTTTTATTATCTTTTTTATTTATTTCTTCTATTATTTATTTCTTTTTCTTTTTAGCTGAATTAAATATTTTTCTTTTTTTATCTCTTTTAGATTCATTATAACCAAACTTACAAGCACAACTATAAATATAACAGTAGATATAGCATTAATCTCTGGACTTACACGTTTTCTAGTCATAGAATAAATAGTTATAGGCAAAGTCTGCGAAGTAATTCCAGAAGTAAAATAGCTTACAACAAAATCATCTAATGAATAAGTTAAAGCCATTAAAAAACCAGCAAGTATACCGGGTAGTATATCTGGTATCACTACTTTCCAAAATGCCTGAGAAGGAGTACAGCCCAAATCTAAAGCCGCCTCATACAAACTATTATCCTGCTGTCTTAATTTTGGAAGTACATTTAGTATGACATAAGGAACATTAAAAGTTATATGAGCAAGTATCAAAGTTGTAAAACCAAATTTTAACTTCATTATAACAAATAGAAGCATTAAAGATATACCAGTTACTATTTCAGGATTTATTATAGATATATAGGTAATACCCATAACAGCACTTTTCATTTTTTTATTAAAACTGTTTATTCCAATAGCTGCCATGGTACCAAGTATAGTAGCTAAAATAGAAGATACAGAAGCTACTATTAAAGTATTAACAAATGAACTTAATATCAAGTCATTAGAAAAAAGCTCTTTATACCAATTCAAAGTAAATCCAGTAAATACACCTCTTCCTCTAGCTTTATTGAATGAAAAGAAAATGAGTATTGCTATAGGAGCATATAAAAATAGAAATATAAAAGCAATATAGCCTCTTGAGAGAATTTTCTTTATCATAACAGCATATCCTTATAAAAACATACCATCGTCATCTTCATCTATCTGCTGCATAAGAGCAATAGCACATAAAGATATTACTATTAATACCAAACTTACAGCCGAACCCAAATTAGGATTATAAGACATTCCTAAAAACTGCATCTCTATCAAATCGCCTATAAGTATATTAGAGCCTCCTCCAAGCATACGTGAAATAACAAATGTACTAACAGCTGCCACAAATACCATTGTAACGCCTGCTGCCATACCAGGAATACTTAAAGGAAAAATTATTTTAGTAAATACATTAAAAGAATTGGCACCCAAATCCTGAGAAGCCTCTATCAAACTGCTATGTATCTTTGTCATCACAGAATAAAGAGGAAGTATCATAAAAGGAAGATAGTTATAAACCATACCTATTAAAACTGCTGCCTGAGTATTAATAAGTTTTACTGGAGAAAGCCCCATAAAAATCAAAGCCCTATTGATAAGTCCATTATTTTCAAGTATAGTCATCCAAGCATAAGTTCTAAGAAGAAAGTTCATCCACATAGGAAGCATTACAAGCATTATAAGTGCATGCTGAATAGTTTTCTCCTGTCTTGATATATAATATGATAGAGGATATGCAAGTATTAAGCATATTAAAGTAGAAACAGCTGCAAGTATAACAGAACGCACTATAACTGGAGTAAAAGATGCAGCACTAGCAAAATTGTCTAATGTAAAATCGCCTTTCTGATTTGTAAAAGCAAAATATATCACAAGAAAAAGAGGAACTAATACAAAAACTAATGTCCAAATTAAATAAGGTACTGCAGGTATTTTTGTTTTCATATTATTACCTCTTCAACTGTCTTTTTCATTATATGAATATTTTCTTTTGCAACATCAATTCCTATTTCAGTACCAGCCTCCCATTTTTCTGTGGAATGTATTATCCATTTATAACCATGAGCATCGAGTATCATTTCAAAATGCACACCCTTAAATATAGCAGATTCCACCAAACCAGATATATTAGCACTTTCAGGAGGTACCACTATTATATCTTCAGGTCGTATAACAACATCAACTTTTTCTAACTTTTCAAAACCCTTATCTACACAGTCAAATACATACCCAGCAAACTCTACAATATAATCATCATGCATAATACCATCTATAATATTACTCTCACCTATAAAGTCTGCTATAAATGCATTTTTAGGCTCATTATATATATCTTCTGGAGTGCCAATCTGAAGTATTTCTCCGTCTTTCATAACAGCCACTGTATCGCTCATAGTGAGAGCCTCTTCTTGGTCATGAGTTACATATACAAAAGTAATCTCTAATGACTGCTGAATCTTTTTTAACTCTATCTGCATTTCTTTTCTAAGTTTTAAATCCAATGCCCCTAAAGGTTCATCAAGAAGCAAAACTCTAGGCTTATTAATTAATGCCCTTGCAATAGCCACTCTCTGCTGCTGACCGCCCGAAAGTCTTGCTATATTTCTGTTTCCGTAATTTTCTAAGTTTACCATTTTAAGCATTTGATGAACTCTCTCTTTAATTTCTGATTTAGGAACTTTTTTAAGATTAAGTCCGAATGCTATATTTTCAAATACATTAAGATGAGGAAATAATGCATAACGCTGAAATACAGTATTAACTTCTCTTTTATATGGAGGAGTATCATTTATAACTTTGCCGTCAAAAAGAACCTCTCCAGAATCGGGCTTTATAAAACCTGCTATAGTTCTTAGTATGGTAGTTTTTCCGCAGCCTGAGGGACCTAAAAGAGTTAAAAATTCTTTATCTTTTATATCGAGACTGAGATTTTCTAAAATGGAGTTTTCATCGTATGAAACATTGATATTTTTTAAAGACACGATAATATTATCGCTCATAAAATGACCCCCTATGCGTATATTTGCAACAGCCTCCGTAAAATTTACATGTATATAACATGTCGCTTACCCGCATAGGGTTTTTTTCGTTCTAGCTATTTATTGTATAAATAAAAAATATAAACAGCCTTTCTTAGTCAACAGATACACTTACTTAAGAATATCCATTACTCAAGCTATTGCATAAATCATTTATTATTAATTAATCAATATAATACAAATATAAATAATGTCAATAGTATAAAAAATATTTTTAGTAATTTTTTAAATCTTCAATAATCATAATTTTAATTAAAATAAAAAAGAGGATTTTTACAGACCCATTATTTTTATAAAACTTTTATAGTATATACATAGACAATTATATTTTGTCAAAAATATAATTATATTTTTATATCTGGAGCTTTGCTATTACAAAGTACATAGATTGATCTGCCCAACTTCTTTTGTTACGCTTTGCACCATTGATATACCAAAAGACAAGAATGACTGAATATTTATATCTAACTTATATAATATTATCTTACAAATATAATATTATCTTACAAATTTAAAACAAAATAATATATAAAAAATCATTATAAATAAAAACAATGATATTGTTGTAATATTAACCGTATAGAAATACAAAATTACAACAACTCTTTTATTTTCATTAAAAAATATTATGACAAATATACCTCTTTTTTATGTTAAAAAATGTCCGAAAACTTATACTGCTAAATATTTAAAATAATATTATCACTTGAAAAATATAATATTTTGCAATATAATTTTTGTCATAAAAATATGTAAATAATAAATTAATTTTTTTATTGATAAATAGTATCAAACTACGGAGTGTATATTATGGAATATAATTTTACTACCATTGAAAAGAAATGGCAGAAATTCTGGAAAGATAATAATTCTTTCAAAACAGTATCTAAACCTACAGACAAAAAATATTATGTACTAGAGATGTTTCCTTATCCGTCTGGTAAAATGCATATGGGGCATGTTTCTAACTATACTATAGCTGACTCTATAGCTAGATACTATAGGCTTTTAGGATATGATATATTGCATCCAATGGGCTGGGACGCTTTTGGTATGCCTGCAGAAAATGCTGCTATAGAACATAAAACTCACCCTGCTGAATGGACTTTAAAAAATATTGCTAATATGAAAGAGCAGTTAAATTTGCTTGGATATTCTTATGACTGGGATAGAGAAGTTACTACTTGTTTACCTGATTACTATAAATGGGGACAATGGTTTATATTAAAAATGTATGAAAAAGGACTTTTATATAGAAAAGGCGGAGATGTTAACTGGTGTGACCATTGTAATACTGTACTTGCTAATGAACAGGTTACTCCAGAAGGAACTTGCTGGAGATGTGACGGAGAGGTTACTAAAAAGAAACTTGAACAATGGTATATAAAAGTTACTGATTATGCAGAACAATTAGATGCAGATTTAAAACTACTTGAAGGATATTGGCCTGATAATGTTATAGCTATGCAGAAAAACTGGATAGGAAGAAGTGTTGGTGCCTATGTTAATTTTACTTTAGATGACGGTAAAGATTTTCCTATATTCACAACTCGTCCAGACACTATTTACGGTGTTACTTATATGGCTATAGCTTGGAACTATGACGGACTTTTAGATATGTGTACAGATGAACAAAGAAGTGCTGTAGAAGAGTTCATCAAGAAATCTGCTAAAATAGATCAAAAAACTGATTATGAAAAAGAAGGCGTATTTACTGGAAGATATGTTATTAATCCTTTCAATAAAGAAAAAGCTCCTTTGTATGCTGCCAATTTCGTTTTGGCTGAATACGGAAGCGGTGCTGTAATGGCGGTTCCCGCTCATGACCAAAGGGACTTTGAATTTGCTAAAAAATATAATATCCCTGTAAAAGTAGTTATACAGAATGCTGATAATTCTTTGAAAGCTGAAAACATGACTGAAGCATATACTGAAGATGGTATTGTAGTTAATTCAGATATTTTAAACGGACTTTCTACAAGAGAGGCTATTAAAAAAGCAATTAGCTATGCATCAGAAAAAGGTTTCGGAAGCGAGAAAGTACAATACAAACTTAGAGATTGGCTTATATCAAGACAAAGATATTGGGGCAATCCTCTTCCTTTTGTACATTGTGAGAAATGCGGAATTGTACCTGTGCCTGAAAGCGAGCTTCCTATAACTCTTCCTATGGATATTGAGTTTACAGTTGGAGATAACCCGCTTAAAAAATCTGAATCATTTGTTAATACAACTTGTCCTAAATGCGGTGGCAAAGCAAAAAGAGAAACTGACACTATGGATACATTTACATGCAGTTCTTGGTATTATGCAAGATACACTGATGCTCATAATGATAAAATGCCTTTTGACCCTGCTATATCTAATGCTTGGCTTGGAGTTGACCAGTATATAGGAGGTATTGAACATGCTTGTATGCACCTTTTATATTCAAGATTCTGGTACAAGTTTATGAGAGATATTGGACTTATCAAAGGAGATGAACCTTTCAACAAACTTTTAACTCAAGGTATGGTTTTGTCAAACAGCTATGAATCAAGAGAGCTAAAAAAATTCTATACTCAGGAAGAGATGAATAATAAAGCCTACGAGAAAGACGGTATAAAAAAAGAAGATATAATAGTAAAAATGGAAAAGATGTCTAAATCAAAAGCTAATGGAGTAGACCCTGCTGAGATTATAGAGCTTTTCGGTGCTGATGCTGTTAGAATATTTGTTATGTTCGTTGCTCCTCCTGAAAAAGATAAAGAATGGTCTGATGAAGGTGTTAAAGGTTCTGCTAGATTTTTGAACAGAATTTGGAACTTATTTCTAAAATATAAAGATGAAGAAGCGTTCAAAAATAATAAATCATTTGATTATAATAACTTATCAAAAGAAGCTAAAAGTCTTTATAAAAAATATCATAAGACTATAAAAAAAGTTACAATAGATATTAAAGACAGATTCCATTTTAATACTGCAATTGCTGCTTTGATGGAGCTTTTAAATGATATGTCATCAATAAAATTAAATGGTGATGATGAATATGCTATGTTTAAAGAAGTTATAAGAGGATATTTAATACTTCTTAATCCTATAGCTCCTCATATAACAGAAGAGATTTATCAGATATTAAACTTTGGTAAGATGATACTTGAAGAAAGCTGGGTTGAACATAATGAAGAGTACTGTAAAGATGATGTATTTGAATTAGTATTTCAAGTAAATGGAAAGATAAGAGACAGAGTAGAAGCAGATGTTAATATAAGCGAAGATGATGCTAAAACTCAGGCACTATCAAGCGAAAAAGTAAAACAGTTTACAGACGGCAAAAACATTGTTAAAGTAGTTTATGTTAAAGGTAAACTTGTAAATATAGTTGTAAAATAATATATAATTAAAATAACATAAAAAGAGTATGGACTTAAAAATCTGTACTCTTTTTTATTTGGCTTTAATTACATTCCCACCCTTTATATTTTATTGTTTTATTTTCACATTTTAATTTTTATTATTTTTATAGTCTAATTACAAATTAAGGCACCCACCCAAGTGTTTATTAAATTTAAAAATATTT
>NZ_ARQI01000111.1 GCF_000384655.1 Brachyspira innocens ATCC 29796 | reverse complement strand
ATGATTTGGATTTGGATAATTTATCATTAGACGATGCAGAAGAAGAAAAACCTATCGAGAGTAAATCAGAAGAAGATAATAAAAAAGATGAATTTAAAAAAGAAGAAGAACATGCTGATGATGGATTAGATTTGGATATAGATAATTTGGATAAAGAAGAGGTTTCAAATAATGCTGTTTCTAATATAGTTGAAGGAGGTACATCTCTTCCAGCCCCTGAAACTGCTGATAATTTGCCTGCTTCAAAATATGATGATGTTGATAAGGATATAGATAAGGATAAAGTTATAAGTGCCATTAAAAACCTTTCTCCTCTTACACAATATCATGTTTTGGATACTATCCTTAATGAGAAAATAGATAAAGACTCAATGGAAACCCTGCTCAATGCTTTAGAGAGAGGCGAATCCAGTGAAAATATTACAGAGCTTTTAAATAAAGAATTAGGTTTGGGAATAAAAGAAGATGGCAGAAAAAATGTAATAGATCTTATACCTATACCAAATTCATTAAAAGATTACGGACGAATAATAAGAGTTGCAGCAGTATTTTTGGTACTTTTTGTTGCTTTGGTAATACTCTCTTTCCAATTTATTTATAAACCAGTAATGGCAAATAAATATTATAAACAAGGACTTGTAAGTATATCAAACGGAGCTTATGATGAGGCAGAACGTAATTTTGCAGAAGGAGAAAGACTTAAACCAAAACAAATAAAATGGTATAATAAATATGCCAGAGCCTATATTGACAGAGAAACTTTTAATAATGCTTTCAGTAAAATACAAGGTGCTTTAAATATTAAGCCTAGAGATTTTGAAACTAGAATAACATTCGGATACTATTACAGAAAGAAAGGAGAGAAAGAATTATCAGAAGAAGATTATGTATTGGGTGAACAACTATATGAAGATATGCTTGCTTATACAAGTAAGAAGAAAGAAAAAGAAACTATATATGATGAACGCGGTCTTCTTATGATAAGCAGAGCAAGAAATATGTTAGAACCTCAGTATTATGATATAGCTTATACTAATTATATTGATATGATTACTTTCTTTGGAGACGGTGTTGTACCTAGAAAGAGAGGTATGCTTATAAAGATATATCAGGATAATTATGATCATGTAAAAGCTTTGCAAAATCATATAGAGCTATTAAAACCTGGATATATAGATGATGAAGTTTATCCTAAATTGGCTCAGTACTTGCTTGATAAAGATGATTTCTACGGCTCAAGAGTATTGTTTGAAAAACTTTTAACAGCCTATCCTAATAATTTGGAATCTATAGTGGGATATGCAGATTATGAAACTAGATTAAAACATTATGACAGAGCTATGGAACTTCTTAATACAGCAGCATTGCCTTTATATGAGTCTAATCCTTTTAATAAGGGTAAAGAGTATGTTTATAATATGTTAGGTCAGATATATTATAATTTGGGAGAATACGGAAATGCTGTAAGAAACTTTAATGAGGCACTTGCTATTAATGAAGTATATCCAGACGCTAATTATAATTTGGGTAATGTTTACTTCTATAAAGATAAAGATTATGCTAAAGCCAAACAGTATTATCAGATGGCTTATGATAATTTAGCTCCGAACCTTAGAAGTGATCAGCTGCTTTATAATTTATCTTGGATATATTATTCAGACGGAGAATATGACAGTGCTTTTGAAGGATTCAATGCATTATTTCAGAAAAACCCTAGCAACAGCGTAGTATCTTATGCTTTAGGTAATTCGCTTTTACATTTGGATAGAGCTAATTTAGCTAATGGTTTTTATAGAAATGCTTTAAGTCAGGTACTATCTAAACGCAGCAGTTTGGGAAGATTGGAAATGCGTACAGAGAGGGATTTTATACTTATAAGTTATTTGGCTAGCCTTTATAACAATATAGGTGTTTCTTATGCTTATAATGCAGCTGTTACAAATACTGTAGTTAATGAGCAGCAGGCATTTAAACATTTTGTTTTGGCAAGCGAATATTTTGACCAGATTAGAACCTCTAATATAGACTTGGAAAGAGCAGAAAAAAGAACTGTATTAGTTGATGACCAAAATATTGGAGCTGCTACATACAATATTATGTCTATGCAGGCTAAAAGAAATTTAAAAGAAACTACTGTTATAGATGATTATATACCTAAAGATATGTATTATATAAGATAATAATAAAAGTTTGCATAAATTTAAAAGCAGGGCTTAGTGTAATAAAGTCCTGCTTTTAATTTAATTATATACTTTAAACTTATTTCAAAACTTTTTATAAAATTATTACAGTTATTTGTTTTTTACTTCACGAAAAACACTACTATTAGATTTATACGTTGGTGATTATTAAATGTATGGTAATTTCTAAAATTCAAGCTTCACATAAAGGCGTACTTCTTAAAATGAATTTTTTCTCTGCATACAGCACTCATAATGAGTTTTACTGCGTATGGTTATTTGTGATAATTCGTACCTAACGGTATTTATTACAGGCGTAAATAACTTAGTATGTACATGTGGGGCAAAGCCGCAATATTAAAATTATAAATATTATTTTGGATCATTATATAATGATATAAAATTGACAATTAAAAAATAAATTATTATACACATAAACGACTATAATTTGTCAAAAAATAAATATTTTAATTTAAAATATTGCAGGGTTTTGCTGCGAAGCACACAGTCATTTCGCACCCCACTTTAGGAAGTGCCTGTGGTATTTCTACAAAGAAGCAGGCACATCCAGCAGTTATTTTATTCTAAATTCAATAATTTGTTTACATATAAAACATAAATGGTACTATTTAGTACTATTTAGTATTATTTTTAGGCTTGCACTTTTTGCAACTTTTGCGGCGGGAAAAAGTTGAATAAAAAAAATTGACAAACTTAGGAATTTTTAATATAATTCCAAGAATATTTTTTAATTTTTAAAAATTAATGAGGAAGTTTAAGTAAGTTTTATGAAAAAAATTATATTAATGATAGCTTTAAGTATTATAGTAGGCTGCAATAATAATAAATCTAATAACACACAAAACAATACGAAAGTTAATAACAATACAAACATAACAATCACTAACAATACCACTCAAAATACAAATCAAATTATAAATCAGCAAACAACTCCAGCAAGAAATAAAAAAATAGAATTTAAAAATATATATCCTATCAAACCATATACAGAAGAAGAAATTGACGAAATATTATACAAAACCATTGACACAGAATTATCAAATTATGGAATATCTGATAATTCCAAAAAAGAAAGAAGAGAAGAAGAAAAACAAAGAATGCAGAATATTAAAGATTTACTTTTGAAAGGTATAAACAGCGAAGATGAAGATGGAAACAGCATATTAACTCTAATGCAGAAACTTGACTATAGAAATTATGCTTATAATGATTTAGTAAAATGGCTTGTTGAACTTGGCATTAGTTTAGATGATACTAGAATATTAGATTATAATTATACTGATAAGATTATAGATTATTTATTAGATAGCGGAGTTAATTTTGATTATAATACAGTATATAATAAAATTGACTTAAAAAATAATAATTATAATTTAATATCAAAATTGATTAAAAAGTTAGAATCTGCAGGTTATTATTTTTCTGATATAGATTATCAATTACAAAGCGATTTATTATTTCAGTCTATTTTAGCTGATAATTTGGATTTAGTAATATTATTTTTAAAACTTGGTGCTGATATAAATTCCATAAACAGAATTCGCGATGGTTATGTGGGAACTCCTTTAATGTATAGTGCCTATTATGAAAAGTATGATATTATGGATTATTTAAAAGAGAAAAATGCGGATATTACTATTCACTGCTTTCAAGATACAGAAGAATTAGAAAGTATCCATAATGATAGCCATATATCTTTTGTATTGATGGAAAATTTTCCTGTTTTAAGTCCTACAAATTTAATTAATACTGTTATCACTGGAAACAACAATGAAGATTTGATGATAAGAATATTAAATAAAATATCTCAAACTTTTAAATTTGCAGATACTAGCTATATTTATTCACCTGCCTCACAAATTGAATTTACAAATAATAATGAAAAATATATTTTAATACAAAGTCATATATTAAATGAAGAATATGTAGAAAATCTTATATCAATGGAAAAATATGTATATGATTTTGAAGTAAGCGATAAATATTTTAATTATGTAACTATATGGAAAAGAGATAAAAACAATGAAAATAAAGCAGAGTTTATAACAGGCTTTTATCCAATGCAAAATGATGACTACTCACAAACTTATGATATTGCCTCATCAGGAAATTATGTCACAATAGAAGCAATAGATGACGGTACATATTATTATACATTTATAATAGATAATAATGATTTTTATTTAGATAAATTTTCTATGGAAAAGTATAATAGATCAGACAATAACAAAAAAGAAGAAGAGCATTATTATAATTATAAGAGAGATGCTAGTAAATTTAATCATACCAGCAGAATAAAAGCTATTGATTTAGAAAGAAGTTTCTTTAGTAAGTTAATAGAAGAATACAATAAATAAAAAATAATAAAGGTCTTTAGTTTTTTAGTTAACTTAAAGCCCTTTGTTTTTTATTGATTATAATTTTTTTATACATATATACATAAAAAATTATTCGCTGAAAATATCTGACAAGTAAACTTATCAGATGCTCATAATTTTTTTATACATATATACATAAAAAATTATTCGCTGAAAATATCTGACAAGTAAACTTATCAGATGCTCATAATTTTTTTATTTCTTTTATACTCAATCCTCTTAATTCTCTTATAAGTTTAAGTCAATATTTTTATTTTTCATATTTTTAGTATATACTGAAAATTTTTAAGTTTGTCAATTTTTAACTGTTCTTTTTCCCGCCTTCGCTTGCCTACGGCACACAGAGTGAGGCGTACTTCGTATGTGGCAATACCATACCTAACGGTACTTCCTTTGCTCACAGACTTCCTACAGTCGCAAAAGAAGTGGGGGGACTGTGTGCTTCGCATGGCTAGTCCCTGAAAATAATAAAAATATAAAAACTAATTTTGACAAATTATAATTGTTTAGGTATATAAATAAAGAGAAAAATGCTATAACTATATTTTAAAGTTATAAAATAGTAATTGATAACTTTAGTCATAAGCTAGTTTATCACTGGCAATAATAAAAGCATAATAAAATTTATTTATATAGTTTCGGCGATACATATATATTATTTTGTTTCAATTTAAAAGCAAATGTAATTATGACTATTGCTAAAAATATAAATATAAAAGCCAAAATTAATGTGTATTTATTAGGTTCATTTATAATGGTTCCAGATTTAGTGTCATAAAATATTTCTGTTTTTGAATTAACCAATAAATTATTATTATTATCTTCTAAATATGAATTTGTAAGTATGATATTTTTTCCTTCGTATACGAAACTGTAAACTATATTTGCAAATTTTCTTTTTTTAATAGTGCCATATTCATAGTGATTTATGCTTTCTATATTGGCATAAATTTTTATTATACTGCTGTTATTATGATTAAATCTTATATTAAGAAAAATAATCATCAGTGCTGAAAATAGAAACATAAATCCTATAAAAAAAAGAGTGATTTTATACTTTATTACTTTGTATTTACTTTTCATAATAATATATATTAATATATTTTAGTTTTTAAATAAACTATCGTTAAATAAAAAATTATAATTAATTGATTTTTACTCAATATTTTTAATAATTAAATAATTTTTTTAATTATCATTACTTCTAATCGTATTTACTTACTTTTATTCTTTTAATTATAATACAAAATTTACTTGATTTAATAATAATTTATGATAATGTTATAGCGATTTTATTATATTTAATAAAAAATAAAAATTAGAGGATTATATGAACACTAAATACATATTTGTAACAGGCGGTGTTGTATCTGGTTTAGGTAAGGGTATAACAGCAGCTTCACTAGGAAGACTTTTAAAGGCTAGGGGATTAAGTGTAACTATACAAAAATTTGACCCGTATATAAATGTAGACCCAGGTACTATGAGTCCTTTTCAGCATGGTGAAGTTTTTGTTACTGATGACGGAGCGGAAACGGATTTGGATATTGGGCATTATGAGAGATTTATAGATGAGAACTTAAATAAATACAGCAATGTTACAACTGGTAAAATATATCAGCATGTTATAAATATGGAAAGAGAGGGTAAATACCTAGGAGAGACTGTTCAGGTTATACCTCATATTACTAATGAAATAAAAAGAAGAATATACAGAGAAAATGATACTAAAAAAACAGATATAGTGATTACAGAGATAGGAGGTACTATTGGAGATATAGAATCTCTTCCTTATATAGAGGCTATAAGACAGGTAAAAACTGAGTTAGGTCAGGATAATGTACTTTATATACATGTAACTTTAATACCTTTTATAAAATCTTCAGAGGAAATCAAAACAAAACCTACTCAGCATAGTGTTAAAGAACTTATGCAAAGCGGTATTATACCAGATATTATAGTTTGCAGAACCAGTCAGCATTTGCAGGAATCGCATAAAAAAAAGATAGCATTATTCTGTAATGTTCCTAAAGAGAATGTGTTTGAAAATTTTGATGAGCCTAATATATACGGAGTGCCTTTAATGCTTGAAGCTCAGGGGCTTTCTGATGTTGTATGCAGGCATTTTAAATTAGAGACTGCTAAAATAGATTTAACTAATTGGACTGATTTAGTATGTAAGCAGAAAAACATAGCTATACAGAATGACAAAGTAAAGATTGCTATAGTGGGAAAATATGTTTCTATGAAAGATGCTTATATTTCTTTAACAGAGGCATTAAATCATGGCGGAATATATAATGATATTAATGTTGATA
Organism: Brachyspira innocens ATCC 29796; assembly: GCF_000384655.1. GTDB lineage: Bacteria > Spirochaetota > Brachyspiria > Brachyspirales > Brachyspiraceae > Brachyspira > Brachyspira innocens. The sequence goes on along the minus strand of NZ_ARQI01000111.1, from coordinate 45,902 downwards.
TAGATTGGATATCTGCTGAGGATTTGGAAGATATTAACGATATATCAAAATATTTTAAAGGTGTTCATGGACTAATTATACCGGGCGGGTTTGGAGAGAGAGGAATTGAAGGCAAAATAGAAGCTATTAAATATGCTAGAGAAAACAAAATACCTTATTTTGGAATATGTTTGGGTATGCAGCTTATGAGTGTAGAGTTTGCAAGAAATGTATTAAAACTTGAAGATGCTAATACTATAGAAGTTAATGAAAATGTTAAAAATCCTATTATTACGCTTATGGAAGAGCAGAAAAAAAACATCTTAAAAGGCGGTACAATGCGTCTTGGAGCTTTTGACTGCGATATAAAAGAAGGAAGTTTGGCACATAAATTATATGGAAAAACTTCAATAAGTGAAAGACACAGACATAGATATGAATTTAATAATGCCTATGTAGAAAAAATGGAGAAAGCTGGATTTATTATTACAGGAAAATTAAAAAATGGAAATTTAGCTGAGATAGCAGAAGTAAAAGATCACCCATATATGATAGGTGTTCAGTTCCACCCAGAATTAAAATCGAGAATTACTAATCCTCATCCTTTGTTTGTTGGATTTATAGATGCAGCTAAAAAATTTAGAAATTAAAAATTAACATTTTTATAAATTGGCATGCTTAAAATTAGCATGCCATTCTTATATATACTGAAAATTTTTAAGTTTGTCAACGGATGCACTTTATATAGAAATTATCAACTTTTTTACCGCACACACTCTGTGGGCTTCACCAAAGTTTTTATCCTTCGGATACGCTTCGTGAAAAACGCAATCACTAGAATTTTATATTTTAGTGGACTTCGTCAAATGTAGTTATTTAGCCTCTATGACACACAGAGCTGTACAGCGTATGGTTCTCGCCGAAAGCGGGATTTGCTTTAACCATACCTAACGGTACTTCCTTCGGCATTGGTGGACAGACGTCATAAAAGAATTGGGGCTACGTCACACATCATGGTCACTCTGTGTACTTCGTAAGGGCAAAGCCCTGAAAATATTTTAAATTAAATAATGTATACTTGTTACGCATACACTTTATTATATTTACTAATCAAAAAATTTGTTACACAAAAACATAATCAAATTAAACTTAACACATATATTTTATAAAAAATTAAATTTCCTCTCCATTCTCTATTTTTGTGATAAGCCCAACTCTTCTAGCATGACGTCCGCCTTCATATTCAGCATCAAGCCATTCTTTTACTATCATTTTAGCCAAATCAACGCCTACAACTCTAGCACCAAATGCTATTATATTAGAGTTATTATGCTGTTTGGAAAGTTTAGCAGAATAAGGCTCACTGCATACTGCTGCCCTTATACCTTTGACTTTATTTGCTGCTAATGATATACCAATACCAGTTCCGCATATTAAAACACCGCCTTCATATCTTCCGCTTGCTACCTCATCAGCAACTTTTTTCCCATATATGGGATAATCTACACTTTCAGAAGTATAAGTTCCAAAGTCTTTTACTTCATGTCCTAATTCTTCTAAATATTTTATTATCTCTTTTTTCAATTCTATAGAAGAATGATCTCCGCCTATAGCTATTTTCATAATTTTATTCCCTTTTAATTTATGGTATTTAATTAAAATAATTTTGTATAGAAATGACAATAAGGCATAGAACCTTTTTTAGCATAATAATCCTGATGATAGTCTTCTGCTTCATAAAAATTTTTATACTCTCTTAATGTAGTAGCCACATCATAATTTCTATCTCTAAGCATTTTTATATATTTCTCTGCGATTTCTTTTTCTTCTTCATTTTGATAGAATATAGCAGATAGATACTGTGAGCCTATATCAGGACCCTGACCATTTTTTTGAGTAAAGTCATGAGTTTCAAAGAAAAGTTTTACAAGCTCTTCGTATGTTGTTTTTTCTGGGTCGTAGCATACTCTAACAGTTTCTAAATGACCTGTAAGGCCTGTGCATACTTCTTTGTAAGTAGGATTAGCCTTATGTCCCCCAGCATATCCGCTTACAACCGAAATGACACCTTTAGATTTTTCAAACCAATATTCTGTTCCCCAAAAGCAGCCTGAAGAAAAATATGCATATTTAACATTATTTGGTATTTCTGTTTTAGTCATATCATCGTCCTTATTATTAATATTTTGGCTGTTTAATTTTTGAGAACAGGATATTACTGATAATAAAGATAAGATTGTTATTATAATTTTTTTTATCATCGTATTCTCCTATAATCTTTATATTTATTTTATTTATTTGTAGAGATTTCATTTGTGAATTTGTTTATAAAATTAAGAGAAACAGAATTTATGCAATACCTTGTTTCTTTTTCAGTAAATCCTTCATTATAAAATACATGTCCTAAATGTCCGCCGCAATTTGCACATACCACTTCAACTCTGTTTCCGTCTTTTTGTAATTTTATATTTTCTATTATAGCATCATCAAAACTAGGCCAGCCAGTACCAGAATTGAATTTTGCTTCAGAATGAAATAAAGGAGTATCGCATATTTTGCATGTATATATTCCGTCTTCTTTATTATTTAATAACTCTCCTGTAAATGGAAGCTCTGTACCTTTATTTATTAGTACATGATATTCTTGAGCAGACAGAGTTTTGGAGCAGTCAGCCGTACTGTATTTTTTATCATCAATATTATTAATATTATTCTCTTCATCACATGAAATGATGCTTATAAATATTAAAATAATTAAAAAAATATATTTTTTCATAGCAGTTATTGATATTAATTATCCTTTTTAAAATTAATTTTATATTTATTTTATATGTGCTTATCTATGTGTTTTTATAGGAAAACTATAAGCCGTTCTGTCTTTTATATCAAAAATATTTCCAGAAGTATCTATTAATTTATAATCAAACATATGAGTAAATTTTTTATATTTAATTTTAGCAGGAAGCTGAATAGTTTCTATATTACCAGAATATGAATCTATTCTGTAAAGCACCATACTTTCAATTTGAGTGTTTGATAATTTTTCCTGTATTATTGCAGGAGTGTCTAAATATACTTTATTGTCTTCTTTGAGGTAAAAAAATCCTCCGCTGTAATGATTAAGGAATGATAAAAATTGTATTTTCCATATAATTTTTTTATTGCTGTAAAGTGAAATAGATTCATCATGATCCATTAAAAGCAGATCTTTTCCTTCTGCATTAAAAATTTTAGATACTTTTATTTCCGCATATCCAATAGATTCTTTTGTTTCAGTTAGAGAATTAAAGTTTAAATGATATATCACTCTATTTTCTGATATTGAAGGATATGAAAATATAATTCTTTTTTCATCAAAACAGCCGTTTTTAATAAAAATATGTTCCTTTAATAAATACATAATTTTCTTATTTTGAATATCATATACAAATACTTTCATAATATTTCCATCTTTAATTCTCATGAAAATATATCTTTCATTTGCAGTGAAATATGCTTCATATACATACCATTCAGTTATTTCTAATAATACTTTATTTGTACCTATTTCTATTATTTTAAATATATTATTTTTAGAATCACCGCTTGTAACAGATATAGTCATTATTTTTGTACCATCTAATGACAGATCTATAATAGAGTATGACCTAGCATTTTTATGAAATATTCTGCAAATATCTAGTTTAAAATCGTATAAAAAACTATTCCAGCTTCCTTTATAGTACGGAGTAAATATACCTTTATTAGTTTTTTGATCTATATAAATATAATAATCTTCTTTATCAATCTCATTATAAACTACATTTTGTTTAGTTATCATAATATCTATGCTCCTAATCTTTAACTTTCACTATCATCATAGGTTCTATTTTATCATAATATTCACTTTCTAATATAGCAAAATTCTCATAAGTTTCTATAACTTTTGCAGATGCTATAAAGTTTTCAGCATTTTTATAATATCTATATTTATAGAGCATTTCACTAGTATACCAAACATCACCTTTTTCATTTGTTCTTACTGACATATAGCTTCTGTTTATTTGATTTGTTTGTGTTGAAATTTTAGGGCTGTTGCTTATGTTAGTTATGATATTTATTTGACTTGAACTTGGCATTTCTAGTATTTTTTCTATCTTGTATATATTAAATTCATCACCTTTTTTTATATTATTTTTTTTACCTAAGTTTATATATATCTGATTATTTTCTATTCTTGTTATAATACCTGTTAATGGAGGATTTCCTAAAAAATCGGATATACTTAATGCTGTTTTATTAAGAGCAATATCTGAAGCTCTCCCCAAAGCAGTTTCATTAAATAATGCGTCCTCGGCAGAATATACCATACTATTGTTTGGAAGTGTATAAGTTCCTGTATCAGTGAATGATTTTATAGTTCTTAATGAGTTTATATCTAGTAAATTTACTCTAAACTTCACATTTGCTACATCTTTTCCGCCTTTTTTCAAATTAAAGTCTAATACTTCGCCAGTTATGATATAATCTGAATTAAAAGTTTCTTTAACAAAATCTGAAGCTATTTGAAGATTAGTTACTAGTGATTTGTATGAAAGTACTATATCATATGAGCTAAAATAGGATACTAACAGGTCATAGTCGGTAACTTCAAACATTTTTGTGTTTATAAGGGAATCCTGCAAAACTCTAGGTATTCCGTCATCTACTTTATACTCATTTATCCACTCTTCATTTTCTGATGTAAATGGAAGTATTGTTAGTGTAATAGAGTAAATATTAATACTATAGATTAGTATTATTGATAATACAATTTTACTTCTTAAAAAAAACATATTTAATAGTCTTTTGTTATTTCTTTCTCTTTTTTTGGTTCACGGTATGACATTAATGCGTTTATAGATATTAATGACAAAAGTATTCCAAAAATAAAAAATATTTTCCTAAAAATTTTCATAATACTTAGATTTCCTCTTTAAGTATTTTATTATTATTATAGTATAAAGTATAACAATTTCAATAGAGTTAACATAAAAAATATTAATGCAGTTTATTATTATAACAATGCTTTAAAAAATACTAAAAATTAAAACAGTATAATTATTTATTAGTTTAGTTTAAAAATGAGTATAGTATTTAAATTAGCATTAAAATATATTTGACAACTTAATTAACATAATATATTATATATTGATGACTAAACATAAAAAAAATAATACTAATGATGATAAAGCTCTTAGAACTATAAGTCAGGCAAATAAAAAAGCCACTATACTCGTATTTTTTTCAGCTATTATTATCGTATTTGTATTTGGTTTTATATTTTATTACTTTTTCTTTAGTAAATTAAATACTGCAAAAAAGAATGATGAGCCTTTATATTTTGCGGTATTATTTATAGATGATGACAGAGAAATTTACGGAGCTTATGTAGGTATTATATCGAGTCTTCATAATAGGATAGGTATGATAGGGCTTCCGCGTAATATAGCTTTATGGGAAAATAGTAAGGATTCGCCTCCTGTACCATTAGAAACTTTATATAAAAACGGCGGAGAAAATGCTGTTTTTAGGGCTATAGAAACATCCGTTGATAAAAAAATAAGTTACAGAATTGCTATTGATAATAATCAAATTTCTGATATTATAGACTTGATAGGCGGTGTGAAAATGTATGTTGAAGAGCCTATTGAGTTTAAAGACGAGGAGAAAGGATACGAGCTTTCATTTGGTATAGGCGAGTGGCTTTTTACAAGCAGTAAAGTAATATCATATCTGCATTATCTTCAAATGAACGGATACAGCGATATAGAAACGCTTTACAGATTAGAAGATGTAATAATTAATTCTATGATAGGGTTTATACAGAGTCCTCAGCTTAGAAATATTTTTCATTCTAAGGATATGCGTAAAGCTATAGCTTCAAAGGTAAAAAGCAATTTAAGACCTCCAGATATGAAGGCATTTTTAGATATACTCTCAAACAGCAATGAAAGAACATTAGTTATAGAAAATATAGATGCAAGGCTGGATGATAATGGGGTATTAACTCCTATATTTGAAGGAAGTGCTTTTATTAAACAGATGGACGATTTAACATTATATGTTGAGCTTAAAACTCAGAAAAGCGAGTTAACTAATGAAGATGTGAGTTTAACAGTACTTAATGCCACTACGGTTGCAGGTCTTGCCGACAGAATAAATATAAGAATGCGTTATAGGGGATTTGCAGCAGGAGAGTACGGCAATTTTACTACCAACTTGAATGAAAGTGTTGTACTTATAAGAGATGGTCAGATAGAGAAGGCATTTATGGTGGCAAATGAGGGCAGGGTAAGCCGAGTATATGCTAAAACTGACAGAAGAGTATTAAATAATGCAGTATTAATTTTGGGGAATGATTACTATGAAATTACACAATAATAATATTAATAATGAAAACAATAATGAATTAAATTCTAACAAATCCAAGCCTAAAAAAAAGAAATTTATAGACAGAGAAAAAGCTAAAGAATTAACTTTAAAAGCAGCTAAGGCTTTAGATGATAAAAAACTTGAAAACATTACAATTCTTGATTTAGACGGAGTAACAACTCTTTCAGACTATTTTATATTGGCAACGGCTTCTTCATCTCCGCAGATGAAAGCTGGTTCTGATGCTGTTTATAAAGAATTAAAAGAAGATGGTGTTTTGCCTTATGCTGAAAATGATAATGATCCTGAGGCTGTTTGGTATTTAAGCGATTATGGTTTTTTGGTAGTGCATATTTTTACTGAAGAGGGAAGAGAGTACTATAACTTGGATAAATTGTGGCATGAAGCTAAAAAAATAGATTTAGTATAATTATTTATTAAGGAGTATCTCTATGAAAAAAATTACACTCATTATTTTATCTATTATGTTGGTATTTGCTAAATTATCATTTGCTGACAGCGGATGGCAGTTTAATATTATGGTGCCAATAGGGGCAAGTTTTAGTTTTTATAATGTTAGTTTTAATACTTCTCAGGCTACTGAAGATTATATTAAAAATTATAGAAAAAGCAGCGGAATAATAGGATTTGATGCAGGTGTAAATTTGCAGGCTGGATATTTGATAACAGACGGAGATAAGGGTATAAGTTTGCTTCTTGATTTAGGATACGCTCATGATTCTTTTGGATTATCAAGTTCTTATGATGAAAATAATGTAAAAGTTCAGGTAAAAGAATATTATACTTTTGAAAATCTATCTATAGGAATACTTCCTAAATTTCATTATGAGAAGTTTGCATTTGGTTTAGGTGTAGGTGTAAAACTTCCATTATATCTTACGCACTCTACAGAGATATCAAAAGATAATACAGCTACAAGAACTTACGGATATTATAATGCTTCAAAAATGAATACAGTTATGAAAAATGCTGTTATGACTTATGTTAAACTTACTTTTGACTATTCTTTTTATGTTCATGAAGACATTGCCATCTTACTTGGGGCTTATGTTGGTACAGATTTCGGTATAGATTTACGCGGTGCTGAGCTTGTTATGGTAGACAGCAGAAATTTAGCTTCATTTGATTTTGGAGTTCAGTTGGGATTAAAATTCGGAGACGGATTATTTGATTAATAGTTAATAATATATAATAAATATATAATAATAAAGTAAATTAATATTTGCAAAAAAATATTAAATATGTTATAATTCTTAAACTAAAATATTTAAGTGCCTGTAGCTCAATTGGATAGAGCATCAGATTGCGGTTCTGAAGGTTGGAAGTTCAAATCTTCTCAGGCACGCTTAAATTAATCAGGAGAGATGTCCGAGCTGGTTGAAGGAGCACGATTGGAAGTCGTGTGTACGTAACAGTACCGTGGGTTCGAATCCCACTCTCTCCGTATATATGTTTTTATTTATTTTATACATCTCTTATAACGGGGTTCTACGGCAGTTGATGATGAATCCGCCAGGTTCGGAAGGAAGCAACGGTAAGTCAACCCAACTGGGTGCTAGTTCTCCTGTTATAAGGGGCTTTTTTTATATACCAAAATATTTTTAATTTTTTCATTTTTTACCTTAAAATAACTTGACAAAAACAATGTATTTTTATACAATGTATTATTATATTGTTTTTTTAGGAGAAAACATAATGGCTACTAAAAAGAAAGAAACTGCTGAAGTAAAAAAAGACGGTAAAAGTGAGGCTATAGAAGCTATTACCGATCAAATAAATAAAAAATATGGTCCGGGCTCTTTTATGAGACTTGGAAGCAATAAAACTGTTAATGTTGATGTTATATCTACTGGGGCATTAACTCTTGACCATGCTTTAGGTGTAGGAGGGGTTCCTCGCGGAAGAATTATAGAGATTTACGGTCATGAGGCTTCTGGTAAAACTACACTTACTCTTCACATTATAGCAGAAGCTCAGAAGGCTGGAGGATATGCTGCTTTTATAGATGCTGAACATGCTTTAGACCCAGTATATGCAAGTGCTTTAGGAGTAGATATTGATAATTTATATATATCTCAGCCAAACAGCGGAGAAGAGGCACTTGAAATATTAGAAAAAGTTGTTTCTTCTACTGCATTTGATATAGTTGTTGTAGACTCTGTTGCTGCACTTGTTTCTAAGGCAGAGCTTGCTGGTGATATAGGGGACGCTCATATTGCTTTACAGGCTAGACTTATGAGCCATGCTTTAAGAAAATTAACAGCTATAATAAGCAATACAAATACTGCGGTAATATTTATTAACCAATTAAGACAAAATATTGCCACTACTGGTTATGGAGCAGGACCTACCGAAACTACTACAGGCGGTAAGGCTTTGAAATTCTATTCATCTGTGAGACTTGATATAAGAAGAACAGAATGGATTAAAAAAGGCGATGATACTATAGGTCATAAAGTAAAAATAAAAGTTGTTAAAAATAAATTATCATCTCCATTTAAAGTTGTTAATTTGGAGATAATATTCGGTAAAGGAATATCATCTGAAGGTCTTTTAATAGATTTAGCTATGGAAGCAAAAATTATCACTAGAAGCGGTGCTTGGTTTTACTATAATGGTGAACAGATTGCTCAGGGTAAGGAGAAGGTGAGAGAACTTTTAGCATCAGACCCTAAAATGCGTATGGAACTTGAGATACAAATTAGAGAAACTTTGAATATGGGCGGAGCTGATAAGGTAAAAGAAAAACTTGCTGAGTATTTAGAAGAGCAGAAAAACGGAGGTGCTAAAGAAGTATCAAAAGAAAACAGCGATGATGAAGAAAGCAATGAAAGTTCTTCTTCAAAAAAGAAAGGTAAAAAAGCAGAAGAGGAAGAAGAAGCTAATCTTTTAATGAGTGCTGAAGAGGCTTATTCTGATGATGAAACTTACAATGACAATGATTTTGAAGATACTATTGTAACGCCTTTAAAAAATCAATAATTTTTTGATGATATAAATTTATTAAGGGGACTTTTAAATAATGTCTCCTTTTTTATGCTTTAATAATTATTGGTTATAATTATGTAAGATATTAAAACCATATACATATTTTTATAAAATGTTATAATATAGTGAATTATTATAATATTGATTATTTTTTATTTAGATGAAGTTATTAAAATTTTTAATTATTTTTATATTATATGCATTAGTAATATTAAAGCCTCTCAATGCCCAAACTAATATGCAGGCAGGTCTTTATATAGGTGCCGATTTAAATGCAAGGTTTAGTCCGTATTTAGACGGCGGCGGAAAGATTATGCTTTTTTATAGATTTATATCCGATGTATTCCCCGGTTATATTTGGGAGGGTATAAAAACTGATGTAGGTATAAGCGATCATATTAGTGCTGAAATGAATAGGCTTACATTTTTTGTAAATAGTTCAATATCCGAATATTTTAATATAGATGTGAAAGTGTCAATGCTTAATTATTATCTTTCATATGCCAAAAGAGGTTTTGTAAATTTTAATAGTCCAAGCGATAAATTTGGTACTGAAGAAATAGCTAATGCTCCGAAAACTTCTAATATATCATTTGAAGCTGAGGCCACTCCTACATTTAAGGTGAGTTTTTTAAGATCATTATTTGAAGGCAGGGGATTAACTCTTCAGGCAGGACTTACTTTTAAATATGCTTATAATAGATATGGTAAATATTATTTGGATTATGATTTATTATTAATCAGAGATCAAAATGATATATCGTATAAACTTGATGCTATGCTTCTTTTTGATTTAATGCCTCTTACTGTAGGTATTAATTATATGCTTGCTTATATGAATAATACTAAACAGTTATGGCATTCAATAGGAGCTTATGCACATTTTCAGTATGAATTCTTAAACAGAATATATACAGAAGTTAATTTGAAAATAGGGCAGTATATAGCACATCCTCAGTTTCCAGCTACATTATACTTCGACATGAATGCCATGATCACATATAGGATAATTTAACTTAAAAAAAGCTGCACCCAATATTTGCTTCCATTATATTCATAAACACCAATGCCTATTGTAGTATAATAATCAGCCAAAATATTCTCTTTATGTCCTTGAGAGTCCATCCAAGCTTTCATAGCTGAAGATGCACTTTCACGCTTAGCAACTATATTTTCTCCCCTAGTATATGCTTTTGAATTGAATCCGTATTCATCAAGTACAGTATCCCATTCTTTTCCATCAGGTCTTATATGGTCATATTTTTCCACTATTTCTTGAGCTCTTTTGTTGGCAGCTTCGCATAATTTTGTATCTAATTTATATGCTTCAAGTCCAGCCTTTGCTCTTTCTTGGTTTACCAAATCAAATACAGTTTGGGCATCTGAACTTACAGCATTATTATTTTCAGAAGTAGTGCTGTCAGGTTTTGTAGTATTATTTTGGCAGGAATTAAATAAAAATGCTGTTATAAGCATAATAAAAACATATTTTTTCATTTTTTATCCTTTGTTTTACTTTTATTAAAAATATAACAATCTTATTACACTTTTGATAAAAAATTATTTTAATGCCGTGCTTGAATTTTTAATGATATATGATATATTAAATCTTTATGGAACGTATTATACTTTTTATATCAAATTTTGCATATATATTTTTTAAGAATACTAAATTCTCTTTATTGAGAAGAAGTATTCTTTTTTTATAATTTAATATTAATAATCAAAGGCTTATATAAAATGTTTTTAGAAGACTCAGTTGTAATAGACAATATACAAATATCAGATGATAAATATATTATTAAAGTAAAATCAAAAGAAAGTTACAAATATTCAAAAGCGGGTCAGTTTTTTATGCTTAAAAGTAATACTTTTTTAAGACGTCCTATAAGTCTCCATTATATCGATAATGACATATTAGAGTTTTATTATCAGGTAAAGGGTGAAGGCACAAAATATTTATCACAATTAGAAAAAGATGATATTCTTAATATTCAAGGTCCTCTAGGCAATGGATTTGATATATCTTTTAAAGATAAAAATATACTTCTTGTAGCTGGAGGAATGGGAATAGCACCTTTTAAACTTTTGATAGAAAAATTGCTTTATAACAATAATTCTATAACTCTAATAATGGGCGGAGCTAATGAAACGGCTATAAAAATAATAACAAGATTTGATACAAGTAGTATTGACTTATACATCACAACAGATGACGGCTCTGTTGGAGATAAAGGGAATACAGTAGATAAAACAAAAGAATTATTAAAACAAAAAAATTTTGATATTATATATACCTGCGGACCTACTGTTATGATGAAAGGGATAGTAAATATAGCTAATGAGAATAATATACTTTGTTATGCTTCACTTGAAGAGAGAATGGCATGCGGTGTTAATGCATGTTTGGGATGCAATATAGAGATAAAAGATAATAATTCAGAAAACGGATATACATTAAAAAAAGTTTGTCATGACGGACCAGTATTTGATTCTAAATTATTAAATATTTAAATAACGGATATTATTATGAGCAGATTGAATATAAATTTTTTGGGTAAAGAATTAAAAAATAATGTTATAACATCTTCAGGCTGTTTTGGTTTCGGAGAGGAGTATAGTAATTATTTTGATATTAATGAGCTTGGTGCTGTTAACTTAAAAGGAATAACTTTAAATAAAAAAGAAGGCAATAAAGGCACACGCATAGCAGAAACTCCATCTGGAATGATAAACTGCATAGGGCTTGAAAATCCGGGTATAGAATATTTTAAAAATAATATAGTAAAAAATATAAAATATACTTCTCCTATAATATTAAATATAAATGGTGCTGATACTGATGAGTATGTAAAAGTAGCTGAAATAGCTAATGAAATAGAAAGAGTTGATTTTGTAGAGCTTAATATATCATGCCCAAATGTAAAAAACGGAGGCATGGCTTTTGGGGCAAGCTGCGAGAGTGCTGAAGCCATTACAAAATATGTAAAAAAAGTGCTTAATAAAAAACCTTTAATAGTAAAACTTTCTCCGAATGTAACTGATATAGCAAGTATAGCAAAAAGTGCTGAATATGCAGGTGCTGATAGTGTATCTTTAGTTAATACATTTTTGGCTATGAAGATAGATACAAAAACAAGAAAACCTCTTTTAGGAAATATATTCGGAGGTTTATCAGGTTCATGTATACGCCCTATAGCTGTAAGAATGGTTTATCAGGTATATAAAGCTGTAAAAGTACCTATTGTAGGTATGGGAGGGATTAGCAATTATAACGATGCTTTGGAGTTTATAATGGCGGGTGCTTCTTTGGTTTCTATAGGGGCTGGAATATTTTCAAATCCTACTCTTCCTATAGAGGTTATTAATGGAATAGATAATTATCTTAAAGAAAATAATATAAATAATATAAAAGACCTAATAGGGGCAGCACATTTATAAAATTAAATATAATAATATTTTGATATATAAAGATAGATAAATTATAAAGGACAAATTTATGATAAAATTAACTGATGATCCAAAAGAGAGATTAATTATAGCATTAGACTTTAACTCTATGGGAGAGGCAACTAAACTTATAGATGAGCTTGGAGATGAGGCGGTATTTTATAAAGTAGGGCTTGAGCTTTTCTTATACACTAAAGGGGAAATAATAGAGTATTTGGCAAGTAAAAATAAAAAGGTATTTCTTGATTTAAAATTCCATGATATACCTAATACTACAGCTATGGCTTCTCTTTTTGCAGCTAAACAAAATATATTTATGTTTAATGTTCATACAAGCGGCGGAAAAAAGATGATGGAAAGAACTGTTGAGGAGATAAAAAAATTAAATAAAGATAATCTTATAATAGGCGTTACAATACTAACAAGTCTTTCTGAAAATGATGTAAAAAATATGTTCAGTTCCAATTTAGCATTAACAGATTTAGCAGTTAATTGGGCAAAATTAGGAAAAGAGGCTGGACTTGACGGAGTGGTATGCTCTCCTAAAGAGGCCAGTATAATAAAAAAAGAATGCGGAGAAAACTTTAGAACAGTATGCCCTGGTGTTAGACCTAAATGGGCTAGTGTTGATGATCAGGAAAGAATAATGACTCCGAAAGAAGCTATAGAAAACGGATGTGATTATTTGGTTGTAGGAAGACCTATTACAAGAAGTGAGGACAGAGTAAAAGCATGCAAAATGGTTGTAGAAGAAATTGCAGAAGGTATAGAGCATAATAAAAAATTAAAAGCAAGATTAATAGCGGGAGCTTTACTTGAAACTAAAGCTGTTAAACTTAATGTTAAAGAACCATTTACTTTTGTATCTGGAATAAAAAGTCCTATATACTGCGATAATAGATATGTTATAGGTTTTCCAAAGTACAGACAGGTTATAGTTGATGCTTTTGTGAGTATATTAAAAGATAAAGATTTTGATGTTATAGCTGGTACTGCTACAGCTGGAATACCTTGGGCTTCTTTTATAGCTTATGAACTTAATAAACCATTATGCTATATAAGAGCAGAGAAAAAAGAACATGGAAGAGGCAAGCAGATAGAGGGTGCTGAGTGTGATGGAAAAAAATTAATCTTAATAGAAGATTTGATATCTACAGGCGGAAGTTCTATAAAAGCATTTGAAGCTGCTAAAAATGAAGGTGCTATCGGTCTTGAGATTATAGCTATATTTTCTTATGAGTTTGAAAAGGCGTACAAAAATTTTGAAGAGGCTGGAATAAAATTCTCATCACTTTCTAACTTTACATCTCTTATGGAAATAGCTAAAGATGAAAATTATATAACAGAAGATGAATTAGATAAAGCATTAGAATGGAATAAAAATCCCGATGAATGGGGAAAATAGATTTTTAATAATGAAATGGCTTTTAGTAGATAAATATTAAAAGCCATTATAAAATACAACAATAATAATAATTACTTTATAAGTTTTCTCATATATCTGAAGAAATCTTCCTTCTCTTTAGGTGAAATCATACAGGTGTTTAAAAATACTTCCATAATTTCCTGATTAACACTTCCCATAGCAGCTTTAACAGCTAGAGACTGATTAAGTATATCTCCGCAGTATTCGCCTTTAGCAAGCATTTTTTTCATTCCCTTAATCTGACCTTCAATTCTATTTAATCTAATAATAAGTCTTTTTCTTCTTTCTACAGCTTCTTCTCTGTCAAATTTAGAAACCTTATTACTGTCTCCAAAATGTTTATTCCAAGCCTTTAATCCGCCTTCCAAAACATAAAGATTATTAAAACCTTCTTCTTTCATATACTCAGCTGCTTTAATGCTTAATTTCCCTACAGAACAATAAAGCAAGTATGGGGTATTTTTATCTAGTTTTGATATTTCTCTTTTAAATACTCTAGGCTTAAGGAAATCCATAGAAACGGAATCTTCAATCATACCCTCATAGTTATGCTCCATCTCTGTTCTTACATCAAGTATAACTACGTTTTCAGTATTTTTAATAATTTCACCAGCCTCCGAAGGCGATACTATATTTAATCCATTTTCTATTACCATAATTTACATCCTTATAAAAATCTTCTTATTATTATATTTTTCTATTATAGTTTATATTATATAAAAAAAATAGATTTTTACAAAATATTTTTTGAAATAAAAATGTAAAATGTTATTTATTATGAATAAAAATAGCTATTTTTATCACATATTTGATAATTATTTAAAATAACCTGTTAAAATAGGTTTTCTTCCAGTAACTTTGTCATTATAATATTCATATTGAGATAAACCTACAAATCCGCCAGAAACATTAATAACATTATCAAAACCTATGTTTTTTAATATTTTACATGCAGTATAGCTGGTTAATCCAGTTTTGCATGTAATGTATACAGGTCTGTCTTTAGGAACTTCATTGTATCTGCTTCTTAAAGCTCCAAGAGGTATGTTAACCGCTTTTTCTAAATGTCCTACAGCAAAATCTTCAGGAGGTCTTACATCTAGGAAATAAGCATCTTTTTCTACTAATTCTCTTACTTGGCTGAAATGAACTTGTTTGAAATCTCCGTTTCTTAAATTTGAAGCTACATATCCTGCAAAGTTTACAGCATCTTTAGCAGTACCGAATGAAGGAGCATAGCATAATTCTAAATCTTTTAAATCATCTATAGTACCGCCGAATTTTATTAAAGTAGCTATAACATCTATTCTCTTATCAACATTTCCTTTACCTATAGCCTGAGCACCTAAAACTTTTCCAGTAGGAACTTCGTATATGAGTTTGAAATGAAGAAGTCTTGCAGAAGGCATTATTGATACGCCGTCAAATGGTATAATTTCAACAGTATCATAATCTATATTTAAGTTCATAGCTTTTATCAAACCTTCAGAAAGTCCAGTAGAAGCTCCGTTATATCCGAACACTTTTATAACAGATGAGCCTATAAATCCTCTGTTATCAACAGTTCTTCCATTAATATGGTCAGCAACTAATCTTGCCTGTTTCTGAGCAGGTCCTGCTAAAGCCAATTTGAAATAATCATTAAATAAAGGACTGTAAACTTCTATAGCATCTCCTACGGCATAAATATCTTTGTCATTAGTACGGTAATTAGCATCAACTTTAATTGCTTTTGTTTTTCCTAATTCTATTCCAGCTTTAACAGCTATATCAGTTTCTGGAGTAACTCCTATAGCAAGAATAACAGCATCAGCCTCTATTTTTTTACCAGAACCTAAAATAACTGTATTGGTATCAAAACTATCTACTTTATCATTAACGATCAAATCAACACCGTTATCAATTAATTCTCTATGAAGAATTTGAACCATATCATAGTCGAAAGGCTTCATTATTTGAGGTAATGCTTCTACTATTGTTACATTATATCCTACTTTTTTTAAGTTTTCAGCCATCTCTATACCGATAAATCCTCCGCCTATAACAGTAACTTTAGCATTAGGTTTTCCGTTAAGAAAATTATGTATTTTGCTTATATCAACAACATTTCTTACAGTAAATACATTAACTTTATCCATTCCTTTAAAAGGAGGTACTATTGGTTTTGCCCCCATAGAAAGTATAAGTTTATCATAACTTTCTTTATATTCTCTTCCTTCAGATACAACTGTAACTTCTTTTTTTTCTCTGTCTATTGCTACAACTTCGCTGTTTATTCTAGCATCTACATTGAATTGTTTTAAAAATTTCTCTGGATTCATTAAAAGTAAAGTTTCTTCATTTGGAATTAATCCGCCTATATGATATGGAAGTGAGCAGTTAGAAAAAGATACATGAGGACCTTTTTCAAACATTATGATTTTATCCTCTTCATTTAGTCTTCTAAGTCTTGCAGCAGCAGAAGCTCCTCCTGCAACACCACCTACTATTAATATTTTTTTCATCTTAAAACTCCGTTATTATTTATATACCTAGTATATGTATAATACAAAAAGAAGTCAATATTTTTATACAAAAAAACACAAAAAATAAATAAAATTCTTCTTATACTATGTAATAATATTATTAATAGAAAGATTAAGCTTAAATAAAATACTTTATATCACAAAATAATTTTTTGATATTTTTTATGTTTTTTTATTGTAAAAATTGTATTAATTTTAATAAATAATCCATATATTCCGATACTTAATTATGTATAAATAATAAGTCTCTGGAGGTTATAAATGGGAGTTTATTCTATTTATTCATCTGAAATGTTTCCATTGACTAGACATATGACTTCTGCAGGATTAAATGTCTACAACTCTTCAGCTTATGGTTCTGCTCAATCTGCTGAAAAAGTTGCAAGTATGGTAATTCCTCAAGGAGCATCTGTAGCTATTAATAACAACATTGGAAAGAGTTTGGATGTGTATGCTTAATTATTGTTCATGACCAATTGTATTATAAAAAAATGCAGTTGGTCATACAATTATTACATAAGTATTTATTATCATAATACATTCCGTTATTTTTTTATTTTCTCTATTTTTTATAAAATTTCCTTGATTAAATTTTTTATTGGTTTACAATTATCATATAAATAAGTTTTATACACTATATTAAAAATGGAGGATAATATGGATATTTCAGCTTATAATTCTTATTCAACAGCTATGCTTAAACAAGATATATCTTTAAGCATGATAAGAAAAACTTCTGATATGCAAGCTCAGGCAGTTGATAAAATAATGAGCAGTGTTCAGCCTCAAGCTGTTTCTGCTCCTGTAAGACCTGGTATTGGTCAGAATTTAAATGTTTATGCATAATAAATGATTTTATTAAGGGGCTGCTTTTATGAAAAGGCAGTCCCTTTTTGTATTTAAATAAATATATTATATCCCACTATAAGAAGATAAAAATTACTTTTTTCTCAAATAGTCATTTTATAAATTGTTTTTTTAATTAAAATTATTATATATCATAATTAACTCTAATAATTACTATGAAAATAGGAGTTTTTTATGATAGATACAGAAACTGTATTGAAAAATTTAGGTCAAAATATAAGAGAATTAAGAAGAAATAAAAAGATGACTATAGATGAACTTGCTGAAAAATCTTCACTTTCTGGAAAATATTTGCAGGGTGTAGAAGTGGGCAACCGAAATATATCTATAAAAAATTTGAATAAAATATCTAATGCATTAGATATATATCCAGACAGATTGCTTAATATAAGATCTCATAATTTGAAAGATTCAGAAGAAAAAATATTTGCAATATCAGAAAAACTTAAAAAATTTGAAGAAAATAAATTGGATTTTATAGGAAGTATGCTTGATCATTTAAATAATATAATGGAAGAGCAGGGTAAAAATCAGAAAGCAAATAATAATAAAAAGTAATAAATATCTGTCTTATTAGTTTTTCAATAGTATTAAATTATCATCCTTATAATTTTCTTCTTTTTATTAAATAAAAATTTATATTTGATTTTTTTAATTAAATATATCATAAAAAATAGTAATAACAATTATATAGAGTAAAAATATAGTATATACTTTTTATTAATATATTGCAATTTTAATCTTTTTAATTTATCATACAAAACTATAATACGTATGGGGGATATATGAAAAAGTTAATTGTATTATTTAATATATTTTTATTTAGTATGTGCTTAAACGCTCAAATTGTTAATAAAAGTAAAGTTTTTGAACAATTAAGAGATTATGTATATGAAGGCAATATTAAAGAAGTTGAAAATATTCTTAAAAAATATGATGTTGATATAAATAATTATTATGATGGGCATTTTACATTGTTATCAGATGCCGTTATAAATAATAATATAGAAATGGCTGAACTTCTTTTGAAATACAAAGCAGATATTAATGCTGTGGTAGATATTAAGAGTAGTGTATTAATGATTGCAGTTGATAATAATAATATGGAAATGGTTAAACTACTTTTAAGTTATGGTGCGGATATTGATTATCAAGGCTTTAGAGGAATAACTGCATTATTTTCTGCTTTAGAATATGATAGAAAAGAAAATATTGAAATGGTAAAACTCTTAATAAAAAACAAAGCTGATGTTAATATAGCTTATAATGGAGATAGAGGAAATGAAGAAACACCTTTAATGTATGCTGCTATGGAAGGTTATAAAGAAACGGTAAAAATATTAATTGAAAATAAAGCTCTTGTAAATAAAAGAAATAGAAATAATGTTAATGCTTTGATTTATGCTTATATGTTTGGACATGATGATATAGCAGATATTTTAATTCAAAATGGTTCTGATTCTTTGGATAAAAGTTTGAATGCGGCTAATCTTAATGAAGCAACTTTGCTTAGTGATAATGCTCCATTGATAACTGCAGTAAATTATTCTACCAATGAAGTTTTTTTACAGAAGCTGATTGATAATGGTGCAGATGTAAATTGTCTAAATTACAATGGCGGTACTGCTTTGATAGATGCAGCATGTAATGGTAAAATTAATTTTGTCAAATTACTTATAAAAAATAATGCAGATGTTAATGTTCTAAATATGGGCGGTATGACAGCATTAATGTGGGCTTGTCATAACGGAGATTTAGAAATGACAAAAATGCTTTTAGATGCAGGTGCTGATAAAAGTATAAAAAAAGGTGATAGAGATGCATTATATCATGCCAGAGAATACGGAGAAAATGAAGAGATAATAAAACTCCTTACAAAATAGTTATAGTCTTTAAATAAGTTTACTTTTTTAATAATTTTTGTATAATAATATTCATGAAAGATTTGGATAGATTAAAACAAATATTAAATGAACCTGTTACAATTGATAATTTAAATAGAATCAATGATTATTTTATACGCTATTTATTTTCTCATTCAGGTAATGAACATATAGCTTTAAATTTCATTAATGCTGTATTTAAAGATTTGGACTTTGAAACTTTTAAGAAAATAGAAATACTTAATCCATTTAACATAGCAGAAAATTATGGTGAAAAGGAAAGCATTGTAGATATAAAAGCTACTACAGAAACAGGTATAACCGTTTTAATAGAAATACAATCGAGAGGAAATGAAGATTTTATAAAAAGAGCTTTGTATTATTGGGCTTATAATTATAGTTCTAGTTTAAATAGAGGTTCTTTTTATGATGAATTAAAAGCTACTGTAAGTATTAATATTACAAATTTTATACTTACAGATGAAGATAAAGTACATAGTTGTTATATTTTAAAAGAATTAAATAATAATAAAATTTTAACGGATCATTGTCAATTGCATTTCCTTGAACTTCCTAAATTCAATTTAAAAAATATTTCTGCAATAGAAAGTTTAGATAATATACATAAAGAATTCATTTCTTGGATAAAATTTTTTTATTTATAAATGAGGAAGACATGGCTATTTTAATGAAAGAAAATACTATATTTGAAGAAGTAGAAAAGAAATGCCGTACATTTGTTAATGATAGTCCAGTAATGGATAAGTATAAAAAACGAGAAGTAGATACATATTTCTTTAATAAGAGTATGGAGTTAGATATAAAGAAGGCTAAAGAAGAAGGTATTAAAGAAGGTATTAAAGAAGGTATTAAAGAAGGTATTAAAGAAAATCAAATATTAACAGCTAAAAATATGAAAAAAGAAAATATAGATGTTAATATTATAAGTAAAATAACAGGCTTGAGTATACAAGAAATAGAAAAATTATAATAAAAATAAATAAAAAATTATACTAATAAATATAAAAGCTATAATAAAAAGTGAATGCATTATATGTATGCACTTTTTTATTATAGCAATATTCCATAATTGAAATTTTGATAATTCTAATTTATAATGCGAAAACAACAATACACACATGGAGTACAATATGAAAAATTTGATTTCTATAATTGCATCATTTATTTTAATTACTGCTATAATTTCATGTGGAGGCAGTAACAGCGGTAATACTGAACAATCAGAAAATACTCAAACTAATCAAACAGAAACTAATAAAGTATATGTTAATCCTACAACTACAAATGAAAATCATAATACAGATATTGATATTAATAAAACTAAACATACTAATGAATATATTCAAGGTACAGAGTTAGATCCTATACCTACAGGATATAGTAAAATAGATGAAATACTTAATCAATATAAATATAAAGCACCAATATACGAAATATCAAAATTATTGGCAGAGGAAGGACTAGAAGGAAAAATCACTGAAATGACAAATTTTGGTGATAACTACAATAACTACATATATAAAGATTCCACTCCTTTGTTTTTGGCAGTACAATTCGGATACAATGATTTAGCAAAAGAGCTTATAAAAGAAGGTGCAGATGTTAATGCTAGAGCAAGCGATATGGAAACAGAAGATGGTATTGATATGCTTTATTATGCTGTTGAAAATAATAATGTTGAAATGAGTAAAATCTTAATTGATAAAGGACTTGATGCAGGCAGAAATTATGGTTATGAATATCCTTATTATTTAACAGATGCTGCAATAAACAATAATAATCTTGATATGCTTAAAATACTTCTACAAAGCGGAGATATAGATTTGGAATCAAGCTTAATTCCTGATGCCATAGAAGAAAATAATATAGAAATGGTTAAATATTTAATATCTATAGGACAAGATGTAAATGCTCAAATATTTGCAGATGGAGGTTGGATTAACTCTCCTATGAAAGTAGCAGCTCAAAATGGCAATATAGAAATAGCTAAACTTTTAATTGATGAAGGTGCCAATTTAAACTCAAGCGATGATTATATATATAATGCAATAGATTATGGTAATTATGATATAGCTAAATTATTAATAGATAATGATGTTTTTAATCTTAATACTAATACAACTAGAGAAGAAGCTATAGAATTAGCAAAGAAGCAAAAATATTATGAAATAGAAAAATTATTATCAAGCGAAGATTCAAACAATATAGCTGGATATGATGAATTAATGAATGCTGTATCTAAAGGCGATATGAAAGCATTAGAAAAACTTATAAAAGATGATACTGATTTAAATAAACAATATGATAAGATTACACCTCTTAATTTAGCTTCTGCTAGAAATGATAAAGAAATGGTGAAATTTTTAGTAGAGAAAGGTGCTGATATAAATTTAGAAGATGGATACGGATATACTCCTTTAATGAAAGCAATAGATTATTATAATGTGGGTTTAGCTAAAAATATTATTGATTTGAAGCCTGATTTAAATGCTATATGTTCAGCAACAGGAGATACTCCTTTAACATATTTAGTAAATGCCAACAAGTACGGCGGCGGAGCAGATCTTTGTTATTATATGATAAAAAATGGTGCTGATATAAATAAAAAGAATAAGGAAGGAAATACTCCATTAATGATTGCAGCTGCAAGTTATAGTTATGGTATTGTGGGAGTTCTTGTAAATATGGGTGCCGATTATAATATTAAAAACAAAGAAGGAAAAACAGCCATTGATATTGCTTCAGCTAGAGATGATAGCTCAGCGCTTCATCACATGACTAATCCAAGCGATTTAGAACATTATCTTAGTTACTAATAAATAATAAAAAAGTGCATGCATTATATATGTATGCACTTTATTATTTGCAGTTTTTCAAATTTTGACAATTTATGTTTATTTTAGTATAATATATTTTATGGAAAAAAAATCAAATATTAAAAAAATCAAATATTTCAATCCTTTGAATGATTATTTTATACGCTACCTTTTTACTGATAAGGGAAGCAGTGAGTCTATACTTTTGGACTTTATCAATTCTATAATGCTTAATGCTAATATGAAGATTTTCCGTTCAGTAGAAATTTTAACTCCATTTAATTTGAAGAAAAATAAAAATTTAAAGGAGACAATAGTAGATGTAAAATGTATTACCCAAAACGGTTCAGTAGTCATAATAGAAATACAGTTACAAGGTAATTCAAGATTTCCAGAACGTATCTTATATTATTGGGCAGCTAATTATAGTAAGTTATTAAAACATGGTGAAAGATATGATGAGCTTACACCAGTAATAAGTATTAATTTACTTAATTTCAATTTGGATAAAAATAAAAATATACATTCCTGCTATATGCTTTATGAGATGAATAATAAAAAGTTGCTAACTGATCATTTACAAATACATATAATAGAATTAAAAAAGTTTAAGAAAAATATATTGGCTAAAGATTTAAACTGTTGGTTAAAAATGTTTACAAGTAAAAATTTGGAGGCATCTATGTCTGAAATAGTAAAAGAAAAACCTATAATGGAAGAAGTACAGAAAAAATATAATAATTTTGTCAAAAGTAAATTAATGATGATGGAATATGAAAAAAAAGAGGCTTATTTATATGGTAATCAAATAATGCTTGATGAAGAAAGAAGATTAGGAATTGAAGAAGGAATTAAAAAAGGAAAAGAAGAAGGTATTAAAGAAAATCAAATATTAACAGCTAAAAATATGAAAAAAGAAAATATAGATATTAATATTATAAGTAAAATAACAGGATTAAGTATACAAGAAATAGAAAAACTATAATAATAAATAAAAAATATTGAAGTGCTTGCATATTTTTATATGTATGCACTTTTTTTGTTAAAAATATTTTTTAATTGCAATTTCAATCATTTTAATTTATTATACATAAAAATACTTATGGACGGTTTAGCATGAAAAAACTTATTTCTATAATTGCAGCATTTATTTTTATGATTGCTATAATTTCCTGCGGCGGCGGTAATAAAGAAGCAAATCAAACAGAACAATCACAAAACACTAACTCTCAAACTTCATCGGATAATCAAAAAACAGAAACTAAAAAAGAATTCTTTGATATGAAATATGTTTATAAAGGTGTTAGAGTAGATAAAGCTAAATTTGATGAAGAGCTTAAAAATACAAGAGAAAATAATGAATATGCAAAAAGAAATTTTGATTTTCTTAATAGAAAATTTGCAAATGATGATGAAAGAAAAAAATATTCTATAGAGTTTATATCAAATGTTAATTATGATCCATTTAGTGAAACTTTCAGCAGTTGGGATAGGTATAATGAAGATTTGACAGATTATTATGCTGATGAATATTTGTATGTAGAACAGAATTTAGCATTAAAAAAAGCAAGAGAAGAATTATTAAAATTAAATAAAAAGGATGCTGATATTTATTTAGCTTTGTTTTTATCTCATTTTGCTACAGATTCGCTTTATTATTTTGAAGAAGAAAAAAAGTATTTAACAGAATGGAAAAAAGCAGGCGGAAGTAATATTGCTATGATGATATCAAAGTATGATGATGACGCTTACAGTGGTAAAATGAAATTAGTTGATTATATAATAGAAGCTCCTGATTCTTTAAGGGCAGAAAAATTAGTTGCTGATGCTTATAACAATGGTTTCGCTAGATATATTACAAAAAATACTGGATATATAGATTTATTTAATGAAAATAATTATTCTTTAAGTTCAATTGAATTGGAAGGTACAGCTCATGTATCTTCAGTAATGGTAGTACCAGAAATAGTTAATACGAATATAATAAATAAATATTTAAAAACATATGTTACAAACAGACTCAGCGATGATAAATTATATTTTGATGATGCGGAGTATTTTAGAAATTATTACGCAATTGATTTCATGGAGTATTATGATGGATGGAATGGACTTAGCTTTCTTGAGTTTAAGAAGAATACATTTTTAATTGAATCACAAGCAAATATGCATTATTATAATCCTGAGTTTATGAATGATCATATATATGCTTCATTTGAGGAGATAAAAACTTATAATTTCAGACTTGGAGATATAGATAAAGTAGAATCTGCTGAAATTAATTCAATTTCTACAAATGATTTGAAAGATTATACTAAAGGCTCTAAATTTATAAGTTTCGGTAAATTTAATGAAGAAAAATATTTGGAGTATATAGATGAAACAATGGGTTGGCGTGTATATCCATCCTTCTTCTTATGCGACATCAATAATGACGGCAAAGAAGAATTAATGCTTTCAGGGGATTATGATTATGGCGGAGGAAGAGGCGGTACAGTGAATTTTACTTTACTTTTGAAAGAGAATTTGGAAATAGATTTTGATTCAGAAATAGGACAGCTTATTAATAATCAAGATTTTCAGGATTTAAATAAAAGTCAAAAAATATATACTGAAGACGGTAAAAATAAAATGTTTTTGTTAAATGAAGCTTCTACTGAGGCTTTGGATATATTCATTGATAACAATGAAATAAAGAATGCAGATTATTTTAATTATATTACATATAGTTATCAGCCAAAATTGGAATGGAAAGGCAGTATACTTGACGGAGTACCTGAAGGAGCTTTAAAAACTGATGCGAGCTTTGATATGTCTAAAGCAGAAAATGCTTCAGACAAAGCAATAGTGTCCGACAGAACTTTGAGAATGGCTGACAAACTTATAAGCGATGCATATTTTTCTAAAAAAGCTACTTTGGATAAACAAGGTCAGGAAGAATTACTAGAACAAAGAAGGGCAGAAATCAAAACTATTCAGGAAGCAAAAGGCGACATTAAGGCGATAGAAGCTGAAATGCTTAAGATTTTAAATTTACAATAAAACATATTGATTTATTTATTATTTCTATTAGAATAGTAGATATCATTTCGTCATAAGTTTTCCTCCTATAATATTTTGTAGGAGGATTTTTATGTATAGTACATTTTAGATTTATCCACTATATATAATACAAACTTATTAAACTTTACTTTTATAATTATTTTTGTATAATAAATATCATGAGAGATTTAGATAGATTAAAACAGATATTAAATGAACCTATTACTGTTAATAATTTAAATAGAATTAATGATTATTTTATACGCTATTTATTTTCTCATGCTGGTAATGAAAGTATAGCTTTAAATTTTATTAATTCAGTATTTAAAGATTTAAACTTTGAAACTTTTAAGAAAATAGAAATACTTAATCCATTTAATATTGCTGAAAATTATGATGAGAAAGAGTCTATAGTTGATATAAAAGCAACAACAGAAACAGGAATAACTGTTTTAATAGAGATACAGTCAAGAGGAAATGAAGATTTTATAAAAAGAGCTTTGTATTATTGGGCTTATAATTACAGTTCTAGTTTAAATAGAGGTTCTATTTATGATGAATTAAAACCTACTGTAAGTATTAATATTACAAATTTTATACTTACAGATGAAGATAAAGTGCATAGCTGTTATGTATTAAAAGAATTAAACAATAATAAAATTCTAACAGATCATTGTCAGCTTCACTTCCTTGAACTTCCTAAATTTAATTTAAAAGATATTAACAAAATAGAAGAATTTCATAAAGAGTTTATTTCTTGGATAAAATTTTTTTATATAAAAAATTATGAGCGTCTTTTAAGTTTACTTAAAAGAGCCTAAAAGCGAATAATTTTTTATTTATAAATGAGGAAGATATGTCTATCTTAATGAAAGAAAATACAATATTTGAAGAAGTAGAAAAAAAATGCCGTACATTTATTAATGACAGTCCAGTAATGGATAAATATAAAAAACGAGAAGTAGATACATATTTTTTTAATAAGAGTATGGAGTTAGATATAAAGAAGGCTAAAGAAGAGGGTATTAAAGAAGGTATAGAACAAGGTATAGAACAAGGTTATAGAACAAGGCATTAAAGAAAATCAAATATTAACAGCTAAAAATATGAAAAAAGAAAATATAGATGTCAATATTATAAGTAAAGTAACAGGATTAAGTATACAAGAAATAGAAAATATATAATAAATATAAAAGTTACAGTAAAAAAGTGCAGGCATTATATATGTATGCACTTTTTTATTGTAAAAATATTTTGTAATTGAAATTTTAGTTATTATAATTTATAATGCGAAAATAAAAATACATACGGACGGTTTACTATGAAAAATATTATTTCCATGATCATAATATTTATTTTAATGATTTCTATAATTTCATGCGGAGGCGGAAACAAAGAAGCTGAACAAACAGAAAATACTCAAACTAATCAAACAGAAACTAATAAAGTATATATCAATCCAACAAGTACAAATGAAAATCATAATACAGATATTGATATTAACATTGATACAACTAAATATACTAATGAATATATTCAAGGTACAGAGTTAGACCCTATGCCTACAGGATATAAAAAAATAGATGAAATACTTAATGAACATAAATATAAAGCACCAATATACGAAATATCAAAATTATTAGCAGAGGAAGGACTAGAAGGAAAAATTACTGAAATGACAAATTTTGGTGATAAATATATATATAAAGATTCTACTCCTTTATTTTTGGCAGTACAATTTGGATACAATGATTTAGCAAAAGAGTTTATAAAAGAAGGTGCTGATGTTAATGCCAGAGTAGATGATATGGAAACAGAAGACGGTCTTGATATGCTTTACTATGCTGTTAGAAATAATAATCCTGAAATGACTAAAATCTTAATTGATAAAGGACTTGATAAAAATAGAGATTATGGTTATGAATATTCTTATTATTTAACAGATATTGCTATTGACAACAACAATCTTGATGTACTTAAACTTCTTGTAAAAAGAGGAGATTCAAAAGAAACTTTAATTCCTGATGCAGTAAGAGAAAATAATATAGAAATGGTTAAATATTTATTATCTATAGGACAAGATATAGATGCTCAAATATTTTATGACGGATTTTGGGTTAATTCTCCTTTGAAAGTAGCTGCAGAAAACGGATATGTAGAAATGGCTAAATTTTTAATTGATGAAGGAGCAAATTTAAACTCAGCTGATGATTATATGCTTTATGCATATAATAATTATGATATAACTAAATTATTAGTAGATAATGATGTTTTTAATCTTAATACTAATACTACTAAAGAAGAAGCTATAAAATTAGTACAAGACGGCAAATATTATGAAATAGAAAAATTATTATTAAGTGAAGATTCAAACAATATAGACGGATATGATGAATTGATGAATGCTATATCTAAAGGCGATATGAAAGCATTAGAAAAACTTATAAAAGATGATACTGATTTGAATAAACAATATGATAAGATTACACCTCTTGGCTTAGCTGCTGCTAGAAATGATAAAGAAATGGTTAAATTTTTAGTAGAGAAAGGTGCTGATATAAATTTAGAAGACGGATACGGATATACTCCTTTAATAATAGCAATGAAGTATCGTAATATTGGTTTAGCTAAAGATATTATTGATTTAAAGCCTGATTTAAATGCTATATGTTCAGCAACAGGAGATACACCTTTAACATATTTAGTACGTGAAGTTTGGTTTGGTACAGATGCTTGTTACTATATGATAAAAAATGGTGCTGATGTAAATAAAAAAAATGATAATGGAGATACTCCATTAATAGTTGCCGTAGAAAATGTTATTGGAAGTTATGGTATGTTAGGAGTTATTATAAATATGGGTGCTGATTATAACATTAAAAACAAAGAAGGAAAAACAGCTATGGATATTGTTATAGAAGAAGATGACAAAGTAGCACTTCATCATTTAAATAATCCAGACACTTTAGAATACTATCTTACTATATAAATATAAAAATAATAAAAAGTGCATGCATTATATGTATGAACTTTTTTATTTACATTTTTTAATTTTGACAAATTATATTTGGTTATATAATAATTTGAAAATTATTTTTTATTATCCAAATATACTATATAATACAGGTATTATAAAACATACTATAAAAGCCCAAACTCCGTAAATATATATATAAAATACTGATTTGGTATTACCTATAGTGATTTCTTTTATATTTGGAATACTATCAGTTTTTTTGAATATTATCAGTATAGACTTGATATTAAAAAATGTTATAAAAATCAAATTGCCTAACATAACTAAATTTGTACCTATCAATGTTATTTTATTTGGGCTTATACCATATTCTACTAATCTGTACAAAGAAGATGTTAACACTAATATATCAAAAATAATTGCTATTAAAGGAAGAACAATATATAAAGCCTTAGTAAATATACTTGATTTATAATCAATCCTTATAAAGAACATGTTCAATACAATTATAGCAAGCATTATATTATAAAGTATAAAACTGACTCTGTTATCATAAGGGCTTATGTCGGGCATTAATAAGAGAATCAAAAGTATAAATATAAATAATAAACTGAAAGGCATTAATATTCTTGATAAATATATAGAAATATTAGTTTTCATATTCCTATAAACTGTATATACCAAAAAAGGAAATAATGAAGTAAAAAATGATCCTGATAATACTATTAATTTTATTATAATATCATCATCTAAACTGCCAATAATATCTTTTATTAAAAATAAAACTATCGCTGCAAATATTCCAAATACTGCTGATACTACACCTGCTATCAAGCCTGCAAATATTGATATGTCAGCAGAAAAAGTAAAGAACTCTGAAATACTTTTGGAGTTTAATACTTGAAAACCATTATATGATAAAGCTATTATTATAAAAAATATTATATTATTAAATATATATTTTATAATAGAGATTTGTTCAAAAAAATCCATATTATCTATAGCAACACTTCTTATAAAAAAACCAGTGCTTAAATCTACAATAAATATAAAAATAGCTGATAGAAATGTTATTAATATATTTTTTAAATTAAAATTTTTATTTATATAAAATATCAAACTTAAAGAGAAAAAATAAAATAGATGAAAAAATGGAGTAAATAAAGTAAAACTATATTCTGAATCCATAAGGAATCTAGAAATTCTATTATTCATCAAAATAAAAATAGTAAATGTAATAAGAGATGAAGCAATAAGACCTATAAAAATAATTATTAAATTTGATATTAAATTATTTTCTAATATTTTTCCTATTTTACTGTTTATATCATTAATTGTATTTGTTTTTTCATTTGTATTGTTATTTTGAATACTATTTTCTTCCATAAATTGTTACCTCATAAACCCCATAATAGTAAATTAAAAAATTGATAACCATTATAATATAATAAACATAAAAATCAAGCATAAATATATTAGAATTGTTTCAAAAGTACTTGACAAGATTATATATGAAATTTTTACAATTTATTAATTATAAAAATAATGTTTTACATGTTATATAAACTATAATTGTAGTATATAAATATGCAGTCTTTTTGCTTCTTTGTGCCACGCCACGGGCGGACAGCGTCCAAAAGAAGTGGGGGTGTTACGAAGTACGCAGAGCGGTGGGGCTAGTCCCCACAATTAAATAAATAAATTTAGTTTTGAAACAAGTCTATTGTATTCTTTTTATAAACATTTTACTTGACAAAACAACGCTTTATTTTATATTTTTCATTACTATATTATTATAAAGAACATAAGGAAATAAGATGTCATACTTTGAAGAAGGTTTAAAACTATTTAAAGAAGGCGAATATAAAAAAGCTGTAGAATTATTTAATAAAGCCTTAAATAAAGAAGAAGAAAATACTAAATCAGAAATATATAACTATCTTGGGCTTTCAGAAAATGCTTTAGGCAATCTTGAAGAGGCTATTAATTACTATGATAAGGCAATAGAAACAGATGAAAATTATGCTGAACTTTACTATAACAGAGCTAATACAAAATGCAATTTAGGTCTTTATGAAGAATCTGTAAAAGACTATGATAAAGTGATAGAATTAGTACCTACACATTCAAAAGCATATGATGACAGAGGATTTGCTAAAGGTAATTTAGGACATTATGAAGAGGCTTTAAAAGATATTGATAAAGCTATTATTTTGGACAGCACTAATATAGATGCATACAGCGACAGAGCATTTATAAAATTGATTTCAAAACAATATACAGAAGCTATAGAAGATTATAAAAAAGTTTTGGAGTTGGACAATAATGATATATATGCATATAATGGTATAGGAGATGCTAAAAGAAGCATTGGACTTTATGAAGAGGCTATTTTTTATTATAATAAGGCAATAGAGATTTCTCCTGCGAGCAGTGCCTATGCATATAATAATAGAGGAGTTTGCAAAATAGGATTAAAATTATATAATGAGGCTATACTCGATATAAATAAATCTTTAGAGATATATGATGAATATACTGATGCATACAACAACAGAGGAATAGCAAAGTATAATCTCGGACTTTATGAGGATTCTATAAAGGATTTTGATAAAGCTATAGAATTAAATCCCCAGTATTACTATGCATACAATAACAGAGGCAACTCTAAAAGTGCATTAGGGCTTTATGAAGAAGCTATAAGCGATTTTGATACAGCATTAAATATAGAGCATTCATATATTGATGCATATTATAATAGAGCACTTGCAAAAAATAATCTTGGTCTTCATGAAGATGCTATAAAAGATTATGATATTGTAACAGAGTTTGATGATAATAATATAGAAGCATATTATAATAAAGCACTTTCATATTATAATTTGTCAGATTATAAAGAGGCTTTAAAAAATTATGATAGGGTTATAGAATTAAATCCTCAATCTGCTGACGCTTATAACAACAGAGGCTTTACAAAATATTGTATGGGGCTTTATGAAGAGGCTATAAAAGATTATGATAAAGCCATAGAAATAAATCCTGATTATGAAAGGGCTAAACAAAATAAAGAAGAGGCACTTACAAAACTAAAAAATTAATTATCTTTGACAATTATATTTTTAGTATTATAATATTTTTTAAAAATAAATTGTAATAAAAGGTTATTGTGTATGTACGAAATGAAAACTGTAGTAGGAACAAGCCAAATAGATAAAGACGGACTTTTAAAAGCTTCATCTATATTTGACCTTATGCAGGATTGTTCTTTTTTTCAATTGGATTCTGATATAGAGCTTACAAAATATTTTAATGAAAACAATATAAGTATGTTTTTGGTATCAAGGCAGGTTGATATATATAAACTACCAAAATACAGCGATAAAATAACAGTACGTACTTATGTATATGAATGTAATGAGGCGTATGGATATAGAAATACTGTAATATATGATGAAAATGATAATGAACTTGCTATTTGCTATGCTATAGGAGGATTTGTAGATTTATCAAGCGGTGCTTTGATTAGGGTTCCTTCTTCGTTTATAGAAAATTATAAATTTGATAAAAAACAGGATATGAATTATCTGCCTAGAAAAATAAAAACTGATAATAATTTGTTAAAAGAAATTGACAGATTTAAAGTAAAAAAATACTGCATAGATGACAATAATCATGTTAATAATGCAAGGTATATTGATATGGCTATAGATTATGCCGATGATGATTTTAAAAGAATAAGAATAGAGTACAGAGTTCCTGCCGCTTTAGGTGATACTATAGTGGTAAAAAAGGCTCTAATTGATGATAAAGTTTTACTAAAGTTTGATAATGAAGATAATAAAACATATGCAATTATAGAGTTTTCTTATAGTTTATGATACTATAATTTTGCCTCTTCATCATTGGATATTATTCTCACTTCAGCATTAAGAGTAATTCCTTTTTGATTATATACTTCTTCTTTTACCTTTCTCATAAGATTAAGTATATCATAACCAGAGGCATTATTATAATTAACTATAAAATTGGCATGATAAGGAGAAACCATAGCTCCTCCTAATCTTACACCCCGCATATTGATAGAGTCTATAACTTTTCCAGCTATCATATTTGTATTATAATCATTTAGAAATGTACTTCCTGCAGAAGGATATGTAAATTGATGTTTTGTTTTTCTGTCTTTAAGATATTTATTCATTTCTGGTTTTATTAATTTTTTTGATGATTTATTTAATTTAAATCTTACATCCAAGATAATATATTTTTTATCCTGAAAAATACTTCTTTTATAATCATATTGGCATTCATTATTTCCTATATGCATATATTCAATATTATCATCTATTATTCCAACACTGTCTATAAACTCAGATACCGAATGCTCATAACATCTTGCATTCATGTAAGCTGCCCCGCCTATGCTTCCGGGCAGACCATATAAAAATTCCAAACCAGTAAATGCATTTTTATAAGCGTATTTTACAGTGTCAATAACTCTTGCACCAGAATATGCTAATATATTATGCGATGTATGTTCTATACGGCTGAAAAAACCTGTATATATTATTGGAAACTCTATTACCTTATCCAAAAATAATATATTGCTTCCGCCTCCTAATATTAAATATCTTTTATCTTTTTCATTAAGAAGTTTTATTAAATCTATAAATCCGTTAATGGTCTCTGGAATATAGAATTCTGCAGCTTTAGCATTAACTCTGAAAGTATTGAATTTTTTAAGCGATACATTTTTTCTTATTAAAACGCCTTTTATAGATTTATTCATAATATTTATTTCCATATATTTTATTAACATAATAATAACAAATTTAATAAAACATTACAATACACTATATTTGTTTCAAAACTCAATTTATTAATATTTATAGTTTTTTAATTTAATATTTTTTTAATTATAGTTTGGGCTTTGCTGCGAAGCACACAGTTGTGCCTGCTCTGCGTGCCTTTGGCAACCCAACTTCTTTTGCCACCTAGACACTTACTAGGTAAGCGGCACAGCTGACGTAGGCAAGCTAAAGACTGCATGTTTATATACTAAAATGATGTTTTATACCACATGTAAAACATCATATTTCTAATTTTAAAAATCAAATAATTTTATATTTAATGTTGTTAAGTAGTTTTGAAACAAGTCTAATAAATTATAAATTAATAAAAAAATTTTATTATGCTTTTTAATATACTTGTTATTAATATTTTTTAATATATAATGTTACCGTAAAAAATAATTTTTATTTGTAATATAAAATTAAATATCTTTTAAGGAAATAAAATTATGGCTTTATCTATAGGAATAGTAGGACTTCCAAATGTAGGAAAATCAACACTTTTTAATGCTTTAACTAATGCTCATGCTGAAGCGGCTAATTATCCGTTTTGTACTATAGATAAAAATGAAGCTACAGCTATAATAAAAGATGAAAGAGTTGATAAATTAGCAGCACTTTTCAAATCAAAAAAGAAAGTTTATAACACAACAACATTTGTAGATATTGCAGGACTTGTAAAAGGAGCTTCAAAAGGTGAGGGATTAGGCAACAAATTTCTTTCTCATATTAGAGAAGTTAATGCGGTGCTTCATGTTGTACGTGTATTTGAAGATGGAAATATTACTCATATAGGAGATGTTGATCCTTTAAGAGATTTGGATATTATATTAACAGAGCTTATGCTTGCCGATATTGAAACTGTTAATGCTAGAATGGAGAAACAAAAAAAGATAGCAAAAGGGGCTAAAGTAAAATCGGCAGAAGAGGAAGTTGCATTGCTTGAAAAAATACTTCCAGAGTTAAATAATTTTAAGCCAGTATTTAGTCTCGATCTAACAGATACAGAGAAAGAAATATTAAAGCCATTATTTTTACTTACAGCAAAAAGCATGATGATAGGTGCTAATTTATCAGAAAATGAACTTGCTAATCCAGAGAAAAATCCTAATTATGTAACATTACAAAAGTATGCAGATGAAAGAAATATTGAGTTAATACCTTTCAGTGCTAAGATAGAGGCAGATTTACAGGATTTGGACGAAGAGGAGAGATTAAGCTATTTAGAAGATTTAGGAGTTAAAGAATCAGGAGTTGCAAGACTTACAAAGGCTGGACACAGATTATTAAAACTTTTAACATTCCTAACTTCTGGAGAAGATGAAACAAGAGCTTGGACAGTTAGAGAAGGAGCTTATGCCCCAGAGGCTGCTGGTGTTATACACAGCGATTTTGAAAGAGGATTTATCAGTGCTGAAGTTATAAACTGCGATAAACTTTTAGAGCTTGGAAGTTTTGTTAAAGCCAAAGAGGCTGGAGCTATAAGACTTGAAGGAAAACAGTATCTTATGCAGGAAGGCGATGTTGTAACTTTTAGATTTAATGTTTGATTGTTATAATTAATAAATAAAAAACATATAAAAATAAAAACAACGATTAGAATAATGAATATAAACTTTGAAATAAAATATATAAAACTTTTTGTATTGTCAGCATGTATAGGTGCTGTTGTAGGATTTATAGTTTCTATTTATAGATTAATATTGTATAGATTAAGTGTTAATGTCTTTTATGTTTCAAATTTTATATTTGACAGGTGGTATTATCCTATACTTCTTTTTATATTTCTTATAGGTATGGGCTGTCTTATAGGTTATATATTAACGCAGTACCCCCAGATAAGAGGTGCTGGAGTTCCGCAGATAAAATATTATATATCGCTTCATGAACCAAAAAACATATTTTTTGAAATTTTATTTAAACTTTTAGGCAGTATGATATCTTTTGCAAGCGGTATTTCATTAGGAAGAGCTGGTCCTTCTATGCATGTTGGTATGCTTGTAGGGCTTTTCTTTCATAAATATTTTTCTAAATTATCTAAATATAGAAGATATCTGCTTGTTTCAGGTGCTTGTGCTGGAATGACAGCTACTTTCAGTGCTCCTTTTACTGGGATTGCTTTTTCTTTTGAGGAGCTTGGCGAACAGAAAAACCATATAGTATTTGTATGCATAGTTTTTTCTTCAATAGCTTCAATATTGGTTGTGGAGCATATAGTAGGGCAGGGATTTATACTTAATTTTGATTTGCCTAAAATACTTGAAGTAAGACATTATATATCTATTCTTCCTTTTGGTATAATATGCGGAATACTTGCTTCAATTTTAAACTTTCTTATGAATTTCTTTTCTAAGATGTATCAGAAAATTAAAAATGATATAATTCGCCCAGTGCCTGCTTTTTTACTTGCTGGTTTTATGATAATGTTTTTTCCTTATGTTTTAGGTAGTGGCGATTTGCTTATAGGAAGTATTGTTAAAGACAAATTTTCTGTTTCTATGCTTTTTATACTTATATTTGTTAAACTTTTTTATACCTCTGTATGTGCCACATCTGGTGCTGTAGGAGGAGTATTTTTCCCTACATTTATACTTGGAGCTTCTATAGGATCTGTATATGATACCTTTCTTATTAAATATTTTCCAGATTATGCTGTATACGGAGATTTATTTATACTTCTTGGCATAACTTCTCTTATGTCTGGCATTACAAGAACTCCTATAATGGTATGTATATTAATACTAGAGATATCAAATTCTATTTCAAACTTTTCTGCTCTGGTAATGACGGCAATTATATCATACATGGTTGCTAAAGTGCTTGGTGTAACTTCTATATATGACCAAGATAAATAACAAAATAAATAATGAATATAAAACTAATTATATGTTTTGAGGGATTTATATGTTATTGTATCAGGAGATGTTTAATGATTGTTTGAAAGAATATTATAATGTTTTTGAAGAATTATTAAATTATTTAGAAAATAATGATAAAGAACAATTTGAAATAAATATTGCTCCATTTGTATATAAAGAAGATAATGAGGCGGAATATACAAAAGATAAAAATTATATTGAAAGATTAAAATTAGTTTTATCTATGCTTTATCATAAAAATAGAAATGATTTAATGAATAAAAAATCATTTGAAGATTTGCTTGTTTTTTTGTTTGAAGAAGAAATAAAAGACAGACAAACTAATTCTTATCAAGGTATAGGTACTTCTTTGGAAATTATAAGTTTTTTATTTGTCAAACTTTATAATGGTGATATAAATAAATTACTCTCTAAATATAAAGATTTATTTGATAAAGCAAAAAATGCAAACTTTGATTGTAATTGCGGTTATGGTATTGATGACTATAATTATTATAATGAAAGATTAGATGAATTAAATTTAGATTCTATAATATCATATACTATAGATATTAATGAGTTAACATTGTTTTCAAAACTTGTTTGTATATGGAAAAGCAATGTAAAAGAATGGGACAAAAAGAATTTAGATAAATTAAAATATTATGTATCATTTATAGAAGATAAAGAATCTTTACTTGAAACTACTAAAAAACTTTTTGAAATAATTCTTCAAGAAAATGAAAGTAATTGGGATATAGTTTCTGCTTTAAATAGTTATCTTAAATCTTTAATTGATAATAATAAATATGATTATGCTTGGCAATTAATATCAAAATATATGAACAATATAAAAAATATTCAAGATGATAATTTTTATGATATTAATTTAGGCAGATATATAATAGAAAGATCAGCGGATATAATGCTTAATATTAATGATAAAGAAACAGAAAAAGAGATATGGGATTTTATTAGCGAGCCTTTCACAAATAAACATTCTTCTTTTTATCTAAAATTATACGAAAAAGTTTTATTATGCTGTGATATTGTAAAAGATGAAAAATTAAAGAATAAGATATCAAAAGAATACAAAAAAGAATTAAAAAAGATTGAAAATATATTCAAATAATTTGTATTTCATTATTAAAACATATCATACTTGTTTCAAAATTACCTTATAAACAATTTTACAAGTTTGTTATTCCATACGAAATATATAATATTAATAATAAAATAAATATTTTACATTTCGTATAAATTATATATTCAAGCTTCAAAAATGCGTTTTTTTCATGCGGTAAGGCCTTGATTATTTTATATCATACCTAACTGTACTTCAGAGGTTATAAAATTATTGGTGGTATTATGGAGTACTCAGAGCGGTTAGTTATCAGTATTTAGTAATTGCAAAAAACTAATTATTAGAATTATAAATATTATTTTAAATTATTATATAATAATATCACTATATACATATATAATATTGCATTAGCTTTGATAATTATTAAATTATTTGTGATTATTTTTCATATAAAATTTTTTTATCAATATTATTAAATTTTATGTAATGCATTTTTTATATACTATAATTAAAATATTAGTTTAATTATTTGATTTTTTGTATTTTTTATATTATATTATAGTGTATGAAAAAAAGTTAGTTTTTTAAAAAATATCTAAATTTTTTTTAGTTTATTTTTATGTGGTTTGTATATTATGAAAATAAATAATCTTTCCTTTAGAATACCTTTTATAATTTCAATTACTTTTATATTATGTATGTTTGTTATAGTGCTTATAATTACTGTAGTAAGTTCAAAATCTATAGAAGATACTGCTATAAAGGGACTTAGAGTTGCTGCCAAGTCGTATTCGGATATGATAGATTTATATTTTTCAGAGAAGAGACTTGTTATGGATTTATACTCTAAAGATCCTAATTTAGCAAGATATTTAGTTAATCCTACCGAAGAGAATAGACTTGCTGCTGAGGCTTCTTTAAAAGAGTTTACAAGAGAAGTAGCTGATACAGAGGTTTTTTATAATTATTCATTAGTAAACTTTAATGCCAATATAATACTTGATTCTATAGGAGGCAAACTTCTTCATATTAATTACGGAGCCGACTCATCAGACTGGACTAGATTTAAAGAAACAGGCTATGATTTTGCAGGAAGAGATTTGATACAGCCTTCTTCAGCCAATCCTCTTAATGCTATATGTGTTATATGGAAAGGTGTCAAAGATGAGAACGGTAATGTAGTAGGTGTATTAAACAGCTCTATTAACTGGATGAAGTTTATAGCAGATTATATTACACCAAGCCAATTAGGACGCACAGGTTCTATAGCTATTATAGACAAAAATAAAAATATAATAGCACATAATGATACAAATAAACTCTACATATATGAAAGTAATATAATAGGGACATCAGCTTATGAGAGAAAACCAGAAACTATAAGAGAAAGAGAAGATAAATTTTTTCAGTATGTTTTAGATAATAAAGAAGGTATTTTGGAATATGTAGATGATAATAATGTTTCAGAAATATCTTTATTTAATCCTATAAATAATACACCTTGGTATTTAATAGTAAGCTACAGCCAAGATGAAATTTATGGCGATAAAAATAGGCTTACAAAAATAGTTATAGTTATAGCTTTGATTATGTCTGTTATAATTTGTATAATAGG
Organism: Brachyspira innocens ATCC 29796; assembly: GCF_000384655.1. Classification (GTDB taxonomy): domain Bacteria; phylum Spirochaetota; class Brachyspiria; order Brachyspirales; family Brachyspiraceae; genus Brachyspira; species Brachyspira innocens. The sequence goes on along the minus strand of NZ_ARQI01000111.1, from coordinate 7,110 downwards.
AAGATTAATAGCAAAATCAATAATAAAGCCCTTGAATATGGTTGTAAAAGAGGCTGACAATATATCTAATGGTTATATAATAAATAGTGATGTTACATGCAGTACTAGAAGAGATGAGATAGGTAATTTAATGTGCAGTTTTTATAATATGAAAGAGGCACTTACAGATGCTGTTAATGTAGTAAATGTTATTTCTGCAGAGGCAAAAAATAGGGCTGGAGAGATATCTTCTAAAAATGATAAACTTCATAGTGAAACAGAAAATAATTTTGATAAGATGCATACTGCTTTTGATATTACTAACAATATAGGTAATTCTGTATCAGAAACTGCAAATTATGCTAATGAACTTATAGATATAATGAAAGAAGCTAATGCTTATATAGATATGGCTGACAATAGTATAAGCGAGGCAGCAGAGAATTCCAATTCAGTAAGTGAGGTAAGTAATAAAATAAAAGATATTACTAAAGTTATAGAACATATAGCTTTTCAAACTAATATATTAGCTTTGAATGCTTCAGTAGAAGCAGCCCGTGCAGGAGAAAACGGAAGAGGATTTTCTGTAGTTGCCAATGAGGTTAGAAACTTGGCACAAAATACATCAGGTTCAGTTAAAGATATATCTTCTCTTATAGAGGAAAGCCAGAAACGCATAGAGCTTGCGGCAGAGTCTACTAATAAATCAAAAGAATTATTTTATGATATGAAAGAAAAAATAGAAAAAACATATTCTCTTTTATCTAATTTTACTGAGGCTTTGAAACTTCAAAAAGAAGGTATAGATTCTATAAGTATGCATATAAGCGATATAGAAAAAAGCTCAAAGAATAATACTAAATTGGCAGAAGATGTAAGCGAAATTTCTAAGGAACTAGAAGAATTATCCATAAATTTAGAGGAAGCTGTATCATTTTTTAAGTTAAAATAGCGAATGATTAATAAAAAATACCTACAATGTGTATATATTTTTGATATTACTTGAAAAATCTTGCAATTTATGATATAATATATAAATGTATAATCTTAATTAAATCAAGGTTAAATTATTATGAAAAATTCTCAAGTATTTATGGAAGGTGTATGGAAAAATAACCCAACCTTCGTTCAGGTTCTTGGTATGTGTCCCAGCTTAGCAGTAACCAGCAGTGTTATGAATGCTATAGGTATGTCAGCAGCTACTATCTTTGTATTAGTATGCTCATCTGCTTTAATTTCACTTATAAAAAAGATTTATGCTAATGAAGTTAGGATTATGGGATACATTGTAGTTATAGCAGCTTTTGTTACTTTAACTGATATAGTTATGAAAGCTAAGTTTTATACTTTGTCTTTAGCTTTAGGTCCTTATATTCCTCTTATAGTTGTAAACTGTATTATATTGGGAAGAGCTGAGGCTTTTGCAAATAAAAACGGTATTATACCTAGTATATTTGATGCTTTGGGCAACGGTGTAGGTTTCTTCTTTGCTTTGACACTTCTTGCATCTGTCAGAGAGATATTAGGAAACGGTACTTGGCTTGGTTTTGATATAGTAGGAAGTATAAGAGGTTTTGTAGAATCTGCTATGCCTTTTGCTTTGAATGCCTATAATGAAATTACGACTCCTTGGGTTGTTATGATCATGGCTCCGGGTGCTTTCTTTACTTTGGGTACTTTAATCGCTATAAAAAGAGCCATAGATGCTAGAGGAGGAAAAGCTAATGGTTAATTTAATTTTACTTTTTGTTGCTACTGTATTGGTTAATAATTTTGTACTAACTAAATTTTTGGGTATATGTCCTTTCTTGGGCGTATCAAATAAATTAGATTCTGCAATAAGTATGGGTATTGCTGTTACTTTTGTACTTGTACTTACTGCCGCTGTAAGCTGGATGATTCAATACTATATATTAGTTCCTTTTAAAATTGAATTCCTTCAAACTATACTGTTTATTATAGTTATAGCTGCTTTGGTTCAGTTTGTAGAGATGGTTGTTAGAAAAACTAGTGAAAGTTTGTATTTGTCTTTAGGTATTTATCTTCCTCTTATTACTACTAACTGCTGTGTATTAGGTTTGGCTTTATTTGGAGTATTATACAAATATAATTTTATACAGAATATAGTATTTGCTTTAGGAGCAGGAGTAGGCTTTACATTAGCATTGGTTATAATGGCCAGCATAAGAGAGCGTTTATCTACTGCTGATATACCTCAGGCGTTCAGAGGACCTGCTATGCCTTTTATAACTGCAGGAATACTTGCTCTTATATTTTATGGTTTCTCTGGTATAATCAAAATATGATTATTTGTGTGTTAGAAGTTATTTAAAAGGATAATAAAAATGATGACATCTGTTTTGGTAGCTTCAATATCTTCAGGCTTAATTGCTTTGATATTGGCTGTTTTATTAATATTTTCTTCCAAAATTTTTAAAGTTGAAGTTGATGAGAGAGTTACTCAATTAACCGAAATGCTCCCTGGTGCTAACTGCGGAGGATGCGGTTTTCCTGGCTGTGCTCAGTTTGCTAAAGCTTTAGTTGATGACAAAGCTCCTGTAGACGGCTGTTCTGTTGGAGGAGCTAATACTGCTGCTAAGGTTGCGGACTTTTTGGGTAAAGTAGCACCTGCTCAAAAAGAGAGAACAAGAGCTTATATTTTCTGCCATGGACATAATGGTATAGCAAAATCTGATAAAGTATATAATGGTGCTGATACTTGTGTTTCTGCTGTTATGGCTGGAGGAAATAAAAACTGTTCTTATGGCTGTGTTGGTTTTTATGATTGTATGAAGGCATGCGAGTTTGGTGCTATTATTAAAGATGAAAAAACTGGAATGCCTGTTATTGTTGAAGATAAATGTGTATCATGTAATGCTTGTGTTAAGGCTTGTCCTCAAAAACTTATAGAAATACACCCTGTTTCTCAAGAGTTCCATGTATACTGTAAATCTAAAGATAAAGGTCCTATTGCTAAAAAGGCTTGCGACAGAGCTTGTATAGGATGCAGTATTTGTGTTAAAGCTACTAAAGAGGGCGGTATGAAAATAGATAATTATCTTGCTATAGTTAATTATGATGATTATTCTATTACAAATGAAAGTATAGCTAAATGTCCTACTAAAGCTATTACTAATGAAAGAGTAAATTCTGTAAAAGATCTTTCAGAAGTTAAACAGGCATAAAATTAATTAATTTGTAAATATAAAAAGCAAGAGTCTATAATTATAGACTCTTGTTTTTTATTGTATTTTGTTAATATTAATAATTTAAATCAATATTAAATCTGTCATTGATTAATGGTATTATGTTCATTACGGGCTCTTCATAGGGGTGAACTTCTTTCATAACCTTAATAATATTTTCTACATTTTTTATATCGGTTGAAAACTCTACCTTATCTTCAGGAGCTTTTGATATTTTATCAACTTCTCCATCAAAAGGATTAGCTCCTTCTAAAGGACGCCAATACCCAGTAATTTTTGTTACAGACATGACATTATCATAGTTGCCAATACCTAAAGCTCCTATACTATTTAAAGCCTCTCTTAATTTATCAGTATATTCTTCTGGTATATATATTTCGATTTTTACTTTTTTAAAATACATAAAACTTTATCCTTAAATCATAAATCTATATAATAAAGCACAATATCTTCGTATTCATTATTTTTATTAAGATATCCTTTTTTTACTATTCCTATTTTATTAAACCCAATTTTTTCATATAGTTTATGAGCAGCATTATTGGATATTACAACAGCATTAAACTGAAGTATTTTATATCCAAGCTCAGCACCTTTTTTAATAGAATCTCTTACTAAAGCCTCTCCTATACCTTTGCCCCTTGCATCTTTACTTACAGCATATGAGGCATTAGATATATGTCCGCATCTTCCTATATTGTTTGGGTGAAGTATATAAACTCCGTATATTTTATCATCTTCATAGGCAATACCTGTATAATCCTGAGAGCTAAAGTATTTATGAGCCTCTTCTTCATTTTGCAGAGTTTCTATTTGAGGAAAATATATTCCTTCTTTTATTATATCATTCCATATATTTAATGCTTCTTTAAGATATTTTTTTTCGTATTTTACTATTTTCATTTTTATTTCCCTTTTTTAAATTTATCTAATTTTGTTTTAACCAATTTTTTCCTTTAAATATTCTAGCCATAAGCATACCAACTCCTACATCATTAGTAGCATTTATTGTTGTAGCTGGGGCATCTGTTATTGTTCCTATTAATACCATTATAGGTATAGCCTCCTGTGGAAAATGGAATGCAGATATTATAAAAATCTCTCCTACATATCCTCCTGCAGGTATTGCTCCCATAACAGAAGCAGCAAGCACCGATACTAATATGGCAGTAATAATATTTTGAGGCTCTAATATATTAACATTAAACATACTGCACATAAAAGTAATTTTTAATACAGTTATTAATGCAGCTCCAGATTTATGAAGATTGCATCCCATAGGTATAGTTAAGTCATTAATATCATCTGGTATTCCTATATTTCTTCCAGCTATTAAATTTGTAGGTATTGTAGCAGCTGATGAGCATGTTCCAAGCGATACCAAAGAAGGAGGTATAATATATTTCCAAAATAGTTTTACTCCTTTTATTCCAGCACCAAGGTATGCGAATATTGTATTTGATAAAAAATAAAATACAATAGCAGCTATAAAATATATGATTAAAGCCCTAGATAGAGGTCCTGATAGTGCAGCCCCATTTTGCCCAACCAAGACAGCAAAAAAAGCACCTAGTCCTATAGGAGCTAAATACATAACATATGAAACTACTTTTGATATAATGGCCGTTAAAGAACCAAATAATTTTATTGCCTGTTTACCAGCCTCTCCTGATTTAACCGTTGCAATCCCTACAAACATAGCAAATACTATTAATGCCATTAAGTTTTGTCTTGACCATAAAAGATTAAAATCACTTACAGTAAACATAGCTAATATATTTGAATTGCTTTTAATATTACTTATAGTTTCATTCATTACTATATTAGAACCTTCTGCTGGATTAAATATTATAGTTATTACAAGCATATAAATTGAAGCTATTATCTCTGCTAATATAAAAATTATAATCATAACAGACAGCACTTTTCCTAATTTATTTGTATTTTCCATATTTGATATAGAATACACTAATGAAACAAATATCATAGGTACAACACAGCAGTAAAGCAGATTTAAAAACACATCGGCTATAGGCTGAAGAATAGCTGCCTTTTCTCCAAATACCGCCCCTATAACAGCACCTAATATCATTGCAAAAATTAATATGAATGAAAACTTATAATTTTTTAAAATATTCATAAATTTGCTCCCAAACTATTATATTACTGTAATAGGTTACATGAAAAAAATTAATAAGTCAATATTATTTATACATTAATATAAGATTATAGTATTATTAATTTTTGGTAATATAAATAAATAATAAAAAAATATGTTTTTTAAAAAATTTAATTGTTTATGCTATAATAATGCAATGCTTATAAATTATTATGAAGTAGTAATTTTAATAATATTTAATTTTTTAAATGATTTGAGAAATATTTCATCAGTAAATATTTTAATTAGAAAATAATTTTATAATCAGCATTTCTCAAAGTCTTCAAGAACTTTTTTGAACCTTTCTAAATCTATGGAAAAATTATATTTGTCCCTATCCTTTATATTGTAAAAATAATGTATGTTTTTAGGATCATCTTCTATATATTCAAAATACTTCATACCCTTTATAGAACATATATATTTATGATAATCCTCATAACGAACATTTGCTACTATACCAAACAGTGAAGTATTCTTATCACAGCATATTATATTGGTTAATCCGCTTCCCAAAACAGATATTATTTTTTTAGCTTTATTAAATAAACAAAATTGCTCTGCTATAGAATAGTCTTCAGGATATATAACTTTATATCCTAATGGTAAAAGTATATCAAGTAATTCTTTTTCATTTATAATATTTCTAGTTTTTACTTTTTTACGGCTTATATATATTTTATCATGAAATTCGATATTACATTTATTTAATAATCCTTTAGTAAACTCTAAAAACTTATCACATTCCCATTTAAAAGGTTTTGAAGGAACTAAACATGGGAAAGAGCTAAAAAATAAATTTTCACATTCTATCTTTTTTTCATCTGGAACATTAATAACATTTTTAACTCCAAATAGTTCAAGACTTTCTTTATAAAATTTGGCTTTACATCCTTCACTTATTATAAAAGTATCTATTTTATCAAATAATCCAGAATCTTTTAATATAAATAATCTTGATAATATATCGTGAATCCAATGTCCGTAATATTCCTGAGCTGCAGATTTTAAAGCAAAAATATTACCTTTAATTCTAATTTTTCTGCGTAAACTAAAAAATAAAAATCGTCCAGATAACTGTGCACTAGGTTCTATTATATCATCATGTAAATTATCTTTTATTAATTTGCCATCTTTAGTAAAGATAAATCCGCAATCTGAATAAACTACTGCATTTTTGATAGAACATATATAATCAATTTTATTAGAAGATTTATATTGTATAGGTATATAATTTGTATATTCTGAATCTTTAGCATTAATTGATTTTTTTTTCAAAGCATCAGATATTTTTTTTGATAACTTATTTCTTATACTAGAATGCAATAATTTATTGAATATAGGCATTATTGTTCCTTATTAAATTAATAAAACTGCTAAAAAAATATTTGATATAATTTTCCAGATTAGTGAAATATTTTACAATTAGGTATTGTATGATATGACAGTCAATAATATAAAAAATTAATTTAAATGTGATGCGATGCGATGCGATGCGATGCGATGCGATGCGATGCGATGCGATGCGATGCGATGCGATGCGATGAACATATAAAAATCCTATCTATAGTTGTTTATAAAAATTAATTAAAATATACATTAATTTTAGAATTTGTCAATAAAATAAATTATTTTAATATTTTATTTACTTTACTTTTATATAAAAAATTATTAAAGTATATTGACAAATATATAATTAGTTATATATTACTTCACGTTTTTATTTACTATATTAATGTTTTTTTAGAGATTATATTATGAATTCTA
>NZ_ARQI01000110.1 GCF_000384655.1 Brachyspira innocens ATCC 29796 | reverse complement strand
ACTATGTTTTCTAGTATATCCTCGTTCCCTACAGAACCTAAAAGATAGCGTACAAAATAATCGTTCATTCTGTTTATACTACGCATTTATATTATACTCCAAAATTATGATAAGTAAATAAAATATATAAATATTAGTTAAACAAATTTTTTATGCAGAATAAGCCAAGAAAAACAAATTTTTTTATAATTTTTTTATAGGAAAGAAGATTTTTAAGAAAATATATGCCGTATAAAAAATAGAATCGGCACTTTGTTAAAAGTCTGATTACCCCGCCCACCCACCCCCAATTTTTTTATTTGGAATTATCTAATAATGAGCGGCAAATAATATGCAAATAAAAAGAGGAGCTAAAAAGCCCCCCTTTTATTAGTTATATATACTCTTAAAGTTATATTGCTAATCTATTATTATTCAGCACCGTTAAGAGAAGGTAAATACCAAGTAATACCAGTAGAAGCATTAAATGCTACAGTGCTTGCACTAGCAGCATAAGGATCATTACCAACTTCTGCCTCAAAGTACCATTCAAGATCTTTAACAGGAGTTATATAAATCTCTCCGTAAGCATTCCATCTTAAAGCATGCTCTACTTTAGAAGATTTCAAACCATTATGTCTAGCTCTATAACCTATAGAAGGTTCTAAATAAAGAGTAACTATATCACTGCTAGCATTCAAACCCAAAGAAGGAAGTATTTGTAATACATAAGGATTTGAATCATATATTGCTGAAGGGTCACCTGCTTGTGGTTTATACATACCTTCTATTACAGAATCAGCAGATACTTTTGTCAAAGCATAATGATCAGTACCATTTAATGTTTTTCCTTTAGCATCTAAAGCTGTATCAAAAGTAATTTTAATAAATGGATCAAGAAGAACATCACCAATAGTTGTTTTTAAGAAAAATAATCTTAAATCAAATCCAAATGAAGATACTACTTGCTTATATTCATCACCTTTTAGTTTTTTACCATCTTGATCATAAGCATTAAATGAATTATTTCCATATTTCAAGTATAATCTTACCAAGCTAAAAGCATCTATACCAGTATAATATCTTATTTGAGTTTCAGTAGATACACCTACATAAGTACTTCTTGCTTTTGATTCAGTAGTTTTATAAACATCTTGAACAGCTACAGATATAGGTATAGCAATTCTCAAATTATTATTTAAAGCATTCACTGTTAATACAGGAGTATGTACACTTAAATGTTTAACTTTATATATATAATCAGCACCACCTTTATATTCATTATAAGGAAGTGTATTTGGACTAAGTGTATAAGAATAACCAAGACCTATACCTATCATATCAGAAGTATAACCTATACCAGCTGATACTGTAGGAATAAATACATAACCACGATCACCTAATGTTTGTGTTTCTTTAATAAGAGTAGCCACACCACCATTTTCGCTTTTAAATCCAAAAGTACCTTTAATAGTACCATTACCTAATGTGAATCCTAATTGGTTCATTCTAGCTCTGAATTGGTTACCATGTACTAAGAAGTCAATCCAACTAGAATCGGATCCATACATACCAAATGCTGAAGCACTAGCTAATGTTACTATTGCCATAGCTGTCAATAAAACTTTTTTCATTGTTTTTTCTCCTAAATTTTTTTATATAGTTAATACCTTAAATAAGGCAGTAACTTCAAAACATTTTAGGAAACAATAAAGATTGGGATCTATATTGTTTCCCAATACGTTAGAATATTTGAGAATAATTCTAACGGACTATAAAAAATTAGTGAGAATAATAAGATTTAGAGGATCTTTATTCTCGGCAAAATTAAGAGGGCATTAGGAAACCGTTAATTTTGCTTTATGTGTACTTAGGAATAATAAGGATTTAGAGGATCTTTATCGTTCCGTACTTAAGCAAAATAGATAAACATAATAAGCAATCTTTTTTTCTGATGTATATCCTTGCATTTTGCTTATAATCTTATTCTAATGAATTTTTGTATAAAAGTCAACACTTACATATGTAAAATTTCAGAAATTTTGTAAAAAGAGGTGCAATAACCGTTAAAAACAGTAAATTATTTTATTCGTCAAATAAAATAAAATAAAAAAATATATACAACTATATTAATATAAATTAACCTTTTATACATATATAATATGTATACATACTATAATTACTTATATTATACAATCTTCCTATCACAAAAAAATATATTATATTATCAATAAAACATATACACAGTACATATTTGTTAAACATATATAATACGGCTTCATTCTTTATATACCTATCAATTCAAAACATATTATGATAATAAATATTAGTTAAACGAATTTATTGTGTAAAAAATGGAATATAAATCTTAAACAATCTGTTTACCCCGCCCGCCCGCCCCCATATATACTTTTTTAATGTCATTTGTTATTTTTAGTGCGAAAACTTAATCGTAAATTCCAATGCAATAAAAAATGCATACCTTGTTTAAGATATGCACTTTATCAATTTTATTTACTAAACTAATTGTTTTTATAATAACGGTATTAATTAGGTTTCTCTATCTTGTCAAAACCAGTAAATGGTCTTAAAGCCTCTGGTATGATAACGCTTCCGTCCGCCTCTTGATAATTTTCAAGTATAGCAATCCAAGTCCTTCCAACAGCAATACCAGAACCATTTAAAGTATGTACCAATTCAGTTTTACCGTTTCTTCTAGTTCTCATCTGCATACGTCTTGCCTGATAGTCCCAGCAGTTGCTCACGCTTGATATTTCTCTGTAGGTGTTCTGAGAAGGAAGCCATACTTCTATATCATAAGTTTTGTAAGCAGCATTGCCTATATCTCCAGAAGAAAGCACTACAACTCTGTATGGAAGCTCTAAAGCCTGCAAAATACTTTCAGCGTCTTTAAGCATTTTTTCATGCTCTTCTTTAGATTTGTCAGCAGCACATACCTTTACAAGCTCTACTTTATCAAATTGATGCTGTCTTATAAGCCCTCTCATATCGCGTCCGTAAGAGCCTGCCTCAGAACGAAAACATGGTGTATAGGCTGTTGCATATATAGGAAGCATATTCTCTGGTATTATCTCTTCTCTGTAAATATTAGTAAGAGGAACTTCTGCTGTAGGTATGAGGTATAAAGCAGGATCATCAGTAGTTTTAAATAAATCCTCTTCAAACTTTGGAAGCTGACCAGTACCAGTCATAGTTCTGCCATTAACAAGCATAGGAGGTACATACTCAGTATAACCATGTTCTGAAGTGTGTTTTTTAAGCATAAAGTTAATCAATGCTCTCTCTAAAGCTGCCCCTTTGCCTTTCATAAGAGAAAAACGAGTTCTAGCCATTCTTACAGCTCTTTCAATATCAAGTATATCAAGTCCCAATGCCACATCAACATGATCTTTTACTTCAAAATCAAATTTACGAGGCTCTCCCCATCTGATAATCTCTTTATTGGCATGCTCATCATCACCTTCAGGTACATCTTCTGAAAGCATATTAGGTAGATAAAGTATTTCATTATTAACCGATTCTTCAAGTTCTGTTAATTTTTCTTCTTTTTTATTTAAGGATTCTGTAAAGTTTTTCATCTCTTCTTTTATTTTTTCAGCTTCTTCTTTATTGCCTGCTTTCATACATTCGCCGATTTTTTTAGAAGCTTCGTTCTTTTTGGCTCTGTCCTGCTCTACTTCTTTTAATAAATTAAGTCTTTCATGCTCCAATGCTTTTAACTTATCCAAAGATACTTTACTTCTTCTCTTTCTTAAATTCTCTTCTACTAATTCAATATTTTCTCTTATTAATTTTACATCTATCATAATAAAAATCCTTAAATAAAATTTATATAAATTATACAACTTATTTAAAAATAGTAAATTGTATTTTTAGAAAATTTATAAACACAGACTTTTTGAAATTATATATGCTTTATAATCCACTCATAACGTCTTTTAAGCTCGCGTTCTTCCCCTATATCAACAGGCTCATAATACTCTTTTTTTATGCCATGCTCTAAATAGTCCTGTTTTACTATATGATAAGGAAATTCATGAGGGTATTTATATTCTTCATCACTTTTTTTATCAAATGACGCTGAATGATTATCTTTTAAATAATTAGGTATAGAATAAAGCTCTCCGTTTCTTATATCTCTAATAGCCTTATTAATAGCATTATAAGCAGAGTTTGATTTAGGACATAAAGATAAATATATAGTAACTTCTGCTAAAGGAATACGTCCTTCAGGCATACCTATAAAATCAATAATACTTACAAGAGAAGCGGCAATATTCATAGCATTAGGCTCGGCAAGCCCAATATCTTCAGAAGCTAATATACACAAACGCCTTGCTATATATCTTGGGTCTTCTCCAGCTTCAAGCATTCTCGCTAAATAGTAAACGGCAGCATTAGGATCGCTTCCCCTTACACTTTTTATAAAAGCACTTATTGTATTATAATGCTCATCTTCATCAAATGTCATAGACTGTTTGCTTGTAACATCTTTTACTATTTCTTCTGTAATTGTAAGTTTTTCTTTGGTTTCATCTATTTGTGTAGCTAAATATGAGGCTTCAAAATAAGTAAAAGCCTTTCTTACATCTCCATGTGAATAGCGTACTATTAAATTAATAGCACCATCTTCTACAGCAACATCATCTTCGCCTAAACCTCTTTTATCGGTAATAGCTTTTAAGAGAGCTTCTTTTATATCATTATCATCAAGATTTCTAAACTCAAAAAGCATTATACGTGAAAGAAGTGCATTATTAAGATAAAAATACGGATTTTGAGTGGTGCTTCCTATAAGTATTACAGAGCCATTTTCTACAGCTGGAAGAAGTGCGTCCTGCTGACTTTTATTAAATCTATGTATTTCATCTATAAAAAGAATAGTTTTTTTTCTGTTTTCCAAATTTTTCTCAGCTTTTTTAATAGCTTCTCTTATTTCAGAAACATTTGAAAGAACGGCATTAAGTTTAATATATTCGCTTTTAGTTTTTTTTGCGATAATTGAGGCAACTGTAGATTTACCAACGCCGGGCGGACCAAAGAAAACCATAGAAGTAATTTTGTCATTATCTATCATTTTCCTTAAAGTTTTATCTTTGCCAAGTATATGCTTCTGCCCGAAAACTTCTTCTATTGAAAGAGGACGCATTCTCTCAGCCATAGGCTTGAAAGAATTAAGATCTTCTTCAAAGTCAAACATTGAGTTTTTCAATATATTCCTCTACTAATGGTATATAATTCATAATATTTTCTATTCTATCTTTTATTTCATACTCAAGCAAATCGGCTATAGATATATAATCCTCATTTGCAAAAGCGTCAAGCACATTATTCATCATCTCATTAAAATCGCTAATAGCATCAGAAAGAGATACGGAGTTTAAATAAATTTGAGAATAGTCTATAGAATAAATAGAAGCGGCATTTGAAAGTATGCTGAATGAAAAACTCACTATTCTTGAGAATTTTTCAGCATATATAAAAGCCTCTTTATCATTTCCAGACTGAAGTTTATTAACTATAGAATCTAATATGTCTAAAATTAGAGGTAAGAATTTAGGCAGACTTCCAACTTTGTATAAAACATTGCTTTCTGTTATATTGCTTGCAAATAATGCAATAGTGTTTATTTTGGCTTCTTCTATAACAAGCTCCATAGTAGGAATCATCTTTTCATTTAAAAAAGGCTTTAAATCATCATTAAAGAACTCATTAACTTTATCTAAACTCTCTGATATGCTGTTTAATCTTTCTAATTTTACTTCGAGCATTTTTAATATATGTATTATATTATAGGATTCCAAACTCATATTAAATAAGAATATAGTTCTAGGCACAGAATCAAGCACCCAAAGCATACCGTCTTTTAATGCTTCTACATCTTTTTCGCTTATTTTTTCGGTATTTGAGACATTCTGCAAATATTCTATAATCGACATAATAGAATACAGAGAATATTCGGCATGGCTTAATGCCTCAACCTCTATTTTCTGAACATTATCTATAGGTATAGTTTCATATTCCTCATCTATATATGGCTGTAATTCTCTTCCATCTATATTAACTTTATTTATTAAAAAATCATTAGAATTGCACCAGCTCTCTATAGGTTTTAATATTTCATAAGCATTTTTTTCGTTTTCAAGCATTACTGATAATTCTTTACCGTTTATAAATATATTCATAAGTTTTGCACCATAAAATAAAAATTATTTTAGTAAATTCTATACAATTTTATATTCTCGGATTTAATAATTTTTTAATAACGACTTTTTAAGTATAAAATCAATATTAAAAATCACAAATACAAAAAATTATTGACGATATGAAAATAATTATTATATTACATTCTGTAATATAATTGATTGTATATGGAGTGAAAGTAGAAATGAGAAGATTCAACAGTTTGGCATTTAAGGTGCCTGCAATCCTTTGTATTGTTACAACTATACTTATAACAATACTTCTGATAATTTCCCTTACGATAGCTGGAAAAGGAATATCTAAAAGCAGATTTGAAGGTTTTGAAACAACAGTAAGAGGCTATTCATCGGTATTTGATGCTTGGTTTAGAACGCAGTCCTATTTATTAGAAACTTATGCCTCTGTACCAATAGTAGGAGAATATCTTGACTACAAAGATAATACAAGAACTGACAGATTAAATGCTACATTAAAAACATTCAGAGAAAAAAATGCCTGTTCTATTAATGTAGGAATAGTAGATAACAACGGTATTATAATAGCTGACAGCGATTATTCAAAATTAATAGGAACTAAATTTACAGACAGCAATATTGATATATGGAATAAATTAAAAAACAGACAATACGGATACGGCAGTGTAAGCTATGGTAATGAACTTGTACCGTCAATAGTGAATGGAGAATTATCTTTTATTTTTGCTACTCCTGTAAAAAATGGAAATAAAGAAGTAGGATATTTATATACTGTTTTTAATTGGAGAGAATTTTATAAAAACTATATAGAAGGTATACAATTAGGAGATACTGGAGGTTTGGACGTAATAACACCTAATTTGAAAGTAGTAATGAACACCGACTATAATAAAGTTAATATAGATGCCCCTTCCGTTTATAAAAGCGTATTTGATAATAATTTATCTAAAGGTGTAGTTACATACATTGCCAATAATCATAAGATGATGGGCTCTTATACCAAAATGAAATATGTTCCTTGGATTACTTCTATGACTATGACTTCAGAAGAAATATTTGCTGAAAATAGAAATGCTGTAATAGGCGGCATTATATTCGGTATAATAACTATAATTTCTATAGCAGTATTTATTAATATATTTATACGTTCTATAACTAAACCTCTATCTATAGTAGTAAATGAGGCACAAAGAATAGAAAGAGGTGATTTAAGTACTTCTCAGAAAAAAATAAAGCCTAGAAAAGATGAAATAGGGCTTCTTGCTGATAGTTTTAATAATATGAGAAGTAAATTAGTAGAAACTATTAAAGAGGTTAATCATGCTTCAGTATGCATAATGAATGCTTCTGAAAAATTAGCCGCTGGAAATATGGAGCTTTCTAAAAGAACAGAATCACAGGCAGCAAGCCTTCAGGAGACAGCCGCTTCTATGGAACAGATGGCTTCTACTATAAAATCTTCTACCGAATATTCTTTAACTGGAAACGACATGATGATATCTTCAAAATCTTCTATAGATGAAGCAGGAGATATTATTATACAGACCACTTCCAATATAGAAGAAGTTTATGAAGCAAGTACAAAAATAAGAAATATTACTAAAATAATAGAAGACATTGCATTTCAAACTAACATATTAGCACTTAATGCTTCAGTGGAGGCAGCAAGAGCTGGAGATCAGGGAAGAGGTTTTGCAGTGGTAGCAAGCGAGGTTAGAAACTTGGCTCAAACTACTCAGTCATCAGTAAAAGATATTACGGATTTGGTAGATAATGCCTATGATAAAATCAATAAAGCTACAGAAACAGCAAGACAATCACAGGAAATATTTAAAGATTTAAAAGCCAAAATAGATGAAACAGCTAATATAATGAGAGGAATAAGTTCAGCAGCAGTAGAACAGCAGTCTGGAGTGGAGCAAGTTAATAGGGCAGTTTCAGAAATGGACGGTGCTACTCAGCTTAATAATACATTGGTAAATGAGGCTGAAGCTGCTTCAAAAGATTTGGTTGTACAGGCTAATTCATTACAAGATGCTATGAACTTCTTTAAACTGTAAAATATCTAAAAATATCTTCATAAATGGGGCATATATTTTAATAATATGTGCCTTCTTTTTATTAGACTTGTTTCAAAATTTTTAATAATTATTAAATATACTATATAAAAAACCTGTATTGTAAAAATAGTGTAATTAATTTTTTAATATTTTGATTACAGAATATAATGCCTGAAATATATTGATTATAAAATAATTCCTATATTATAGAAAGTAATATAAAATTATATATAATATTCTTAAAAAATATTTATTTTTTTTAAATAAAATCAAAAAAAAATTATAATTTTTATTGACTTTGATTATTTTATTGTTAAATTAATTTTGTATTATCTTTACATATACCTGTAATCGATTTTATCAGAAAATAAAAAAATATTATATATAGAGGTTTTTCACAATATGAAAAAAATTCACAGTTTATCATTTAAAGTACCAATTATAATAAGTTCTATTATTTTTATTACTATAGCCATTTTATCTGTAATTTCAATATGGTCTTCATCAAGAGCTATAAGGAAATCTTCTTTAGAAGGATTTAGAGCTACAGTATCAGGATATTCTTCTATGATAGATATGGTTTTGCACGAACAGCTTCTTGCGATATCTACATACGCACAATCTGGGGCTGTAGTTAATGCTGTATTAAATCCTTCAGATGAAGCTGTAAAAACTGAAGCAATAAAAAGATTAAAAGATTTCGGCTCTGTAAATACATACTCTATCAATATAGGTGTAGCAGATATTAACGGCAATATTATACTTGATAATGCCAATCCTAAACTTGAAGGTGTATCTATAGCAAGTGTTCATACTGAATTATTTAATAGAATGAAGGCTAATAACTATAATTATACTTATGATAATACAACAAGTGTATCATCTACAACAGGAGGACAAGCACTTTTACTTTGCGGAGGATTAAGAAACTCAGCAAAAGAACTTATAGGTATAATATACATCAATTTAGATTTGGCTAAAGTAAATAATGACTTTATAGGCAATCTCAATTTAAACGGACGTATTACAGTGGCAAATAATGACGGAAATGTAATATTATCATCTGATAAAGAAAGAATAGGAGATAAACTTCCAGATGTTTACAGTGTAATAAAAACAAGTCATACTGGAATTATAGAATCTTATGATAATGAAGGTCATCAAGGCAAACGTTCTGCCGCTTATGAAAATATTCATACTATGCCTTGGTCTGTGATATTTGCTAAAGCAGACAGCGAAATATATAAAGAAATAAAATATACTATTATACGTACAGTAATTATAGGACCTTTGTTTATAATACTATGTACTTTAATAATAGCATTATACATAAAGAGCATAACAAAACCTTTAAATGAACTCGTATCTATTTCAAGAGAAATTTCAGACGGAGATTTAACTTCAACACATAGAAATATAAACCGTAAAGATGAACTTGGAGTTTTAGCTAATTCTTTCTTTGATATGAGAGACAGATTATCTGATATAATAGTAAAAGTGAGAAACTCAGCAGATGAAATAAGAATGAATGCTAAAGAACTTTCTCAAGGCAGTGCCGACTTATCAAAACGTACAGAAGCACAGGCTGCTAGTTTGGAAGAAACTGCTTCATCTATGGAACAAATGGCTTCTACAATAAAATCATCAGCAGATCAGTCTATTGAAGGAAATAAAATGATGATAGATTCAAGAACTTCTATTCAGAATGCAGGCGAGATAATACTAGATACAACAAAAAATATAGAAGAAGTTTATGATGCCAGTACAAAAATAAAAGACATTACAAAAATAATAGAAGACATTGCTTTTCAAACTAATATACTTGCTTTGAATGCTGCAGTAGAGGCAGCAAGAGCAGGAGAACAGGGAAAAGGATTTGCTGTTGTAGCAAGCGAGGTTAGAAACTTAGCTCAAACTACTCAGTCATCTGTTAAAGATATTACTGATTTAGTTGATAATGCTTATGACAAAATTAATAAAGCTACAGAATCAGCTAGAATATCTCAGGAAATATTCAATGATCTTCAGGGAAAAATAGAAAATACAGCTAAAATCATGCAGGACATAAGTTCCACTGCGGTAGAACAGCATGAAGGTGTAGAACAGGTTAATAGAGCAGTTACTGATATGGATAGTGTAACTCAGCAAAATGCTGCTTTAGTAGAACAGGCTTCCGCTTCTTCTACATCTTTACTTAATCAGGCTGTAGAATTGGTTGATGCTATGAGTTTCTTTAAAGTAAATTAAGTAAGTAATCTGAATTTAAATAAAATATTTTTCATTGTTAAAAAAAAAGACTTGCATTTTAATGCAGGTCTTTTTTAATTTGATATTACTAAAAAATTATATTAGACTTGTTTCAAAAGTACTTGACAAGATTATATGTAAAATTTTGCTAATTTATAAATTATTAAAATAATGTTTTAAATGTTGTATAGCTTATTATTTAAGTATGTAAATATGCAGTCCTTTTGCTTCTTTGGGTCACCAAAAGAAGTGGGGGTGTGGGGGCTAGTCCCCACAATTAATAAATAAAATTAGTTTTGAAACAAGTCTATTATAAAACTATTCTTTAGAATTTTCTTTAGTTTCATCTATAAGTTTGATTAATTTATTAGATCTTGAGGCTATACTTTCTTTTAAAGCTAATAAAGTATCTTTTCCAGCCTTACTGTTAGCTATTTCTCTTTTAAGCAGGTCTGCTATGTTGAGACAAGCTAGTATTGCTATAGTATCTCTAGGATAATTTGAACCATAATGCTCTGCTATATCATTCATACTTTCATCAACAAAATCAGCAACTTCTTTTAAATACTCAGCATTCTCTTCGCTTGATTTTATATTAAGAGTTCTGCCGTATATTGTAACCTCTAAAGTATTATTATCCATTTTATTTACCCATTTTTACAGAATTATTTTGATTCATTATCAAAGAAGAACTCTTCCTCATCATCTTCGCCGAACATATACTGATCATCTTCATTTATATCAAACTCATAATTATCTTCTTTTTTATTTTCATTACTCTCATTATTATCATCGCTGCTGTTACTTGCCTCTTCTTTACTTTCTTCTTTTATACTCTCTATCTCTTCGTCCCAACTAGCATCAGAAGCATTAGAAAAAGGATCTTCCTCTTCTGTAACTTTTACACTAGAAACAACTACTTCTGCTTTTTCTTTAACTGCTTCTTTTACATCTTCTTTAATAGGTTCTTTTGAATGATTAGCTACTTCGTTTTCTTTATACTCTTCATAATAATCTGAATCATTATTGCCGCTGAAAGGATCTTCTTCATCATTATTTAATTCTTCAGTATGCTGTTTTACTTCTTCTGCCTTAATCTCTTTAACTTCATCTTTTTTTATATCTTCTGTTTTTGTATGCACTGCCTCTTCTTTAATTTCTTTAACTTCTTTAGTCTCTTTAATCTCTTTAATCTCTTCTTTTGCAGGCGTATTTACAGCATGATAAACTTTTTTTAAGCTAGCGTTTCTTACACTGTCTATTCTATCTATCAATATACCTAGTTTTTCTTCCAATTCTTTATTTTCTTTTGTAAGAGTTTCTATAGTTCTGTTTGCTGTTTCTAATGATTTTTTTACACTGTCATTTTCTTCTATAAGTGTTACAGAATCTTTTTCCGTATTTTCTAAATTTGATTTTAATGTATCTCTTTCTCTTTTAGTAGTTTCTAATTCTATTCTTGCTGCTTCAAGCTGTTTTATAAGATTTTCTCTTTCTTCTCTTATAGAATTATAATTATCATTTGCATTTCTTTTATCGGCTTCTAGTATAGTTTTTTCCTCTTTAAGAGAATTAAAATTATCTTTAAGCTGATTTAATGAATTAGTTAAATCTTCTTTTTCTTTTTTTAACTGCTCTATAGTTTGTAATAATTCTTTATTATCAAATGAAATTAGCTGATAATCGTCTAAAAAATCCTTTAATTTTTCCTCTAAAATATTAAATTCTTTCAATTTTAAACTCCCCAAAAAACTAT
Source organism: Brachyspira innocens ATCC 29796 (assembly GCF_000384655.1). GTDB lineage: Bacteria > Spirochaetota > Brachyspiria > Brachyspirales > Brachyspiraceae > Brachyspira > Brachyspira innocens. The sequence continues at coordinate 35,923 of NZ_ARQI01000110.1, read as the reverse complement.
TAAAAAATTATATCACATATAAATTCAATTGTCAATTTTTTATTTATATGATAAAATGATATTATAATATTAAAACAAATAAAAACAGTTATATGAAAAATATTTTAAAATTTATAGTTTTTAACTTAATTATTATAAGTTACTTTGAAGTATATGCACAATCTCCATATACAGAAAAAGATCAGAGATTATTAAAAGGTATAATAACAGTTTGGCCCTATATAGGAATAGAGCCTGTAAGACCTACAGAAAGTTATATGCCCATTGATTATATACATGAAAGCTATAAAAGAGAGACTGCTTTAAAAACTTCTTTTTCTTCAAGACTTTTATATGAACTTTCTACTATAGAACTTCATATGGATACGCTAATCGGAGTAAACCTAAAATACGGACATTTCAGTATGCCTAATATGTACCTATCAGTTGGAAAAACATTTAATTTTGATTGGTACTTTTCAGCCACTCCTTTTGCAACTATGACTGCCAAATTTGATGTATTTAATAAAGACAATGCTACTGGAAGTATAGGATTATATGATGCAGGAATAGAGACTATTACATTAACTAGAATACTTCTTTCTTTTAGAATGAAGGCTGTAAATGATATTAACGGCTCCACATTTATGCTTTTGCCTTCAGTTTATGACAGTGAATCTGCTTCTTCTCAGCCGCATTGGTATCTGCCTAGAGTAAATAATGAAATGGGTTTTAGAGCTGGATTTATAGGATATTATTATGAGATATCATACTCTCAAGGCTATTCAAAAGACTCAAATCCTTTGGCTGTACTTTTAAAAGTTCATGGGGATTATTTCAAAGCTCAGTTTTTATATCAATACAACAAAAAAAATTCATTATCTCCAGAAAGATTTGAAACTCTTTATAATAATAATGATGATAAAACTCATCATCTCGTGCAGCTATCTGCTATGGGAAAACTTCCTCTGCTTGACAGACAATTATGGATTAATATGCTTGGAGAATACACTTGGAGAGACAATGATGCACATTATTTAAGATTTGAAATAGGGGCGGAATGGAAAATGCTCAATCTGGCTTTAAGACCGATGTTTTATATACCTGTAAACAAAGATGAAAAGTTTAATAGTAAAAAAGATTTATTCTGTTTAGAGTACAGTGCTTATATAAAATTTAACCCTATATACTTCGGATTTCAAGGCTCTACAGATGGTAGATATTATATAGCTATGAAGGCTGTATTTTAATTATAACAAACCGCATTTTTTTAAAAATACAGTTACAAAAAGTGTAAATATTTGTTAATTAAACTATATACATAAATAAAATTAGTTTTCAAACAAGTTTATTTTTATGAATGTATTATAGCTTTTTGTACGCTATTTACTCAAAGTTTTTATAGTTAATCTGCATTTTACTGCATCATAGTATATAATAATTTTTATTTCAAATTGGAAATATATCAATAGTTCTGGAATCTAATTATACCGTCTTCTAACATAAAGCCGTAAATAGAATCATCAAACATATGTATTCCCCGTAACTTATTAAATCCGTCAGTACCTAAATATTCTTTGCTGTAATTCTGCGATAAAAAAGGATTAGTACGTATAAAGAAATACATTCCATTATCCATACCAGTATATGTAACACGTCCAGTACTTGATATACCTACAGCAAGAGAGTTATCTCTGTTTGGTATTTTGTACGTTTCTTTAAGATTAAAATTATCCAGCTTTGATGTGTATATAATATCTTCCTGATGCTTACCTTCAATTACATTCATAGTAAGAATTGCCACAACCTCTTTATCTGGTACATATACACAGTCTACTATTTCTCTGTAAGACATAGCCGCTTTATCAGTATATTCAACATCTTTAAGAGAGAATCTTTTTTCCATCTTTCCCGTATCCATGTCGTATATATCCAGCAGCGGAACTTTATCTTTATCTCTTTTAAGAAGAGCAAATTTATGATTGGTTAATGTTATTAATTTGACTAAAGATTCGTATTCATTATCAATAACAGTATCTATGCTGTACAATGTATTACCATTGGAAGATATTTTATTTAAAGATACAAAACCTACTTTAGTATAATTGGTATTAGTTACTTTTACAGTATAAGTTTCTATACGCGGAGCATCATCGCCCTCAGTCGTAGGACTTTCAGATGGAAGACTCATCATAACATTGCTTACTACTATATCGCCTACATATCTTAAATTGTACCCTGTTATATAAATATTAGCATTAGAATCTATAAGAGATATTTTTGAAGTTTCAAGATTTTTATACTCCAAAGGAAAATACCTTACATTGCTTCCAGAGGCTATAACCATTCTTGAATTGGATACATCTAAAGCATAAACAGTATCGTTTTTTACTATATAAAAATCTCCGAAATAATATTCGTTATCAACTTTATATATTTTGGGGCTATCCAAATCTACAAACTCATTGCTGTAAACCCCTATATCCTTACCCAATGTAAGCTCTGTAACAACTTTAGCAGGCACTATTAAAGGTTTCGGCAGACAGGAAACAATAAATAACAGCAGTATAAATAATAATATAATTTTTCTCTTCATAATAAAATAATATTTCCAATTTTTATATAAAACTTATTATAGTACTTCCATAAGCTCATCTAATGTTAAAGTGGAAGTTCCTCTCTTTCCTACAACAACACCAGCAGCAGCATTTGATATTTCAGAAGACTCCTTAAAAGATAATCCTACCGATAAACACATAGCAAGTACCGATATAACAGTGTCTCCAGCACCAGAAACATCAAACACGCTCTTTGCCTTTGTAGGTATTATAAAAGGAGTTTTTTTATCAGGACCTTTTATATCCTTATCAAATAAAGCCATTCCATTAGCACCTAAAGTTATCATCAGTTTTGAGAGTGCTAATTTTTTTATTATATCATTTCCAAGTGTATTTATAGCTTCAGGATTAAACTCATAAAAAGGTAATCTACTGTCTGATCCTTCAACTGCCTCTTTCAAATTAGGCGTCATAAGTGTGGCTTTTTTATAAAATGAAAAATGCTTTATAGCAGGATCTACTAATACTGGCTTATTCTTTTTATTGCAGGTATCTATTATCTTTTTTGCAAGCTTATTTGTAATAATACCTTTAGCATAATCGCTTATTATTACAGCATTATAATTATCTACGTTATCAGTAAAGTTTTTTTCTATTTTTTTCATTATACTAGCAGAAAAAGGCTCTGTACTTTCATTATCTATACGCACTATCTGCTGAGTATTTGCCACTATTCTTGTTTTTGTTATAGTATCTCTGGAATCATCTTCTACTATGCCATTAGTAGATATATTTGCCTTATTCATACTTTTTATAATAGTATCAGCAGAATTATCTTTTCCTATTACGCCTATCATAAAAATGCTGTTATTATTATCCTCCCCTATTAAGGCAGAGATATTTCTTGCTACATTTCCAGCACCGCCTAAATAATTTTCTTCATGATTAACATGAAGAACTGGAACAGGTGCTTCAGGAGATATTCTTATAACATCTCCGTAAGTGAATTTATCAAGCATTAAATCGCCTATAACAAGAACTTTAGAGTATTTAATCTTTTTAGCTTTTATTTTTAAGTCCATAATTAATTATCACTATAATAGAATATATTTCTACAATGATTATAACATAAAATAAAAAAAATTGTAAATAATAACAAATGTTTGAAATAATTATATAAAATGATTATAAAAGATATTATCTATATTACATTATATATAAATCAAACTTGTAATTTTTATTAATATAAATTATTATAGTCTATTATATTGATAAATATATTGAAAAAAATTCACTTTTTATATTATAGTCAAGTTATATATTGCAGTAAAAATTAAATATATTAATAAAAAGAGTTAAAGCCATATGATAAAATTAAAAAAAATAGCACAAGAGATAAAACAAAAGAAAATATATTTTTTAGCAGCATTACTTATATTTATAGCAGATGCAGTATCAAAATATTTTATAGATAAATACCTTCAGGAAATAATTGTACAAAGAGTAATAGGCGATATATTAATATTTATATACACTAGAAATTACGGCGTATCATTCGGCTTTCTTAACAGTGTACCAGAATCAATACAGCATATAATACCAGAACTTCTCAAAATTATAGTATTTTTGGCCATGATTGTAGTATTCTTCATAATGATATCTATAAATGTAAAAAAGCAGAAACTTTCTATGATTGGTTTTACTATGGTTCTTGGAGGAGCTATGGGAAACTTGATTGACAGAATTATGAGAGGATATGTTACTGACTTTATTAGTATGGGTTTTAATGAAACTATAAGATTTCCTTATAATTATAATATAGCTGATGCTTCCATTACTATAGGAATATGTATAATAGCTATAGGAGTATTTTTCTTTAAAGAAGATTTTGATAAAAACAAAAATAATGAATAAAGATAAAATAATCAATTATGAACAGAGAAAAATCTGATAATAATAAATACTTTATAATTGAAGAAGCAGATGCCAAAAAAAGACTAGATGTATTTATAAGCGAAAAATTAAATATATCAAGAAGCCAAGTAAAAAATTATTTAAACTCTATCAAAGTAAACGGAATCGAAAAAAAACTTTCATATGCTCTTAAAATAAATGATAAAATAGAAGTTGATATAAATAATAGCGATAAAGAAATAGATATAGAAAATCCTAAAGCTGAAAATATAAGTTTAGACATAATATATGAAGATAAATACCTTCTTGTAATAAATAAGCCCGCTGGAATGAGTGTGCATTGTTCAGCATCAGAAATGACTGGAACTTTGGTTAATGCTTTGCTTTATAATATAAAAGACTTTGATTTTGTAGGCAATAAAAGCAGGGCTGGAATAATACATAGGCTTGATAAAGATACTTCTGGAATTATGATTATAGGGAAAAATGCTGATATTGTATCAAGAATTCAAGAACAATTCAAAAACCGCAAAATAAAAAAAATATATCATGCTATAGTTATAGGAGTTCTTAAAGATAATTATTTAGAAATTAATCTGCCTATAGGAAGACATCAGGTATACAGAAAAAAAATGACTGTAAGAGAAGACGGTAAACATGCTCTTACACATATAAAGGTATTAAAAAGATTTAAAAATCATACGCTTATAGAAATAGATTTAAAAACTGGAAGAACTCATCAGATAAGAGTGCATTCATCATACAAAAACTTTCCCGTAGCAGGCGACAAAATATACTCGAAAAGCTCAAACAAATATAAAGCCCTTATGCTTGTTGCTAAAAAAATAGAGTTTACTCACCCTATCACCAATGAAGTGCTTCAATTTGAGATCGATTATCCTTCTTATTTTTATGAGTTTTTATATTCAGAAAATATATAAAAATATTATTAAATATGTGTTAATGCGTCAATTTTTGTCATATAAGCATGCTAATATAATAATAAATGATAAAAATAATAAATACGGCTTTAATAAATATGACTAAGAGTAATTTTAAATATATAATTAAATGGGCTAAAGAAAATGATGCTTATGATATAGCAAATACAAAAATAGAAGATTTTGATAATATAAGGGAATTAAATCTGAGCAATTTAGATATAACAGAGATTCCTTTAGAATTCTTTGAAATTGAAAATATAGAAAGCCTATACATATCTATGAACTATATAAAAAAAATACCAAAAGAAATAGCTAATTTACAAAACTTAAAAAATCTCGATATATCTTCAAATAAAATAAGATATCTTAATAAAGAAATTTTTGAGCTTACAAACTTAAAATATCTCAATATCTCTTATAATAGTATAAGCAAATTAAATAAAAATATAAAAATGCTAAAAAAACTTGAAGAACTTGATATAAGCGGATGTAATATTTCTTATCTGCCTGATGAAATATATGAGCTTCATAATATAAAGTTTATAGACGCTTCATTTAATAAAATAAAAAAAATAGATTCAAAAATACAAAACTTAAGAAATCTCAAAGAGCTTATTCTTGATTCAAATAAACTAGATGATATACCAGAAGAATTGACAAAATTAAAAAAATTAAAGTTTCTTTCTATTTCAGAAAATAATATAAAATCAGAAAAGAATATAAAAAATAATTTTTAAATATTGGTGTCAGATTATTTATCAAATATTATATATTCACTTAAAGCTAATTTCATAAAACATAGTTAGCCATTTATTTTTTCAAATCTTATTCTTATATTACAAATACTATATTAAATCGCATATGGAGTTTATAATATTAACTTTCTTTCTCTCTCTTTCACTTAAAGGTGCATATTTTGATTTATACATCAAATCATTAGCAAGAACTATAAACTGATCTTTAAGCATTTCTGCTGCTTCTTTAGGTGTTTTACCAGTAGCTCTTATAGCTAAATCATCATTATTAATAACATAATGATCATCTGCTATTTTTGTAATATATCCTTTTAATGATTTTTTAAAATGAAAATCATCTACATCGCTGAAATTTAATTCTATTTTTTGTTTTTGTGCCATTAATATATACCTGCCTTTTTTGCATAGTCTTCATTGGTTAAACTAAAAGTTTTTTGTGTGAATATTATATCATTAGTATTAAATGCATAAGGAGCCCTTCCTTTAAGACCATTAACCCCATTTGATATGGCTTGGTCTATAACAATATAAAGCTCTTCTGCATGGAGTTTCTGATACTTCATAACATCGGCAATAACTATTTCATAAGCAGTCTGCCTAGTAGGAGCACCAGTATCGCCTATAATATGATAAGAAGCACCATTTAAAGTGTCTATCCACAAATAATCGCCTGTAATATCATAAATCTCAAAATCTATACTAACCTTCTGAGACCAAAAAGACATTGCAGAGTTTGCATACATTACTCCGTCAGCTTTACCAGCAAGTAAGGATAATGTTTCTTCGCTTAATCTGTTTGTAGCAAGAGTACCAGTTGCTGCCACATAATCAGCTCCTAATATAGAATGATTTGGAAGTTTGGCAAACTCTTCATTTCCTATTGCTTCCTGCAAGGTTATTAGTTTAACCATTTCATTTTGAGAATTAAAATTACTTATAAAACTATTTAATACAAAATCTGTATATATTTCTGTGTTTAAATATTTTAATTTGTCCAAGTACTGATTGGTCATACTCTTTGGAAAAGTAAAAGAAGCTACCGCTATGGTTCTATTTTTTTCTATAATATCATCAACTCTTACATAAGAATATTTTGAAGCACATGATATAGTAATAAATAAAGATATTATTATAAATAAAAACAATTTAACACTTCTTTTAAACATCAATAATGCACCCTACTCTTCAATTTCTATAGTATTAGCTTTTTTATTTTCTCTATATTCTATAACCTGTTTAATAATAGATCTTACAGCAAAATCACTGTCACTTGAAGCAAGCAAATTCAAAGATCTGTCAACTCTGCCATCATCATAATCTTTTAAAGCCTCAACAGCCGCCATTCTTACCCACTTATTTTTACTTGATAAACTTTCAAGTATAGAGTTCAAAAGCTCTTTAGCATTCATTCTGCCAGCGACTTTTAATCCCTCTATCTGCACCTGCAAATCAGTATCAGAAATAGCCCTTTTTACCCTGTCAATAGCTTCGGGATTATTTGCCTCAAGTCTTCCAAGACCCAAAACAGCTAAACATCTTACATTAAAATCAGGATCTTCAACGCTGGCACGCAAAAAATCACTGTATGCTATATCTGCTTCTATCTTTCCTAAAAGCCAAACAGCCTCAGCACGTACTTCCCTGCCGCCATTTTGAGCCGCATTTAATACTTCCAATATAACCTCTTCATCATTAGGGTCTTTTGCTAATTTTTTTTCGGCTTTATGAACATCTTCAAGTCTTCTTAAAGTAACATCTTTTTCAGAACAAGATATCAAAATAAAAAAAGCATATATAAAAAGTATTGTAATTTTTTTCATATTAAAAGTTATAACCATGTACTCTTTAATTTATTAATTTCTTCTTTTGCCTTATCTATATTTTCTATAGAGCCCTGAGCAAAAGTATCTTTTCCGCCGCCTCTTCCGCCTGCAGTTTTAATAATATCTTTTATAATATTATTTGCAGATAATTTCTTTTCTTTTACAGCACTTCCTGTAAGCTGAACAAGTATAGAGTTTGAAGACTCAGTTTTACTTATCATAACAGTAATACTGTCTTTTACTCTCTCTTTTATAGTATCAGCATAAAGCCTTACTTCTTTTATATCCTCATTAAACTCTAAATTGTAGAATCTAATACCGCCTAAATCTTCATAATTATCCATAAATGAAGTAACTGAAGCTCCAGAAGTCTTTAACTGCTTAATATCTTTCTGCAATTTTTTTACTTCATTTTGAAGGTTTTCAGCTCTTATAGTAATTTCTTCTATTTTTGAAGCATTAAGTATATGTGCCAAGTTTTTTACTTTACTAAATAGTTTTGTAGCCTCATTAGCAGCTTTTAAACCAGTAATAGCCTCTATACGTCTTACACCGCTTGCTGCAGAACCTTCACTTACTATATGGAAATAACCAACTTCCGATGTATTTGTCAAATGACTTCCTCCGCAAAGCTCTACTGAAAATCCGTCTCCTATATCAAGTATTCTAACAGTATCAGGGTATTTCTCACCAAACAATGCCTTAGCCCCAGATGATATAGCTTCTTCTTTAGACATGTATTTAATTACAGCGGGCATCGATTTGAAAACTACTTCATTAACCTTATTTTCTATATTAAGCAAAGTTTCTTCGGATATAGAATCTGGGTGAGTAAAGTCAAATCTCAAATAATCTTCGCATACATAGCTTCCAGCCTGATTTACATGATTTCCAAGTGTAAGCTCTAAAACTCTTTGAAGTATATGCGTAGCTGTATGATTTTTTCTTATAGCCATTCTTCTATCAGCATTAACAAATAATGTTATCTCTTCGCCTTCTTTAAATGAATGATTATTATTTTCAAGTATATGTATAATAGTATTTTCTTTTTTCTGAGTATCTGTTACTTTAATAGTTTGTTTATCTGAAGTCTCTATATATCCGTTGTCTCCAACCTGTCCTCCCATCTCTCCGTAAAAAGGAGAAACATCTGTTACAATAACTGTATTATCATTGTATACTGCAGCTACTTTTGCTTTTACACCGTTTGTCAAATTGTTTAAATCTTCACCAACATATTTAGTGTCAAAGTTTGCTACATATCCGAATTTTGACTTTTTATCTTCTCCAGTTCCTCTGCTTCTTTTTTTCTGCTCTTCCATAGCTTCTTCAAATCCAGCTCTATCAACTGTAAAGCCATGATCATTAGCTTCTTCCTCTGTTATATCAAAAGGAAGTCCGTAAGTATCAAAAAGCATAAATGCATCAGAACCTTTTATCACTTTACTATCTTTATTATCTTCCATTACACTATAGAGTTTATTCATACCAGCAGATATTGTATTTAAAAACTTATTCTCTTCTTCTTTTAATATTCTTTTTATATTCTCTTCTTCTTTAGGAAGATAATCGTATATATCTTTATAAACATCTATAACAGCACCAGTAAGCTCATTTAAGAAAGCTCCTTTATGACCTAAATCGCTTGAAGTTTTCAAAGCTCTTCTTAAAAGTCTTCTCAAAACATATCCTCTTCCCTCATTTGAAGGTACGCATCCTTCTGCCAAAACAAATACCAATGCTCTTAAATGATCTGCTATTAGATTTATTTTTGTTTTATTTTTATCTTCATATTTAACATTGAGTTTTTTTATAATAGCATCAACTATAGGCTTCATAACATCAGTTTGATAATTACTCTCAACACCCTGCATAATATAGCAAAGTCTTTCAAGTCCCATTCCAGTATCTATACCCACATTCTGAAGCGGTGATAAATTGCCGTCAGTATCCTGAAAAAACTCATTAAATACTAAATTCCAAAACTCCAAATATCTCTCACAGTCGCAGCCCACAAAACAATCTGGCTTACCGCATCCTTTCTCCTCTCCCATATCAATATAAAGCTCACTGCAAGGTCCGCAAGCCCCAGAATCTCCAGCAGGTCCCCAGAAATTATCTTTTTTTCCTAGTCTTACTATCTTTTCTTTTGGTATTCCTATATGCTCATTCCAAATCTTAAAAGCATCATCATCTTTCTCATAAATAGAAACATATATTCTTTCAATAGGAAGTTTTATTACCTGAGTAGAAAACTCCCAAGCAAATTCAATAGCTTCTTTCTTAAAATAATCTCCCATAAAGCAGAAATTACCAAACATTTCAAAAAAAGTATGATGTCTTGCAGTTTTTCCTATATTCTCCAAATCTGAAAGTCTAAAACATTTTTGTATAGTAGCTACTCTTGAATAAGGTGCTTTTTTTATTCCTGCATAATATGGTTTGAACTGAAGCATACCCGCTGTTGTGAAAAGAAGTGTAGGATCATCTATTGGTATAAGTGATGATGATTTTTCTATTACATGTTTTTTGCTTTTAAAAAACTCTTTGAATTTTTCTCTCAATTCTAAATGTGTCATCTTCAGCTCCTGTTTTAAGAATATTATTCTTTATATATAAAACTTTATTAACCAAATTAATAGTTTATTAATAATATATTAAATTAGTTATGAATGCAAGTAAAAAGCCAAAAATAGTTAACATAATTTATTAATTAATAATAAAAAAGAGCTTTACAAAATATTATTGCAAAGCTCCTTTATATTCTATTAATATTTAAGCACTATTCTATTATTATAACATAAGTCATTCTAGCACGTTTTATAGTAATAGTAAATGACTTATCATTTCCATAAGAGTCAACGAATTTATCATAATCATCTGTACTTGAAATAGTGATACCGTTAATAGCTTTGATAACATCTCCAGGTCTAAGTCCAGCCTGATATGCTTTAGAGTTCTGAGTCATATTAAGAACTACAACACCTCTTTCATTGCTTCTTATCTGAAGTCTTTGAGATATCTCTGGAGTAATATTTGAAACATCTAATCCCATCCAAGAACGAGTACTTCCCTGAGAATTATTTTGAGATTGTCTGCTAGGTACAACATTCTCATCTTCAACTCTTGCTTCTATAACTATTTTAGTACTTCTTTCTCTTCCGTTTCTCAAATATTTAACTGTAACTTCTTTACCTACTTTTGTAGTAGCTACTTTATTAAATAAATCTCCAGATCTTGTCATTCTCTCGCCGTCAAACTCTATAATGATATCGCCGTCCTGCAAACCGCCTTTAGAAGCAGGAGAATCTGGTATAACTTCGCTTACATAAACTCCGCTGTTTTGTTTAACATTAAGACCTCTTGATAAGTTCTCATCAATATCCTGTAAGTATATACCTAAATATCCTCTTGTAACTCTTCCATTTTCTTTTAGATCTGTCATAACAGAAGTAGCCAAATTAATAGGAGTGGCAAAACCTATACCTATACTTCCGCCTGAAGTAGAATATATTAATGTGTTTATACCTATTACCTGACCATGAATATTAAATAAAGGACCTCCAGAATTACCCGGGTTTATAGCAACGTCTGTTTGTATATATCTTTGATATTTATTAGCTCCAACATCGCTTCTTCCTTTAGCACTAACAATACCGAAAGTAACAGTATTATTAAGTCCGTAAGGGTTTCCTATAGCAATGGCAAACTCACCCGGCTCTATGGCATCGCTGTCTCCCAAAGCAACATAAGGGAAAACTCTGTCATTACCTTCTATTTTTAATAAAGCCAAATCATAAGCCTCATCATATCCTATTAACTTAGCTGGCAATTCACCGTCTTCTCCATAAAGAGTTATCATTATTTTGGTAGCACCTTTAACTACATGGTAGTTTGAAAGTACATAACCATCTTCATTAATAATAAAACCGCTTCCTAATGATTTTTGGCTTCTTCTTTGTCTAGGTACTTGATCCCCAAAGAAAAATCTGAAAAAATCATCAGCATATCTGTCTTCTTCAGTCTGACCTGCCTCAATCTCTGTAGATATATTAACTACAGCAGGCATGTTTTTATCAACAACCTCTCTTATAGCCCCTTCAACTTCTAAAGCACCGTCTAATGAACCTGTAAATGCAGTTTTTTCAGGTGCTGACTGTGCATGAACTAAAAACTCATCTTTTTTATAGTTTTTCTCATATGAAAATATAAAGAAAGAAATTATTATACCTACCAAAGTGAATGTAAGCCCAAGATTTAAAAAGAACATAAATGAACGTTTTTTTTGCTCCATATATGCATAACCTCCGATTAAAATTGATTTTCTTAAACTAAAGTTATTAATTTGCCATGAACATTATAAAACATAATCTCAAAAAATAAAACTAAATAAAATCGAATATTATATGAAGATATTACCTCATTAACTAAAAATAAGAATTTTTATATATAACTATAATACAAATATTGTTCTGACAATCATAACAGTTTTAATATATAATATAAACCTAGAAAAAAAAAGCAAAGTAAAAAATTATTTATAATTATTATGTTTATAAAATACCTCAGGCTCTCCTTTAGGTCTAGTATTCCATCTAGGATGCACCCAAAGCCAATTTTCAGGGTATTTAGAAATTATCTCTTCAAGTTTTTTTGTATATCTTTGGGTGTTATGCCTAATTGTTTCTTCTTTGGTTTCTTTCTCTTCTATGTACATTATTTCAGATACCACTATTTTATGATGTCCGTATCTGTCTGGAACACTATATACAATAGCAATAGGACTTCCAGTTTTCATAGCTATGGCAATAGGTCCTGTAGCTGTAGCACAAGGGCAGCCAAAAAAGTCTACAAAAATACCGTCTAAATAATTTTGATCTGATAAAAATGCAACAGGACTATTATCATTTAAAGCATAAAATATTTCTCTTAAATCTCCCCATCTTGATATGCATTTCATACCTCTTTTTTCTCTCCAAGATTTCATATATACATCAAGTTTAGGATTATCAAGAGGCCTCACTATAACGCTAGGGTGATAGCCTTTAATAGCAAAATAAAAAGCTATATATTCCCAGTTTCCTATATGCCCAGTAATTGCTATAATACCTCTATTTTTTTTATGCATTGCCTCATCAAAAATATCCTGCCCTTCTATTTTTATTCTCTTTAATATTTGTTCATCAGACATTCTCGAAGACTTTATAAACTCAGCAAAAGTCATTATCATAGATTTCATAGAACGCTTAGCTATTCTCTTTCTCTCATGAAAACTTTTATTTGGAAAAGCCTGTTTCAAATTAATCAAAGCCGTATGTCTGGCACTAGGTACAAAATAATACATCAAAGTGCCTACCAATTTTGCAAATAATATAATAACAATATAGGGCATAACAGCCATTATTTCCATTAATATTCTTAATGGAATATATTCAAGCATTATAGTCCTTGGTGATTTATAAGCCAAATTTAAACCTCTTTATCTAATTTGCTGCTATCTTTATCTTCTTCACTGTTAACATCAGCAGTATTATCATCTTCATTAGAAGTATCTGAAAATAAATCTTCATCATTTGTAGATTCATTAAATCCGTCAGAATTAATTTCTATATCAGAATTTTCTGCATTTTCATTACTTTCTGAATTATCATCAGCACTTTCAGTATAAGCATTATTTTCTTCTGTATTATCAGCATTATTATCAGAACTTTCTTTAACGCTTGTATCTGATGCTTCAGTAATTTGATCAGTCATCATAGGTTCATCATCATCATCGCCTTCTATCAATATTCCAGCTCCAGACAATTCACCCTGCGTAATTAAATAATTAAATCCAGATATAAAATAATACGCTTCAGTTAATGCTTTCATTACATTATAGCCCTGTATTCTTTTTTTACCCTTTCCTACTTCGGAAGAAAAAGTTAATATATCATTAGGATTTTCTATTATTCTCTCTCTCTCTTCTTTATCTAATAGAAGTTTATCTAATTTTCTTTTGAAAGGAGTTATTATTGATACAAAAGTATTTCTCAAATTTTTAGCCAAATAAGAACGCTGTCCGTTTTTATCAGAAAGCATAGAAATTCTCTGTTCAAAACGCATAGTTTTATCAGCCTCTACTTTCATTATGGTATTGCAAAGATCGCTGTATTCATTTAATCTTGAATGAGTATCTGATAATGACAAAAATATATTGTTAAAGTCATTTTTATAATCTGTTCTAACCTGATTATCATAAACTAAATTATATCTTACTTTATTTGAAACAAACACAGCAGAGTATTCCCTGTCCAAAAAATCTATTAAAACTTTTATTCTGTATATTTTATCTTTTGTAGGAACAAAGAAGAAAGGATCTGCTTCATACTCTATGCCGTTATCTGATTTTTTATAGGATACACATTTATTTATAAGTTTTACGCCTATAGATTCTACTTTTCCAAGTTTTTCTTCTTCTGTATCCTTTTTCTTTCCGATATTTTCTTTTGCCTGTTCTATTTTGGTTTCCTGAAGTTTTTCTTTATCTTTTCTTAATTTTGTATAATACCCTAAAATATCCTCATCTGTAATATTAAGATATTTATTAAAATCATTAATAGTTTCTAATTTTTCTTTAGAAGCATACTGCAAAAGAGTAAATAATTTAGGATAATATTTTGTATATACTAAATCAACCGCCCTTTTAAAAGCAGATATTCTTGAATTAACTATCCCCTTACTTATATTATCAACAATAGCATAGGCAAGCATAGCTTTTTCTCCTGCTACCTTAATTCTAGAAGAATAAGCATGAAGTACATATAAAGGTCTGAACATTGCTTTTATTTCTTTAACATAGCTTTCAGCCATTACATTGGTATTAAGTTCTTTATAAGGTCTTAAAAAATCCTTGTATGTTTTTTCATTGTATTGATCTTTTATCCTCTCTAAAAGCTCCAAATCCTCAAGGTCTTTAGCAAACTGAGATACAATTTTTTGATGTTTAGCCTTAGCATCTATATTTGAGGCTTCTGTAGGATTTAGTGCATTAAAGATAAGTGTATCCATCTCTAAAAATGCAGCTATAATGTTTTTATCTATAAAGTTAAGGAATTTTGGATTAACATTTCCGCCCATAAAAGTTATAACACCTGCACTTACAGCATCAAACCATAATTTTAATCCGAAAAAAAATCCGTTTCCTTTTTGCTTTTCAGCAGCGGCAGCAGAAGAAGAAGAACCGCCCGAACCTGAACCTTTGGAATCAGAAGGTTTTCCTCCGCTATTATAGTTAGCAGAACCTTTAGAATTGCCGCCTACTAAAGTATTAGCATTTTTCTTTGATGAGCTTACAACAACTGCTGAACGCTTTTTATCAGATACAACTTCGCCGCCTGCATCCACAAATTTATTAAACAAATCTTTTCTTGCATCTTTATTAAGTTCATCTAACTTTAATCTATCTCTAGTATTATCTATATCACCCATAGAAAAAAATAACTCCCTTATTAAAAAAATAAAATAAAAAAATAATTTATTTATTATCTCTATGTATTATTGTAGCACTGCCCTGATTCTCTGCCATAATAGTCATGCTTGATATTTGAACATGACTTCTGCGTGTTAATACATACTCTATATTATCGGCTATATCTTCAGCATATAAAGGAATAAATCCTTTGTATACATTATCTGCTTTTTCTTTGTCGCCTTTAAATCTTACTGTAGAAAACTCTGTATTAACAGCACCAGGTTTGATATTAGTTACTTTAACTGGCTTATCAATTAACTCTACTCTTATACTGTCTCCAAACATCTCTACAAATGATTTTGTGGCACAATATATAGCCCCTCCGCTATAGGCTTCATCAGCAGCAGTAGAAGATAAATTTACTATATGACCATATTTACTTTTTAATATATAAGGCATTAAAAGTCTGGTTAATACTATTAAACCCTCACAATTTACCCTTACCATCTGCAAGGCATCTTCTAAATTATTATTATAATACAAATCTTTACCCAAAGCTAAACCAGCATTATTTATAAGTATATCTATATTTTTATTTTCAATACTGTCAATAGCCTTTACAATATCTTCGGTTTTAGAGAAGTCTAACTTTATAATATTTATTTTTACATTATATTCTTTTTCAAGCTGATTTTTCAAACTTTCAAGTCTTTCTATTCTTCTAGCTGCAAGTATAAGATTAACGCCGTTAGAAGCAAGCATTCTAGCAGCAGCTTCACCAATACCAGCACTAGCTCCAGAAACAAATGCCAATCTTCCGCTTATATCTTCTCTATACATTAAATAACTCCTAAATTTGATTAAATAATAGTGTGAATTATTATATTATTTTGAATAGTATATTGCAATAGCATAAAAAAATATTTTCGATAATTTATTAAATACTATACTATGATAATATTCTTTTATTGTATTATTTTTTTATTATTCTATATTACTATAAAAAAAGAGAGCTATTGTTACATAGCCCTCTTAATTTTTACACAAAAAATTATTTTTATTCGTATGTTCTAACCATTCCAGCCACGTCCTGAGCCGTATACTGCATACCTACTTCATTAAGGTATTTTGTAACTAAAGCATCCATTTGGCTTTTTAGTCCTTTAGAATATAGTTCCATTACAACAGTGCAGTTTTGCTGAGAATCCCAAGTAGTTTCTACAACAGAAGCCCCTCTTATTCTTCCAGCCACTCTCTCTTGTATAACATATTCATCTATCATACCTTTTTCTGTAGAACTTAATGATTCTATATAAGAGCCTACTATTTTAGCTACTATTTTATTTTTGCCGTCTAATTCAGCTGCCTGTTTTGAAGTAAGCTCTCTTCTGAATTTATCTGTGGCATCTATATCATCAGCAGGTACTCCCATGCCCATTACTCTGAATGTATCATCATCAATCCAGCCTTCTGGTCTGTTTCTGCTTACACCAGTGCTATTGCAGGAAGATACAAATAAAGCAGACAAAATTGTCAGAATAATCAATATTTTTCTCATAAATTACCTCCTTCTTTTATAAGAAATATTTTTCCGCTATATTATTAATATAACAAAATATATACATTTTTAGTTATCGATTAATAATAAATTTTTTTAATTAATTTTTAAAAAATCATCAAAAAAATCTTCTAAAAAGCAATAACAATATATAAATACAGTAGATTATTTATAGGTTCTAACCATTCCAGCTACGTCCTGAGCTGTATACTGCATACCCACTTCATTAAGATACTGTGAAACTAAAGAATCCATCTTGCTTTTTAACCCTTTAGAATACAATTCCATTACAACTGTACAATTTTGTTTTGAGTCCCATTTGCTCTCTACAACAGAAAGCCCTCTTACTCTTCCAGCCACTCTCTCCTGTATAACGTATTCATCTATCATACCTTTTTCTGTAGAACTTAATGATTCTATATAAGAGCCTACTATTTTAGCTACTACTTTATTTTTGCCGTCTAGTTCAGCTGCCTGTTTTGCTTCTACTTCCCTTCTAAATTTGTCTGTTTCATCATCAGAAGGAACACCCATGCCCATCACTCTGAATGTGTCATCATTAATCCAGCCTTCCGGACTGCTTTTACTTACTCCAGTACCGCATGAAAGTATAGAAATCAGCAATACAGAAGAAAATATACCTATTAATATTTTTTTCATATAAAACCTCCAATAAATTATTATTAATTCATTCTATATTTTTTATAAAAAAAATCAATACCATATTTTTCTTACCTAGTATAATTGACATAAAATAAACATTATATATAATTATTACTTGAACGTTATCTTTTAAATCAAGGATTCAACAAATGAAACTCAAACATACAATTAATTTTATAAAAAAACATACCGTAGCAATTTTTGTAAAAGTTGAAAAAGAAGAGCCTAAAGTATGCACATTTAATGAAGAGTATATAAAGTTATTTAAAAGCCTAGTAAAAGACAAATATTATACCACTTCAACTCCTTTTGCTTTTGCATTTGCAAGCAATACCAGAGTTATTTTCATCACATACAAAGAAATAAAAAATTATATGTATGAAACTTGGAAAAATGCAGGTGCTTCTCTTATAAAAATTATGAAAGATTTACATATTGAGGATATAGAAGTAGATATGGCAGAATTATTTGCTGAAATAGCTTCAGAAGAATCATATACACAGTTCTGTTTGGGTATAATGCTTGCTTCTTACAGCTTTGATAACTATTTGGGAGATAAAAGACTAAAAGAAAAGCCTTCTATAAAAAATATACTTCTAGTTTCTGAACACAAAAAAGATACTGAAAATGCAATATCAAAAGCAACTCAAATAGCAAATAATATATTCTGGGCAAGAGACATTATTAATGAGCCTAGCAATGTTATCAATTCCTTAACATTTACAGAAAGAGCCAAAAAACAGGCAGAAATGAGAAAAATAACAACTTCTGTACTAACAGAAAAAGAATTAAAATCATTAAATATGAACGGTATATTAGGAGTTAATGCAGGAAGTAAAAATCCGCCTAGAGTATTTATTGCTCAGTACAAAAAAGCAAAAGCTAAAAAACATATATTATTAGTAGGAAAAGGAATAACATTTGATACTGGCGGAATGTCATTAAAACCAGCTGATAGCATGCTTGGAATGAAAGATGATATGTCTGGAGCTGCTGCTGTATGCGGAGCTTTATTTTTGATATCTGATATGAACTTAGATGCTAATGTTACAGTTATATGTCCTTTAACAGATAATAAAACAGGAAGCGGGGCAATTAATCCAGGTGATATATTAAAAATGTACAATGGTGTTACTGTAGAAGTTGTTAATACAGATGCCGAAGGAAGGCTAATACTTGCCGATGCTTTAGCTTACGGAATAAAAAAATATAATCCAGACTTTGTAATAGATATTGCTACTTTAACAGGAGCATGTTCTGTAGCTTTGGGAAGAAATGCTACTGGATTGATGTCTAATGACAGGGCTTTAGCTTCTGCTCTTAAAGATGCTGGTGATGATACTTATGAAAGAGTATGGGAACTTCCTATGTTTGAAGAGTATAAAGAACAGATTAAATCTGATATAGCCGATATAAAAAATACAGGCGGAAGATATGCTGGTACTATAACAGCAGCTCAGTTCCTATCATACTTTACAGAAGGAGCTAAATGGGCTCATTTGGATATAGCATGCACTTCTATAAGCGATACTAATTCAAAATATCTTTCAAAAGGTGCTACTGGAGTGGGTGTTTATCTTTTAGCAAAAACTGTAGAAAAACTCACAGATATAGAAAGATTTTAAAATTTAAGTAAATAGAAAATTTATTTAATAGTTTTAAGTTTAATATAATTAATAATCATAGTATAAATATAATTATGCTATGATTATTTTTTATATGATGAAAATTTTTAAGCTTATCATCATAATTTTTATTTTGCACAGTATTATTTATCAAATTATTATAGATTTATTTTAAAACCAAATTATATAAATTATACGATTTATTAAAATTATAGAATATAAATATATTTTACATTGTAATTATAATAAAGTTATATTAATATACATTGTTTTAAGTTATAATTATACTTGTTTTATATTTTGGGGGATATAATATGATAAAAAATATTAATGATATTGCAAAGACTTTAGGTTTTAAGATACTTATAATAGTGATATTAGGACTTTTGCTTTTAATTCCTATGAGTTTTATAAACGGCGTTGTAAGAGATAGAATACGATATCAAGATGAGGCTGTATCTTCAATAATAGAGCCTGTTGGAAATAGTGCAAATATACAGGGTGTTGTTATTGCAATACCGTATTTAAATAGAGTTATTGACAGTGAAACCAAAGAAATAAGCTATATAAGAAAATATATCTTTTATATGCCTAATGAATATAATGTTGAAGGAGATGTTGAAGTTTCTAGTTTAAGCAGGGGTATATTTAAAGCTCCTATTTTTAATTCTAAATTAAGTATTACTGGAAGATTTGATAAATATAATGCCGAAATATTTAATTTAGATGAAAATAATAATACTATACTTTATGATGAGGCTATGCTTATATTGGGTATAGGAAACAAAAAAAATCTTATGAAACTTCCTAATGTGTCAGTCAATCAAAATGAAGAGATTCAATATTATGAGAAAAACATTAATATATCTTTAAATATGTTTAGTAATAAGTTTTTATATACTATTTCAAGAGATAAAATACTAAACGGTTTTGATTTTAAAATAACTATGGATATTCAGGGAGGAAACTCTCTTATAATAACGCCTTTAGCTTCTGAAAACACATTTAAAATATCTTCAAAATGGAAAGATCCTAGTTTTACAGGCGGATTTCTCCCTACAAAAAGAGAAGTTAATAATGACGGATTTAATGCTGAGTGGAATATAGCAAGTTTCAATACAGCATTTACAAAGTATTGGACTAGCGATGAAAATGCCAATAGAGTAAGTGATAATGAATATTTGAGAGCTGGTGATGAAAATTCTAATAATGTATTAGTATCTTTTCTTCTTCTTAATGACAATTATCAGAAGACCTCAAGAAGTGTAAAGTATGCCATACTTTTTATCTTCATACCATTTTTTGTATTATTTTTATGCGAAGTGCTTTCAAAGAAACGCATACACCCAGTGCAGTATATATTAATAGGCATAGCTAATGCTGTATTTTATCTTCTTCTTTTAGCTATATCAGAGCATTTAATATTTAATTTAAGTTATTTTTTAAGTGCTTTAATGGTAACGGCTTTAACTTCAATTTATATAGGATACATTATAAAATCTCCTAAATACACTATTTCAATGGCTTTAGTAAATGCATTAATTTACATATTCCTATTTGGTATACTTCAGCTTACCGATTATGCTCTTCTTATGGGAACATTAGGATTATTTGCTGTTATTGCTCTTGCTATGTACTTTACACGTAATGTGGACTGGTACGGAGAGAATAATTAATTTTTATTATATTGGACTTTTTTTAACGCACGTTGAACGATACTTTAAATATTAAAAAGATTTACATTTTTTAACTACTCTATATTTTAAGTTTTGTTATACGTGCGTTGTTTATAGCTAAATAATTATAATTTGTCAATTTTATATTATTATCATTCTATAATTTATAATTGCTTATCATATACGCATTTATTAAAAAAATCTTAAATTGAAAGCTATAATAATTCACACTTCTCTTTTTATATTAGGAGTGTATATTATTCTTCTGAAATCATAATCTTTATCGTCCATATCTCCTAAAAATATTCTTTCATGTTCTGGTACTTTTTCATAAGCCTCTTTTAATAATTCTCTATTATAATCTGAAGGATATGCAAGATAAGTATGATATTGTTTTATGGCACAATTAAAAGCACTTTCTTTTCCTGAAATCTTTTTTATATTTTCTTCTATCTCTTTTAATTTTTCTTTTTTGTTTGTGTATTTTAAAGTAGATTTTAATTTAAGTTTGCAAAGGTTTTCTATTATTATAGTATCATCTTCTTTGGGGTATAGAAGAAGTTCATTTTTATTAAACATAGTTTTTATATTATTGAAAGAATATATTTTTTCATCATTATTAAATGATATTGTTTCATCATCATAAATTGTATAGCAAGTTAAAAATATTTCTTTGCTAGATGCATAATTACTAGATTTTCTAAATATAAAATAACTTTTTCCTTCTGATAAATCATATCCAAATTGAGCTTTCATTTTAAAATTAATAGGATTTACCATAAATGACACTTTTAAACTTTCCCATTTTTTTATTTCTCTTTCAGTTGTTCTATAAATGTTCTCCATCTCTGGATTCATTTCTTTTAATATGCTTTTAATATAATCATAGAAATCATCTTTATGAAACCACTCTGATTCTAAAATCTTAAAATCTCCTATATCATGAATATTCAATTCTTCATTATTTTCTATATATGATACAACCCATTTTCTTTTTAATTCTTTTTCAAATTGGTAAATATCAAATTTAAACCAAGCACTTACTATGCCGTCTTCATAAACTGATAGATTGGAAAGAAAGTAATTACCGTTTTTTATAATGCCGAAAAAACTTCTTCCTTCTATTTTTTGATTTCTGTATATATTATTTTTATTCATATGATAAATATATATTTTAATTCTAATTAGTCAATGAAATATATAATTAATTTTTATATATTTATATACCATATTGACATAATGATTAAGTAATAATATCATTCAAATAAAATATTAGGATAAAAAATAATAGGGAGTTATACATTGAGAAATTTAAATCTTGATGATGATATATTAAAAGAATATTTGCTTGATGATTTTAATAATGAAGATAGTTCTTTAATAGCAGATGAATTATCAAAGAGATTGTCTGAATATAATGTAATAGAATTAGAAATAGGATGCGGCAATGGCAAGTTTATCACAGAGCTTGCTATGAATAATAAAGATAAATATTTTATAGGGATAGAGTATTCGTATAAAGCGGCTAAAAAGGCTGTATCAAAGGCTTATAAGAGAGACATAAAAAATCTCACTATTATATTTGGAGAGGCTAATAATGTTATAGATAAATATTTAAACGGTAAATATGTTTTTGATAAAATATATTTAAACTTCCCAGATCCTTGGCCTAAGAAAAAGCATGCCCATAGAAGAATATTTAATAAAGAGTTTTTAAATAAAATATATCCTTTGCTTAAAGATGACGGAATATTTTATTCGGTTACAGATGATGATAATTATGCTTTGGAAATAATGAATCCTATATATAAAGAAGTTAATAATTTTAAGAATATTTTAGATAATGATTATGTTCATAAACTGGAAGGCTACGGAGTTACGCTTTATGAGGAGAAGATGAGAGCTATAGGACATGATATATACTTTTTTGCTCATATCAAGAATATATGATTAGGTTTTTATATTTATTATGAGATTAATAAGATTAGTTAATTATTTTATACTGCTATTTATTTTAGTTTCATGCGTTAGCGAGGATTATGGGGATAAACCTGTTATAGTGAGCATAATAAAGGAAGAAAATTCAAAAAAATTTAATGCTATAGAAAAAGGACTAATAGATCAAATATCATTAGATAAACTTAATGTAAAGATTAACTTCTATACTTCAAACGGAGATGATGCTTCTATTATAGAAATAGCCAATAATGTGCGTGAGGATAATTCCAGCATAGCAGTAGTTATAGGGGAGGAGGCAGTTTTACTTTCTATGAATATAATAGTCCCTCAGTCTATATTATTTGCGGGCTGTTTTGATAATTTATCTTTATCTGCTATAGAAAAAAGCCGAGTTCAGAATAATAATATTACAGGAG
Organism: Brachyspira innocens ATCC 29796; assembly: GCF_000384655.1. Taxonomy (GTDB): domain Bacteria; phylum Spirochaetota; class Brachyspiria; order Brachyspirales; family Brachyspiraceae; genus Brachyspira; species Brachyspira innocens. The sequence continues at coordinate 12,600 of NZ_ARQI01000110.1, read as the reverse complement.
TGTACGGCAATTTGGATATTACTAAATATTTAAAAATAATATCGGAAAGCGGTGTAAATAGTTTGGGCTATTTATATAGTAAAAACTCTGAAGTTTCTGAGAATATTTCTGAATATTTAGCCAAATACTGCAGCAATGAAAACATTCATTATTATCCTATATCTGCTGAATCAGATTATACTGTAAATGATATAGAAAATATTATATCCTCTTTAGATATAGATTATTTATTTACAGCTAAAGACGATTACATAAATGACAATATTTATAATATAGATAATTTATGCAGGAAATATTCTATACCAATAATAAATACAGATATAGAAAATGCCTTAAATGCCGATATACTTTTTTCACTTGACTGCAACTATTATTATCTTGGCAGAAAACTTGCCGAACTTTTAAAGGCGGTTATCGATAATGAAGGCAGTACCGATTCTATAGATTTTATTGAAGTTTCTGATTCTTATAGAGTGCTTATAAATGAAGATACGGCAAAATTATACAGAATAAATTTTACAGAAAAAATATTGGAAGAGAGTTATTTTATAATAGAAGATAAAAAGGTTATAAGAAGATAATATTGTTTTTTATTAAATTCGTCTTAATAATGTATTTAATGTATAAAATAATCGTGTAAGTTTTATAATAAACTCTGTGTTATGTTAATTCTGCTTGACAAAATTAGCACTTTATAGTATTATAGTCTATACTTTATATTGTAAAATGCGACTATTATCTATTTAGAGTTAATAGCCTTTAATAAATTTTAAGGAGAAATAAAAATGGCAGTACCAAAGCATAGAAAATCGAAATCTAAAAAAAGATCAAGACAAGCCGCTAATGATAAAAGATTCTTAGGCTCATTATCAATCTGTCCTCAATGCGGAGCAGAAAGAATGCCTCATAGAATTTGTCCAGAATGCGGTTTCTATAAAGACAGAGTAGTAAAAGCTCCAAAAACTCAAAATGCAGGTTGATAAAAAATAAAATTAACTAGGAAATATACATGAATTTAGCCATAGATGTAGCCAGCGGAGAAAAACCTCTCGAAGAATTAGTTCTCGGAGCGGTTAATGCTTTAGCAGAAAATAATGATATAAATTTAATATTAGTAGGTAATGAAAAAAGTATTACTAAAGTTTTATCTAAAGCAAAATATGATCATAAGCGTGTGGATATAAGACATACAGATGAAATAATCGATATGAATGAAAGCCCTGCTAATGGTATAAAACATAAAAAAAATGCTTCTGTTTTAATGGCTGCTCGTTTGGTTAAAGATAAAGAAGCAGATGGTTTCTTTTCACCGGGTAATACTGGTGCTACGCTTGCAGCAGCCCTTACAGAAATAGGACGTTTGAAAGGTGTTATGCGTCCTCCGCTCATATCTACACTTCCGAAATTTGGCGGTGAGTTCTGTATGCTTGATATGGGAGCTAATGTGGATTGTACTCCAGACTATATGGTGCAGTTTGCTGTTATGGGCAGAGTATTTGCAAAAAGATATTTAAAGATAGAAAATCCTAGAGTTGGTCTTCTTAATATAGGCGAAGAGGATTCTAAAGGTAATGCAGATACTAAAAAGATTTTTGAACGCCTTCAGAAAATGAAAAAGATAAACTTTATAGGCAATATTGAACCTAATGATATGCTTAAGTCTGATTGCGTTGATGTTGTAGTTGCTGACGGATTTGACGGTAATATAGTATTAAAAACTATAGAGGGTACGGCAGCTTTGGTTGTAAATATGCTAAAAACCGAAGTTAAGAAAAATCCTGTAAGTGTTATGGGCGGGCTTATGATGAAGCCTGTATTTACTAATTTAAAATCAAAAATGAGTTCTGATTCTTATGGTTCTGCTATACTATTGGGCTTAAACGGCGGTGCTTTTGTAGGTCATGGTAAAACAAGCGGAGTTGGTATGAAAAATGCTGTGCTTAATATGTATAGATTCTTGGATGCCAAAATTAATGAAAAGATAGCTAAAGAACTGTATGACTCTGGAGCTAAGAGAAGAATATTTTAAAAAATAATATTATAAAAGAATATTATAATAATACATTTGTTGTTAAAGGAATTTTGTAATGGTATACATTAAATCTTGTAAAAGCATTTATAAAAAAGAGCAAACCAATATGGCAGCTTCTGATTTGGCTTTGATTCCTATTAATGAGGTTATAAAAGATATAGATGCTTCTGAAATAGATGCTATTATTTGTGCCACTGTTACTAAAGATTATGTTTATCCTTCAACTGCCTGTATATTGGCAGGAAAAATTAAAGCTTCTAATGCTTTTTGCTTTGATATAGAAAGCGATTTTACTGGTTTTTTATCAGCATTAAGATTAGCTTATGCTTTTGTAAAGAGTAATAGATATAAAAATATTTTGGTTGCAGCAGCCGAATCGTTTTATATATGCGATGATAAAAATAGATTTGATGATGCAAGTGTGGCTGCTCTTGTTACTAATGAAAAGTCTGATATACAAATAGATTTTATAGATTCTGTAACAGACGGAAGTGCTTTAGAAAATTGCTATATTCCTATGGGAGGAACTGCTAAGCCTTATACTAAAGAAGGTGTATTAAATAAAGAACACTTCATATCTATAAAAGACAGCAGTATTTTTGAAGAGGAGGCAAAAAAAGCTGCTTTATATGTTAAAGATGTTCTATCTGCTAATAATATAGAGCCTAATTATTATATACCTTCTTATTCAAGTAAAGCTGCTTATGATAATTTTGTTAATGCTTTATCAGTAGATAAAAATATAGTATATTCAAAGATGGAAGATGCTCATTCTTCTTTAAGTGCTTCCTCTGGTGTGGCATTATCTATGGCTTTGGAAGACGGATTTATTAAAAAAAATAGTAAGGTAGCCGTATGCGGTTATGGAAGCGGTTATACCAAATCTGTAGCTGTTATTTCTATAAATTAAATATAATATAATTAAATTAATAATAGTGTTTGAATTAATTTGATTAAATGAAGGATTGATAATATGAAATTAGGTAAATTTCGTTTTGGCGGAGTACATCCAAATGATAGTAAAGATACTGCCGAAATCTCTTCATCTGCTCTTTCTGCTTTACCTAAAACCGTTTTAATATCTATGGCTCAGCATATAGGTGCTCCTGCTAAAATGTTAAAAAACAAAGGCGATAAAATAAGCAGAGGCGAGCTTATAGGCGAGGCAGGAGGATATGTTTCTGGTAATGTGCATTCTTCTGTTACTGGAACTGTTGCTTCTGTAGATATAGCTCCTAATCCTTTGGGACGCGGTGCTAATGCTTTACTTATTAATGTTGACAGTGCTGCTGACAATTTGGCATACTATGAAAACTCAAATTATATGTCATTATCAGCAGAAGAAATGGCTAAAAAGATACAGGCAGCTGGTATAGTTGGTATGGGAGGAGCTACTTTCCCTACTAATGTTAAAGTTGATGGGGCGGCTAAGGGCGGCTGTGATACTTTGGTTATTAATGGTGTAGAATGTGAGCCTTATATTACAAGCGACTACAGACTTATGATAGAATATACCCAAGATTTATTTAAGGGTATTGAAATATTAAGAAAAATTATTCCTTCTGTAAAAAGAACTGTTATTGGTATAGAAAATAACAAGCCTAAAGCTATAGAAGAAATGACAAAAATCGGAAAAGAGCATAATGTTGAAGTTATGCCTTTAAGACTTCGCTATCCTCAGGGTGCTGAAAAAATGCTTATTGATGCTACTACTGGAAGAGTTGTTCCAGTAAGCAAACTTCCTATGGACGTTGGCGTTTTGGTTGTTAATGTGGCTACTCTTTATGCTATATATGAGGCCGTTGCTAAGGATAAGCCTCTTATAGAGAGACTTGTTACTGTTTCTGGAGACGCTATAAAAGAACATAAAAATGTTTGGCTTCCTCTTGGTACTCCTATTTCACATGTTGTAGAAGAGTGCGGCGGTATTACTGCTGAAAATGTTCTTGTACTAGCAGGCGGTCCTATGATGGGTACAAGCATTCCTAATACAGATCAATGTGTTAATAAAGGTACTAACTCTCTTCTTTTCTTGGATAAAGATAAAATGCCTAAAGAAGTAGAATACCCTTGTATTAAATGCGGAAGATGCGGAAATGCCTGTCCTTTAAGATTATCTCCTACTGAAATCGCACATACTGCTAAGGCTAAAATTAAAGATAAATTGAATGATTTAGATATAGCAACCTGCTTTGAATGCGGAAGCTGCTCATATATATGTCCTTCAAAGATTCCTTTGGTGCAGTGGATTAGATTTGGTAAAGATTTGCTAAGAAGATAAATTAAGGAGATAATAATGAAATTTTATACAGAATCGTCTCCTCATATAAAAGACGGAGATACTACTAATAAGATAATGCTAAGAGTGATTATAGCTCTTTTACCAGCCGTTATATATAGTATTGTTTTGTTTGGGGCAAGAGTTATAGTTTTATATTTGGCTGCTATTATAACTTGTATTGTTTCTACTATAATAGTAAAAAAAGTAAGAAAAAAACCTTTAGTTCCAGATTATGCTGTAACGGTTACTGCTATACTTCTTGTTATGACTCTTCCTCCTTCTGCTACTATTACTATGGTTGTAATAGGAAGTGTAATAGCTATAGTATTTGCTAAAGAAGTTTTCGGAGGATTAGGTTCTAATATATTCAATCCTGCTTTGGTAGGAAGGGCTTTTCTTCAGGTAGCTTTTCCTGCTCAGATGACTATGTATACTCCGCCTAAAAATATTCCTTTTTCAGGTGTATTTGAAAATATAGTTAAAGATTTAACTCTTACAGTTTCAGGTGCAACTCAGTCTTTAGATGCAGTTAGTGCATTAACTTCTGCTACTCCTTTAACTTTCTTAAAATTTAATTCTATTGATTTCGGAGGTACTTTAGCTTCTCAAATACAAATAGAATCGCATTATTATTTACAGATGTTACTAGGAAGTACAGCAGGTGCTATAGGTGAAACTTCATTCTTACTTCTTTTAATAGGTGGAATATTCCTTCTAATTACTAATACTATAGACTGGAGAATACCTTTAGGAATGTTTATTTCTTTGGTAGTAGTTAGTTTCCTTCTTTGCTTAGCTATGCCGGGTAAAGTTGCTTCTCCTATATATCAAGTATTAGCAGGCGGTTTCGGACTTGGTGCTTTCTTTATGGCTACTGATATGGTTACTTCACCTTCAAGTCATTTAGGAGCTTGGATATATGCTCTTCTAATAGGGGCGGTACTTGCTATATTAAGAACTTTTGGTTCTTCTCCAGAGTATATGATGTATTCTATACTTATAGGTAATATGTTTATGCCTTTGATTGCTATGCTTACTCGTCCTTTGCCTTTCGGTAAAAAAGAGTTCCTTGCTATTAATAAAGCTAATGCTCAGAAAGAAGGAGGTAAATAATGAAAAAAGAAGTTGGTTATACTGCTGTTATTTCAGTTACTATTACTGCATTGCTTGCTGGTTTTTTGCTTTCATTTGTATATTCTTCTTTTGAAAAAGATATATTGGCCAACAATGAAAAAACTGTACTTAATGGTGTAAAAGCTGTTATTGAGGGTGCTGATGAACTTGAAGGACCTCTAACAGAAAATTCTGCCTATCCATACTATATAGGAAAAAAAGCTGATGGTACTGTAGTAGGTTATGCTATGCTTTCTTCAGCAGGCGGATACAATGGAGAGAATAAAGTGCTTGTTGGTTTTGATGCTAATGTAGATACTATTACTGCTATAGTTGTTACTGAACAGGCTGAAACTCCGGGACTTGGTGCTAAAATTACTGAAGCTAGTTTCAGAGATCAATTTAAAGGACAAAGCTCAATTATTCCTTTAAGTATTGTGAAAGGAATAAAGCCTGAAGATGCTATTGAATCACAGATTGCTGCTATAAGCGGTGCTACTATATCTTCTACTTCTGTTGTTAATGCTGTTAATAGTGCTAAAGATGAGGCTGTTAATTTATTTAAAAATTAAAAGTTATATATATTCTTAAATTAAAAGGCTTATAAGATGTTTGTATATTCATTTTATAAGCCTTTTCATTTTATTATTTAGTATATACCTAAACAAATATAGTTTGTCAAAAATGAAGTTATATTTTGTTTTTAATATATGGGGCTTTGCCCCACACCCCAGTTCTTTTATTGGTATAAAAGAACCAAAAGAACTGCATTTTTAGCCTAAATTTAATAATTTATTCTCATGTAAAACATAATTAGTACTATTTAGTATTATTTTTATATTTGCACTTTCGCGAAGCGTGCCGATGAAGTCCACCTCGCTCTGCGTGCCGTAGGCAGGTGTTGTCACCAACTTTTGGAGAAGCCTGCCACTCTGTGTGTGCCGTAGGCAAGCGAAGGCTGGAAAAAGAACAATTAAAAATTTTAAGTATATAATATTTAATTTAAATTATTTTTACTCATAAACTCCAAAGCCGTTTTTATATTCTCTTTGGATAATGAAACAATACATTTTACTATCAATTTTTTATCATCTTTATTTGACATATTATATGCTTTTTCAAAGTAGGTATAAGCCTCTTCATTTAATTTATCAATTATATTATTCATCTTATCAAGCTGTATTTTAATATATGCTATGCTGTTATGAGCAAGTGCATGTTTATTATTTAGTTTAATAGCCTCATTAAAACAAAATAATGCTTCATCATAATATTTTAAAGCATTTTCTCTGTCATTCATAGTTTGATATATATTAGCCAATTTGGTAATAGTATATCCCATACTGTCATATATTGATGCATTTGTTATATTATCATCTATATCTAAAGCAAGCCCCTTATTATAATAAACTAATGCATCATTAAGCAGTTCTATAGCTTTATTAATGTTTCCATTTTTAAGTTCATTATTAGAATATTTTGTCTTTGAAAAACCTATTCCATTATAGGCATTTAGATAATTAGGGTTAATATCAATTGCCCTTATAAAGTCTTCAAAGGCTTCATTGTATAGTTTTAATCCTACTTTACTTAGTCCTCTGTTATAGTATGCATCTAATGCTTTATTATCTATTTCTATAACTTTGCTATAATATTCTATTGATTTATTATATTCTTCCATATAGTCATAGCATATACCTATATTAAGATAAGCGTCTGTATTTTCTTTGTCTAGTTCTATCATTCTTTTAAAATCTTCTATGGCTTCATTATATAGATTAATTTCCATTTTAGCTAAAGCTCTGTTATAGTATGCCTCTAATGAATGATTATCAAGCTCAATAACTTTAGTATAATATTTTACAGCACTATTATAATCTTCCAAACATTCATAAGATAAAGCTAAATGATAATAAGCATATACATTTTCATTATCAAGTTCTAATACTCTTTTAAAATCTTTAATAGCTTCATTATAATTTTCAGTTCTGTAATATATTATTCCCCTTTCATTATAAGCGTCAATATATTCATTATTTAATTCAATAGCCTTGTTAATATATTCTAAAGCCTCATCAAATTCATTTAAATAAAAATTGGTAAGCCCTCTAAAATAATAAAACTCACTGTTTTCATTGTATAAAGAAATAGCCTTGTCAAAATCTTCTAAAGCCTCTTTATATAAATGTATTCTTCCCTTTAATAAAGCCCTATTATTGTATAAATAAGCATCGTTTTGTTCCAACTCTATAGCCTTATTATAATCTTCCAATGCTTCATCATACATCTGCATTTCATTTTTGATAAGTCCTCTGTTATTGTAAGAGTATGTATCGTCTGGATTAAGCTTTATAGCTTTGTCATAATCTTTTAATGCCTCTTCGTATAATTCTAAAGCCTCTTTTGCTAATGCTCTGTTATAGTATATATATGATATATTTTCATCTTTTTCTATTATTTTTGTGTAATATTTAATAGCTTCTTTATAATTACCCAATTTATATTCAATAAGCCCAGCGTCATTATAAATACTTATTATATTTTCTGGGTCAAAATCCATTGCTCTTTTATAATCTTCTCTTGCTTCATCATATAACTCCAAATTACTTTTTGAAAGCCCTCTGAAGTAGTAGGCATTTGATGCATTAGAATCAAGCTCTATAGATATATCAAAATCACTTATTGCCTCTTCGTACAAACCTAAATAAAACTCGGTTAATGCTTTAAAATAGAATGCTTCGCTGTCATCTTCTCTTAATTCTATAAGTTTATTAAAATCGGATAAAGCTTCTTCATATCTTGTCAAATATGATTTTGAATGTCCTCTATAATAATAAATATCTGCAATATATTCTTCTTCTGTTTTTTCTATTAAAGATAAAGCCAAGTCAAAATTTTTAATAGCCTCTTCATAATTTGCTAAATAAAAATATCCAAGTCCAACATAATATACAGCCTCAAAATCATCTTCATCAAACTCTAATACTTTTTTAAAATCTTCAATACCTTCTTCATATCTTTTTAAATATGATTTTGAATGTCCTCTGTTATAATATGCATCTGCTTTATCTGGAGATAATTCTATTACCTTGTCAAAATCTTTAATAGCTTCTTCATAATTTTTTAAATTAAACTTTGATATAGCTCTGTTATAATATGCATCAACTAATGTATTATGAGTGATATTTATCTCTTCATCATCTATATTTCTCTCTTCATCTTCATTGTTATTATCATCATAAGAATCACTGTATATAATAAACTCTCCGTCAGAATATGCTATAATATCTTTATTATAAATATCTATAATTTCATCTAAATAAGTTATTGCTTTGTTATAGTCGTTATTACTGAATGCTTCATGTCCTAAATTGAATAATCGCTCTATATTTAATTTATCATCATTATTCATTATAATAAACTCACATTTTTTTAATATTATTGATTTTTTTTATTATATATAAAAATAATAATAATTACTATATATAATATAAAAAATCTCATAAAAATACTTTAGGTAGTTATAACTATAATAAAAAAATAGTTAGTATTATTCATTGACGTTTTTTTATTTTCACTTTAGATTTATATTATAATACTATAAATTTTGACAAAGCATTTTTTTTAAATATAATATATCATATATATAATATTTTTAAGAAAACTAATAAAAAATGGAGGTAATAATATAATGGCCAAAGGTAGAGTGAGCATTGACAGAGAGCAATGCAAGGGCTGTTCTAATTGCATATCAGTTTGTCCAACTAAGATATTATATTTAGATAAAGAAAATATGAATTCTTGGGGATATTATCCTGCAGCAGTTACAGATATGGAAAAATGTATAGGCTGTGCCAATTGTGCTATGATGTGTCCTGATATATGTATAAAGGTTGAAAGACTGGATAAAGAGGAGGGTAATAAATAAATGGCTAGGAAGTTAATGAAAGGAAATGAGGCTATGGCCACAGCTGCTATTACGGCAGGATGCAAATGTTTTTTTGGTTATCCTATTACACCGCAGAATGAAATACCAGAGTTTATGTCTAAGGCTATGTATGAATCAGGCGGAGCTTTTGTGCAGGCAGAAAGTGAGGTAGCTGCTATTAATATGGTTTATGGGGCAGGAGGAGCAGGAGTAAGAGCTATGACTTCTTCTTCTTCACCTGGTATTGCTTTAAAGCAGGAGGGTATATCATATTTGGCTGGTGCTGAAGTTCCTGCAGTTATACTTAATGTTATGAGAGGCGGCCCTGGTCTTGGAAGTATACAGCCTGCTCAAAGTGATTATAATATGATGACTAGAGGCGGTGGAGACGGAGATTATAATTGTCCTGTTTTAGCACCTGCTAATTTGCAGGAAGCTGCTGATATGATAATGGAAGCATTTGATATAGCAGATCATTACAGAACTCCTGTTTATGTAGCTGCTGACGGTTATATTGGGCAGATGATGGAACCTGTGGAAATTATTTATAAACCTAAATATGAATTTAAAGAAAAAACTTGGGCTACTAATGGTATGCGAGGTAAAAGAGGAAAAAATCTTGTAAACTCTCTTTATTTAGAGCCTGAATTATTATACAAGCATAATATACATCTTCAGGAAAAATATGCTGAAATAAAAGAAAAAGAAGCAAGAGCAGAAAAATACTTTACTGATGATGCTGAGCTTATATTTGTATCATATGGTACCATGTCTAGAGTTGTAAGAGGCGTTGTTGATAAACTTAGAGAGGAAGGTAAAAAAGTTGGTATGATACGTCCTCAGACTTTATGGCCTTTCCCTGTAAAAGCATTTGATAATCCTAATTGTAAGATGTATGTTTCTATAGAGATGAGTATGGGACAGATGATTGATGATATAAAATTGGCATGCGAATGTAAAGCAGAAGTTAAGTTTTACGGTAAAGCAGGAGGATTAGTACCTACTGCTCATGAGATAATAGAGAATGTCAGAGGTTTTTCTGGGGGTATAATATGATAGTATTTGAAAAGTCAAAAGGTTTAACAGATGATAGAACACATTATTGCCCTGGCTGTATGCATGGCACTTCACAGAGAATAGTTGCCGAATGCTTGGAGGAGCTTGGGGTATTAGATAGAACAGTAGGTATAGCTTCAGTAGGCTGTTCCGTACTTGCTTATAAGTATTTTAATTGTGATATGCAGCAGGCGGCACATGGAAGAGCACCAGCGGTTGCTACTGGGGTAAAAAGAGCGGTACCAGATAGTATTGTATTTACGCTTCAAGGTGATGGAGACTTAGCTGCTATTGGTACAGCTGAGATAATACATGCAGCGGCACGCGGAGAAAACATCACCGTAATATTTTTGAATAATGCCATTTACGGTATGACTGGCGGTCAGATGGCTCCTACTACTTTGGAAGGTCAGAAAACTACAACAACTCAGGCTGGAAGAGATTTTCACAGAGCTGGTAAACCTATAAGAGTATGTGAAATGCTTGCTACTTTGGAGGGAGCTACTTTTGTTGAGAGGGTTGCTTTAGATAGTCCTGCCAATATCAGAAAAGCTAAAATGGCTACAAAAAAGGCTTTTGAACATCAGATAGCAGGAAAAGGTTTTTCTATAGTAGAGATGCTTACAAGCTGCACTACAAACTGGGGAATATCTCCTACAGATTCACATAAATGGATAAGAGATTATATGATACCTCATTATCCTTTAGGCAATTTTAGAAATGATGCTTAAATAAGGAGTATTTATGAGTACAGAGAGAATAATTTTTGCAGGATTCGGCGGTCAGGGCGTTATGTCTATGGGGCAGATGATAGCATATGCTGGTATGATAGAAAATAAGCATGTTACTTGGTGTCCTTCATATGGTCCTGAGATGAGGGGAGGTACTGCTAACTGTTCGGTTGTAGTAAGTGATGAGCTTGTAGGTTCTCCTATCATTTCTCATGACGCTAATGCTGCTGTAATAATGAATCTTCCTTCGCTTACTAAATTTGAAAAAGATGTTCTTCCTAATGGAATACTTCTTATAAACTCATCTTTAATAGATAAAAAGGCTTCAAGAGATGATATAAAAGTGGCTTATGTTGAAGCTAATAAAATAGCTGGTGATATAGGCAATCCTAAATCAGCAAATATGGTAATGCTTGGGGCTTTGCTTACACTTCAGAATATAGTATCATTTGATAGTGTTCAGCAGGCATTTTTAAAAGTATTCGGCGAACGTAAGAAAGATTTTTTACCTAGCAATGAAAAGGCTTTGAATGCAGGACGCGATGCTGTAAAAGATTTGGTTTCTTAAATAATTAAAAAAATAAAAAATTATAGCCTCTGTACCTTTAAAAGTGCAGGGGTTTTTTATTATTTCAAAAATATTTGGGGGCGGGTGGGTGGGGTAATTAGACTTTTAACAAAGTGCAGATTCTGTTTTTTATATGGCATACCTTTTATTAAAAAACTTTATATCAAAAAAATCATGGTTTTTGGGCTTATTTTGTATAAAAAATTTGTTTAACTATATATTATAACAATTTTGGAGTATAATATAAATGCGTAGTATAAACAGAATGAACGATTACTTTGTACGCTATCTTTTAGGTTCTGTAGGGAACGAGGATATACTAGAGAACATAGTAAATTCCGTACTTGAGGATTTGGGCTTTGAAACTGTGCATAACTTACAAATAATTAATCCTCATAATCTGCCAGAAAATATTAACTTAAAAGAGTCCGTACTTGATGTAAAGGCTGTTACCAAAGATAAGAGAAAAATAATTATAGAGATACAGCTTTCTGGTAATATAGACTTTTTAAAGAGAATATACTATTATATATCTAAGAATATAGTAAGCGAAGTGGAGGAAAAAGAGCCTTATGATATAATTAGTGAGGTTATAAGCATTAATTTTGTAGACTTCAATATGGATTTTAATGATGAGGGTAAGCCCCATAGGTGTTTTAAGCTAATAGACACAGAAAATCCAGATATTGTTTTAGATATGGTTCAAATGCATATAGTGGAAGTGCCGAGATTTAAGAAAATACTAAATAATAGTAACACAGAAGATATTAAGAAAAAGAAAATATTATCTTGGATAGAGTTTTTTACGGCTAAAGATTTAGATAAAGTAAAAGAAAAATTAAAGGAGGTAAATAATATCATGCCTAAAGTAATAAAAAGATACGAACGTTT
>NZ_ARQI01000109.1 GCF_000384655.1 Brachyspira innocens ATCC 29796 | reverse complement strand
TTTAGCAGGAATGCTAATTGATGAAATAAACTCTGTTCTTTATCTAAAAAAGTCAAGCATAACTTTTTAGTTGCAATTATTATCGAGATTTTTAAAGATTGTTGTTGTTTTAAATCTAGTATGCTTTTTACGCATACTAGATTTTTTATTGTGTCGATTTTTATTATGAACGAAGATTGTAAAACTCGTACCGCTTTCAAAAGTCTTAGAAAATTCGTTAAAATTAAAAATTTTCAGTATATAGGTAAATAACTATATTTTTTTCAAATTTTAGTTGTCTATGAATGTAGTTATTATTTATAATATAAGATATTTTTATCAATCAATAAAATATGTTTTAGATGTATAATAGATTACTTATTTACTATAATAATAGATAATCAGCCGCACGTATCGTTGACATTTGATAAATGTATATAATACCGTGCGGGAAGGTGCAGCAACTCGCTGTTAACAAACTTAAAAATTTTCAGTATATACTTAAACAATTATATTTTGTCAAAACAACTATATTATTTTTTACTCATAAATTATTGCAATATTACAAAAACGGTATATAGTATTACTTAAAAAAATAATGTTTAAATTTTATTTATGGGTAAAAATTATGAATAGTACAAAAAAAGTAAATTTATCTGGAAGACATTTTATCAATTTAGAAGATTTCACACCTGAAGAGTTATCAGCATTAATTGATTATACTTTTGAACTTAAAGCAAAAATAAAAAATAATGAAGAAATAAATATAATGAAAAATAAAACTATGGTAATGTATTTTTCAAAACCTAGTTTAAGAACACGTTTAAGCTTTGAAATAGGAATGAAAAAATTGGGCGGAGATGCTTTTGTATTAAAACAAGATGAAATTATACTTGGAGAGAGAGAAAGTATTGAAGACAGTTCAAATGTTATTTCAAGATACTGCGATTTAATTATGATAAGAACATTTGCTCATAGCGATGTAGAAGATTTCGCTAAATATTCAAAAGTACCAGTTATAAATGCATTGACAGATCTTTCGCACCCTTGCCAAATTATGGGCGATTTATTTACCATCAAAGAACATTTTGGAAAGCTAAAAGGCTTAACTCTTTCATTTATAGGAGACGGTAATAATGTATGCAATAGTCTTTTAATAGGCTGTTCTATGCTTGGGCTTAATATAAAAGCAGCAACTCCAAAAGGCTATGAACCTGATTCAAAAATCACAGAACTAGCCAAAAATTATGCAAAAGAAAATGGATGCACTGTTGATATTATTAATGATGTAAAAAAAGCAGTAGAAGGTTCTAATATAGTATACACTGATGTATGGGCTTCTATGGGAAAAGAAAAAGAAAAGGAAAAGAGATTTAATGATTTTAAGGGTTTTACACTCACTAAAGAATTATTTTCTCTTGCAGATAAAAATGCTATAGCACTTCATTGTCTTCCTGCTCATAAAGGCGAAGAGATAAATGAAGATATATTTAAGATAAACTCTGAATATATTTATACTGAAGCTGAAAACAGAATGCATGCCCAAATGGCTATAATGAGCAGCATAATAAAAGAATAATAAAAAATAATAGAAAATATTATAATTTAAAAAATTTTATAAATATTTTATTTAATAAAAAAGGAAATTAACTATGAAAAAGAAATTAGTACTAGCCTATTCAGGCGGATTAGACACTACAGTTATTATACCATGGCTTAAAGAAAATTATGACTATGATATCATTGCTGCATGTGTGGATGTAGGTCAGGGAACAGAAACAGACGGACTAGAAGAGAAAGCTATAAAAACAGGAGCTTCAAAATATTATCTAGTAAAATGTGAAGATGAATTCGTTACAGATTATATTTATCCTATATTAAAAGCTGATGCAGTTTATGAGGATAAATATCTTTTAGGTACTTCAGCAGCACGTCCTCTAATAGCAAAAAAACTTGTTGAAATAGCATTAAAAGAAGGAGCTTCTGCAATAGCACATGGAGCTACAGGAAAAGGAAATGACCAAGTAAGATTTGAATTAACAGTAAAAGCATTGGCACCTAATCTTGAAATAATAGCCCCTTGGAGAATATGGGATATATCATCACGCGAAGATGAAATAAAATATTTGGAAGAAAGAAATATACCAGTACCTATGAAAAAAGATGATTCTTATTCCAGAGATAAAAACCTTTGGCATTTATCACATGAAGGATTAGAGCTTGAAGATCCTGCTAATATGCCTAATTACGAAAAACTTTTGAAATTATCAAATACTATTGAGAATGCTCCTAATGAGGCACAATTTGTAGAATTAGAGTTTGAAAAAGGAATACCAGTTAAAGCAGACGGGAAAGAGTTTGCCCCTGCTGATTTGGTAAAATATTTAAATGAAATAGGCGGAAAACATGCAGTAGGTATAGTTGATTTGGTAGAAAACCGCGTAGTAGGTATAAAATCAAGAGGTGTTTATGAAACTCCGGGCGGAACTATTCTTTATGCTGCACATAGAGAGCTTGAACATCTATGCTTAGACAGAGAAACTTTATCATTCAAAGCTATAGTTGCAAACAAATTAACAGACCTTGTATATAGCGGAAGATGGTTTACTCCTCTTCGTGAGGCTTTGAGTGCTTTTGTTGATAAAACTCAGGAAACTGTAACTGGAAAAGTAAAATTAAAACTATATAAAGGCAATATTATACCTGCAGGAGCTTCTTCTCCTTATTCTCTTTATAATCAGAGTTTGGCTAGCTTTACTACAGGCGAATTATACAATCACAAAGATGCTGAAGGCTTTATAACATTATACGGACTTCCTTTGAAAGTTAATGCCTTAATGAAAGAACAAAATAAAATAAATGGGGTTAAATAATTAGTTTATGAAAGAAAAATTATGGGGGGGACGTTTTTCAAAAGCTCTTAATAAAGAAGCTAATGATTTTAATTCATCATTATCTTTTGACTGTAAGATGTATAAAGAGGATATATTAGGAAGCATAGCACATGCAAAAATGCTTGGCGAATGCTCTATTATACCTCTTGATGAAAGCGTAACTATAATAAACGGCTTAAAACAAATTTTAGAAGAAATAGAAAATAATAAACTTCAATTTGATTTTGAACTTGAAGATATACATACTCAGATAGAGAAATGGCTTATAGAAAAAGTAGGCGAAGTTGGTAAAAAAGTACATACTGGAAGAAGCAGAAATGATCAGGTAGCCCTTGACCTTAGAATGTATTTAAAAAACGAAACAGAAAATATAAAATCTCTTATACTAAATTTAATTTCTGTTTTAATAAGCATTCAAAAAGAAAACACAAAAACATATATGAGCGGCTATACTCATCTTCAAAGGGCACAGGTTATTACATTTGCACATTATTTAGGGGCTTATGTAGAGATGTTTAAAAGGGATTTTGAAAGATTAAATGACACTTATAAACGTATAGATATAATGCCTCTTGGAGCTGGTGCTTTGGCATGTTCTACTTACAATATAGACAATAAAAAAACTGCTGAAACATTAAACTTCAAAAATGTAATGCTCAACTCTTTGGACGCTGTATCTGACAGAGATTTTGTTATTGAAACTGAAGCTGATTTATCAATAATTATGATGCATTTAAGCCGATTTTCTGAAGAGCTTATTTTATATTCCACTTCTGAGTTTAAGTTTATAGAGTTTGATGATGAGTTTACAACAGGTTCCAGCCTTATGCCTCAAAAGAAAAACCCAGATATACTTGAACTTATTCGAGGAAAAACTGGAAGAGTATATGGAAACTTATTTTCTATACTAACAGTAATGAAATCTCTACCTTTGGCATACAATAAAGATATGCAGGAGGATAAAGAGGGAATATTTGACTCTTTAAAAAATGTTGAAAACTGTTTATCTATACTTCCTAATGTATTAAAAACTATGAAGATTAATAAAGAAAATATGCTTAATTCTGTTAATGAAGGATTTTTGAATGCTACAGAGGTCGCTGATTATCTTGTAAGAAAAGGTATTCCTTTCAGAGATGCTCATGGTATATCTGGAAGGCTTGTTGTATACTGCATTAATAATAACAAAAATCTTTCTTCTCTAAATATAGAAGAGTATAAAAAAGAATGCAGTCTATTTGAAGATGATATATATTCTTTTATAACTCCAGAAGCACAGATTGCTAATAAAAATATGTTGGGCAGCCCTAATGAAAATGCTGTTATGGAAGTAATAAAAATCAATGAAAATTGGCTTGATAACAAAAAAATGAGCTAAAAAAATTAATTATATTAACAAATATAAATAAGAGTGCTAAAAAATAGCACTCTTTTTTGTTATTTATTTACAAAATTTATTATACTTGTTTTAAAACTATTTTTTTATAATTGCGGGGACTAGCCCCCGCCCCCCACTTCTTTTGGTGACCCAAAGAAGCAAAAAGACTGCATTGACGAAGTCCACCTTTAGGTGTAGCCTAAATTTCAGATATTACCATACATTTAATACATATATTTAAAATATAAAGTTCTATCAATTACATCTTTATTAACTTTTTTGTGCGGAAAATAGTTAATTAATTCTATATAAAGTGCATTAGTTGACAAAATGAAATCATTCCAGTATATTCTACAAAATTTATTCTACAAATGTTATTTCTTTATCATAAGGGAAATTAAATGACATTCCGTATATTGTAAATGTTAAAGTGGTTTTAGCAGTACATTTAAAACTTTTACTTTTTACGGCACTAAATGCTGTAGTAAATACATCTAAATATTTAGCATTAAAATCAATATTGACTTCTCTAGCCTCATTCGCTGGTATTATTAAGGTTTCTACTGAATTTGCTGTTGCAAATGTTTTACCAGATGTATTAACTAAATCTATCTGAACTTTATCTATTGGAACCTCAAGAGGAAGATTATTTTTTATTTCTACAAGTGTAGTTAAAGTCATATCCGTTAATTTAACTTCGGAAATAGAGGATTTTTTTATTTTTATATCTGGTTTATGCTCCTCTATATAGCTTCTTGTAATTTCTGTTGCTGACTTCTGTAATGTTTCGCAAGATGATGCAAAAAACATTATACTCAATATTAATGCAAAATATACTGTATTTTTTACCATAGATCATACCTTTTTATATATTATGTTTATAAAACAAATATAAATATAAATAGTAATATTTTTAAGAATGATATAAATGTTTGATAATATCAGAAGTATCTATGTAAAACTATAGACCTTACAATTAAATAACCAAGTATATATCACTGTAAATTATATATTAAAATGCTGCAATTTCGTATTTTATACGGTTCAGGTATTAAAATATATTATGATTTTTTTATATTTTGTTTTAATATTATTTATTATATAATAATACATCTATATACATCTGCAAAAATACAGCAGCTTATTAGAATTATTATTAAAATAGTTTTGATAGAAGTATAGTATTTATTTAGATAATGATTTTATAAGATTAAAAACATCCAAATCTTTTGTTTTATTAGCAAGATTTATCTTTAATATAGAAAATATTTTTACCTTTCCGCTTAACATTTTTAATGTAACAAAAGACTTTTTTAAGTTAAAAAAATCATATATAAACTCAGCAGTTTCTTTATTTTCTATTAACACATTTATAATGATATTCTCAGTACCTAACGCTGATATTTTTATATTATTAATAGATGCCTTAACTAATATTTTATTTTTTTTACTTATAAGATGAATATTCAAATTTTCTGCTGAAATGGGAACGATATATTTATTTTTCACATAAAGAAGTACTTCTAAATGTGTTTTGTCCCACTCAAAATTCTTTTTCTTAATATTCCATTCTAATATATGTACTGGTAATTTCACAATTATACCCTAAATAAAATATTTTTTTATTAACACCGAAACATAAAACAATATTTGTAAAGTTAATATTATTATATAATTTTCATCATATCTCTCATTTTTACTTTTATAGGAATTATAGATAGTAAATATACATTACAGCTTATATCAGCTTCAAATCTAGAATCAAAAGAAAATACACTGCCCCAAAAAAATTTTGACATCTCATTATTAAATAAAGTTGTATTAAGTGTAAAATTATAATAACTTTTGGCAGGAACTATTATTGTATCTTTACAAACTCCATGACCGAAATATTCATTATTTCTTTTAATATTAAGCATACGTACATCTATATTTTTCAATTTAACTTTAAAACCATATCCATTATAAATACTTACACTTATATTTAAATCTGTGAAGTCCCAAGAAAAATGTTCAAGCCCAACCTTGTTTATACTTGTTTTAATTTTTATATCCATAATTATTTATCCAATATTTTAATAATTCTTTATTATAATATATCAAAACTTATAAAAATGCAATAAAAAAGTTATAACCTAATATAAATTAAGTTATAACTTATTATTAAATAATAAACTAATAATAAAATTAATTAGCTAATTTCAAATTACATTCATGCTCTTCTTTTTTGTACATAGCCTGTCTTTTCATAAGAAGATCAAAATCAATTAAATGTCCGTCAAATTCAGGACCTTCAACGCATGCGAATTTAGTCTGATCACCAACTTTAACTCTGCAGCATCCGCACATACCAGTACCATCTATCATAATAGGGTTCAAACTAACAACTGTAGGAAGATTATATTTTTTAGTAAGTATAGTTACAAATTTCATCATAATAGCAGGTCCTATAGCTATAACTTCAGATATTTTATCTCCTCTGTCATAGATTCTTTCTATCATGTTAGTAACAACACCTTTTTCTCCATAGCTTCCATTATCAGTACAAATAAGTACTTCATCGGATATTTTCCTCATCATATCTTCCATAATGATAAGTGATTTATCTCTGGCACCTAATATAGATATAACTTTATTTCCAGCTTTATGATGAGCTTCCATGATAGGATGTAAAGGAGCAATACCAACACCGCCGCCTACACCCAAAACTATACCATCTTTTTTCTCAATATGAGTAGGCTGACCTAAAGGTCCTATAACGTCTAATATTTCATCACCCACTTTAAGCTGCATAAGTTTAGAAGTAGAATATCCTATACTTTGAGTTACTATAGTAATAGTTCCAGCTTCTGTATCAGCATCGGCTATAGTAAGAGGTATTCTTTCGCCTTTTTCATCTAATCTAAAAATAATGAAGTTACCTGCTTTACGATGCTTAGCTATATCAGGAGCTACAACTTTCATCATAAATACTTTTTCTGACCATTGCTCTTTGGCAACTATTTTATAACCCATAAAAATTCTCCTTAAAAATAACAAAATTAAAAAATATTATTCTGCTTTTGAAGAATCAGTTTCCTCAGCTTTATTTTCTTCTGCAGTATTTTTAATCAAATCTGAATGTTTAGGAATTTTAACACCCAATCTTTCTACTAAGCGTGCTTTTTTACCAACTTTCTTTCTTAAATAGTAAAGTTTAGCTCTTCTTACTTTAGCTTTACGTATAATATCAACATGATCTATTCTAGGAGAATTAAGAAGGAATATTCTCTCAACACCTACTCCGTAAGAGATTTTTCTTACTATAAAACTTTTATTAATACCTTTGCCGCGTATAGAAATAACAGTACCTTCATAAGCCTGTAATCTTTCTCTGTCGCCTTCTATGATTTTTACCCATACTTTTACTGTATCACCTATTTCAAAAGGCAAAATAGCTTCTTTTTTATATTTTGCTTCTACTAGTCTTATCTTTTGATCCATTTTTATATCTCCTAATAAATTTATTAATATTATTTAATTTCTAATTTTAAAAAAATAAACAAATATAACATCATATAATATAGTTGTGCTATTTTAGCATAATATGTTAATTTTATCAAGTGAAATTATCAAATAAATTTTTCTGCCTACAAGAAGCATAATGTATAAATAGATAAATACATAACTTATAAAATATTCAAATTCTCAAAAAATATCACTTTAGAATCAGATACTTTCCAATTATTAGTTATATGATTTTTATATATCATTTCAAACATCATTTTACCAGCTTCATATCCTTCCATAAATACCTCTTCCATAACAGTAAATGATATTATACCAGATTTTATCAATGATTTTATACTGTTAGCCATACCATGCGTAACTATTTTTTTACCCCTTAATATATTTTTATCTATTATATCGTATATTTCCTGAGCATATCTGTTTATATAAATACCTTTAATATCATATTTGCCGCACATTTCTTTAATTGTATGAATACTATCTTCTATATTACCGCATAGTATAGGACCTAATATACTTATATTTGTATGCTTTATTCTCTCTAAAAAACCTTCTAAATACATTCTAGAAGATATTTTATCATCGCCGTTATCTATTATAAGAAGTCCCTCATCATCTCTAAGCAGATTAGAAACTATACCTGCCGCCATAGCACCCTGTTTTATATGATTAGGACCAACATGGGCAATACTTTCAGAGAGCCTTGTACCTATAGATATTATTTTTATCTTATTAAAATAAGGCTCTAAAATATCATAAATAACATCTCTATTTAAAGGAGTTATTATAAGTCCCTCTATATCATCATCTTCTTTTAATATTTTTTTGAGGAGTTCTATCTGTTTATCAGGAGAATGTATTTCTGTAGCTGTTATTTTTAGATTATAATTGTATATTGAATACTCTTTCGATACTGTATTTAATCCCCGTATAATTTCACTGGTATAAAACTCATTAAAAGAATATGCTACTAAACAATGAACAACCTTCTCTTTTTGATTGGCTAGAGAACTTCCTATATAATTTTTTTCGTAATTGAGCTTTGAAGCTAATTCAAGTATTTTTGACTTTGTTTCTTCTTTAATGAACTCACTGCCATTTATAGCCCTAGCAACCGTAGTTCTGCTTATACCAAGTCTTTTTGCTATTTCTTTCTGAGTTACTCTTTTTAGTTTTTTCAAATCTTCTATATTGTCTATATTCATAAAGTTTGTATGTTTCCATATATTTGCTCTGCATTATATCTATATTATAGTAAAACTTACATTTTTTGCAAATACAATAATAATCAATAAATATATTTTTTATATTTTATTAATAATTATTGAAACATATGTGCGGTTTGTGCTATAATATTGGTACCTGTTTCAAATCTTAAAAAAGGAAATTTTCCCATTATTCCAGCTACTATACTTGAAGGAGGGGTTGTAGTTAATTTGTTATATTCTGCAACATAATCATTATAAAGTGAAATAGATTTTTTTTCATCTTCTATTATAGGACGCATCTCACTTAATGCTGATATATAATTCTGATTTGTTCTAAGAACTGGATAATTTCTTGCTGTATAGTTAATTTTATCAATATTTTCTGTTATTCTGGCCTGAAGATACTGATATTCCTGAAATGTTAATGGCTTTTCTATAAGTGTAGCATCAGCTTCTATGGTTTTTACTCTTTGTATATAATTGCTTAAAGAATGAAGCGTATATATATCTATTCTGGGTATAACAGATACTGCTTTATAATAATTCTCAGATGCTATATTTTTTTTATAATATATATCTATAATAGTGTTTAAAGATTCTCTTGATAATTTCTCTTCTGTTAAGATAGAAGTCTTAATAGATGTTGTAGATACTATTAAAAATATACTTACTGCTATTATGTTTACTACTATAAATATTATTGCTACAGCAGAACCACGCATTAATACTCCTATTTTTTATAAATTGCTAGAATTATATACTATATAGTTTTTTTATACAAATTTATTTTATTTATATACTCTTAAACAGTTAATAATACATTTTGTAATCAGTATTTTTATTTTCACCTTGACTTTTTTCTATTATTTATATAAAATTATTTGCAATAAAAAAATTTTACATGTAGTATTTTTAATGTAAAAAATTAATTAAAATTATAATAATACAGGAGAACTTTATGCTTAAAAATAATATTTTTAAAATAATTATAGCCTTATCTATTATTCTAACCGTATTTATAGGCTGTCAGAAAAAAGAAGACAAAAATAAACTCTATGTAGGTACAAATGCCGAATTTGAACCTTTTGAATACAGAGAAGGTGATAATATTGTTGGTTTTGATATAGATTTGATAAATGAAATTGCTAAATTAATAGGAGCTGAAATTGAAGTTGTAGATATGCAGTTTGACGGACTTCTTCCAGCTTTAGAAGCTAAAAAAATAGATCTTATAATAGCTGGTATGACTGCAACAGAAGAAAGAAAACAGTTTGTTAATTTCTCTGAACCTTATTATAATTCTAAACAGTCTATAGTTGTACTTTCAAATAATACTGATATAACAACTTTTGATAATTTTGCAGGAAAAAAAGTTGGTGTTGTATTAGGATATACTGGAGATATTTTGGTTAGTGAAATGACTAATGTAGAAGTTCAAAAATTCAATGCTACTTCTGAAACCATATTGGCTTTAAAATCACAAAAAGTTGATGCTGTAGTTTTAGATTATGAACCTGCTAAAAATTATGTTGCTCAAAATAAAGAATTAAAATTAATAGAAACTGATTCTGCTACTGAAGAGTATTCTATAGCTATGAGAAAAGATGATACGGAACTTCTTACTAAAGTAAATGATGCTCTAAAAACTATTAATGAAAATGGAACTTATGAAACTTTACTAAGTAAGTATTTTGAAAATTAATTATAATTAAAAGTAATATGTCTTCTCTTTATTTTTTAATTAATTTTAATAATATAAATAAAATATACATACCTGAAAAACTTAAAGAGAAGATATATTTTCTATAAAGGTTTACATATATGCTTGAATATTTGGAACTTCTTAAAGTAATATTCATATCCAATGGCAGATATATCTATATTCTAAAGGGATTAATATTTTCTGTAGGAACAACTGCCCTTGCTACTGTTATAGGTATTATATTAGGTATTTTTATAGCTTTGCTTCAGCTTTCAGAATTTTATCCATTCAAAAACTCAAAAAAATTAAGCAAGTTTAATCCTCTCTCAAAAATAGCATTTTTATACGTTAATATTTTAAGAGGAACACCAGTTGTTGTACAGCTTATGATATGGGCTAATGTGGTATTTGTTGATAGTTTAAGAGATACTCCTATACTTATTATAGCGGCCATTGCTTTCGGTATTAATTCTGGAGCTTATGTTGCTGAGATTATAAGAGCTGGTATACAGAGTTTGGATAAAGGACAGATGGAAGCAGCGAGAGCTTTAGGTATGAATTATTCGCTTTCTATGAAAGAAATTATAATACCTCAGGCCATCAAAAAAATACTTCCTCCACTTGTAAGCGAGTTTATAGCACTTCTTAAAGAAACTTCTGTTGTAGGATTTATAGGAGGAGTTGACCTTCTTAGATCTGCCAATATTATTACAAGCCAAACCTATAGAGGAGTTGAACCTTTAATTGCTGTAGGAATAATATATTTTATACTAACTTCAATATTTGCTATGTTTATGAGAAAAGTTGAGGAGGGTTTAAGAGAAAGTGATTAAGATAAGAAATTTACATAAAAAATTCGGTAAACTGGAAGTTCTTAAAGGTATAGATGTAGATGTTAAAAAAGGGGAAATCATTGCCATAATAGGACCTTCTGGAAGCGGTAAATCAACATTCTTAAGATGCATTAATCGTCTTGAAGAGCCTTCAGAAGGCGACATTGTTATAAACGGCAAAAATATTATGGACAAAGATACTGATATTAACCTTATGCGTCAGGAATTAGGAATGGTATTTCAGCATTTTAATTTGTTTCCTCATAAAACAGTTATGAGCAATATTACTTTAGCTCCTATGAAAGTAAAAAAGATTTCAAAAGAGAATGCCGAAAAAAAAGCTATTGAATTATTAAAAAAGGTAGGATTAGTAGATAAAAAAGATGTTTATCCTAATAAACTTTCTGGCGGACAAAAACAAAGAATAGCTATAGCAAGAGCATTAGCAATGGAGCCAGACATTATGCTTTTTGATGAACCTACATCAGCATTAGACCCAGAAATGATTAAAGAAGTTTTGGACGTTATGGTTGAGCTTGCAAGAGAAGGTATGACTATGCTTATAGTTACTCATGAAATGGGATTTGCCAAAAATGTTGCTACTAGAATACTTTTTATGAATGACGGAAAAATACTAGAAGATGAAGAGCCTAATGAGTTTTTCTCTAATCCTAAACATGAAAGAGTCAAAGATTTCTTGTATAAAGTATTGCATAAATAGTTTTTGGTTTTAATATTTTTCAATATAATTGTTTCTAAACTAATTTTATTATGATTGCTGGCAGTAACTCTATATATTAAGAGTAAAATATAACTTTATTTTTAAAAAATTTAAGATATCATAAACTCATAATTATTTAAAATCTATATATCCAAATAAATTATCTTAGCACCGCTTCCTCCAAGATTTATTGGAGCATCAGAAAAATATTTTATATGATTCTTTCCTTCTGTTGCTAAATAATACTCAACTAAATTTTTTAATACTGGTATCCTATTTTCACTTCCGAAACCTTTTCCATGTATTATAAGAATAGGGCTTATCTTATTTTTCTTACATTCATAAATAAAATGCTTGACTTCTATCAAAGCTCTGTCGCTAGTAAGTCCATGTAAATCTAGTCTGTCTTTTGGAACGGCATTTTTTATATTAGGTTTGAATTTGGTATTAATCTTTCTTTCATAAATAGATTTTTTAGAATGATTAGTGCAATCGAGATTCTCAATTGCACTTAAAAACATTTCTTCATCTTCTTTTGTATAAGCTAATTCTTCTTTTAAAAAATTATTTTCTTCTAATTCTTTATTATTATTTTTATAAATTTCTTTATTTTTTTTATATATATTTTCTTTTTTTATGTATTCATTATTTTTTTTATAATCAAAATCATCAGGAAAATATCCATGTTCTAAAAAAAATAAAAACAGTTTTCTATCTTCTTCTTCAGATTTTTTTGACATATAATGAATCCTAAAATAATAATATTATGAATTTAATAATTTTAAAAACTCAGCATTATCTTTAGTTGAATTCATTTTATCAATAACAGTTTCTATTAACTGATCCTCATCTATACCCTGAGACTGCATATATTTTCTTAAAGCCCACATCTTATTTTTCTCTTCTTCAGTAAGAAGTAAATCCTCTCTTCTAGTAGAAGAAGAATCAATATCAATAGCAGGGAACAGTCTTCTATTTGCAAGTTTTCTATCCAAATGAAGCTCCATATTACCAGTACCTTTGAACTCTTCGTATATATAATCGTCCATTTTACTTCCAGTATCCACCAAAGCAGAAGCGATTATAGTAAGGGATCCTCCCTCTTCGATATTTCTAGCAGCACCAAAGAATCTTTTTGGTTTATGAAGAGCATTAGAGTCAACACCTCCTGTTAAAACCTTACCGCTTGCAGGTACAACTAAGTTATAAGCCCTTGAAAGTCTTGTAATAGAGTCAAGTATTATAACAACATCATGTTTATTTTCTACCAAACGTTTAGCTTTCTCAAGCACCATTTCAGAAACTTGACAATGTTTATCTGGGGTTTCATCAAATGTAGAAGCAATAACCTCAGCCTCTGGAACTTGTCTTTTCATATCGGTAACTTCTTCAGGACGTTCATCTATAAGAAGTATAAAAAGTTTGATGTCTGGATAATTTCTGCATATAGCATTAGCGATTTCCTGAAGCATCATAGTTTTACCAGCTTTAGGAGGTGCTACGATTAAACCTCTTTGACCTTTACCTATAGGAGAAACAAGATTAATAATACGTGTAGATATTTTATTTGGTGCAAACTCCAAGTCTATGCGTTCATTAGGAAAAATCGGAGTTAATTTATCAAAATGCGGTCTTTTATAAAGATTATTAGGTTCTTCCCCATTAACAGTTAAAATTTTAAGCAAAGCAAAAAATTTCTCTCCAGCATTATCTTTAGGCGGTCTTACCTCACCTGTAATAATATCTCCAGTTCTAAGACCGAAAAGTCTAATTTGAGCAGGCGAAATATATATATCGTCTGGACCAACCAAATAATTACTATTTTGAGACCTTAAAAAACCAAAACCGTCTTGCAAAGTTTCTAAAGTACCCTCAGCAATTATTTTACCTTCCATAGCATGCTGAGCTCTAACTATAGCCTGCATAAGTTCTTGACGTCTGATATTATTAGAAGTATCCTTTTTTATACCATAGCCTTCAGCAAATTCTAAAAGTTCCTCAAAAGTTAAACAGCTTAATTTACTAATGTGAATATCCTCAACAGGTTTATTCACTTTTTCATTACTTATATCATTATTATAATTTTCATTAATATTAATATCTTGTTCATCTTTTGAAACTGTATCATTATTATCTTGTGCAGTTTCAACTTGTTTAACCACTTTTTTTCTAACAACTTTTTTAGGCTGTGAAACAGGAGTTTCCATTTCTTCATTTTCATTAGATACTTTTACACGTTTTTTTTGGAAAGGCATAATAATTCCTCCATAAACAACATCTACGTAAAGTTATAGCGAGTATTCGCTATAACAAAACTATAGATATTATTTATATAAAATTTGCTTATATTAAGATTTATAAACCGATTTGTTTATTTTTATTTAATTATTTATTTTCAGTTTTAACAGAAGAGCTATCAGATTCACAAAGCATAACTACACACATATCTGCAGCATCACCGAATCTTTTATATGACAAAATTTTTCTTACATAACCGCCGTTTTTATCAGCATATCTAGGAGCTATATCTTTAAAAAGTTTAGTAAGTATAGTCTCATCTTTAACATACTTAGCAGCCATTCTTCTATTGTGAACATTATCAACTTTAGCTTTATATATAATTTTATCAGCCAATTGTTTTATAGCTCTGCCTTTTTCTTTAGTAGTTTCTATTTTTTCATATTTCAATAGAGAAGTAAGCATGTTAGAAAGCATAGCTTTTTTATGTGCACTTGTTCTATTAAATTTTTTTACTGTAACTCTATGTCTCATTTTACTATCCTTAAAAGTTTATTACCTTTTATATTAACCTCTCATACCAAGATGAGCACCATACTCTGCAAGTTTTTCTTTAATTTCTTCAATGATCATTTCATTAGAACCCATAAGTCTTAACAAATCAGATTCACTTTTTACAGCAACCTTATCCAAAGTTTTAAGATCGGAAGACATCAAGAAATTAGCTGTTCTAACAGAGAATTCCACTTCTTCAATATGTTTTCCCTTAAGAGAATCAAGAACAGAATCTTTAGGGGTTTCTTCTATTTTTTCATCATCACCATTAGCCTCTTCAGGATCCATAAAATGTTTTAAATTATCTCTTAAGATTTTAGCAGCTTGTGAAAGAGCTTTTTCTGGAGCTATATTACCTTTAGTTTCTATTTCAAGAGTAAGTTTTCCGTAATCTATACGCTGACCTACTCTTATAGGGTCAACATTATATTTAACGCTGACAATAGGCGAGTATATAGCATCGATAACTATAGCATTAATATCTTCTCTCAATTCATCATCAGCAGGTACATAACTGTATCCGCCTTCAATCTGAATATCCATTTCAAAGGTATAACCTTCTGCAATAGTAGCAATATAGTAATCAGGATTATGAACCTGAGCCTCATTGTCATTAGCCACCAAATCTGCAGCAGTAATAGTACAAGGGCCATCTTTTTTCATATGAATAGTTTTTGTTTCCAAACGATCTGGAAGCGAAACTACAACATTTTTAAGATGCATAATCATCACTATAGTGTCTTCTTTCATGCCGGGTACATTCTCAAATTCATTGCTTACACCATCTATTTTTATAGCAGTGATAGCATAACCAGGTATAGAAGATAATAATACTCTTCTTAAAGCATTACCAACAGTAACCGCATATCCTCTTTCAAAAGGCTGAGCAATAAATTTGCCGTAAGTAGGAGTTAAATCTTTCTTCTCAAAAGTAACCCTATGAGGATGTTTAATAGATTCTAATATTTCTTTTAATGCCATTCTTATAATACCCCTTATAAAAGAGTTCCATTACTTAGAATAGTACTCAATGATGAGCTGTTCATTGATAGGATACTCTATATGATCTCTTATAGGCAAAGTAACTATTTCTCCTGTTTTAGAAGAAAGATCTAAACTTAACCATGCTGGAACATATTCACTTTTTAAACCTTCTGCTATAGTTTTAACTTCACCTACAGCATTACCGTTTTCAGTAAAAGAAATTTTATCTCCAACTTTTGTACTGTATGAAGGAATTGACATTTTTTTACCATTAACTGATATAAAACCATGAGCTACGAATTGTCTAGCCTGATTTCTGCTTTTAGCAAAACCAAGTCTGTAAACAACATTATCTAAACGTAATTCTAATAATCTAAGTAAGTTTTCACCAGATACACCAGCCACACGTATAGCTTCATGATAATAATTTCTAAATTGTTTTTCTAAAACGCCGTAAATACGTTTAACTTTTTGTTTTTCTCTCATCTGAATACCATATTCTGACAACTGTTTCATTTTACGGTTAACAGGACCTGGTACTTCTCTCTTTTTTGTTATAGCACATTTAGCAGTAAGACATCTTTCGCCTTTCAACATAAGTTTCATTTTTTCACGGCGACATAATCTACAACTAGCATCTCTATATCTTGCCATATTATTTATCTCCTATTTAATACAACTTAAATACAAATATTATATTCTTCTTCTTTTTCTAGGACGGCAGCCGTTATGAGGCATTGGAGTAACGTCCTTAATAAGTTTAACTTTAAGACCTGAAGCTTCAACGGCTCTGATAGAGCTTTCTCTTCCCATTCCAGGACCTTTTACATAAACTTCTACTTCTCTAACACCCATTTCATAAGCTTTTTTAGATGCTTTTTCACTAGCAACCTGTGCAGCGAAAGGAGTAGATTTTTTACTGCTTTTATAATCTCCGTCTAAACCTGCACTAGCCCAAGATAGAGTGTCTCCATTTCTATCTGTTATAGTAACTATTGTATTATTAAAGCTAGCTTTTATATGTACTATACCAAAAGCTTCAACTTTTCTATCTTTTTTAATTTTTTTATCTTTTAGAGTTTTTTTACCTTTTTGAGTAGCCACTATTCTCCCCCATTAATTATTTTTTACCTGGTGCTTTTTTCTTACCAGCAATAGCTTTTCTAGCTCCGCCGCCTCTAGCATTACGCGAATTAGTACGTGTACGCTGACCATGTACTGGAAGCCTTTTAATATGACGCATTCCACGATATGAGTGAATATCTTTTAAACGCTTTATATTATTGTAAAGCTCTGTACGTAAATCACCTTCTACTTTAGTAGTGGCTTCTATAGCATCTCTTAAAGCTGTAATTTGTGCATCTGTTAAATCTTTAGCTTTAATAGAATAATCTATATTAGCTTTATCACAAATAACATGAGCAAGAGTGCGACCTATACCGTATATATCAGTAAGGGCTATTTCTATTCTTTTATTGTTTCTAATTTCAACACCCATTAAGCGTGCCATATTAATTATCTCCTTAAATTAATTACTTCTGTTTTTGTTTATGTCTTGGGTTTTTCTTACATATAACTCTAACTACGCCTTTTCTTTTAACTATCTGACAGTCATTACAGCGTTTTTTTATAGAACTTTTTACTTTCATTGTAACTAATCTCCAATTAATTTATTACTTATAACGATAAATTATTCTGCCCTTTGTTAAATCATAGGGAGACATTTCTATAGTTACTTTATCACCTGGAAGTATGCGGATAAAATTCATACGCATCTTGCCTGATATATGAGCCAATATCTTATGACCATTCTCTAGCTCTACTCTAAAAGTAGCGTTTGGAAGAGGCTCTACAACTGTACCCTCTACTTCTATAGTTTCTCTATCAGCCATATTGTTTACCTTCTAACCTTAGATTTCTTCAATATGCCATCATAGTTATGCATTTGTAAATAGGATTCTATTTGCTTTAATAACTCAACGGCAACACTTACACTAATCATTACTGATGTTCCGCCCATCAAATAAACAAGAGAATTATTTGTACCTCTGAAAGGAGCAAATATAGGTATCTTAGACATTAAGTCTGGAAATACTGCTATAGCTGCCAAGAATATTGAACCGCCTATAGTTATTCTGCTTAATACTGTCTTAAGATATTCTGCTGTTTGCGTACCAGGTCTGTAACCAGGTATAAAACCGCCAGACTTTTTAAGATTCTCTGCTATATCATCTGGATTAAACTGTACTGATGTATAAACATAGGCAAACATTATAACTAAAAGACAATAGAGAATAATGTATGCCCAGCTTCCATAAGAGAAGAATCTGAGTAAAGCATCAAGCCATCTCCATTGAACACCTCTAGTTAAACTAGCTATCTGAGCTGGAATTGCCATTAAAGCAGAAGCGAATATTATAGGTATAACTCCAGATGGGTTGATTTTGAAAGGTATATGAGTTGATTGAGCTCCGAATACTTTTCTTCCAACCACACGTTTAGCATACTGAACAGGTATTCTTCTCTGTCCGCTTTCTTCATAAACTACACAGAATATAACTATTGCGAAAATTATGAAGAAAAGAACTATAACTAAAGAGTTTAAATATTCACTTTCTCTTTTCTGTATAACATCATACACACCAGCAGGAATACGAGCAACAATACCAGCAAAAATTATAACAGATATACCGTTACCAAGGCCGCGTTCTGTAATTTGGTCACCTAGCCACATTAAGAACATGGTACCAGCAGTAGCTGTTACAACTACTAATAATATAAATCCTATACCAGGGTTCATAAATATCATAGCACCTTCATTTATGCTCTGTATCCAACTAGCCATAGCTGCAGATTGTACTATACAAAGAACAAGTGTTAAATATCTAACATACTGATTTATCTTTTTACGACCGCTTTCACCTTCTTTTTGCATTCTTTCGAGTGCAGGTATTACTACCCCAAGAAGCTGCATTATAATAGAAGCAGAAATATAAGGCATTATACCAAGTGCCAATATAGAAAATCTAAATAAAGCACCGCCTGAAAATAAATCCATTATAGTCAAAAGTCCTGCACCGCCTTGCGATGAGGATAAAAAGCCTAAAAGGGCTGTAGGATCTATACCAGGTGTAGGAATATGGCTTCCTATTCTATAAACTAAAATAGCTATAACAGTGAATAATATTCTGCTTCTTAATTCCTGTACCTTAAATATATTAGCTAATGATTTCAACATTATTATTTACCTTAAGATTTTTTATCTTCTTTTTTTCTAATATATTTTTTACGTTCATGTATTATAACTTTACCGCCAGATTTCTCAATTTTTTCTATAGCTTTTTTGCTAGCCATATCAACTGTAATAGTAACAGCATTTTTAACTTCACCCATAGAAAGAAGTTTGATGTAATCTCTTTTAGATGAAAGGAAACCTAATTTTAGTAAAGTTTCTCTGCTTATTTCATTACCAATAGAATCTAAATCACCAACATTGATAACATTTACACATTTTTTGAAAGCTGCATTAGTAAATCCGCTTTTAGGGATTCTTCTATGCAAAGGCATTTGTCCGCCTTCAAAACCAGCTCTTCTGCTGTATCCAGCACGAGACTGTGCACCTTTATCACCTCTGCCTGCAGTACAGCCCCAACCAGAACCTTGACCACGTCCTACTCTGTGACGTTTTTTACTTGAACCTTTAGGAGCTCTTAATATTTTTGTATTTTCTTGTGCCATTGTTAAGAACCTCACTTATACTCTACTTTAAGAAGATGTGATATTTTATTTATCATTCCATTTATTTGAGGAGTTGCTTCATGTTCTACAACTCTTTTACCCTTTTTAAAACCTAAAGCTACAACAGTATCTCTTTGAGACTTTTCATAGCCTATAGGAGATTTAACTAATGTTATTACAACTTTAGCCATTATTCTGCCCTCCCATAAATCTGGTCTATACTAATTCCTCTTTTATTAGCCATATGCTCTACTGTTTTCAAAGATTTCAAACCTTCAAAAGTAGCTTTAGCTAGGTTCATTGAATTGTTATTACCTAAAGACTTAGAAAGAATATTTTTAACACCAGCCAATTCTAATACAGCACGTGCAGGACCGCCTGAAATTACTCCAGTACCTTTAGAAGCTGGTTTCATAATAATTCTGCTGCTTCTAAATACGCCTACTGTATTATGCGGTATAGTTTCACCTTTTAAGTTAACTTCTATCATGTTTTTCTTAGCTTGCTCTATAGCTTTTCTAATAGCATCTGGTACTTCGTTTGCTTTACCATAACCTAAACCAACATGACCATTCTTATCACCTAAAACCATTAAAGCGGCAAATCTAAAACGTCTTCCGCCTTTCATAACTTTAGCAACCCTGTTTAAAGTTATAAGGCGTTCTTCGTACATACTTTTTTCTTCGTTGTTGTTTATATCGTGTGCCAAGGTCATACTCCTTAAAATTTCAATCCTGCTTCACGAGCACCGTCAGCCAAGGATTTTATTTTTCCATGATATATATAGCCGTTTCTATCGAATACAACTTCATTAATATTTTTTTCTTTTGCTCTAGCGGCTAAAACTTTTCCTATTTCTTTAGCTATATCAACATTCTTACCGCTTTTTAAATCTTTTTCCTGAGAAGATGCTGATACTAAAGTAACACCTTTACTATCATCTATTATTTGAGCAGATACATATTTAAGACTTTTATAAACTGTAAGTCTAGGACGCTCAGAGCTTCCTTCTATTTTTATACGTATACTTCTTTTTCTTCTTTCACGTTGAGCTTTAATTTTTTCTCTTAAACCCATAGCTTACCCCTTACTTAGCAGCTTTTTTACTTTCTTTCATTTTTACATGCTCGCCTTCAAATCTAACACCTTTACCTTTATAAGGTTCAACAGGTCTTCTCTTTTTAATATTCATAGCGAGCTCGCCTACTTGTTCTTTATCATTACCTTCGATAACTATCTTTGTGTCTTTTTCTACTGTTACTTTAACACCTTCAGGTATTTTCATTTTAACATCACTTGAAAAACCTAATTGTAAAGTTATAGTATCTCCTTGTACATTAGAACGGTAACCTGTACCTTCTAACTGAAGCACTTTTTTATATCCAGTATTTACACCTTCTATCATATTAGAAATAAGTTTCCACACCAAACCTAATTGTGCAGAATATTTAGCTTTATTTTCTTTAATAGCTTTTTCGTCAGTACTTTCAATCTTAGGAGGTTTAACCCAAAGAGAATTATTTTCAAGTTCAAGTATTATATAATCAAAAAACTCTCTTGTCAACTCCCCTCTTTTACCTTTTACGATTACTTTATGTCCGTCTACTTTTACTTCAACGCCCTGAGGTATCGCTATAGGTTTGTTTGCTAATCTACTCATTATTAATACCCTCTTAATTTATTACCAAACGTAGCATAAAACTTCGCCGCCAACATTTTCTTTTCTAGCTTCTTTATCTGTCATAACGCCTTTGCTTGTAGATATTACAGATATACCGAAACCATTTTTTACTTGAGGTATAGTGTCTACTGAGGTATAAACTCTCAAACCAGGAGTTGATACTCTTTGAATGCCCTCTATTACTGAACTTCCCTCATAATATTTCAAGTCTATTTCTATGCGGAAGAAATTTTTATCTTTTACTTCTACTTTTTTGAAGTCATTAATATATCCTTCTTTCTTCAAAATTGCAAGTATATTTTCCATTTTTGTAGAAAAAGGTATAGTAACAGCTTCTTTTTTTGCTCTACATCCGTTTCTAATTATAGTTAAAGCATCTGCTATTGGATCATGTACGCTCATTTATATAACTCCTTAAATTACCAACTAGACTTAGTTACGCCCGGTATTAAACCTTTATTAGCTAAATCTCTGAAACATATTCTGCACATCTTGTACTGTCTTATGTAAGCACGAGGTCTACCACATATTGGGCATCTGTTATATTGTCTTGTTTTATATTTTTGTTTTTTTGTAGCTTTAACTTTAAGTGCCAATCTAGCCATTATTTATTCTCCTGACTTTTAGGTGCAGCACGGAATGGCAAACCTACTCTTTCTAATAAAGTGCGTGCCATATCGTCATTATCTGCAGTAGTTACTATTGTTATATTTAAGCCTTTTACAGCATCTGTTTTATCAAAACTTATTTCTGGAAATATAGTATGTTCTTTTATTCCTAAATTGTAATTACCTTTACCGTCAAATCCTCTTCTAGGAATACCTTGGAAGTCTCTTACCCTTGGTAATGCTATGAATATTAATCTCTCTAAGAAGTCATACATTCTCTCGCCTCTTAAAGTTACACGGCATCCTATAGGCATACCTTGTCTTAATTTGAAGTTAGCTATAGATTTTTTAGCTCTTGTTACAACAGCTCTTTGTCCTGCTATTTGAGTTAATTCTTCTACAGCAGAATCAACATATTTTTTGTCTGTTACAGCCTGAGTTACTCCCATATTTATGATAATTTTTTCAATTTTAGGGATAGCCATTGTAGAGCTTAAATTCATATCTTTTAGCAGAGACTGTTTAATTTCGTTTTCATACCTATCTTTCAATACTGACATAATTTATTCTCCTACTTACTTATCAAGAAAATCGCCCGATTTTTTAGAATATCTTTTTAATTTTCCGTCTGCTTCTTTTCTTCCAACTCTAGTAGCTTTACCGCCTTTGTCCACTACCATTACATTGGATATATTTATTGAAGCTTCTTTTTCAACTATACCGCCTCTTTGATTCTCTTGAGTTTTAGGCATAGTTTTTTTAACCATATTGATATTTTTTACTACAACTCTACCTTTTTTTCTGTCTATAGACAATACCTCGCCGCGTTCGCCGCTTTGCTCTCCAGCTATTACCTCAACAGTATCGCCTTTTTTTACTTTATATTTTGTCTTACTTAAATCTTGTTTTTTTATCATAATTATATTACCTCTGGTGCAAGTGATACTATCTTCATAAAGCCTCTGTCTCTAAGCTCGCGTGCTACTGGTCCGAATATACGTTTACCTCTAGGTTCTTTTTTATCATCTACTATAACAGCAGCATTCTCATCAAAACGTATATATGAACCGTCTGGACGTCTAACTTCTTTTTTAACTCTCACTATTACGGCTTTAACAACTTTACCTTTTTCTATAGAGCAAGTAGGTATTATATCTGTTACAGAGCAAACAATTACATCACCTAAAGTAGCATATCTGCGTCTGCTTCCGCCTAATACCTTAATACATTTTAACTTTTTCACGCCAGTATTGTCGGCTACATTAAGAGTACTTGGTACTTGTATCATAATTCTTACTCTCCTTCAACCTGTGAAGAAACTGCTGCTTCTGGAGCATGTTTTTCACGTTTTAATACGCTTTCTACATCGCTGTCTATAGAATCTTTCTCTAGACGTTCTGCTTTCTTAATTATTTTAGTCAATCTAAATTTTTTATCTTTACTAAGAGGTCTGCACTCTATTACTCTTACTAAATCGCCTTCATGGCATTCGTTTTTTTCGTCATGAGCTTTATAGCGTTTATTTTTACTAATAGTTTTACCATAGAGCGGGTGTTTCTGCTTGCTTTCTACTTTTACAACTATAGTTTTATCCATTTTATCAGAAACTACAATTCCCTCAAGTACTCTTTTATATTTTTTTGCTTTGCTTTCCACAGTAATACCTCACTATTTTTTTATGCCAAGTTCATATTGACGAATAAATGTCTTAACTTTAGCTATATCTTTACGAGCTTTTTTTAGCTGATGTGTTTGTCTTGCATCGCCTACTACTTTTTCAAATCTATGCTCTTGATATTCTTTTTCTAATTTTAGAAGTTCACTTTTAAGCTCTTCTAAAGGCAATGACTTATAATCTTTTTTATTTTTAGCCATTATATAGCCTCCCTCTTAATGAACTTAGTTTTTATAGGAAGCTTGAAACCAGCTAATCTAAAAGCTGATTGAGCCAATTCTTCTGGAACACCTGATATTTCAAATATTACTTTTCCAGGTTTAACTACAGCTACCCAATATTCAACGTTACCTTTACCTTTACCCATTCTAGTTTCAGCTGGTTTTTTAGTATAAGGTTTATCTGGAAATACTTTTATCCACATCTTACCTACACGTTTAACATGTCTTGATATAGCAATACGTGCAGCCTCAATTTGTCTATCTGTAAGCCATACAGGTTCTAA
Source organism: Brachyspira innocens ATCC 29796 (assembly GCF_000384655.1). GTDB lineage: Bacteria > Spirochaetota > Brachyspiria > Brachyspirales > Brachyspiraceae > Brachyspira > Brachyspira innocens. The sequence continues at coordinate 23,079 of NZ_ARQI01000109.1, read as the reverse complement.
TGCCATCAAACCATAATCTCCGAAAGTAAGATTACTTCCTCTTTTTGATTTGCCTTTCATTCTGCCTCTATGATGTTTACGATATTTCATTCTTGATGGTTGTAACATTATCTATCTCCTTTGGCACTGATAACTTTACCTGCATCATCTTGCTTATGTTCTTTTTTATCAAGAATTTCTCCCTTATAGATCCACACTTTTATTCCGATAATACCGAATGTAGTAAGTGCTTCTGCAGTGCCGTAATCTATATTAGCTCTTAATGTATGTAATGGTACTGAACCATTTTTATATTGTTCTGTTCTAGCAATATCAGCTCCTGCTAAACGTCCAGAACACATAACTTTTATTCCTTTAGCACCTTTCTTCATAGCTTGAGTTATAACGCTTTTCATAGCTCTTCTGAAAGCAACACGCATTTCTAATTGACGTGCTACGCTTTGTGCTGCTAATGTTGCATCTAACTCTGCATCTCTTATCTCTGTAATAGAGAAATGTACTGGTTTTTTAACCATTTTCTGAACTGCTGTTTTTACAGTTTCAACTCTCTGACCTTTAGGTCCTATTACAACACCTGCTCTTGCAGTAGAGATGAAAATATTGATTCTATCTGGGAAACGTACTATTTGTATATCAGATATAGCAGGGTCAAAAGACTCTTTTTTTCCGCCGATTTTCTTTTGTTCTTCTTTTAATGTTTTATAATAATAATTCATTATATAGCGTCTGATAGATAAATCTTCATGCAAGCTGTCTGCATAAGTTCTGCTATCTTCAAACCATTTACTAGACCAAGTTTTGTTAATTCCGAGTCTTAAACCTATTGGACTAACCTTTTGACCCATAGTTTATACCTCCGCTGCTTTAGGTGCTTCTTCTACTTTAGCACTTTTTACTTTTAATTTTTTCTTTTCAGGTTTTTTATCATCACTTAATATTATAGTAATATGTGAAAGTCTTTTTAATATTGGGTCAGCACTGCCTCTGCTTGCTGCACGTATTCTTTTTAGAGTAGGTGCTTTGTCAACATAAGCAGTTTTTACCCATAATGTATCTGGATTGATATTTCTTGATTGGAATATTGCATTAGCTATTCCGCTTTTAATAGCCTTTCTTAGAACTACTGATGACATCTGTGGCATTGTTGCAAGATTAGATATAGCATGATTCACATACTCTCCTCTAACAAAAGGAAGTAATCTTGATACTTTCCTGCGGCCAATGCGTAAATAACGTACCTTTACTTTATAATCCATAGTCTAAATCCTTATTTCTTACCTACTTTAGCGGCACCTGCATGAGATATAAATTTTCTTGTTGGTGCAAATTCGCCTAATTTATGACCTATCATATTTTCTTGTATATAAACTGCTACAAATGTTTTACCATTATGTACATTTATAGTAAAGCCTATCATTTCTGGAATAATTGTTGAAGCACGGCTGTAAGTTTTTATTTGGTGCTTATTATCTCCAGCTTGTATTTTCTTAAAAAGATTCTTATCTACAAAAGGTCCTTTTTTAATAGAGCGAGACATTATTTTTTACCCCCTCTTCTTTTGATTATTAATCTATCAGAATACTTATGTTTCTTTCTAGTTTTGTAACCCTTAGTAGGTACACCTGTTGGAGAAACTGGGTGCGGATTACCTTGACCGCTTTTACCTTCACCACCACCGTGTGGGTGATCTACTGGGTTCATTACAACACCTCTTACTTTTGGTCTTCTGCCTTTATGTCTTGTAGTTCCAGCTTTACCATCTGTAGTATTGAAATGATCTAGGTTACCTATTTGTCCTATAGTAGCATAACAATTTTCTAGTATTCTTCTTTCTTCACCTGAGCGAAGTCTTATTACACAATAACCGCCTGATTTTGCTGTTATCTGAGCACCACCGCCTGCTGCTCTAACAAGCTGACCACCTTTTCCAGGAGTTATTTCAATGTTATGTATTATAGTACCTAATGGAATTTTTTTCAATGGTAAAGTGCATCCAATTTTAACTTTTGCATTTTCACCGCTTACTACTCTATCGCCTACATTAAGTCCCAATGGCCATATTATGTATCTTTTTTCGCCATCTGTATAGTGTAGTAAAGCTATACGAGCAGTTCTGTTAGGATCATACTCTATAGAAACCACTTTAGCTTCTATGTCATGTTTATCTCTTCTAAAATCTACAAATCTAAATAGTTTTTTATGTCCGCCTCCGCGACGACGCATAGTTATACGACCATTTGAACCACGTCCGCTTATACGTTTTTTTCCGCATACTAATGATTTACAAGGCTCATTTGTTGTAATATCAGAAAAATCTACTACTGTACGATAGCGTAAACTTGGTGTTGTCGGTTTAAATTTCTTAATAGCCATCGGTATCCCTCATTATTTTACTATATCTATTGATTCTTTGCCGTCAAGAACTATTATCGCTTTTTTATAGCTGCGTGTGTATCCGCGTCTGCTCATTCTGCGATTTTTCTTTTTTGGCTTAACATTTATTATCTTACAATCTAGCGGATGTACATTGAATATTTTTTCAACCGCTTTCATTAATTCTGTTTTATTAGCGTCCTGTCTTACTTTAAATACATAATAACGCTTTTCTGTTCCTCTAGGCTCAGTTCTAAGCATATTACTTTTTTCTGTAAGTATAGGCTCAATTAAAAGTGAATACATGCTCATATTTTTTAACCCTTAATTCTAGCATTTAATTTAGATAAAGCTGTTTTAGTAAAATATACCTCATCAGCATAAAATAAAGGATGTATAGACATACTGTCTGCATTTACAAGCTTTAAATCTTTAATGTTTCTTAATGATAATAATAATTTATTGTAATTATCACCTAAAGATTCATCTTTACCTACTACAAATGCCACTTTTCTTGTATTTGGTTCTTTAACCTTACTTATAAAACTAGCCATTCTTTTTGTTTTAGGAGCATCAAAAGTGAAGTCCTCAAAAACTTTAAGAACATTGCTTCCATATTTTAAAGATAAAACAGACAATAGAGCCTTACGCTTCATTTTCTTTGGCAATCTATAGCTATAATCACGTGGTTTAGGTGTATGTGTTTTACCACCGCCTACCCAAATTGGCGAACGTGTAGAACCTGCTCTTGCTCTACCAGTACCTTTTTGTCTCCAAGGTTTTTTACCGCCTCCTGAAACTTCTGCTCTGGTTTTAGTAGAGTGCGTTCCCTGACGTCTGTTAGCTAATTCATTTTTGATTGCTTCGTAAAGTAGATTATTGTTAACTTCTGATTTAAATATCTCATCAACAATCTCTAAATTGCCTACGCTATCTCCATTTTCATTTAGTATTACTACTTCCATTTTATCATCCTGTTATTACTCTAAATTAATTCATTGAGTTCTTTTTCTTGTTGCGTTTTTTAGCTGCTGATGTTAATTTCACTATACTATTAACTGCACCAGGTATAGCACCTTTAATCATAATCAAATTATCATCTGGTCTTATTTCAACTACTTTCAAGTTTTGAATAGTAGTCAAAGCATTACCCATATGTCCAGGCATACCTTTACCTTTCCATACTCTTGCAGGGTAACTGTTACAACCTATAGAACCAGCTCTTCTTCTGAAGTTAGAACCATGGCTCATAGGACCACCGTCGTAATTATGTCTTTTCATTACGCCTGCAAAACCGCGACCTTTACTCAAAGAACTAACATCTATAAAATCGCCTGCTTGAAATACATCTGCTTTAAGTTCCTGACCTACTGTATATGAGCTAGTATTGTCCATTCTGAACTCTTTTAGATATTTCTTAGGCTCTAAATTTGCTTTTTTAAATTGACCTATTTGTGGCTTTTTCAAATGCTTTTCTTTTACGGCACCATAACCTAATTGAATTGCACTGTAGCCATCTTTCTCATTATCTCTTATCTGCATAACTGTGCATGGACCAGCTTCTACTACTGTTACTGCTATTGCATTACCAGTTTCATCAAAAACTGTTGTCATGCCCAATTTTTTGCCAATTATTCCTACCATCGGCGAATCCTCTATAATGATTTTACTTACTACTTTTCTATTGTTTCAAACTATTACAGATAAAACGTAGTAAAGAGCTTTATCTTTAATATTTAATTAAACGCTTATTTAAGCTGAACATCAACCCCAGCTGGAAGCGCTAATTTTTTAAGAGATTCTGTTGTTTGAGGAGTTACATCAAAGATATCTATTAATCTCTTATATATACGCATCTCAAATTGTTCTCTTGATTTAATATTTACATGCGGACTTCTTATTACAGTTACCTTACGTATGCTTGCAGGCAATGGTATAGGTCCTGATACTCTAGCACCTGTTTTCTTTACACTAGCTACTATAGACTGAGCTGATTGATCAATAAGCTCAATATCAAAGGCTTTTAGTTTAACTCGTATTTTCTGTTCTTTCATAGCTTGAATTACTCGCTTTCTCTTAATTTATTAAAGGGTATATCTTTAATAAAAAAGGTATACCCTTTTATTTCTCTACTTTAATTATTCTAATATTTTTGTTACAACACCATTACCTACTGTTTTACCACCTTCACGTATAGCGAATCTTTGTTTTTCTTCCATAGCGATTGGTGTGATAAGTTCAATAGTTAAGTTAGCATTATCACCTGGCATAATCATTTGTGAACCTTCTTGTAAGTTGATTACACCTGTTACGTCTGTTGTTCTGAAGTACATTTGTGGTCTGTAACCGCTTACGAAACCGCTGTGTCTTCCACCTTCTTCTTTTTTCAAGATATAAACTTCCGCTTCGAATTTTTTATGAGGTGTGATAGTACCTGGTTTAGCTAATACCTGTCCTCTTTCTACTGCTTTACGTTCAATACCTCTTAAAAGACATCCAACGTTATAACCAGCTATACCTTCTACTTCTTTTTTGAACATTTCTACGCCAGTACAAGTTGTTTTTTGAGTAGGTCTGATACCAACGATTTCAACTTCATCACCTTTTTTGATTTTACCTCTTTCAATTCTTCCAGTAACAACTGTACCTCTTCCAGGAATTGAGTATACGTCTTCGATTGACATTAAGAAGTCTTTATCTACTTCACGTACTGGATCTGGAATATATGTATCTAAAGCATTCAAAAGATCTAATATACATTTACAATCTGGATCTGTTCTAGGATCTTTACCTGCTTCAATAGCTTGAATAGCTTTAATAGCAGAACCTTTAATAATAGGAGTTTTATCGCCGTCAAAACCATAGTGATTTAATACGTCTTTTACTTCTTCTACTGTGATGTCTGCCATTTCTGGGTCATCTAATTTATCACATTTGTTTAAGAATACTACGATGTAATTTACACCTACTTGTCTTGAAAGAAGTACGTGTTCTTTTGTTTGTGGCATTACACCGTCTTCTGCTGATACTACCAATATAGCACCGTCCATTTGAGCAGCACCAGTGATCATGTTTTTAATGTAGTCAGCGTGACCTGGACAGTCTACGTGAGCATAGTGTCTGTTGTCTGATTCATATTCAACGTGTGATGTTGCGATTGTCAATATTTTTGTTGGGTCTCTTCTACCTTGACTTTCAGAAGCCTTTGCTACTGAGTCATAAGCAACTTTCTGTACTGTTGCTGGGAACATAGCAGATGATACTGCTGTTATTGCTGATGTTAATGTTGTTTTACCATGGTCTACGTGTCCGATAGTACCAACGTTTACGTGTGTCTTTTTACCTTCGTAAGTTCCTTTAGCCATTTTAATCCTCCAATTATTTATCCTTTAGGAAATTTAATTTTTATATCTAACTTGTAACTTTTTTAGTTACTTATTTGTTATTACCCATTCTAGCACCGATTATCTCATCTGCTACATTTTTAGGTACTTCCTCATAGTGAGAGAACTGCATTGTGTAGCTTGCTCTACCTTGAGAAACGTTTCTTATACTTGTTGTATAACCGAACATCTCTGCAAGAGGTACTGTAGCATTGATTGATTTATAACCTGATTTATCTGTAAATCCGTGAACCTGACCTCTTCTTGAAGCTAAGTCCCCTATTATATCACCCATATAATCTTCTGGAGTTACAACTTCTACTGTCATCATAGGCTCTAACAAATAAGGGTCTGCTTTTTTACAGCCTTCTTTAAATCCCATTGAAGCTGCAATTTTAAATGCCATTTCTGATGAGTCTACTGGGTGGAATGAACCGTCATAAGCTGATACTATAACATCAAGCATAGGATAGTTAGCAAGAACACCTGTATTCATTGACTCTACACAGCCTTTTTCTACTGCAGGTATATATTCTCTTGGAACTGCTCCACCAACGATTTCATTATTAAATTTAAATCCAGCATTAGGCTCATTAGGTCCAATTCTCAACCATACATCTCCGTACTGACCTTTACCACCAGACTGACGTACAAATTTACCTTGAACTTCAACTGTTTTCTTAATACCTTCTCTGTAAGATACCTGAGGACGTCCTACATTTGCCTCAACTTTATATTCTCTTTTCATTCTATCACAGATAATTTCCAAGTGAAGCTCACCCATACCTGCGATGATTGTCTGTCCTGTTTCTTCATCAAAAGTTACTCTGAATGTTGGATCTTCTTCAGCAAGTCTTGATAAAGCTATTGACATTTTATCTCTATCACCTTTTGTTTTAGGCTCTATAGCAACATTAATTACTGGTTCTGGGAAGTTGATTGCTTCTAGTATTATAGGAGCATTTTCTGGACATAAAGTATCACCTGTTGTTGTTTCTTTAAGTCCTACTGCTGCTGCTATATCACCAGCATATACTGTATCAATCTCTTCTCTTTTATTAGCATGCATCTGAAGTATTCTTCCGATACGCTCTCTTTTACCTTTTGTTGCATTAAACACATAAGAACCAGCTTCCAATATACCAGAGTAAACTCTGAAGAAAGCTATTTTTCCTACGTGAGGATCTGTCATTATTTTAAATGCTAATGCACTGAATTTCTCATCATCTGATATTTTTCTTTTTACTACATTTCCGTCTAAATCAGTACCTTCTATCTCTGATCTGTCTACTGGAGAAGGCAAGTAATCAACTATTCCATTAATTAATACTTGAATACCTTTATTTTTGAATGCAGTACCGCAGAACATTGGGAAGAAGTCTGCTGTTAAAGTTGCTGTTCTTATAAGTCTTTTTATAGTAGGAACATCTATTTCCTCTCCTTCAAAAAACTTATTCATAGCATCATCATCATATTCAACAATTGCTTCTAATAATGAGTTTCTGTATCCTTCTGCTTTTTCTTTTAATTCGGCTCTGATTTCTCTCTCTTCCATTTTCATGCCGTCTTCAGAAACCCAAATTATTTCTTTCATATTTACTAAGTCAATAACACCCTCAAAATTGCTTTCTGCACCTATAGGTATAACAACTGGGTGACTATTAGCTTTTAATCTTTCTCTTGTTTGATCTAAAACAGCATAGAAATTAGCACCTATTCTGTCCATTTTATTAACAAATATAGCTCTAGGAATTTTATAATTACTAGCTTGTCTCCATACTGTTTCACTCTGAGGCTGAACTCCGCCTACAGAACAAAAAACACCAACTGCACTGTCTAATACCCTCAAAGATCTTTCCACCTCTACAGTAAAGTCAACGTGCCCCGGTGTATCTATCAAATTAATTCTATGTCCATTCCAAAAACAAGTAGTTGCAGCTGAAGTAATAGTAATACCTCTTTCTCTTTCCTGTTCCATCCAGTCCATTTCTGCTGCACCTTCATGTACTTCACCTATTTTATGGGTCTTACCAGTGAAATAAAGAATACGCTCACTCAAAGTAGTCTTACCAGCATCAATGTGAGCCATAATACCAATATTACGTGTGTTTTCTAATGAAATTTGACGTGCCACTTAAACTCTCTCCTTAAAAACTACCACCTGAAGTGTGCGAACGCTTTGTTACCTTCAGCCATTCTGTGAACTGTATCTCTCTTAGCAACTGCCTGACCTTTTCCGTCTATAGCATCTACTATTTCATTTGATAAACGCTCTACCATACTTTTTCCGCCTCTTTTTCTTGAAGCATCTATAAGCCAAGTAAAAGCCAAAGAGTTTTGTCTGTCTGGTCTTACATCTACAGGAACCTGATAAGTAGAACCTCCAACTCTTCTTGATTTTACTTCTACAAGAGGCTTAATATTATTTATAGCTTCTTCAAAAGCAGCTAAACCTTCTTTTCCAGTTTTTTGCTTAACTAAATCCATAGCTTTATAAAATATATTTTCAGCTTTACTTTTTTTACCGTCATACATTAATTTATTGATAAACTTACTAATAACAACGCTGCCGTAAACAGGATCAGCATCTATCTTTCTAGTTTGTGCTCTTCTTCTTCTAGCCATATTATTTTACTCCATTAAGCCTTTGGTTTCTTAGTACCATATTTACTTCTAGCTTTCATTCTTTTTTCAACACCAGTAGCTTCACGGCTTCCGCGAACTATGTGATAACGACAACCAGGCAAGTCTCTTACACGGCCGCCTCTTATAAGTACACGGTTGTGTTCCTGAAGTGTATGGTCTATACCAGGTATATAAGCTGTAACTTCCATACCATTTGTTACTCTTACACGGGCAATTTTACGCATAGCTGAGTTAGGTTTTTTTGGTGTAGTTGTTGTTACACGAGTACACACACCTTCTCTTTGCGGACATTTCATTAACGCAGGCGATTTTGTTTTATTTATCATACGCTTGCGACCTTTTCTTACTAATTGATTAATTGTAGGCATAAAATACAAAACCTCTAATTTTTTTATTTTTTCTTTTTATAAGCCAATCCAACCGAATTGACACCATCAGCTTTTTAATTAAATTAAAACTTCAAACGAAACAGTATTCACAAACTGAGCAATTATAGTATTAAACCTAATTAATAAAGTGAGAAAACATACTATACGCTTTAATCGCTTTTATGAAAGTTCTAGCATTATAAAGCAGCTATACAAAAAAATCAATAGGCTTTAATACTTTTTTATCTTTTTTTTACAAAAAAATGAACTTATTGTACTTATAATTAGACTTATTTTAAAACTTAATTTGTTAATATTTATATGTTTCTAATTTAATATTTTTTAATTATACTTTGGCTTTACAAACGCTCTGCACACTTCCAAAAATCACACTTTTTTGCTGTTTAGGTACTTACTCAAAAGAACTAAAAGAACTGCATATTTGTATAAACAAACTATAAATTATTCAGAATGTTAAACATTATATTTTATAATGTATAAATTAAATAATTTTGCAGTTAATCTTCTCTAGTACATAAGTATCTTTGAAACAAATCTAATGTTTATAATATTTTTGCCCAAAACACTGATTTTATTAAAAAATCTTCATTAATAAATATTGCAAAAAAAATATAATTATAGCATAATTACTTTCAATAATATTTGCAGAAATTTAGGATTTAATTTATGAACAATATAAGTCAAGACCAAATAGAAAAATTAAAATTTGATGATAAAGGTTTAATACCTGCAATAGTCGTAGACTACTATACAAAAGAAGTATTAACTCTGGCATACATGAATAAAGAAAGTCTGCAAATAAGTATAGATGAAGGTAAAACTTGTTTCTACAGCAGAAGCAGACAAGAACTATGGAGAAAAGGTGAAACTTCAAAAAATTATCAGCATATACAAGCTATAAAAAGTGACTGCGATAATGATGCTTTAGTTGTAGAAGTTATTAAAGATGGTCCAGCCTGCCACACTGGAAGTGAATCCTGCTTCTTTAATGATATATTCTCAAAAGAAGATTATAAAGATTTTTCTATAGATAAACTTTATAAACTCATAAAAGGAAGAAAAATTAATCAGACTGAAGGCTCATATACTACATACCTATTTAACAGCGGTATAGATAAAATATTAAAAAAAGTAGGAGAAGAATGCACTGAAGTTATAATAGGTGCTAAAAACGATTCAAATAAAGAAACAATATACGAAATATCCGATTTATTGTACCATACCCTAGTATTGATGGTCGAAAAAAATATTACAATAAATGATATAAAAGAAGAGCTTGCAAACAGATCTATAATAGACAAAAAAGAAAAACAAAAAAGTATGAAATAATAAACATCAAAATATTAAATTTTTAATAATATTTTAAATATATGTATAAAAAATGTAAAACATGTAAAAAACGAAATATTATTTTATTACTTATATTGACAAAAAAATAATCTAACAATAAAATATTAATCACAAAATTACAAATATTTAGGAGAAACACTAATGAAAAGTAAAATAATATGCTTTTTATTGGTATCGATTGCTATGTTATCAGTTTCATGCTCTAATAAGGCAAATGATACCACTGCTCAAAATGATGAAAACAGTTTGGTGATATATACACCTCACCCAGAAAAACTTATTAATAGTATGGTTAATGGTTTTAAAGCACAAAACCCTGATGTTAAAGTTGATGTAATTACAGCTGTAACTGGAGAGCTAATAAAAAGAATTGAAGTTGAAAAAAATAATCCAGTAGCAGATATTTTATGGGGGCCTTCATTAAACGGAGTAAGATACAAAGCTGATTTATTTGAAACTTATGTATCTACAAATGATGCCAATGTTATGGAAGGCTTAAAAAATACTGAAGGTTCGCTAACAAGATTTGGTCAAGTACCTAGCATATTAATAATCAATACAAATCTAATAGGAAATATAAAAGTAGAAGGATATGAAGATTTACTTAATCCAGAATTAAAAGGAAAAATTATATTTGCTGATCCTTCTGCTTCTTCATCAGCTTTTGAACATTTAGTAAATATACTTTATGCTATAGGAAAAGGAGACCCTGAACAAGGCTGGGACTACGTAGACAAATTATGTGCTAACTTAGACGGTAAATTAGCAAGCGGTTCTTCAGGAGTTTATAAAGGTGTTGCTGACGGAGAATATGCTGTAGGACTTACATATGAAGAAGCTGGAATTACATATATGCAGTCTGGATCACCTGTAAAAATAGTATATATGAAAGAGGGCGTAAGATCTACTCCTGATGTTATCTGTATAGTAAAAAATGCAAAACATATAGATAATGCTAAAAAATTCGTAGATTACTGTCTTACTTTAGAAGCACAGAATATGCTTGCTAAAGAATTAAATAGAAGACCTGTAAGAGGCGATACTGAAAAATCTGATATAATGATTCCTATGGAACAAATAAATATTATAGTTGAAGATCCTGCCGTAGTAGAAGCTAATACAAAAAAATGGCTTGATAAATTTAAAGAATTATTTACTAGTTATTAATTAAATAGTTATAACATCATTATATTTAAAAAAAGTATAATGATGTTATAAATTTATATAAGGCATAATATGAGCGTATCTATATCTATTCAAAACGTATTAAAAAAATATGATAAAACAACAATTATACCTAATTTATCATTGGAAATAAAAAATGGTGAGTTCTTTACACTGCTCGGACCTTCAGGCTGCGGAAAAACAACTCTATTAAGAATGATAGCAGGATTCAATTCTATAGAAAGCGGAACAATAAAATTTGATGATGAAATAATTAATGATATACCAGCATATAAAAGAAATATAGGAATGGTATTTCAAAACTATGCTATATTTCCTCATATGACTGTTAGAGAAAATGTGGAATACGGATTAAAACTAAGAAAAGAACCTAAACAGTCTATGAAAAATAAAGTTGATGAAATACTAAATATAGTAAAAATAGAAGAATATCAAAACAGACTGCCTGAACATTTATCAGGAGGTCAGCAGCAGAGAGTGGCACTTGCAAGAGCAATTATAATATCGCCTAATGTACTTCTTATGGACGAACCGTTATCAAATTTAGATGCTAAATTAAGAATAGAAATGCGTGATGTAATAAGAGAGATACAAAAACATATAGGAATAACAACCGTTTATGTAACTCATGATCAGGAAGAGGCATTGGCTATATCAGATACAATTGCTGTTATGAATAAAGGAGTAATACAGCAAATAGGAAAGCCTACAGATATATATTCAAGACCAGTAAATACTTTTATATCTACATTCATAGGACATTCAAATTTATTTAATGCAAGAATATCAAAAGAAAACTCAAAAACATTTGTATGCTTTACAAATGGTTATAAATTTGAAATTGATAATATCATTGATACTGTTAAGCATGATGATAAAGTAATAGTTTCTATAAGACCAGAAGAGTTTTATATATCTGATGATAAAAATAATGCTGTAAAAACGAAAATATTATCAAAAACATTTTTAGGAAAATATATAAATTATTCATTATACTTTGAAAAAAATGAAATATTGGATAATCAGTCATCAATAGAATATTCTCAAAGCTCATCATCAGATGAAAAAGTTTATGATATAGGAGAAACTCTGTATTTAAAGCCAAATATTAAAAAAATAAATATATTTGATATTAATGGTATAAGTATTATGAATAGGGACTAATAAACATGAATAAATATCTTAATTTTTGGAATATTGTTACTATTATAATTGCTGTTATATTTTCTATATTTATAGTATATCCTTTATTATATTTATTTGTAAGTGCCTTTAAAAGTTCTGAAACTGGAAAATGGACTTTAGAAAATTTTATAATATTTTTTTCAAAGAAATACTATTATAAATCTTTAATAAATAGCTTCACTGTAACAATATCTGTAACAATATTAACTATCATAATAGGTACTATGATGGCATATTTTATGACCATTTATCAAATAAGAGGCAAAAGATTTTTAGAAATATTAATAATAATATCAATGATGTCTCCTGCATTTATAGGTGCTTACTCTTGGATACTGCTTTTAGGAAGAAACGGAGTTATAACAAAATCATTTGAAACTTTAGGAATAAAAATACCAAACATATACGGATTTGCAGGAATACTTTTAGTTTTTACATTAAAACTATATCCTTTTATATTTATGTATGTTTCAGGTGCTTTGGGAAAAATGGATTCTTCTTTGATAGAGGCTTCAGAGAGTTTGGGAGCTTCTTCTTTTAAAAAAATTACTAGTATTATACTGCCTTTAATAACACCTACAATACTTGCAGGTTCTTTAATAGTATTTATGAATGCTTTATCAGATTTCGGAACCCCTATGTTAATTGGAGAAGGATATAGAACTATACCTACTTTAATATACTCGGAGTTTATTAATGAAGTTGGAGGAAATGCTAATTTTTCTGCTGCTATGGCAACATTAATGGTATTTATAACTACTATAATGTTTTTAACTCAGAAGTATTATATTAATAAAAAATCTTTTTCTATGAAATCTATTAATACAATAAAGCCTAAAAAAATAAAAGGAATAAAAGCTGTATTACTATATGCTTTTTTATATATTATAGTAATAGCCTCTATACTTCCTCAGATTACTGTAATATATACTTCTTTTTTGAAAACGAACAGAACTATATTTCTTAAAGGTTATTCTTTGGAAAGCTACAAAACAATTTTTGATTCATTTTCTTCTGCTATAAAAAATACATACCTATATGGCTTTGCAAGCATATTAATAGTTATTATAATATCAGTACTTTTGGCATATGTTTCTACAAAGAGAAAAAATATTATTACTGATATAATAGATACAATATCAATGCTTCCGTATATAATATCAGGTTCTATTTTGGGAATAGTTCTTCTTTTAGCCTTTAATAAACCTCCTTTAGTATTAAGCGGAACTCCCATTATCATTATCATAGCATTATCTATAAGAAGACTGCCTTATACTTTAAGATCTAGCTCTGCAATATTGTATCAAATAGATAATAGTTATGAAGAGGCTTCTATAAGTTTGGGAGCTTCTCCTATCAAAACATTTTATAAAATAACATTAATTATGATGCTTCCGGGAGTTTTATCAGGTGCCGTATTAAGCTGGATAACAATAATCAATGAACTTAGTTCTTCTGTTATATTATATGTAGTAAAATCTAGGACTATGTCAATTGCAATTTATCAGGCTGTTGTTCAGGGAACATATGGACCTGCTGCTGCACTTGCTACAATACTGACAATTACAACAGTTATATCTATAATAATATTTTTCAAATTAACTGGTAAAAAAGAGATATCTTTATAATAGAGTTATTCCAAAAGTAGTTGACAAGTTGGTTGTATAAGCTTATTATTATGTAATAACTTGGTAATACGAAATTGAAATTATAAAAACAAAAATAGTTAAATATTAATTATTTTTTTGCAATAAGTATATTATTAACTATTAGAAATTTTAAAAAACTCAATACTGCTCTCTAAAAATCTAGCCTTTTCAACTAAGCTTTTTGATATTTCACTTGAGTTTTCAGCCAAAGCAGCATTTTGAGTAGTGGCAGTTTCCATATTATTAACTTCTGTACTTATTTGATTAGTTCCAGACTGCTGTTCTAGGGCATTTGAAGTAATATCTTCCATTAGCTTTGAAGTTTCTAATACTTTATTTTGAAGTTTTGCAAATATATCCTGCGATTGCTTAGCAGTATTTGTTGCAACATCTATTTTACTTGAAGTATTATCAACTAATGCTGTAATATCTTTTACAGAAGCCTGAGTAGTTTGGGCAAGATTTCTTACTTCAGAAGCAACAACAGCAAAACCTTTACCATGATCTCCAGCTCTTGCTGCCTCTACAGAAGCATTAAGAGCAAGTATATTAGTTTGAAAAGCAATATCTTCAATAATCTTTGTAATGTCTTTTATTTTCTCGCTTGATTGATAAACCTCTTCTATATTTGAAGCAGTTTGAGATATAATATTTGCTGCATCTTCAATAAATGTAATAGACTCTGACATCATATCCTTACCATGTATAGAATTCTCAGCCGAAATCTTTATATTAGAAACCATTTCTTCAATGCTAGATGCTGTTTCTTCTAAACTAGATGATTGAATATCTGTCCTTGCTGATAATTCACTGCTGCTTTCCATCATATTTTCTGCTGCTGCCATTATCTCTTTGGAGGCATTATTAACATTATAAACAACCTCTGCCAACCTGCTGCTCATAATATCAAAAACCCTCTCTAATTCTCCAAACTCGTCTTTAGCATAAGTACTTTTAGTATTTATGCTAATATTTCCTTCTGATATACTAGTAGCATGACTCATTAATACTTTTAGAGGGTGGGTAACTCTTTTAATATAAATAAAAGCAAATATATTGATAAATATAATTGATAAAATACATACAGCTATAGATATTATAATAGAATCATTATTATCTTTATAAATAATATTATCGTCCATAGCCATAATTAAATACCAAGATAAATTTTGAAGTCTGCTGTAAACTGCTGTTCTTGGATCATTACTTACAGAAGATATATAATTCATAATACCAGAAGATAAACCGCTATTTATAATTTCTCCATAAGCCTCATTTGCCTTTGTATTAATTTCATTTTTAGTATCCAATACAACAGTATTGTCATCATCAATAGCAAATATTCTAGTTCTTTCAGGTAATTTCAAATCCTGAAGTTTTACAGCAAGCTCCTCCCAATCTAAAATCATATACACATTTCCTATATATTCCCCATTATAATTAACACCAGAAATAGCTGCAAGTGACCATTTGTTATCAGCACTTGATCTTTGTATACCATCATCAAAAGATGCTTTATTATTATTGTTTTTTAATATATTTAAAATATTAGGTCTTACCGTTGTTATATTTTCACCTATTTTTACATTATTAACATTATCTAAAATTATGCCATTAATATCTGTAATACCTATATCAAGCACATATTCATTAATAGCTTCAAACTCTGTAAGTGTACTTCTAATATCTACATTTCTATTTAGAAGATAACTTCTTACTATAGGAGATACAGCATAAGTTTCTATTAAATTCCTATTATCATCAAGCCAAACATCAAGCATATCTTTATAACCATTAACTGTATTATTAAATCCATTCAATGTAGAATCTTTAATAATAATATGAGATCTGTATGATAATATAGCAACTATTAAAACTAAAAATATTGTACTTAAAATACTAATTGCTATAGGCATTTTTACTCTTATAGAATGAATTTTTTTCATATATTTTCCTTTTTATAAAAAATTAACAATAATTATTAATAATAGAATTTTAATAAAAAATAGTTGAAATAGTATTCTAAATAGAAGCGAATACTTTTTGATTATTTTAGAGATATATTATAAATTATAATCACATAAAGTCAAATAAAAATATATTTTTTTTACTTTTATAGAGTATAAAGTAAATTTTTTTTAATAATTTCATATAAAAACTAAAATAAGAATATATCAATTATATCTGCCCAAAGATATACCTAAAACTAATCCGATAGAAAGAGAAGAAAAATTATATTTATTATATATATTATTACCTAAATTATTATTCACAACATCTGTTTTGTACTGCATACCAAAATTATACATCATATAGCCTCCAAGAGTAACAGCAAAATTAGGAACTAAATATATAAACCCTTCAACAGTAAGTTTTATATAAGGCATTATTGGAACTTTAAATAGATTTCTCATATCATTAACATTCCAATTATTCAAATCATCAGGTGCTGCCATAACCCCTCCGTATTTACTTGAAGCAACCATAGCATATAAAGGAGCTATTATTCCAGTACCTAATCCTATAGACATTTTACTGAAATTTAACTTTACAGTAGCTCCAACCAGCATAGAATAAAATCCAAGTATCTCTGTATATTTTATATTATTTTCTTTATAATCAGACATCAAAGCATTAATACTAAAACCAATATCTCCAAATAAACTCACACCTTTAATAATGCTTGTATAATCATCTTCAAATAATTTAAAATAATTTCCTATTTGGAAAAACAAAGTTCCTTCAAAACCTAAAGTACCATCAACACTATCATAAATAGTATTTTTATAATTATCATTTACTTTTATAGAATTAAATGGAAAAGCAATTCCATAATGACCATTAAAATTTATCTCTAAACTAGCAAATGCAGTATATGTAATAGTTATAATTAAAATATTTACAAATAAAAAATATTTAATTATTTTCATAAGTATCACTCCAATTATTAATATATTAAACTATAATTATTTTATTTCAATACATAAATTATCAGTATAATATCCATTAACTATAGAATATTTTGGAAATTCAAAACATATAATTATAGATTCTCCGTCCGGCAAATTTTGTATTTTTTCATTTTTTATATAAAATGTAGCCTCTGACATTCCTCCTGAAACTAAAAGATTAACTATCAAACCATCTGGTTTAATTGATATAGGATTATTATTATAATTTTTAAACAAAAAATATTGACCAATTTGTGCATAACTCATACTATCAGGCTTGTGTTTTATATACCATCTTATAGGTGCTAAATCAGATTTTATGGGGATCACCAAATTAAGAACATTATTAACAATAAATGAATCACCATCAAATACAATATCCTGATTATCTTTCAATATTACAGCAGAACTATTTCTATAATTTATAACAAATTGTTCATCAACTTTTTTTGATTCTAAAGCTTTTTTAGCAGAATCCGTAATTAAACTAATTAATGGAACAACAATAATTGCAGTTACTATACTTAATCCAACCAGAATTCCAACAGCAGCCATTATCCCTTCTGCTATACCTGTTACTATTGTACCTAATGCTTGAAATATGAGACCAAATCCAGCTCTTGCTTGAAATTGTCCATTATTAGTAATATGATTATTAATTGAATTTAATATGAATAAACTATTCATCATTATATTAAGATTATAATTTTCATCTTTATCTAAATTAAAATTTTCTTTATAATTTTTTATATCATTTTTTAGTTCTATACAGGATATTAACTCCATTGTATCATTCATATAAAATGTAACATCAATATTATTATATTTAACTAAATCCATTTTTACCAATCCTTTTATTATGGTACTATTTTTATAAAAACTAATTGTTTCAGGAAATATTTTTTTATTTTTATATCTCATTAAAACAGAAGTATTATTTTTTAATATTACAGAAACTAAATACTCATTATCATTTTCTTTTTCTGAAAAAATTACCATATCTTCAATATCTTTAAAAAATATACACATAATATCTGTTTTATTTTCTACAGAGGTATAATTACTATCTAAATACATAAAATTAATATCTTCATAAATAGAAGGAGTTTCTGGAGTGCTTGGAGTTTCTGGAGTGCTTGGATAATATACCGAGTATTCATGTTTTGTACATGCTGATAAATTGAATAATGTTAAAATAATCATAAAAATACATATTAACTTCATAAATTACCTCAAAATTAATAATATTAAGTACGATTAGTATTATAAATAAATAAATAAATAAATAAATAAATAAATAAATATGAAATTACCATTATTTAATAATTATTGTATAATAAAAAGAATTATAGTTCATATTTAAATAAAAAAAGCTGCCTAACTAATTAAAGTCAGACAGCTTGTATATTAAATAAATTAATTACTTAATAATTTGATCAGCTATACCTAATAAAGCCTGAATTTTTGGTGAGAAAGCTACTATTGCACCAGCAAATACAACACTTATCAAGCTCATTAATTTGATAAGAATGTTAATTGAAGGTCCGGAAGTATCTTTGAATGGGTCACCAACTGTATCACCTATAACAGCAGCAGCATGGTTAGGGTTAGTAATTTTTTCTCCAGTTTTTGGATCTATGATTTTTTTACCGCCTAAATTACCAGCTTCAATGTATTTTTTAGCATTATCCCAAGCACCGCCGGCATTAGACATCATAACAGCCATAGCAAAACCAGCAGTCAAACCGCCTACTAACATACCTATAACAGCAGGTACTCCGAATAAGAAACCAACTACAACAGGTACTATTATAGCAAGTACAGAAGGAACAATCATCTCTTTTTGAGCTGATTTAGTACAGATTTGAACAGCTTTTTCATAATCAGCTTTTACGCCTTTTTCACCGGCAAGTAAGCCTTTAATTTCTCTGAACTGTCTTCTAACTTCTTCTACAACACCTGCAGCAGCACGTCCTACAGCTTTCATAGTTAAAGCACAGAAGAAGAATACTAACATAGCACCGATAAATATACCTATTAATACTTTAGGGTTCATCAAGTGAATATTGAAAGCATTCATAAACTCATTCATACCCAAACTATAAACAACTTTGTCATATAATTCTTTAGCACTGTTAGCAGTATATTGAACAGTACCTATATCTATAGAAGTAAGATTACCAGAGTTAATCATTCTTCCCAAAGAAGTTTTAATTTCCTCAATATAAGCAGCAATCAAAGCCATAGCAGTTAAAGCAGCAGAACATATAGCGAAACCTTTACCAGTAGCAGCAGTAGTGTTACCTAAAGAGTCTAAAGCATCAGTTCTTTCTCTAACACTTTCTGGAAGACCAGACATTTCAGCATTACCGCCTGCATTGTCAGCTATAGGACCATAAGCATCAGTAGCTAATGTGATACCTAAAGTAGATAACATACCAACAGAAGCCAAAGCAATACCGTATAAACCTTGAGAGAAAGAAGAAGCTTCAGCACCGAAACCGCCAGCAAAACCAAATGCTAACATTATAGAGATAACAACTGTAACAACAGGTATTAAAGTAGACTGCATACCTACAGCAAGTCCGCCTATAATAACAGTAGCAGGACCAGTTTTAGATTGTTCAGCTACCCATTGAGTAGGTTTGTATTCAGCAGCTGTATAATATTCTGTGAAGAAACCAACTACGTTACCAGCTATAAGTCCTACAATGATAGAAACAAATAATCCCAAATTGTTTGGAAGAAGTGCTTTTACAAGTAGGAAAGAAACAACTATAATAATAGCACTGCTTATATAAACACCAACTCTTAAAGATTTTAATAATTCTCCCATAGTAGCACCTTCTTTAGTTTTAACGAAGAATACACCTATTATAGAAGAAAGAGTACCAATAGCAGCAAGTATCATAGGAAGAGATACAGCATATATTGGGCTTACATCAGGGTTAATATATCCGAAAGCAGCAGAACCCAAACTCATAGCAGCAAGTATAGAACCAGCATAAGATTCGTAAAGGTCAGCACCCATACCAGCAACGTCACCTACGTTATCGCCTACGTTGTCAGCTATAACTGCAGGGTTTCTAGGGTCATCTTCAGGTATACCAGCTTCAACTTTACCAACCAAGTCAGCACCAACGTCAGCAGCTTTAGTAAATATACCGCCTCCAACACGTGCAAATAATGCTTGGAAAGAAGCACCTACACCAAAGCTAAGCATTGTAGTAGTTACAAAGTGCATTTTAGCAGCAGTATATTCAGCAGTACCTTTGGTTATTCCAGTAGAAGCCAAATTAAGGAAGTCTGTACCGAAAAGACTATTATCAAGCCATAAATTTAACACTATAAACCATAAAGAGATGTCAAGCAAAGCAAGACCTACAACAGTAAGTCCCATAACAGCTCCAGAACGGAAAGCTATTGTTAAACCTTCGTTTAATGATTTGCTTGCTGCATTAGCAGTTCTAGCAGATGCATAAGTAGCAGTTTTCATACCCAAGAAACCAGAAAGAGTTGAGAAGAAACCGCCTGTTAAAAAACCTATAGGAATGAAAGGGTTCTGCACTTTTAATGCATAAGAAAGAATAGCAAAAATAATAAAAGCTCCTGCAAAGAAGAAAGCTATAACTTTATACTGTTGTTTAAGATAAGCTATAGCACCAGAGCGTACATGCGAAGCTATTTCTTTCATAGTTTCATTACCTTCGTCCTGTTTACGCATCCATTTATAAAAATAGAATGCGAAAGCCAATGTGAGTATTGCCGCTGATATTGTAAAAAAGCGGGCATTTTCAGCTAATATTTCATAATTCATACACATACCCTATTTTTTAAATTTTGGTGAAAATTTTACAGTTTTGGATTATAACACAAATTACATAAATTGTCAATTGATTTTTACATGTTTTTTTAATACATACCATACCTATATTAAACTTTTTTAAAAAATAAAAATAATGTTTTTAGCATATAAAATACCAAATTTAAAAAATTACATTATTTTATTGAAAAAAAATAAACTGCTATTATAATGTAAACTTGAACACTAAAAGAATTAATTAAAAAAGTTGGATATTCATTACAAAAATTTACTCGTACAATAATATTAAAAATGAAATAAAAAGGCTCAACTACATTACTGTAATCAAGCCTTAATTTCATTTAATCAAATTAAAATCAATTAGGATTTTTTAAGTTGCAGTCCTCTGAATAAACTCTGCCTTCATCATAATATAATGGCATTTTTTCTACTCTGTAAGTATAAAATGGTAAATCAACCCTAAATAAAACATTTTTTGTATTTTTTTCTACTTCCAAAATTCTAGCAGTAGGATCTGCATATGTTAACAATAAATTTTGATAATTTTCACCTGTAAAATCTACATCAGACATTATTCTAGAATATAAAGAACTATCTCTATACTCATAAACTTTTTGAGCTGTATAATTTCCATGAGTACCAGTTATTTTATATTCTACATATCTTGAACCATTAGGATTAGTTGCTTTATCTCCCTGATTATCAAACATACCTAAATTACCATTTTTATGTAAAAATAAAGCATGCTGATTTTTTGGCCCATCATTTATTACATCACCTTTTACTCTGTATGGTTCCAATGATTTTAAATCTCTAAAATAAACTTGATAAGGTTTATAATTACCCGTTGACAATAAAGAATCATCAGCCATCCACCAAATTAATCTCCATTCACTATAATTTATAGCCAATACTCCTCTTTCTCTTGAAGAAACATATAAAATATCAGTTGATGAATCATAAACTAAAGAATTTGCATGAAACCAATCTATCAATTTTTGCTGTCCACTACTATCTACATAGATATTATTTACATCATCTCCAAATACTATCTTTTTAAATACTTCCTCATCTTCAGGATATGTTTTCAAGTCTAATGTATTTTGTATTAATTTACCAAAACTTAATTCTATTACTTTAGAACCATAACTATTCATTTCTACTAATCTATCCCCTGATCCCCAAGTTGAAATTGATAAGTAAATGTAATTATTATCAACTTTTATAACATCATGGTGTGCAATAGTTGGATATTTTATAATTCTATTACCAAACAAATCATATAAGCCAGGATTTGTATCTCCTCCTTCATAAGTATCAAAAAATGATATTTTTGAATTGTTAATATGTATTTTTGAAAAATATGTAATAATTGTATTAGCATATCTTATATATCCATTATCAGATATTCCTAGTACACCTTTCCAACCACTCCAATTTTGATTAGGACTAACAAAATATAACTCAGGATTATTAGGATATTTTTCTTCTGGCAAATTATTAACTGCTACATCATATTTTTTTTGTATTCCATTTGGTAAAGATTCTACATAAACATTTTTAGTTATAATTCTTCCACCGTCATTAACTTCAATAGTATTTTGAGACTCTGGAAACATACCATGTATCTCGAACTCTGTACCATAACCTGCTGGATAAGTGTGTATTATGTCTGGCTCTCCATAAAGACCTTTAACTGTTACTGTTATGGGCGTAGCATTCACCGTTGCTGTTGTATAAACTGCTGATAATGGTGTAACCCCAAGTGGATTAACTGTTATTTCACCAACTTTACCAATAGAACTGGTTAATGAAGAGTTTAACTTATTATGATTACAGGATAAAGAAAATAAACTTATAATCAATACAATAATAAATAGTAATTTTTTCATAATTTATTCTCCTAAAATATTTATATTAATTATTTTTATATAAGATATTAATAAATAGTGTTTTTCTATATTAATAAAGATAATATTATGGGAATATGTTTTTATAGCTAAAAAATAAAGATTGATTTTATTGAAAAATAGAAATATTAGATTAGATGGTTGTGTTGTGTTGTGTTGTGTTGTGTTGTGTTGTGTTGTGTTGTGTTGTGTTGTGTTGTGTTGTGTTGTGTTGTGTTGTGTTGTGTTGTGTTGT
>NZ_ARQI01000108.1 GCF_000384655.1 Brachyspira innocens ATCC 29796 | reverse complement strand
CCATAAGGTTTTTAAAATCAATTCCCCCACCGGGGACGAAAACTTAAATAAAACCGATTCTTTATCTGTGCCATCAAAGTTTTTAAAATCAATTCCCCCACCGGGGACGAAAACATCTTACTTTAGAAAAACTAAAGCGAGTGATATAAGTTTTTAAAATCAATTCCCCCACCGGGGACGAAAACTCTATAGTGTTGTTGTTTTTCATGGACTACCCCCTTGTTTTTAAAATCAATTCCCCCACCGGGGACGAAAACGCTAAAACTGTAAGCCCATACAAGCGAATAGAACAAGTTTTTAAAATCAATTCCCCCACCGGGGACGAAAACATTTTTAATGAAAATTTAGTTAGACGATATAAGCGAGTTTTTAAAATCAATTCCCCACACTGCGCTACGCTCGTAACCAAGTAGGTACTTCGCTACGCTCGTAGGGGACGAAAACAATAGTTTTTTATTTTCTTTTCCACTGAATATATCAGTTTTTAAAATCAATTCCCCCACCGGGGACGAAAACTTATTAGATAATCTACATCAAAACATGCACTTCCTAGTTTTTAAAATTAATTCCCACACCCCAAGTAGGCACTTCGCCTAACGGCTCGTAGGGGGACGAAAACTTTTCTACTGTAGTGTTATTAATATTGTTTGAATCCGTTTTTAAAATCAATTCCCACACTTCGTGCCATAGGCACTACGTGGGGGACAGATTAATAATCAAGAGTTTTCATTGATTAAATTTTATTTAAACAAAAAAAGAGGCCTTATAAGCCTCTTTTCATTTCTATAAATTAAAAAATATTAAATTATCTCTCTAAAAAAATCCAAATCATCAAGTCTTATTCTCTCGCCATATAAAGGATTACTTGGATAAACACCTATAGAATTATACAATGCCTTACCACCTACAAAAAGCGACAAAATCGATATTATCTGCGGTGTTGATGATACCATATTTACATAAAGTTCGCCTTCTATATTTTTGGTGCTAATATTAATCTCTTCAATATGTTCTTTAAGTTTATTATAAATTAATCTCGGATTAGTAGGATCATCTATTTTTGTATAAACAGATATAACATTACTTTTAGAACTTTCTTTATATCTTTCAATCATATTAAGTTCATTAATTTTATTTTCCAAACCTAATGTTATAAAAACATAAACATTTTCAAAATCATATTTACTCAGTATCTGCTCTACTGCTCCGTTATACTCTTTATTTTCATGTGTTTTTATATCTGTCAAACCTATAAAAGTTAATAAATTCCTTCTCATAATATTTATTTCTGTAATACCTCTCTTATACTCTTATTAATATCATCATAAACGAAATAATTAGTATCAAATTCAGGAAAAACTGATTTTAATATTTTTTCGCATTTTAATAATATATCTTTGGAAGACATTTTTACCTTATATTTAATAAAATCCTCATCAATGTTAATCATTTTATGAGCAACATCATTTCTTATTTCTCTTTCTATAGCTCTAAGCTCATCAAGTAATTTTTTACCTATAATAGTATTAAGTTTCTGATTCTTTTTAACATAAAAATCATACATAGAAATTAAAATATAAAAAGTAATAAAATCCCCATCCTGAAGATTTTTAACTCTTTTATTCATATAATCAATAAAGTTCTGGTCTGGACTTGCATTTACTCTAATTTTTTTATCTCCGTTTATATTTTCCAAAACTCTATTTAAAGCAGCTACATTTTTTCTTAAAAAATAGAATAATATAAAAGTAAGGAAAGGACTCATTCTCAAAATAAAATCCGAAAGTTCTGATTTACTTTGTTTAATCTTCATAACATAATAATATTCAATAAACTCAATGCATTCATTATTATAATTTTTTTCATCCAGCTTTATTATTTCATTTGCCTTATCATACTGCAAATTCATTCTTAAAGCCCCATGCTCTAAATATTTAATTAAATCATCACTAAATAATTTTTTTGACCTTTCATCATTATTAATCAAAGTTAAAGCTGATGAATACTCATACCTTTCTGCCAAAGATTCTATCTGTGATTGAATTTTCACCCTTCTAAAACTTAAAACTTCTGGAACAGTACATCTTATATCATTTTCCTCTTTATTTATATCTATTTTATCTAATAAATCAAAACTAAAATTATCTGGAAAATTTGATGATTTTTCTGGAGTGGATACTTGTATCGGAGTTAAATAAATATTATTTGTTATAACCTCAAGAACCAAATCTGATTTCATCTGAGGAGTTCCTGAAGATATATTTAAAAGAATCTCATACTCTCCGTTTTTATTATCAGTATCATTAATATTTTTTATGCAATTTTTGAACTCATCTATAAAAGCATCATAGCTATTAACATCATCAACTTTACCGTATATCTCTTCTACTTTTTTGCATTCAGGATGAAATTTTTCTATAGCTATTTTATATCTATTATCATTTTTATTTAATTCTTTGGTAACATATAAATAAACTATTTCAGGTTTATAATGCCTAATTATATGAAGCATAGAACCTTCTGATACTTTTGTTTTATCTTTTGAAATACCTATAGGGTCATGAGTACCAACTGGCGAAAATAATATATATTTTTTTTTCTGATTATCATTCATAAATAAACTCCAAAATATTTTTATTTAATAAATATTGTTTTTCATCTTTTCAATATAAGGTCTTGATATCAAAACTCCTCCCATAGAAAGAGAAGTTTTTGCCCCTATACCAGAATAAGATGCAAAATCCAAAAGCATATTATAAATATTTACAAACATACTAGGACCATGGCAGTAAAGTTTTATTTCTCCTATAAAAGAATCAATACCAACGCCTTCCATACTAAACTTTGTGCTTCTCAAATTATATTTTACTATTTTCACATATTTTTCCATATCAGAAATCAATTTACTATCTTCTAAAGAAATATTTTCACTGTAATAATTCCATTTATCATAAAGACTTATAAACATATTATCCAAATAAGGAAATATAGTATAACGTCTATGTATTTTATAAGTGGTAGGAGTTAAAAACTTTATATTAACACTTCGTATAATATCATTA
This sequence comes from Brachyspira innocens ATCC 29796, assembly GCF_000384655.1. Taxonomy (GTDB): domain Bacteria; phylum Spirochaetota; class Brachyspiria; order Brachyspirales; family Brachyspiraceae; genus Brachyspira; species Brachyspira innocens. The sequence goes on along the minus strand of NZ_ARQI01000108.1, from coordinate 44,075 downwards.
GATAAAAAATATTTATCTGCAATATCTTTATAACTTTGCACATTAACTATTTCTTTAGAGATAATATCAACTTTCAAATCATTGTATGTTAAACTAAAAGAACTTATATTCTCATCAAATAACTTATCTATTATTTTTTCTTTAGCTTCTTTACTTAATGTTGATATTTTCCATATATAGATATTATTTTTACTGTCAAAATAAGAATACTGACTATAAGGATTAAGTGACAGATTATGAAGGGTTTCAGCATAATCAGCATCTAATTTTGACATCAAATAACCATGAAACAAACTGCCGTAATCTTTTTTTATTACCAAATTATCTCTAGGTTTCATCTTAATGATTAAAGTTGCTAGCATAATTCCTCTTCAACTTTAATATTGCACATTCCAAGTGCAATAAGATTATCTTCATCTTTTTTTACAAGTCTCAAACTTCTAGGCGATATTTTATCATCTAATATTACATGCCTGCCTTTAGGCATCTTATTTTCTTTATCATAAAATTGATAATCGAGGTATTTCTTTATATAATTTACTAATTCTTTAATTTTTATCGGAGAAGAATAATTTGATGTTTTTCTAATAGAATATATTATACTTTTAGTTAAAAACCCATTTACTCCTCCTATAAAAATATTAGGAGTCATATTTAATGAATCATCAAATAAAGGATATTTATCTAGAATATTTTCCTGAATAAGAGCAGACAAAGTTAAATAATCACTATAAAATGTATTATCTTCTTTATTATTATAAATACCGCTAAAATACTTTAATAAAGAATATATACTATATGGTTTATCTATACTAAGGGTAAAGTATAATTTGACACCAGGCTTTAATACTTCCAGAAATATTGGCAAGGGATGATATGTATTTTCAGATGTTACTACATCATATCTTTGAGAAATATATAAATTATCAAGTTCAGCCTCATTTGTATCTGATATAGACATATTCTTGAATAGGTTAAGTTTCTTTTTTAATATATCACTTTCTATATCTCTAAAATTATATTTTTTTTCAGTTTTAAGAATATCTCTAAATAAATAAACATATTTCTCTTTATTATTCATTACTTCACCATAAATAATTGCTGTTCTAATAGCTCCTTTAATACTAGAACCGGGAATATATGGCAACCTATTTGAAGATTTTATAAAAGGCTGTATATCATTTAATTCTTTGTTATCAGATTCTATTTCTATATTTTCTGCACTCTCTGCCTGCATATCACTATATGTTTTAATACTATAGTCAAAAATATCTAAAGATGAATAATTATTTATATTTTTTTCTAAAAAAGCAGTAAGTTTAAAATTTCCTGAAACACATTCTCCCAAAAATGTATCTAATTTATTATTTTCTTCTAAAACAGATATTAATTTTTTTTTATTTATAACGCTAACTATTCTATTTTTATATATATAATCCGTTTTTCTAAAAATATCTCCGCTATTTATAAATATTGGAGATAATGTAGTGAGACTCATTCTATAAACTTTTCTATTATTTATTTTAAAATTATTATTCATATTATCACCATCAAATATTAATACCAATATATAAAGCCTTGCCATATCTATAAACTTCATGACTTCCTGAAGCATGAGATACATCTTTTATATCACCCTTAATATCACCAATAAAGCATGAACCTTCTTTAAACATACACAAAGATTTTCTTTTTAAAAGAGTACTACTGTATGTTTGAGAATATATAAAACCGTTTCTCTTTATAATAGAATAGTATGAGGAGTTAAAATCAATATTTTCAATCTCATTTTCACAAGGAGAATACAAAGATAAAATCATTTTATATTTAGAATCTTTAAATAAATACTTATTAATATCAGAAATACTGCTGCTATCATTTATTAATGTAAAACTGCCGTAACCTAAAGTTCTTTTGCCGCCTATTCCAGAGTATGACAAACTTTTGAAAATTTGTTCAAATATATCTAAATTGGTTTTATTATTATAAGCTAATATAAAATATAGTCCGCATTTATCATAAAAATAATGTACACCCATACTATACAAATTATTTTCTTCTGTTCTTGACAAAGATACTTTTTGAAATAAATATTCATTAGAAAATTTGTTGTATTCCATACTGTTAAAATTAAAGTCATGCTCGCCTTTAATACTTTTTAAATAATTATCCAAGTCTGAAACTTTAATAAATCCAAGTTTCTTCATTTTTTTTCTATCTGAAGAAGAATCTGTTTTATCATCTTTTTTATTATCTCTTTCTACTACTATAGAAGGTTTTGGAATGTACAAATCTTCATCTTTATATGGAAGCAAAGAAGATATTAAAAGTTCTCCATTATTAAACAGCTCCACAAATTTAGATAAGTTTTCAGCACTATTTAATTTAATATATTCCAAACATAAAGCAGAAAATAATGTATCACTATGACATATAAAATCTGACTCTTCCAAACTCACAGCCAATTTATCACTTCCAAAATGGACAGGAGTATCAAACTTTAATTTATATAATTTATATTCCATAATAACAACTATTTATTTTTTATTAATTTATTAACAAAATCTTCACTTTCTTGTAAATATTTTAACAAAGAAGCTAAATCTATATCATTAGATTTAAGATTAGCCTTTTCTATAGTAAAATTTTCAAAGCTAATTTTACCATAACCTCTAGTTCCGCTTCCTCCTATATAATCCAACTGCAAAGCCTTTATTGCATTAGATATTAACTTAAAATCTTTAATAATATTTTCATTTCCGCTATTATCAGCATTATATATAAGTTTGAATCCAAATATGGCTCCTGCAGGTACCCTTTCTAATTGTCTAGGTGTAGCTTTTGCTATTATTCTATCTATTCTATTTTCAAACTTTATTTCTGTATATCCTAAATCTAAATTCTTTTTTTCTAATTCTTCAGCATTCTTTAAAAACAAATCATAAAACTGAAGTCTTGCTTCTACTATATTATCTTTCACAGAAGAACCGAATAATCTTTTTACCTCTTCTTTATCATTTTCATGACTAGGCAAAAACATATTATCAGACATAAGTTTAGCCATCATAGTTCTTAATTTACCTTTAATAGAAGAACCAGGTATAATAGGTCTGTTGGTCAATGGATCTTTAACGACAATACTATCAACAGCACCTATAGGAGAAAAGTCATTAGAAGCTCCTATATGCATACCAGTTAATAGTTTTATATTAGATCTTATTATTAATTTATCTTTAATTGTATAAAAAACATTTTTGCTGCTCATTGTTCTCTTCCTCCATGAAATTTATGGTAAGCTACTATAGCCTCTATATATCTAGCAAAATTAATAAAATCTTTTTTTGTATGCAAATTAGACATTTCATCTTTAAGTAAATCATATAAACTTTTCATTTGCCTTTCTGTTTTTGTACCTTTGCTTTTACCAACTAAATAAGCGAACTGAATTTGCATATATTTTATTTCTTCAATAATATTATTATCTAATTTATCTTCAGATATATCAGATAACTTTACCATATTTGAAATTTTATTTACAGCAGCAAGAAATTTTCTTATTTGAGATGTTGTAATATAATTAATCTTTTCATCTTTTACAAATTTTTCTGCATCACTGATATTAAGCATAATACCTCCTAAAAATTACTAATTTTTATTTATTAGAATCGTCTCTTTTCAAATATAATATTAAATCTAAAGCAGTATTTAAATATCTTCTATCTGCGTTATCCAAAAACCAATTATAAATATTATTTTTAAAACTTTCATAATTCTTAATATAATCATCGCTTCCAGCAGATTTTATTCTTGCAAGAGAATAAGCAAGCCTTGCAATATTAATTTTATCCCCTTTCAAACTTTCAAGTTCTATTAATTGCTTTAATCTATAAATAGATGAAGCAGAGAAAAATACTTTATCTTCACAAAAATATTTCTCATCAAGATAGCAAGTAGAAAATATAATGTTTATTTTTTCACGAACTTTATCAAACTCCTGCCAATTAAAACAATATTCAAAATTAGATTCTTTTTTATTAAAAGGTATTCCAAATAAAGCTATAGAATCTTTTTCTTTGTTATTATAAATATGATTTTTAGCAAGCTCTTCAAGCTCTCCAGTTTGAGAAGCCATTTTAGATATAGGATATGATGAATGAAAAAAGCCTATACCTGCTGAGAAAGTCAATTTATCATTAGTATATCTTTTAAAAGCCTTTCTCAAATCAAAAGCAAAATCTATAACATCAAGCCAATACCCAACCAAAAATACATCATCTCCGCCTGAATAAACTATAACAACATGTTTTTCTTTATGATAATATTTATCACCAAACAATTTATTATTAGGAAACTGAACATCACCCTTACATATTGAATTGATATAATACTTAAAAAATAAGCTTAAATGTCTTGATAAAACAGAAGTTCTAAAAATATCAGAATGGTCTTTAAATCCATTAATAAAAGCCTGACCCAAATTATCTACATCGCATCTTAATACACCTATTCTCCTTATACCATAAGTTCCTTCTAAAAGATCTTCAAAACTGCTTAAATCTACATTATCATCTTTTTTATAATTATAATCACCTAAATACAAATTAATATGTTTATCATTACTGTTATTTTTAGAATATATTCTTATCACAGAACTATCTTCAGAATTTATACTTCCAAAATATAAATATCTATTTTCAGAAATAGAAGGAAGATTAATAATTTTTTCTTTATCTAAATTATTTTTTGTATTTGTAATAGTGATACTATTATTTTCATTTATTATATATTTGCCTGCTTTATATAGATTATAGCAGGTATCACATACATAACCTAAATTTTCATTTCTTTCTTTTGTGCTTTTAGAAGAAGTATTACATATACTGCATTCAAAATCAGCTTCATTTTCTCTAGGAAACAATAAGATATTTAACTGTTCTTTATTGTATCTATTTTGCTTATTAACAGACAGTTTTTTTGAAAGACCTCTAAATATATTTTTTGTATTTTTCAAGTCATTAAAAGAAAACTCTTCATAATCCATCGCTATATACAAATCTACAGAAAACTCTTTTATAAACCAATCATTTATTTTATTTTTAATAGAAAGTATGTTCTCTTTTAAATCTTTAAAATTAGGAATTAAAATATAAAAATGACCGCCGCCTGTGTAAAGCAAATTGCATCTTTTTAGATTAAAATATTCCAATATTTCATCAGCGATATGCTCAAGCATTATTTCAAGATAAAAAGATCTTGCCCTTAATGATTTTAATGCCCCTTTAGAAGAAATAGTATATATAAAGCTTTGTATACCTGAAATATCTGCTGCAAGTAAAGCAAAAGGTTTTTCTTTTTCTTCTGAATTATTTTTTAATAGATATAAACAAGAAGATAATGCCGTGTTAATTTTTAATTTATCATAAAAAGATATATCGCCTATGCCATATTCTTTTTCGCTTTTATAATAAGGTACATAAGAAAGAATATTTGAAAGAACATTTAATATAATATTAGCATCATTTAATATTTTTTCAAAATTTAAGCTTTCAATATACTTTCTATTTTCATCATTTAAAAAATAGGAATTATTTATTTTATTAAAATCATCAGGATATACTATATTATCTCCTATCATATTTAGCGGATAATATAAATTTTTATTGTTAATTTCTTTAAAAACAGTAAATATAGATTTTAATGCTTTATTATTATCAGATATATTATCATTTTTTTAAATAATAGATTCCAGTTCTTTAGAAACAGTGTTTAATACTTCATCATAATCAACACTTAATTTATCAAATTTATTTTTTAAATGACAAAAAAACTTCTGACAAATTTCACTATTTTCACTCAAAAATGAAATAATGCTGTCTATATCATAAAAAATAGACTTTAATAAAAACTCTTTATATTCTAATTTATCAATATTCATACTAAATAGTATAGAATCTAAAATTGAAAAGTCAATAATATATAAACAAAAAATTGTTTAATATCCATAGGTATTGCATATTTTTTTAAATTTATTACAATAAACAAAAATTAATGTCTAAGCAAAAATATAATGCAAATCAGAAAAAAATAGCTGAAATTATTTGTAAGATTAAAAACAAAATGTATATTTAAATGCAATATGTGAAGCTATCTTCAAATCATATATATTTTTTACTTGTAAGGTTTAGCGTTATATGATATAATTTTACTTATATTATTATAATTTTTTTATATTTATTTGTTTTAAAGGAAATATGACAAATGGAAAAAATTAATATAAACAAAATAATGGAATTATTACCTCATAGATACCCTTTTCTGCTTGTAGATAAAGTAGAAAGTATTGAAGAAGGAAAAATACATGCAGTAAAAAATGTTACTTTTAATGAACCTCAGTTCACAGGACATTTTCCTGAAAGCCCTATTATGCCGGGGGTTTTAATGGTCGAAGCATTGGCACAGACTTCTGGAATATACTGCTACACAAAGATTTTAAAGCCTGAAGAATACGGCAAAAAGTTTATGTTCTTTGCTAAAATAGATAATGTAAAGTTTAAAAACCCTGTAATACCAGGCGATGTTATGGACATGTTTGTTACCGTTGAAGCATTCAGCAACAATCTGCTCAAAACTCATGGCGAAGTTAAAGTAAATGATAAACTTGCATGCTCTGGAGATTTGGGCTTATTTTTAGTAGATAAAGAGGCTATGAAAATAGAAAAATAATAGGAAATTAAAAATGTCAAATAATATACATAAAACTGCAATTATATCAGAATCTGCCAAAATAGCTGATAGTGCCGTAATTGGTCCTTATGCTATTATAGAAGGCGAAGTAAATATTGGTGAAAATACTGTTATTGGTGCTCATTCAGTTATAAAAGAATACACCACTATAGGAAAAAATAATATAATTCATGATCATACCGTTTTAGGAAATTTACCTCAGGATATACACTTCGACAGAAAAACAGTAACTTTCCTAGAAATAGGAGATGGAAACGAAATTAGAGAGTTTGCTAATTTACACAGAGCTTCTAAAGAAAATGCTAAAACAACAATAGGGAATAACTGTTACATAATGGCTACAGGTCATGTTGCTCATGACTGCGAAGTACAGGATAATGTTATCATATGTAATGGAGCATTAGTGGCTGGACATGTAAGAGTAGAGAAAGGTGCTTTCATATCTGGAAACTGTGTAATACATCAATTCTGTGCTATAGGTCAGTATGCTATGATTAGCGGTATGTCTGCAGTTGGAAGAGATATACTTCCTTTTGCTTTGACAGCTCATGCAGGAGAGGCTATTGTTTATAAATTAAATTTGGTTGGTATGAGAAGAGCTGGTTTTACATCTGAGCAGATATCTCAGGCTGAAGCGGCTTATGATATGTGGTATAATTGGAATAAAACAAAACAAGAGTTTTTAGATACATATTTAAATGACAATTCATTAAATGATATAGCTAGAAGTATTGTAGAGTTTATTTCTAAAGCAAGAAGAGGAATTACTCCTAAAAAAACTGTATAATTTGTTCAAAATAAAACTACAAACAATATGAGAATATTTATAGCTACAGGAGAAGTATCTGGCGACATTCAGGGAGCTTTATTAGCAAAAAAGATAAAGGAATTAGACCCTAGTATAATTTTAGACGGATTCGGCGGTGTTGAAATGCAAAAAGCAAATGTTAATATATTATCCGATATGTCTACTTTATCCACTATGGGAATATTTGAGGGTGCTAATCCAGTATATGCTTTTAAAAAACTTGGGGCTTTCAATATACTTCAGGACTATCTTAAAAAAAATAAAGTAGATATTATGCTTTTAGTTGATAATCAGGGAGTTAATTTACTTTTAGCTAAATACTGCAAGGCAAATAATATAGACTATATATATTATTTTCCGCCTCATGTAGGTATATGGGGTGCTTGGAATGCAAAGAAACTTCTTTCTGCTAAAAAAATAATAACACCTTTTTTATTTGATTATGAAGTATATAAAAAATACGGCTGTAATGTAATGTACAGCGGACATCCGTTTGCTGATTTGGATTATGATAAAAAAATACCAGAACTCAATATGCCTAAAAAAGAATATACAGTGGGTGTGCTTTTTGGAAGCAGACATCAGGAAATAAAACAGCTTGCTCCAGTATTTATTAAATCTATGAAAATGCTTAATGATATGCTTTCGTCTAATATAAGATTTATAATACCTATAGCATATCCAGAATACACAGAACCTATAAAAAAGATTATTGATAATTATAAAGATTTATTAAAAGGTGTAAGCTACTCACTATTATCAGGCGAAGATAAAGATTATGTGTATTCATATTCGGATGCATTAATAATGTCAAGCGGTACTGCAAGTCTTTTGGCTGCATGTTATGGTAAGCCTATGGTAATATGCTATAAAATATCATATATTACTTTCTTTCTCGGAAAATTACTTACAAATATAAAGTATGTAGGAATGCCTAATGTTCTGCTTAATGAAGAGGCTGCTCCAGAATTGCTTCAAAACGACTGTAATCCTAATGCCATTACAAGTCATATTATAAAATATCTAACTGATAAAGAATACTATAAAAAAGTAAGCAGCAATCTGCTTAGAGTTAGAGAAACTTTAGGCGAAAAAAATGTGCTAGAACGCATAGCAAAAGAGATTATAAAATCATGATAGACGCTTCAACTAGTATAGAAGAAATACAAGAATATATAAAAAATCATAAAAAAGAACCTATTAAATTTTATATTACTTGGCTTGATAATATCACCAAACAAAAAATAATATTTATAATAGAAGAAATATTAAGAAAATATAAAATAGAAAAATATGCTAATGATGCAGTGTATATTATAATGGAGCTTATATCTAATGCCATCAAAGCAAGATATCTCCATATCATAACAATAAAGATACTGGAAGAAAAATTTCCTCAATTTACAAAAAAAATAGAAAGCAGAGAGTATTTTGATGATTATGATATAATGAGTGAATATTCTAATATATTAAAAGATGATGATACTAAAAATGAATTTAAAGAATATATAAGATTAGAAAATAAACTTATAAAAGATATTGATAATAATATACCAATAGATGAAGTGAAATACTCAAAATTAATTTTATGCAATCAGGATATAAAAAATAAACTGACTATTAAACTGCTTTCAAGAATAAATAAAAATGATATATATTTTGAAATAGTAAATGATGCACCGCTTACTATGATAAGCAGAACAAGAATAGACTCTAAAAGATTAACTTTCAAAGAATACTACAATAAAAATCTAATAGAAAAATTTTTTACTGAGCAGTTAGACAATAGCGAAAGTGCAGGATTTGGTCTTGCTTTATGCGATTTAAGACTTTTTAATCAAAACTTAGAACCGCATAATCATTTACAAATATACGATGAAAATAATAAAACACATTCCAAATTAATACTTCCTATAAGAAAAGAATTTAGCTTTATAGTGTATAATAAATATTAATTATATATTTTTTATTCAAATCTTTTAAAAGGCATATTCTCTATAGCACCCTCAGAACCTATAGTTTCATGAAGCTCTCCGTTTATAAGGAATATAACATTATCTATACCTTCAAACTGAGTAGCTGTATATACAAACTGATAAATCTGTACCATAGTTCCTTCACTGCCCAAAGGATTAAACTCAAAGTTTTCATTAAAGTTTAAATAAACAGTATCTCCCTCTACAAATATATCAAGTAATTCTGTGCCTTTAGGTATACAGCTTATAATGTTTCTGTTGTTTTCTTCATCTGTAGCACCAATAAGAAGTTCATCTATTGCCTCTTTTATAGAAGAATTATTATTAAATTTTCTGCTTCTAAATATTAATGTTATAGCTCCAGTACTTTCGCTGTATTCTACCAAATATATACCTTCATCATTACTATCTTTTAAAGCTCTCTCTAAAGAAGCCCTCTCTACAGTATTATTTGCCTTTCTAATATTATAATTATTAATATCATTTTGAGCTTTTTTCATTATATTTTCTTTAATACTGCTTACACTATTATTTTCTTTATTAATGCTATCTTTTATAATATTTTCATCTTTAATAATATTTTCTTTTTTTATATTCTCTTCTTTTTTAGTATTATCTTCTCTTTTAATAACATTATTATTCGGATTAACCATATCATTTATCACTCTGTTATAATCAATATTAGCCTTATCCAAAGAATTAGTCATTGTATAAATAGAAGAACGAATAATATCCTTTCTATCATCTCTATCCTGTGCTGGCATAGAAGAAGAATTATTTTCTTCTTTAATATTTTCTTTTATTATTCTGTTTTCTTCTCTTTTTACTGTTCTCCCTGATGATGTTGTATTATTAACTGTTTCATTATTTTGTTCTATAGATTTATTTGCATTATCTACAATATTATTATTTTTCAAGTGTTCATCTGTATTTTTATATTGATGAGTATTATTATAACTGCGAGGCGGTCTGCTTGAAAATGTAGTAGAAGATGCAGGCTTCATAGTTGTAGTTTCTCTTTTTGTATTTTCTTTAGGCTTTAGAATATCATCAAATATACTTTTAGGTGTATTAGTATTTGTTTCATTTTTTTTGTTTTCTCTAGAATAATTGTTTAAAGAAGAATTATTTTTTACAGCCCTATTTTCATTTGCTGAATTATTATTTATATTATTATTACTTATGATATTATTTCTTTTTGATGATGAATTATTATTATTTCTATTTTCTAAAATCATCTGCTCTAAATAATTATAGTTATTATTATCAGTTCCTGTATTATTTTCGCTATTGATATATTCTTCTGTATTGTCATCTATTATATTATTATTTGAATTATTATTTTCATCTCTAAACAGTACGGAAGCATGATTATTACCATAGTCCACATATCCGCTGTCATAAATAATAGAATTACTTGCTCCGCTGTTATTAAAGAAAGGAAGAAGAGATTCTCTAGTTATTATATTGGAGTTTGTAAAATTATGATCATTTGTTAATGTATCTAAAGCAGCCTCTATTTTTGAATTAGTTTCATAGGTCATTACAGATAGAGTTTCATTAGTATTTGCCTTAATGAAGAAATTAAATAAGGGTATATTGTTTAAAAAGCTCATTTTATCAGTATCTTCTGACACACCATCACTTTCTAAAGCCAAAGCCTCTCTATGATTGATAGAAAAAAAATCTTTTATTGCTATATCTACCATAGGAGAATATTTTTTGAAAGTGGTAAAAATGACAGCAGCAATAACAATAAAAAGAACTGATATAATCAAAGGCTTTTTTAAATTTATCTCTTTGCTTTCATTACGTATTTGTCTTGTATATGATATACCTTTAGATTTAGCTTTAAGCTGCTCGTATCTTGGCACTTGATTACTCCATAGTATAATATGTATCGTTTTCATTATCGATAAAAAGCCAAATGCAATTAGGATTTTATTTATTATACATGTTGAAAATTTGTATATAGTTATATTATTATATACTGTAACAATTTTATTTTGTCAAATAATACACTTTATATAGAATTATCAACTTTTTTCCGCACTCGCTTGTCTACGGCACACAGACTGGGGGGATTGGCCTAAAGTTGAATAAAAAAATTGACAAATACTTTTAATAAAATAACAAAAAAGGGAAGCTATAAAGCCTCCCTTAAAATTATAATAAACCTTTTTTATTATCTGTTTCTATAATATGATTTATTATATCCGCCTCTGTCATTATATCTTTTATTATTGTTGTATCCGCCTTTTCTTTTTGAATAAACTTTTACACTTCTGTATGGCGGCTCTCCGTCACTTTTTGTTTCAACATCATTATCATTCTGAAGTTCCAAATGTATAATTCTTCTTTCATAAGGCGACATAGGATCCAAAGCAACTACTCTTCTTGTTTTTTTAGCCTGCTGAGCAGCCTGACGTGCTATATGTTTTAGTGTTTCTTCTCTTCTTTCTCTATAGCCGTCAACATCTAATATAATATGTCTTTCGGTATCATCATTAAATTTTTTGGAAGCTATTAATGAAATAACAAACTGCAAAGCCTCTAAAGTAGCACCTTTTTTACCTATTAAAACTCCTGAATCCTCTGTTGAAATGTTAATATAAATTCTTTTTTCGCTTTCTTCTTTAGCGGTAACTTCAGCTTCAACTCCCATATACTTTAATATATTAGATACTATAGATTGAAACTCGCCTAAATTAGTAGAAATTTCTTCATAATAAACACGTATAATAGTTGGTGATTCCTCTCCAAAACCTAATAAAGAACGTTTGCCTTTATCTACTACCTCTATTCTCACCTGATCTTCTGTAAGATTAAGTTCTTCTAGTGCCTTGCTAACGGCTTCCTTTTCTGATTTACCACTAAACTCTTTTACTAACATAGTATCTCCTCCTTTCTATATGATAAGTAATATTTTGTTATTACTCCTAATTTGATAAATAATTATTACTTCTTTTTCCTTTTTTTCTTTTTTGTAGTTATTTTTGTTTCCTCTTCTTCTATAATATTATTTGATGATTTATCTAATTTTGAAGTTATAAACTGCTGAGCTACACCGAATACGTTTTGTGCTGTCCAATATAAAGCAAGTCCGCTTGCAAAGTTATAGAACATAAGAAGCATCATAAGCGGGAAAATAGTAGTCATCATCTTCATTTGAGCTGCTGCAGAAGAAGAGCCGCCTGCTGAAGAAGAAGGCTGCAGTTTCATACTTAAATAACTGGTTATTGCCATTAGTATAGGGAATAAATTAAAGTTAAATCCTCCTAATATAGGCAAACCTGCTGGAAACACAAATAATCTGTCTGGCGATGAAAGGTCTGTTATCCATAAAAAAGGTGTATTTCTAAGCTCTACCATAGACTGCATAAGATAGAAGAATGCTATCAAAAGAGGGAATGGAAGAAGCATAGGAAAACAGCCTCCTAAAGGATTAATCTTCTCTTTTTTGTATATTGCCATTATTTCAGCATTTAATTTATCTGGGTTATCTTTATACTGCTCTCTTATACGTTCTATTTTAGGATTTACTAACTGCATCCTCTTCATAGATTTATAAGAAGCATTATTTAATGGGAAAGTAACTATTTTAAATAACAATGTAAATAAAAGTATAGCCCAAGCATAGTTTTTGGTTATATTATATAATCCGTTAAGCATAATATCTAATATATATGTCAAAGGTCTTAAATTAATACCCAAGAAAGATTCCTGAAATATTGATTCATAAGATTCTTCCACATAATATTTAGAAAATAATCTTCTAACTTTAGGTCCCATAAATACTGAATAAGTATCAGTTATAGAAGAACCGCTTTTAATACTGTGTTTAGAAACCAAATTTGCTAAATGAAAATCATTTCTGTATTCATTAGTTGAAGGTTTTGAGAAAGTCATAGTTTCAAAAACCGTATTATCAGGCTGAGCTGATGAAGAAATTATAGCAAAATATCTGTTATTTAAAGCTGCCCATTTATCCTGACCTTCATATACACTATATCTCATCTGATTAGTTTTTATTCCTCTTGAAGAAGAACCGAATAATCTTGAAAATATATTATCTTTTACTATATCGCCTGTTAATAATATTTTTGATTTACCGTTTCCCTTTATTAGGTACTGAGCTCTTGTAGCATCTTCTCTCACAGAATTTTTATCTGTCCTGTAAGGCCCTATTCCAGTAGCCAAGAAATAAGAATAGAATAGAGACAAATCTTTTTCTCCTATATTTTCTATAGTTACAGAGTTTTTTAACTGATAAGGATCTTCTCCGAAACTGAAAGTCTTTGTAATTCTTACTGGAACATTATCTATAAGAGCTAATGCACTATAGCTTACCAAATCATTATTTTCATTTGAAATTAACTGATAGTTTAAATTTTCAGGCATTGCAATGGAGTTAGAAAGATTCTGAAAAGTCACAGTAAAAGGATAAATGCCTTCATAAACCTGCTCTACCATATCAATAATTTCATTAGTAGCATCTCTGCCCAAATCTTGAGGATAATAATTTTTCAGCTTATAAGAAAATAAAGAACCATTTTTAAAAGAGGCTATAACATACTCATTTTCCAATATTTTTTCATTATTTAAAGGTAATGCATTAGTATCTTCTATTTTTGCAAAATTTTGCATTTGAGCAGTATCTAGTAAATAATTTGCAGTATTATTATTATTATTTTCTATATTATTTGAAGCCGCTGCTGAGTTAGTGTTAGTATTTGAACTATATACAGGCTTCATTACTTTAGACTGATAGAACATATATACGAATAATATTATAGCTGTAAGGGCGAATGCTATAACCATTCTTTTATTATTGCTCATAAAATATCAAAGCTCCTTAAATCAATTATTACAACAAACAAGATTTATTTAAGCAATTAAAAAGGAAGATGGTCTTTGCAAAAAAGATTATGGTACAGGATCATATATTTTTTTTGCTAGAGGATTACATCTCAGTACTCTGGCAATTGCAAGGAAACTGCCTTTTATAGCCCCATATTTAATAACAGCTTGTTTAGCATACTCTGAGCATGAAGGTATATATCTGCATGAAGGCCTCAGATAAGGGGAGACAGCCTTTTGATAGAAAAAAATTAAAAGTAAAAGAATATGTTTCATAATTTATAGAACCTTCTGAAATAACTTTATCAAATCTCTTTTACAATCATTAAAAGAAGGGGAATAATAACTATCAAATTTATTAATAATAATAAAATAATCATAGCCTCTAGGGATTTTAGCTTTCTCGCTTCTAAATATTTCTCTTACTATTCTTTTTACCCTGTTTCTGCCAACAGAATTAGTTTTATTTTTTTTGATAGCCACAGCAAACCTGCTATACCAGCGATTATTCTTTAGAATAAGAAGAGTATAACTGGAATTGCTTATTCTTTTTATATTATTATTCTTATTAAAGAAAGCTGATATATCATTTCTAAGTTTTAACCGCTCTTTACTATATAATTTCAACTAATATTCCCTATCACAGTTTTCCATAAGTACTGTTTTTAATAATTGCTTAATAGCATTATTCATCTGCTGCAGTTAAGCGGTATCTGCCTTTTCTTCTTCTGCGTTTTAAAACATCGCGTCCATGTTTTGTTGCCATACGTTTAAAAAAGCCAAATTTTCTAGCACGGCGCAGCTTACTTGGCTGATAAGTTCGTTTCATTTATTTTCTCCTTAAAAAAGATTATATTTCTTAAATTAGATTTTTATCAAAAAAAATTATACAAATGTACTGAAGTATTCTACTATATAAAAAATATTTTGTCAAGTACATAATATATAATCAAAAAAATAACAAAATCATAATTTTATATAGCAATTAAAATTTGATATAATATTGTTATGGTGATATAATAATAGAATGAAAAAGTATATTCTCGAAAACAAGTTAGAAGATATTACTCCGTTAATAGAAGAAATATGCTTAGAGGTAAAAAAATATATAGGAAATAATGAATTAGATCTCTTTGCCTCAGCATTATATGAAGTAATTATGAATGCTATAGAACATGGGAATTTAAATGTACTTTATGAAACTAAAAAAGAATGGCTTAAAAAAAATATTTATAATAAAAAGTTAAAAGAACTTTTGAAAACTGATAAAGCAAAAAATACACATGTTGAAATACTATTAAAAATAGAAGATGATAATATTAATATCAATGTAAAAGATCAGGGACTTGGATTTAAGCCTAAACAAGAAGCAAAAAAAATCAATAATGACGGATTTGCTCGTGAAAGCGGAAGAGGAATGATGATGATTAAATCATATTTTGATGAAGTAAAATTCAATAAAAAGGGCAATTCCATCACTCTAATAAAATTTATTCAAAAAGAACAATAAAAAATAATTTTAATAAAAAAGAGTTTCTGCTTATGAATAATAATAACAAAAAAGTTAAAAAAGTGAAAGATACAAAATTCTTTAAAAAATCTCCGCCAATTCAATTAGATACTGGATTTGTTAATTTAGAGAGATTCATTGCTGTCAATGAATATGATGACGGTTCTTTTTCCAAAGAATATAACTGCGATATAATAAATAGGAAAGGAAGAGATGCTGTTATTATAGTACCATATTGCTATATAGATAATCAAGTACAGGTACTTATGATAAGTACTTTCAGACCTGTTGTTTACTATAGAGAAAAAGTGATGACTGGTAAAAACCCAGAAGATATAGATGAACATATAATGAACTTTTTGGAGTTTCCTGCTGGAATGCTTGAAGAAGATGAAATGAATGATAAAAATCCAAATAATGGAATAAAAAAATGTGCACAAAGAGAACTTGAAGAAGAAACTGGATATTCTGTGCCGTTAAAAAGTATAAATGTATTAGGGCATAGATATTACAGCTCATCTGGTATTATCACAGAAAGAATAAATATTGCTACCTGCGATATTACTGGAATTACTCCCAAAAAAGAAATAAAAACTGACGGCTCTGTTATGGAAGAGAGTATAGAAACTTTTTTTGTTCCTTTTGATAAAGCTATGAGATGGTGTAAGGAAGGTATTATAAAAAATGCTGGTACTGAAATAGGACTTCACAGACTTTATTTTTCAATAATGTATGAACATCAGAAAAATCATAATCTAATACTTCAGAAAAGGCTTCATACACTTCTAAATGAAATTAGTTCGCTTAAAAAAAGTGCTGAACACTACAACAGGCTCATAAGAGAGTTTAAAGCTACTGTTTCGCATGAATTAAGACACCCTTTTACTGAAATTATGGGATATATTAATTTACTTAAAAAAAATAATATGCCTGAAGAAAAAAGAGAAGAGTTTTTTAATATAGTTTCAAGAAGCATTAAAAAACTTTATGATACTAATAATAACCTTATACAAATAGCTTTAAAAGATGATGAGGCTTCTAAATATGTATCTGAGTTTGATGTAGAAGAAGAACTTAATATCATAATAGACGGATACAAATTTATTTATCCTAAAGATATAAAAATAGAGATGAATATAGAAAAAAACTGCCGTATATTAATAGGATACCATGAAAGATTCAGGCTTATTATGGAAGGAATTATATCAAATGCTTTCAAATTCACAAAATCTGGAACTATATCTATAAATATAAGAACATTAGACACTATAGAAAAAAAAGAGCTTGATTTTTCTCCAGACTTATTTAATTATCACACTATGAAAAATATTATACCTAATGAAATAGAAATAACTGTTAAAGATACTGGAAAGGGAATTAAACCTAGTAAATTAAAAAAGATATTTATACCTTTTTATCAGGCTGATTCAAGATTTGAAAGAGAATACGGCGGAATGGGAATAGGACTCTCCGTTGTAAAAGATTTGCTTGATACTATGCAGGGTACTATTAATATAGACAGTTCAGAAGGTGCAGGTACCATAGTAAAATTAAGAATGCCTTTCGGTATACCTAGCAAGAATTAATATAATATTAAAATAAATAAAGATATACTAAAAATTTTTAAGTTTGTCAATTTTTTATTGTTCTTTTCCCCCTTCACTTGTCTACGGCACGCAGAGTGGCTGGCTTCGTCAAAAGAAGTGGGGTTTGGCATGACTGTATGCTTCGCAGCAAAGCCCCAGATATTAAAAACAAAATATGATTTTATTTTTGATATATTATAATTGTTTAAGTATGCACTAAAAACTAATAATAATTATAAAAAACAAAATAATAGTTATTGACATTATATTTATAATTATGTAAACTTTGTTATGTTTACTAAAAATATAAAATAAAAGGTTTTGCAATTATGATAAAAGTCAAGGCAGAAGAATTAATGGATGCAGTATATAATAAATTCAAATCTGCAGGAGTATCAAATGAGCAGGCAGGCATTGTAACAGATGTACTTATTTATGCGGATATTAGAGGCATACATTCTCATGGAGTATTAAGAGTAGAACATTATATAAATAGAATAAAACAAGGCGGTATAAATTTAGATTCAAAATTTAATATAGAATTAAAAAAACCAGCATTTGCATTGATGGACGCTGACGGAGGATTCGGACATGTGGCAAGTCAGTATGCTATGGAATGGGCTTTGGAAACTGTTGAAAAACAGGGAATAGCTTTAATAGGAATAAAAAATAATAGTCATGCAGGAGCTTTAGGGTATTATAATAAAATGGCAATAGATCAAAATAAAGTCTCTCTAATAATGGTTAATACGGATCCTTGCGTTATACCTTTTGGAGGAAAAAGATCTTTCTTTGGTACTAATCCTATAAGCTATGGATTTCCAGCTAAAAAAGATTTTATACTAGGAGACATGGCAACAAGCGAGGTATCACTCGGACGCATATTTACAGCAAGAGAAAATAATGAAACAGTACCCATGCATTGGGGCGTTGATGAAAATGGCAATCCTAGTTCCAACCCTAATGAAATAAAATATGTTGTACCTTTTGGAGGAGTTAAAGGGTATTTAATAATGACTATGGTTGAAGCTTTTACTGGACTTTTAATAGGTCAGGCATACTGCAATAACCTTGTAAAAATGTACGGAGACATGGATAAAAAAAGAAATCTTTCTACATTTATGCTTGTCGTTGATCCTGCTGTTTATAATGATTTAGACACATATTTAAACACTGTTCAGTCATTCATCGATGATATAAGAAAAGAGCCAGCCTTAAAAGAGGGTGAAACTATATCAATACCGGGCGAAAGAAAAGAGGCTTGTTCAAAGAATTATCTAAAAGAAGGAATACCTTTATCAGAGCATGTTTATAAATATATTTTTGACAAATAATTTTAAGGCTTTATCAAATGAATGATTTATATAATAATCTCTCAAAAGAATTTGAAATATTACAAAACAATAAAGAAGCGGCTTCAATGGGTAAATATATGAAAAATAATTTTGAGTTTTTGGGTATTCATTCAAAAGAGAGAAAAGAAGCTCAGAAAAAAGTATTTAAGACAATTCCAAAAGATGAAAAAGAATATATCGATTTTAACTTTACAGATAAATGCTATAAAAACAAATACAGAGAATTTCAGTATGCCGCAATAGATTATCTTATTTTAAAAAATAAATATTTAAATAAAACTCATATAGAAAAATTAAAAACATATGCCCTCACAAAATCATGGTGGGATACTATAGATTTTTTGGATAGAATTATCGGAGATATTGCTTTAAAAGATGAAACAGTTAATGACATACTTTTAGAATGGTCTTTATCTGATAATATTTGGCTTAGAAGAATAGCTATAGATCATCAGCTTTCAAGAAAAGATAAAACAAATACAGAATTATTAGAGAAAATTATAATAAACAATTTAAACAATAAAGAGTTTTTTATAAACAAAGCAATAGGCTGGGCATTAAGAGATTACAGCAAAACTAATCCTGATTGGGTAAGAGATTTTATAGAAAGGCATAAAGAGAATATGGCTAATCTCAGCATAAAAGAAGCAAGCAAATATATTTAATTTATTATTGTTGCTAGTGATAAACTCGCTAAGAAATCACTCTAAACTTCCTTCATCAGTTATCAGCTTTTATCACTTTAAAACTCATAATTATAAATTTCAGTATACACCAAAATGTTGATTAGATTTAAAAATTATTTAACGCACGGTAAACCAAATTAATAATATAATAAAATTTGAATTACAAAGAAATCTATATTTTTAGTCTTATTCTGCGTGCGGTGAGAATACGCTATAAATTTAAAAAAATCTTGGGTGGGCAGCAAAAATAACATGTAAAATAAAAAAGAAATGAAAAACAATAATTACAAATTAAAGTCATAATCCTAGAGGGTGGGGAGTGAAAAATAAGTTTTAAAATTTATTTATATACCCCTCCCTTTAAAATTTACTGCTTCATTTTTATTTTTTATATTCATTATCTTTATAACTTAATTAGAAATTATAGTATTTATACAAGTATTGAGTAAATTTAAGAATTTATTTAATAATGATTGCTAAAATCATATTATAAAAAATTAGCACTTTTGCAACTTTTGCTGCGGGAAAAGTTGATAAAAAATAACTTTTAAACTTTAATTTAAAAACTAGACCTTTAAAATTCACAGCTTTATTTTGAATTTTAGTATTAATTATATTTATAGCCCAATTAATATAACAAAAATATAAATTAAAAATAAATTCATAATTTTAGCTTTACTCTGCGTGCGGTAAATACACTAAAATTCAAATAAAACTTGGGTATGATTTTATAAATTATTTTTTAATAAAAAATTATAATTGCAAATTAAAATAAAAAGTGTATTTTAAAATAATAACAACTTGAAAATACTAAAAAATAAAATATATTATTTTTATAATAAAAAATATTGTGAGTGCTAATATGTTATCATCAGAAAAATATTATGAAGAAGGTATTAATTATTATAAAGATGGAAAATACGAAGAAGCTTTAGAATATTTTGATAAAGCAATAAAATTTGATAATAGCCAATCAAAATATTACAATGCTAGAGGTATATTAAAAAATAGTTTAGAGATATATGAAGAAGCAGTTAAAGATTTTGACAAGGCTATAGAGCTAAACCCTAATCATAGCGATTATTATTATAATAGAGGTTTGGCTAAAGGCAATTTAGAATTATATGAAGAATCCATCAAAGACTATGATGTATCTATAGAGTTAAACAATAATGAAAGCAATGTTTATTTAGAAAGAGGATATACTAAAAAGGTTTTAGGAAAATATGAAGAAGCAATTAAAGATTTTAATAAGGCTATAGAGTTAAATCCTGATGATCCTGATTCTTACTATAATAGAGGCAATGTTAAAAATATTTTAAAACAATATGAGGAGGCAATAAAAGATTTTAGCATAGCTATAGAACTAGATCCTAATAGCTACTATATTTATAATAATAGAGGGGTATCTAAATATAATTTAAAACAGTATGAAAAAGCAGTAAAAGATTATAATATAGCTATAGAGTTAAATCCTAATTATCTAGCTGCTTATAACAACAGAGGAAATGCTAAAAGTGCTTTAGGAGAGTATGAGGAAGCTATAAAAGATTATAATAAAGCTATAGAATTAAATCCTAATGATATGCCTAGCTTTAATAATAGAGCATTAGCTAAAAAGAAATTAGGACTATATGAAGAAGCAATTAAAGATTTTGATATAGCTATAGATCTTTATCCATATTATGGTGAAACTTATAATAACAGAGGAAATGCTAAAAGCGATTTAGGACAGTATAAAGATGCCTTAAAAGACTATAAAAAGGCTTTGGAATTAGACCCTAACAACGATGAAGCTAGAGAAAATATAAAAAATATTCAAAATCAATATGGATTGAGATAAATACAGCATCGATGGTAATTTATACTGGAACGATTTTATTTTGTCAACGGATGCACTTTATATAGAATTATCAACTTTTTTGACGCACAAAAAAGTTTTTGCCAAAGGCACGCAGAGCGAAAAACGCAATTACTAAAACTTTATATTTTAAAGATATGTATTAAATGTATGGTAATATTAGAAATTTAGGCTAAAAATGCAGTCTTTTTGGTTCTCGCCTGCCTACGGCACACAGAGTGAGGCGTACTTCGTATGTGTCACACCGAAGGCGGACAGTATCACAAAAGAAGTATGACATGTGAGGCTAGTCCCCACAAATAACTAAAATTTAAAAATATATTTTTGACAAACCATATTTTTTTATGTATATATTGTTTTTTATTTAATATAAAATATAATTAATTTTGAGGTGTTTTTATGGTTTTTAAAGTCATTGTTCATGAAGATGAAGACGGTTTATGGGCTGAAGTTCCTTCCATAAAAGGCTGCTTTACTCAGGCTGATACTATGGAAGAACTAGAATTAAACATTAAAGAGGCTATTGAAGGCTGTCTTTCTGTTGATATTGAAGAATACTCTAAAGAAAATATGATAAAAACTATTGATGTAGTTTTATGAAAACAATAAGCGGTAAAAAATTCTGCAAATTACTAGAAGAGCATGGCTGGATACTTGCTAGAATTAATGGGAGTCATTTTATATACATAAAATCTGGAAGTGATTTAAGAATATCTATTCCAGTACATAAAAATGATGATTTAAAAATAGGTCTTTTGAAAAAGTTATTAAAATTAACTGAAATATCTGAAGATGAATTATAAAAAAATAATTTTCATATTCTCAATAAACTTGGATACGCTTTTCTAAAAACTCAATTACTTAAGCTTTATTCATCTAGAATTTAGGCTGCACATTACCAGATGTACACAGAGCAGCGGGCTTTGCCAAAAGTTGAATAAAAATAGTTTTGAAACAAGTCTAATAAATAAAAAACTCTGCTATTTTTATAAAAAACAGCAGAGCAAAAAACAATTAATTTATTCAAAAATATTATTATATATCAATGAAAAAATGTAAGAAGTATACCCATAACAACAGCACCTGATATAATACCAGATATATTAACAGCCATAGCATGAAGAAGCAAACAGTTTGATGAACTATTCTCCTGACCATAAACATGTGCTCCCCAAGCAGGAACTGGAAAAGCACTTAAACCTGCTGAACCTATTATAGGATTAACTTTTCCGCCTGATAATACATTAATAAGTTTTGCTGCAAGTATACCGATTGCTGTACTTAATACTAAAGACACTATTCCAAATACAAATATTAAAACAGTATCTAATGTCATAAAATAATCAGCTGTTGCAGAAGAGCCTATTGCCATTCCTATAAGCATAGTAAGTATACCAGTTAAGGATTTCTGTAAAGTAACAGAGAAATTTTTAATAATGTCAGATTCTCTTAAAATGCTTCCAAATAAAAGAGCCGCTATAAGAGGAAAAGAATTAGCTAAAAATATACCGCAAAGCCCCATAGCAATAACAGCAAATATAATTTTCTCCCCTCTTGAAACCTGTCTTAAATAATTCATAGGAATTTTTCTTTCTTTAGAAGTAGTTAAAACTTTTGTAAGCCCAGACTGTAATACTGGAAGAAGCTCCATATAAAGATAAGCAGCCATAACAATAGCAGCAAAATATCTAGGCTCTGTAATAAGCGAAGACATATACATAGCCAAAGCTCCGTCAGCAGCACCAATAATAGCGGTAGCAGCCGATAAGCCTTCTGATATATTTAGAGAACTCATAATATAAAATACTACAAGTATACCTATCTGCGAACTAGCACCTATAAAAAAGTTTTTAGGGTCAGCAAGTACAAGCCCTAAATCTATCATAGTACCTACTGCAAAAAATACCAATACTGGATAAATACCGCTGTCAGCTCCCTGATGAAGAAGACCTAAAAATCGGCTTACAACATCTTCTGTAAGTTTAGGAAGAGGCATATTAGAAGCTAGTATTGCAACCCCCATAGGAAGGAGAAGCAAAGGTTTCCTCTTATAATATATAGACATATATATAAGATAAGCTCCTAAAAGTATCATTATAATTTGGGCAACAGTCGGCGGATAAAAACCAGTAAGTAAATTGTTAAAATCCAAACCTAAAGCATTATTCATATCTACCCCTTAAATATTACTTAATCTGCAATATAACTTGACCTTCAACTACAGATGAACCTTTTTCAACATGTATAGATTTTACCTCACCAGAAGCAGGAGCAGTAAGTTCATTTTCCATTTTCATAGCCTCTAATATAGCTACAACCTGACCTTCGGTAACTTTATCTCCAACAGCAACACTAAATGATACTATAGTACCAGGCATAGTTGCTTTTACTGATACAGCATTTTCATCTATAGCAGCAGAAGGAGAAGCTGCCTGAACCGCTGGTTTTGCTTGCTGTACTGGTTTAGGTGCTTGAGTCTGTGCCTGCTGAACAACAGGTGCAGAAACTCTTACTTTCTCTTGTTTAACTTCTTCTACTGATACATCATAAGTTTTTCCATTAACAGTGATTTTGTATTGTTTAGTCATAATGATATCTTCTCCAAAATATTTATTAACATTTATTTTTATAAAAACTTAATTTATTTATAATTGTTTAAAACCTTATTAAAAATAATTATTTTCTATTTACTATTTATTTTATATTTACTCTGTCAGCCATACCCCATATAGGAGTTTTAGATTCCTCTATAGAAGTAATTATAAATTTATTATTAGACATACCTGTATAAGCTGAAATTGCCGCAGTAATAACAGCGACAAGCTCAGTATCATCAAGCAAGTCTTCTTCTTTGGTTTTACTCTCTTCTACAACTTTGATAATTTCTTCTTCTTTTTTAATATTTCTGCTTTTGAATATAATACCCAAAACCACAGATAATATATAAAAAACTAAAGCGACTATAAAAACAGATAGTATACCAAATATTGTAATAGCTAAATTATGATCCATTTAACACTCCTTAAAATGATATATAATTTATATTATAGAGGTATATTACCATGTTTTCTAGGAAGTCTTGTTTCTCTTTTGCTTTTTAAAAGCTGCAAAGCATTAATAAGATAGCTTCTAGTATATTCAGGCTCAATTACATCATCAACATAGCCTCTTACAGCAGCTCTGTAAGGATTAGCAAACTCTTTTTTATACTCTTCTATTTTTTCAGCTCTTACTTTTTTAGGGTCATCAGCTTTATCTATTTCTTTTTTAAATATTATATTGGCAGCTCCATCTGGTCCCATAACAGCAATCTCAGCAGAAGGCCAAGCATAAACCATATCAGCCCCTAAATGTTTAGAACACATAGCTATATAAGCTCCGCCGTATGATTTTCTTATAATGAGAGTAATTTTAGGAGCAGTAGCCTCTGAATAAGCATATAAAAGTTTAGCACCATGTCTTATAACTCCATTATGCTCCTGACCTACACCTGGCAAATATCCTGCAGTATCAACTAATGTGATTAAAGGAATATTAAAACTATCGCAGAAACGTATAAATCTCGCTGCTTTGTCCGCTGCATTAATATCGAGTACGCCCGCCATAGAATTAGGCTGATTGGCTATTATACCAACTGATTTTCCGTCAAGACGTGCAAAACATATAACTATATTAGTGGCAAATAAAGGCTGAAGCTCAAAGAACTCTCCATTATCAACCACTCTTTTTATAACTTCTTTAATATCATATGGTTTATTAGGACTGTCTGGAAGTATATTAGATAATTCTTCGTCGTTTCTATTAGGGTCATCACCTGTATTTTCTAAAGGTACATCTTCCAAGTTATTTTGAGGTATATAAGAAAGTAATGTTTTTACTCCTTCCAAAGTAGAAACTTCATCTGGGAACATCAAAGAAGCTACACCTGAAGTTTTACTGTGAACATAAGCTCCTCCAAGCTCTTCAGCAGAAACCTGTTCTCCTGTTACAGCTTTTACTACTTGAGGACCAGTAATAAACATGTTTGAGCTTTTATCAGTCATAAATATAAAATCCATCAAAGCAGGTGAATAAACAGCTCCCCCCGCACAAGGTCCCATTATAACACATATTTGCGGTATAACTCCAGAAGCCTGAACATTTCTATAGAAAATATCACCATATCCTCTTAATGAGTCAATACCTTCCTGTATTCTAGCCCCACCAGAATCATTAATACCTATGCAAGGACAGCCCAACTTTATTGCCATATCCTGTACTTTACAAATTTTGGCAGCATGCATTTGTCCTAATGAACCGCCTATTACAGTAAAGTCCTGAGCATATATACATACTTGTCTTCCGTTAATTTTACCGTATCCTGTAACTACACCTTCTCCAGCTACTTTGTTTTTTTCCATACCAAAATCACTGCATCTATGCTCTATAAAAGCATCTATCTCACAGAAAGTATTTTCATCTAATAACTGTAAAATACGTTCTCTTGCAGTTAATTTTCCTTTTTTATGGCGTTCTTCTATTTTGTCTTCTCCGCCAGCCTTTTCTATTTTCTCTTTTCTTTTTCTAAGTTCATTAATTTTTTCTTGCATATTTTTTAAGTCCTTATTAGATTTTTTGTCTAACTATTAGATTTTAATGCCTTTATAAAACATATACTATTTATTATTTATTGCAATCTTATTTTACAACTTTTGTATGTTTTAACAATTCAGTCGAAAGTTTAAAAATACAAAAAACTACTTGCAAAAAAGTTAGAATAACCTTACATTTTTTTGTATATAGAATAATAAATAAAGGATATTAAAAATGAAAAAATTAATAATAATAACAAGTATATTAATTATGAGTATTAGCAGTGGATTAATGGCTAAAACAGGATTTAGTTTGGGTTTGATTGTTCCTCTTGGAGCAAGTTTCAGCAGTTTTAATGGTAATGATTCATCGAGTTTGAAAACTGATGCTGGTTTTGAATTTGATATTCATGTTCAGCCTGCTTATTATTTTGGTTTTGAATATTTATCATTCGGTTTAGGTTTGGATCTAGGCTATAACAGAGATGTATTTGCATTTAAATCAGCAATAGATGAAAACTCAAGAGGAGGTCTTGTTTTTGACAGCTTAATGATAGGTATACTTCCAAGAATAGATGTTTGGTTTGTGTCTATAGGAGTAGGAGCTGGAATAAAAATACCTTTGGGAGGAAGCAGCTATTTTAGAGAAAGCGACGGAGGATATACTTCTCAGGGATATGATTTAAAAAAGATAAGAGAAAATTTTAAAAATCCATATATACCTTATGTTAAGGCTTCTGTAGATTTTCTATTGCCTCTCAATATAGTTCTTGGGGTATATGCTTCTTATGATATACCTTTGGCAGAAACTACAAATCCTTCATTCCATACAAAATTCTCTTCTTTTGATTTAGGAGCTGAAGTAGGGTTAAGATTTTAATTAATAATAATATAATAGGAGGCATAATCATTCTGCCTCCTTTATTTTTTGTATAAATATTTTTTATAAAACTTATAAACTCAAATATCATTCTTTTTATTAAATAAAAAATACTTCTTCTTGACATTTACTATATTATTATATACAATAATACTATAAAAGATTCTCTAGGAGTTTATATTACATTCAGCTTAAATATAACCTATCAAAATAAAAAATAATTCTTTTTAATAATTCCCTAAATGCTTTTTAATATAATATTAAGAATTAATTTTATATATAACAAATTATTAATAAGCCTTGAAAAATAAATAGGATAAAACATGAAATTAATTAATAAAAAAATAATATCAGCTATCTTTATAGTCTTTATAATAACTGTAATCGGTATCTTAATTTATAATAATAAAACACTCAATAATAAAAATTTTGATGCAAGCTTAAGACCAAAATACCATTTCACACCAGAGTCAAACTGGCTTAATGACCCTAACGGACTATGCTATTATGATAGCTCATTTCATTTATATTATCAGTATAATCCTTTTGCTCCTTGCTGGGGCTGTATGCATTGGGGACATGCAACAAGCAAGGATATGCTAAATTGGAAGTATGAGAATATAGCCTTAAAATATGATAATGAATATGATAAGGACGGATGTTTTTCTGGAAGTGCAATTGAGAAAGACGGCAAACTTCATATATTTTATACAGGAGTTAAATACCATAAAATAAAATACAATGAATATAATATACCTATTCAGGAAGACCCTAACGGATTTACTCCTTCGCAGATACATGCTGTTTCAGAAGACGGAGGATATTCATTAAAAAAAATACTTCCTCCTTCAATAATGCCTACAGATAATACTCTAATGAGAGATCCTAAAGTATTCAAAACTAAAGAAGGTTTTTATAGAATTGTACTAGGCGATACGGAAGATTATAAAAAAGGAAGTCTTGTATTTTATAAAAGCGATGATCTTAATAAATGGGAGTTTGAAGGTAAATGGACTAGCGATAAATTCGGATTAGGTTGGGAATGTCCTGATTTTTTTGACTTAAATAATGATGATGTTTTAATATTCTCTCCTATGGGTGCTGGAAGTGAAGAATATCCTAATATTGCAATGTATTTAAAAGGCAAAATGGATTTTACTAATTTTAACTTTAATATAGAAAGCAAAGGATTACTAGACGAATCTTTTGAAATGTATGCTCCGCAGACTTTTAATTATTATGATGATAAAAAACAAAGAGAGAGAAGAATTATGATAGGCTGGATAAGAATGTCAAAGCCTTTTGATAGTAATAACAATTTCTGCGGAATGATGACTATACCTAGAGAATGCCTTATAGAAAATGAAATATTTAAAACTTACCCTATAGAAGAATTTAATAACAAAAGGAAAGGCAGACTAAAAGATTTAAAAAATACTAAAAATCTTTATGATATTGAGTTTAAAATAAAAGATAATTTTAATATGACATTATTTGCTGACATAAGTAAAAAAGGGCTTTATTTAAATTATGATAAGAATAATGCTATATTAACCATAGACAGAAAAGATGTAAAATTTGATGGAATGTCTGGAGCTCAAAAAATAGAAATAAAAATAGATTTATCATCTGATATTAGAATAATAGCTGATGTATCTGTTTTAGAAATATTTATTAATAAAGGCGAAAAATCATGTTCTTTTACTGTTTATCCTTTGGGAGAGAATATTTTTACTGATAATAATAAAGATATAAATATTTATAAAATAGAGTAAAGTTATTTAATATTATTAAGTATTTGTATATATAACATGATTTTAATTAATAATAATCACAAATAAATATATAAGCATCTTATTTTTTAATCATTTATTTTTTGTACAACATTATAAACTCAATAATAATTCTTTTAAAAAATAATATTCTTATTCTTGACTTTTACGATATTATTACATATAATAATACTATCAATAAATAACTTATAAGGAGTTTGGAATGTATACTTCGTTCATAACCAATACAGCCCAGTGCAGTATTTTAACCGCCTCAAACACCATTAATAATGCAAATATCTATTATCAGCTTTCTAAATTCTATAAATCTTTCAAACGTAATCTATCAAAATCTAAGAAGTAATTCTTTTTTAATAATTCTAAACAACTAATTTTAATATATTTTTTAATTTTTTAAGTAATATTTTGTATCAATATGATATAATTATTTAAAAAATATTAAGGCGTATATAATAATGAATAATCCTATAATATCAGAAAATATTCTTTTGTCTATGAAAGACTTTTTAATAGATTTAAGGAGAGATTTGCATTCTCACCCTGAACTAGGCTTTGAAGAGTTTAGAACATCAGAAAAAATCTCTTCTATATTAAAATCATTAAATATTAGTCATAAAACAAAAGCTGCAAAAACAGGTATAATAGCAGATATTGAAGGCGAGGATAAAAACTTTACTATAGCATTAAGAGCAGATATGGATGCTTTGCCTATGAAAGATAGTAAACAAAACTGTTCCTACTCCTCAAAAAATAAAGGGGTATGTCATTCCTGCGGACATGATGTGCATATGACAGTATTAACAGGGGTGGCTAAATATTTTTCAGAAATAAAACCTCCATGCAATATTAGATTAATATATCAGCCTGCAGAAGAGACTACAGGCGGAGCTTTACCAATGATTAATGAAGGAGCTTTAGAAAATGTTAATGCTATTTACGGACTTCATGTACGCCCAGAGATAAGAGTAGGACAAGTTAGCACTACATATGGAGCAATGTATGCCAGTTCTAATATGTTTGAAATAAATATAAAAGGTAAATCAGCACATGGAGCTAAATCATATAATGGTGTTGATCCTATCATCGTATCTTCTCATATTATAACTCAGCTTCATAGTTTTATTTCTGCTTTTACAGATCATACTATAAGACTTCATGTAGGAAGCATAAACGG
Source organism: Brachyspira innocens ATCC 29796 (assembly GCF_000384655.1). Taxonomy (GTDB): domain Bacteria; phylum Spirochaetota; class Brachyspiria; order Brachyspirales; family Brachyspiraceae; genus Brachyspira; species Brachyspira innocens. The sequence goes on along the minus strand of NZ_ARQI01000108.1, from coordinate 14,271 downwards.
AGGAACTGCAGGCAATATAGTAGCTGATAATGTAAAAATGAAAGGTATTATAAGAATGCTATGCGATGATGAAACTAGAAATAAAAGATTGAAAATGATAGAAAATATTGTTATAAATACATCAGAAAGTTTTGGGGCTTTGGGAGAGTTTATTAATATACCGTCTTATCCAGCTTTGATTAATCATGATGAGGCGGTTAATATTGTTAGAGAATCTTCTTCAAGTATTTTAGGTAATGAAAACTGCCTCGAAGAAAATGCCAACATGACAACTGAAGATTTTAGTTATTATCTTCAAAGAGTAAAAGGAGCATTTTTTAGCTTGGGAGTGTCTAATGATAAAATAAATGTTCCAATTCATAACGGGCTTTTTGATATAGATGAAGATGCGATTAATATAGGGGTAAAAATACAAATACTTAATGTTTATAATACATATAAAAATAAAAATTTTTTTATATCTTAACATAATTATTTTTTAATATTTTACTATGGTAAAAAAATAAAATGCAATATATAATTAAAGGAGATTAATATGTCATTATTTGAAGGAGCAGGTGTAGCTTTAATAACACCATTTACAAAAGATAACAAAATTAATTATGAGAAATTAGAAGAGCTTATTGAGTTTCAGATAGCAAATAAAACAGATGCTATTGTTGCAGCAGGTACCACAGCAGAAAGTGCCGCTTTAAACTTTGAAGAGAGAATGGACGTTATCAAATTCTGCATAGAACGTACTAAAAAAAGAACTTTAGTAATAGCAGGAACTGGAACTAATAGCACTTCCGTTGCAGTAGAGTTTAGCAAACAATCTTATGAATATGGTGCTGATATAGTGATGGCAGTAACTCCGTACTATAATAAAGGTAATGAAAGCGGACTTATTGATTATTTTACACAAATAGCAAACAGTGTAAAATGCCCTGTTATAATGTATAATGTGCCTTCAAGGACTGGAGTTAAATTATCACTCAATGTTATTAAAACTTTATCCGAAGTTTCTAATATTCAAGGCATAAAAGAGGCTAGCGGAGATATTAGTTATGTGGCTGATATTGCTAATATTGCCCCTAAATTGGATATTTACTCTGGAAATGATGATATGGTAACTCCTATGATGGCTTTAGGTGCTAAAGGTGTAATATCTGTAACAAGCAACATTATACCTAAAGAAAATCATGATATGGTTATGAATTATATTAACGGAAATATTAAAGAAGCTGTAGAAGCACAGATTAAATATATAGATTTGATAAGAGCTATGTTTATAGAGGTTAATCCAGTACCTATAAAAGAAGCTATGAATATGATGGGTTTTGATGTAGGAGAATGCCGCTCTCCATTGGGTCCTTTAAGTGAGAAAAACAGAGAGCATGTAAGACAAACACTTAATAAATACGGATTAATAAAATAATTAATAAAAAAATATAAAAAACGGAGTAAAAAATTATGAAAATAATGATACATGGAACAGGAGTTATGAGCTCTATGTTAAAAGAAGTTATTGAAAAAGAGGGCGAATTAGAAATATCTGCTTTTGTTGATGACTTTACTAATGAAAAAGGCGATATGATAATAGACTTCTCTCATTTTTCAAGACTTCCAGCTATGATAGACTATGGTGTAAAAAATAATATACCTATGGTTATCTGTACTACTGGTTATGATGAAACTGTACTTGCTAAAATAGTTGAAGCTTCTTCTCATGTACCTATAGTATTATCTTCTAATACTTGTATAGGTATGAATTTGATGAATGAGATTGTTGCAAAAATTGCCCCTCTATTAACTGATTTTGACATTGAAATCATAGAAACTCACCATAATAGAAAAGTAGATTCTCCAAGCGGTACTGCTAAAAGTCTTTATAATGTTATTAATGATGCTTTGGATAATCAAATGTCATTGGTTACTGGAAGAAATGGTTTGCATGTAAGAGATAAAAAAGAAATAGGAATACATTCTGTAAGAGGCGGCTCTGTTGTAGGAGAGCATAAGGTTATTTTCTATGGTGATGATGAAATTATAGAAATAAAACATACTTCTACTTCAAGAAGAATATTTGCTAATGGTGCTGTAAAAGCTGCTAAATTCCTTGTAGGTAAAAAACCAGGTCTTTATAGAATGAAAGAAGTTTTATCATAAAATAACTAATAATAATTCAATAATACCGTTACTAAGCAGAAAATTTATTTGAGGAGAATAGAGAAATGGATATGTTAGAAAAGTCAGAAGATATTATTGCATATATTAAAAATTCTAAGAAAAAAACACCAGTAAAAGTGTATATAAGAGGAAATTTACCTAATAATATAGTAACAAATACAAGCGTAAAAATCTTTTCATCTGGTAATTTCCACTTTATGGTTGGAGAATACGAAGAGATACAGAATATACTAACAGAATATAAAAAATTTATAGAAGACTGCTATTTGGAAAATGACAGAAGAAATTCAGGTGTACCTACTTTAGATTATTCTACTGTTAATGCCAGAATTGAGCCCGGTGCTGTAATCAGAGATAAAGTAAAAATCGGAGATAATGCTGTTATAATGATGGGGGCTATTATCAATATAGGTGCTGAAATTGGCGAAGGTACTATGATAGATATGGGAGCTGTTTTAGGCGGACGTGCTATTGTAGGTAAAAACTGCCATGTTGGTGCAGGAGCTGTACTTGCAGGTGTTATTGAACCTCCTTCTGCTAAACCTGTTATTATAGAAGATAATGTTGTAATAGGAGCTAATGCGGTTATTATTGAAGGCGTACATGTAGGTAAAAATGCGGTTATTGGTGCTGGGGCTGTTGTTATAGAAGATGTTGAAGAAAATCAGGTGGTTGCTGGAAACCCTGCTAAAGTTATAAAGACTAAAGATGAAAAAACTGCTGATAAAACTAAATTGGTAGATGATTTAAGAAAATAATTTATTTTTATAATTAAAGCCTCTATCTCTTATATAGAGGCTTTACAATATATTCAAATTAAGTAATTCTCAAATTAATATTTATTTAAAACTTTTTAAAATATAAATTGATAAAATTGACAAATTACACATTATTATATATAATAATACCCTATACAATAATGGAGATTATCATGGAATTAAATAAAAATATACTTCAAGTACCCTACTCTCTTATAAGGGAACTTACAGAAAAAGCTCAGAAAAAAGAAAATGCTATAATGCTTACAATAGGCGAACCAGACTTGCAGCCTCCTAAAGAACTTATTGATTACGGCTGTCAGTATGCTCAAACTCATGCCTTGCCTTATACTCAGTCTGGCGGAAGCGAACATTTAAGAAGTTTAGTAGCAAAACACTATAATAAATATTACGGCTCTGATATTAATGCTAATAATGTTACTATGCATATAGGATCTATGGAAGGTATATCATCAGTATTTAGAACTATACTTAATATAGATGATGAAGTTATAATACCTACTCCGTTTTTCTCACCTTATGAGCAGGCTGTAAAACTTTCTTATGGTAAGCCAGTATTTTTGGATACTAGAGATGATCATTTGGTATTAAAACCAGAAAATATAGAAAAAGTTATTACTAATAAAACTAAAGCTATACTATTTAGCAATCCCGGCAATCCTTCTGGATATATGCTCAAAAAAGAAGAGATGGATGAGCTTGTAAAATACTTTGAGAAAAAAGATATTTTTGTTATAGCTGATGAAATATATTCTGCTATATCATTTTATCCTTTTACATCATTTGCTTCTTATCCTTCCATAAAAGACAAAGTTATAGTATTAAACGGTTTTTCAAAATCGCATTCTATGACTGGCTGGAGAATAGGATACAGTATAGCACCTGAAGAAGTGAGAAAATATTTAGTTAATGCAAGCTTTAACAATGTAGGAAGTATGGTTTCTCTTTCATGTGCTATAGCCGAATATGCTTTAGAAAATTATCCAGTAATAGATAGTTTCAGAGATATTTATAAAGAACGAGCATTCTTCTTGGCTAAGGAATTAAACGATTTAGGATTTGATGTAATAGAGCCAAGAGGAGCATTTTATTTATTTGTAGGTTATTCTAAATTTTCAAATGAGCCTTCACTCGATTTTTCTATGAGATTATTGGATAATACAGGAGTTGCTGTAGTACCTGGTATTGCTTTTGGAAGTGAAAATTATTTTAGAATAGCTTTAACTCAGGATATACCTTTATTAAAAGAAGCTGCTAAGAAAATAAAAGAGTTCATAACTAAATAATTTATTTTTTCATTGTTATTTTATTAATTTAAGCGGGGATTATTAAAAAGTCTCCGCTTATTTTTGTCTAAACAAAATGGTTTATAAAAAATAACGGCTGCCTACCCTAAAAGTAAACAGCCGCTTTTTATTCTAATTATTAGCTTTAACTAATTATAGAAGAGGACTTTCATGCATAGCTTTTAAGCGATACCATCTTCTATCAACTTCTTTTTGGAAGGCATCAAGTATATCCTGATGTTTAAGAAGGTGTTTAGTTTTACCCATCATTTTTAGCCATTCAGTAACAGGCTGTTTTTTATCATCAGCTACCATGTTAGTGATAGTAGTGATACCATGTTCTATTTCATACAATGGGAAGAAACAGCAGTCAACAGCAGCTTTGATAACATCTTTACCCATGTCATCTGGAGATTTCCAGTTTAAAGGACAAGCGATAAGAAGTTTAACAAAAGCAGTACCATGATGATTAGCATACCATTGAGCTTTAGCAGCTTTTTTAACTAAATCTAATGGATAAGCTTCACAGCCAGTAGCAACATAAGGGATATGACATCCAGCAAATATTTGAGCTACATCTTTGTGGTTGAATTGTTTACCAACTTCAGCTTTACCAACGTTAGAAGTAGAAGTTCTGTGTCCTAATGGAGTAGAGAATGATAATTGGTTACCAGTGTTCATGTATCCTTCATTATCATATTCTAATATAATCATTTTGTGATTTCTGATAGCAGCACCAATAGAAGGTCCCATACCTATATCATGACCGCCGTCTCCAGTAACCATTATGAAAGTAGGATCTTCTGGTCCTTCGATTTCACCTCTTCTTTTTCTTTCATGATACATTTCTACTATACCAGAAAGAGTAGCAGCACCATTTTGGAACAAGTTGTGAACATAAGTAGTTCTGTAAGAGCTGTAAGGATAACCTGTAGTAACAACCATAGAACAGCCAGTATGTACTAAAAGAACAACTTCACCTTCTATACCTTTCATGAAAGTATTGATACCAGAGAAGATACCACAACCATTACAAGCACCATGACCTTGAGCATAACGATAAGCTTTACCAGTTAATTCTCTAAGAGGAGGAGTTTTAACTTCAAGTTTATGAGTTTGTTCATTCATAGTAACAGTAATACCTGATTTTTGGCTTTCCAAAGTAAGAGGTTCATGTATAGGTTTCATTTTAACATTAGGATCACCCATATATTGTTCTAAGTAAGAATGTTTTTCTACAGAACCAGGATTAGCTAATTCTTTTAAACCTAAATCAAATAATTCTTTAGCTTTTTCCAAAGTAAACTCAGTACCGCCAAGACCATAAACTCTGCTAACGATAGAAGATTTGTTAGTAGGATCATTTTTAAGAGCAGCTCTGATTTCAGTAGACATATTACCGCCCATACCAGAGTATGAATCTTGTCTGTCACCTACAACAACTACTTTAACATTAGCAAGTAATTTTTGTAATTCTTTTTCTGGGAAAGGACGAATTTGAGTAATAGCGAAAGCACCAATTTTAAGGTTAGGATTAGCTTTTCTCATTTCATCAACAGCCAAAGTACCAGTTTCATAAGCAGAACCGCAAAGCATTAAAGCTACTTCAGCATCTTCCATTTTGTAAGTTTCTATAGGATGATATTTTCTTCCAGAAAGAGAAGCAAATTCTTCAAATACATCTAAAATTATAGCACGTGCATCTTCTAAAGCTTGAGAAAGCTGTAATTTACTTCCAGTTAATTCATCTTCATTCATGTAAGGTCCGATTGTAACAGGATTTTTTCCTGGTTCAACAGAAGTAACTTCTGGAGTATATTTACCTAAGAAATCCTGAACATCTTTATCATTTTTGAATAGGTGAATTTTTTTCTTTTGGTGAGAAGTAAAGAAACCGTCAGAAGAAACTATAATAGGTAATTTAGCTCTTTCAGCGATTTTCAAAGCAAAGATATTGAAGTCATAAACCATTTGAGTAGTATGAGCCATAATGATAATCCAACCAGTGTTAAGAGCCATCATTATGTCAGATTGGTCACATTTAATGTCTAGCGGACCAGAAACTGTTCTGTTTACAACATTTAATACCATAGGGAATCTAGTTCCAGCTTGAACAGGTAATTGTTCCATAGCAAAAAGAAGACCGTTAGCAGAAGTAGCATTAAATACTCTGCCGCCTGCAGTAGTAGCACCGTAACATATACCAGCAGCACCATGTTCACCGTCACCAGGTATCATGCATACTGTATGTCTTCCATTAGCTTTCATTTCGTCTAAGTACTCAGCAATCTGAGTAGAAGGCGTAATTGGGTAGTAACCCATAACGTGATAATTGATTTGAGCGGCTGCAATGGCTGCTAATTCATTACCACTTTCAAGTATGTTTTCTTGTTCTGCAAGATTATATTTGTTAGCCATTTATTCGCTCCTTATTATTTTTTATAACGACTGTATGTAAGTTCTGGAACATTACATTCTGCTTCTATTTCAATTCTTAAAGCTTGTTCTTCTTTAGGATATTGTTTAGCAGCATAAGGTCCTTTAGGGCAGGCTCTTACACATTTTAAACAGCCTTTACAATATTGATAATCAATACCCATCATATTCATAGCTGTTTTGCTAGCATCTTTTCTGTCTGGTCCTTTTTCCCAAACTATACAAAGATCTGGACAAACAACTTCGCAGTTAGCACAGTCAATACAGTTTTTAGGATTGAATACTGGAATATGACCTGTACGAGTTACTTGTAAATCTTTTAGAGTAGAGTTACCAGCAGCATTGATATAACCGCCTGTTAATTGGTTGTTTTTACCATAAACAGGTTCTGGTTTTTTATAAGGTATATAAGGATATTTTCCGTCAGCTTTGAATTCTTTCACAACAGAATCACTTCCGCCTCTTCTGAAAGCTTCAATATTTGGCTCTACTAATTCAGCTTTTCTTCCGCCGAATTGTTTTCTGATTTGTTCTTCAAATTTAGCAGAATCTATAAAATCAAGCTGATTAACCATAGCACCCATTATGATAGTATTAGCTGCCTGAGAAGGAAGTTTTAAATCATTAGCGATTTTGATAGCATCAACACAAACTACTTTACCGCCATGTAATTTAGCAAAGTCTCTTGCCTCATCAGGAGTTTTATTAGTATTGAAGATAACAATAGCGTCTTCTTTAACACCAGCTAATGTCATAGGGTTTTTAAGAAGATTCATGTGGAATACTGCCACAACATGCGGTTCTTCTACAGTAGAGTTCACTCTAACTTCATCTTCTGAGAATCTTACAAAAGATTTAACAGGCGAACCTTTTTTTTCTGAACCATAACTAGAGAATGCTGCACCATAGTAGCCTTGTGATAAAACGCCTACTTCTGCAAGCATTTTACCTGCACTATTAGCACCCATTCCACCGATACTTTCGAGACGTATCTCGAAAAATCCTAAATCATTGACTTTTGGGAGTTTCACGATTTTTTCTCCTTTATTTAAATTAAAATGAGATTTTGGGAATAAACATTAAGAGTATACTGATTTTTCAAATTAATATACTGTCAATGTTTATATATTGTACTATAAAAAAGATAAAAGTCAAATTCATTATAGTTATTTTACTATATAATGTATATTTTTCCAAAAAAAATATTATTGAAAACAAAAAATACTACATATACGTATAAAAATATGAAAATAATTTGACTTTACATATTTAAAATAATATACTAATAGGTATACTATTCAAAGTAACAAGTCCGTATATGAAATAAGGATTATCTTATGAAAAAGAAATTTAATAGTTTATCTATACAAATTCCTATTGTAGTTAATATTTTTATAGCATTTCTTCTTTTTGTATCCATTTTCACATTATTAAAAATGTCAAGCAAGGCAATAGACGATGCTTCATACAATGGATTTGCAACTACAATAAAGGGATATGCAACATTTTTTGATTCCTTAGTTGAAAATCAATTAATATTATCAGACACATATTCATCTTTTACATTTGTTATAAACTATATGCAAAATAGAGATGTCGAAGGCGAAGCTAATATGCTTACTGTATTAAGATTAATGTCTGCTAAAAATCCGTATGTAAAAAGTTTAGCATTGGTAGAAAAAGACGGTACTATACTGAATAATTCAAACGGAGATAATACCGATGTTGGAAAAAATGCAGGCCAGCTATATCCAGACCTTTGGAGAAAATATGATGCTGTAAAAAAACCTACTCTATCTGATTCTATATACAAATCTCCAGATGGAAAATGGATTACTGCTATTATTGCACCAATAAATTCAAGAAATGATAATACATATTTGGGGGCATTATTAGTAGTATTAGACTGGCAGAAGGTTATAGATGAAGTATCTTCAACTGCTGGTGAGGTACTTACTCATTGGATAAGATTATGGGTATTTAATAAAGATACTTTGCTTGTAATGCATAATGTACCTAGCGAAGTTGGAAAACTTGCTCCTGTTGAAGTAAAAACAATTGTTAATAATACAGAAGGAAAATTGGAATTCCAAAATGACGGTATGACTAAAGTTTGTTTATATACAAGTATTAAAAATCAGCCTTGGCATGTAGCTTTCTCTATGCCTCTTAGCTTTATAGAACAGGAAAGCTCAAGAATATTAAAAGTAGGTATTTTAATAGGAGTTATAGGACTTATATTAAGCTCTATAATAGGATTCTTATATATAAGCAGCTTAATGAGTCCTTTGAAGATACTTGTTGAAGAAGCTGAAGAGATGTCTAAAGGTCAGTTTATACTTAGAAAATTTAAATTTAAGAGAAATGAAATAGGTGATATAGCATACTCATTCAAACATATGAGAGATGCTTTATCAAAAATAATTAATGAAGTGAATGATACTTCAGAAAAAATAAATAATGCAGCTTCAAATCTTACTAATGGAAGTGATGACTTATCCGCAAGAACAGAAGCTCAGGCTGCTAGTCTTGAAGAAACTTCATCTGCAATAGAAGAAATGGCTTCTACTATAAAATCATCTGCTTCGCATTCTGTTGAAGGAAATGATATGATGATGGCTTCTAGAGATGCAGTTGAAAATGGTGCTAATGTAATTGCCGAAACTACAAAGAATATAGAAGAAGTTTATGAAGCAAGCGAGAAAATAAAAAATATTACAAAAACTATAGAAGACATTGCATTTCAGACTAATATACTTGCACTTAATGCTTCAGTAGAGGCAGCACGTGCTGGAGATCAGGGAAGAGGTTTTGCTGTAGTAGCTTCTGAGGTAAGAAACTTGGCTCAAAACTCTCAGGCTTCTGCTAAAGATATAACTTTGCTTATAGAAAATATATATGACAAGATTAACAAATCTGCAGAAACAGCCAGAGAATCACAAAAAATATTTGATGATATACAGTCAAAAATAGAAAGCACCGCAAAAATAATGCAGGAAATAAGCACTACAGCAGTAGAACAGCAGACTGGAGTAGATCAGGTAAATATAGCTGTATCAAAGATAGACGGTATAACTCAGCAGAATGCTTCTTTAGTTGATGAAACAAGTACATCTGCTAAAGAACTATTAGAACAGGCTCAAAATCTAAAACAGATTATGACTTTCTTTAAAATGGACTAAATAATCATTTTTTAATATTTTATGTAAAAGATTTTATTGACTATAGTCATTTTATAGTTAATAAAATCTTTACTTTTTGCACGTTTTAAATTATTATTGCTAATAAAAATTGTAAATATTATATAAAAAACAACTTTTTATACATATTAATAATTTTTATATTTATCTTTCAAAAAATCTTTATTTTTAGGATTATTTATGAAAAACAATATCAAAATAATAACAGCAGCTATAATATTTTTATTATCTTCGTACATCTTAAATGCTCAATCAAAATATACAAATGCTATAATGCCGCCGCTTCCAAATGCATTTGATATGTTTATAGGAAGAGAAGGTAACAATGAACTTCCGCAATATATAAAGCCGGATTATTTTAGAGATGATTATAAAAGAACTTTGCCAAATCCTAATGATACTAATTTAAGTTTCTTTCAAAAATACCCATTAGAATTTCATTTAACTACAACTTTTTCATATGCCATACTTACAAATACTTTTAATATGAGAGATACATTTGCTACTATTGGTCAAACATTCCATAATGATTATATACAATTTACTGGTTTTATAACAGCATTCGGATATTTTGATACTCATAACCCAGACACAAAATACGGATATATAAAAGGAAATGCAGGGCTTTATGACGGTGGAGTACAGGCTATATTTGTTGATAGAATATTAGTTTCTGCTAGAGGAAGAGCTGCTTTTGATATAAATACTACTACTTTTATGTTAATGCCTCACTATTATGACCCCACTTTAAATCCTGCTAATATTGATACTCCAGACTATTATATACCTCAAGTATTAAACGGACCCGGTATAAGAGTTGGATTTATCGGCAATCATTATGAACTTGCATATTCTCAGGGAGATTTCAGACATAGTATTCCTAAAGCATTTTTATTTAGATTTAATATACCGAATATTGAGTTCAGATTTCTTTATGAACATGAAAACAGAAGAGAACCTGAAAATTATCATATATCTTTATTTGATTCTCTTGTTCAGGCTTCTGCTACATTCAGATTTCCGCTTATGAATGAAACTATTTGGCTTAATGCTATTGCTGAATACACTTGGAGAGAAAATGATGCTCATTATATACGTTTGGAACAGGGTTTTGAATGGTATATGTTAAACATTGCTTTGAGAGAAATGGTGCATATAAAAGACAGAGAAGCTAAGGTTTATTTAGAATATGCTGTATTCGGTAAGTTCAAAGCAGGTCCTGCTGAATTTAATCTTGGTTTCCAAGGCTCTACTGACGGAAGATATTATATAGCAGGAAGTGCAAAATTATAAAAACTTGTAACTATATTTTTTATAGTGTATAATATACTGAAAATAATTTTTTATATTAAGGGGGATATAAAAATGAAAAGAACTGTATATACTGTATTAATATTGCTTATAATATCATCATATATTTTTGTAGCATCAGTTGCTATGAGTGAAGTTCCTAGAGCTGCTATAACATTTGCTGATACTTATTTTGCTGATTATTACTTATTTAGAGCTACTGAAACCGGAGGAAGCTATACACTTATATTTAAAGGCGGCTTAAAAATATATGTTAATGGAAGCGGAGAATGGAAAACTATAAGCGGGGGAGGCGATGAAATATCTATAGAATATGTTGAAGATAAAGTTAAAAATACAGTAAAAAAGCAATTCCCTAATGAAAAAGTTATACAAATTCAAAAAAGAAGCAAAGACTATAAGATACAATTTAAAAATAGAAAAAAAATCACTATAGATTTTGAGGGAAATATTAAATAAATTGATTATATATAGTATAAAAAGTTTTATAAATCTGCAAAAGTATAATGATAGCTTACAATTAAATGACTTTTATAATGTATAAAAAAAATATTATTAAGTCCGATAATATATTCAATTATAAGTATCGGATTTTTAAAATGAATAAAGTTTATATTATATCAATAATAACCTTATTATTTGTTCTTTCCTGCAATACAAAAAAAGAGAGCAGACAGTATAGATTAAATATTAAAGAAGATGCAAATAATATAATAGATATTAAAAGCAGAGAATTTAATGCTATTGATTTAATAAAATCCAGCTCATTTACATCATATCCTAACATAAAAATAGAAGAACTTATATCTCCGTTTAATACTGTAGAATGGCATGACTTCATAGCTGAAGATGATTATATGCGTTATATAGATATTATAGGAAGATACAATACAAACGAGTATATAATACAATTTCAAATAATAGATCCTTACAGATGGGACTTATATGCATTTGAAATAAACAGTACTCCATACCAAATAGATTTAGTAGCAAGCAAATTATACGAATTATACACAAATAAATAATTTTATTATTATAAATAATATAAAAAAACACTGCTTTTTATAAAAAATAAAAGCAGTGTTGAAATTTCAAATATTATTCTTAAAAATTAATTAAATGCTAAAGATATGCTTCCTCTTTTTATATCTATAGGACCTGCTATGCCTCTTGATAATTTTATCTGTATAGCCTGACTTCTGTCTATATCATCACCTGTGGTCCAAGCATTTTTTTGCGGCTCAAATATTCCTACTGTGGTGCCTGTTCCTGTTCTTTTTCCTAAAAATACTTTAACGTCATAATATGTTACAATTATACCTTTAGTACCGTTTACAGTTTCTTCTGTTACTTTTAAAGGTGCCGATATAGATGAACTTTTTATCTCCTGCTCTGTCATGTTTTCAACATCTTTTCCGCCTAAAACATAATAAACTTTATCATTAAGCTCTACAGCCTGTATTTCTCTGTCTGCTCCATAAACTGTAACTTTCATTTTTGGAGTTTCTTCTCTAGTAACTGGCTCTTCTTTTTTATCATCTTCCTTTACTGTATTATTATTATCATCTTTTGGCTTAATAGTTTCACATCCGATAATTATAATCATCAAACCAATAGCAATTAAAACTCTCTTAAACATGACGCCTCCGCATACTGCTTTTTATTATAAAATTATGAACTCGTATTAAGTATCGGAAATTATTTTATTAAAATTAAAATAATTTTTACATTTTATACTTGAATAATATCATAATAAATCTATACTTAATATGTATAAACAAATATTATTAAAAATCATAAAATGTTTTTTATAAAGGATTCAAAATGCAAATTTCTGAAAGCAGATATGATAATATGATATACAACAGATGCGGAAAAAGCGGATTAAAACTTCCTATAATATCATTAGGTCTCTGGCACAATTTCGGTGCAGAATGTGATTACAGCAATATGAAAGAAATGATTAAAACAGCATTTGATAACGGTATTACTCATTTTGATTTGGCAAATAATTACGGACCTCCTTATGGTTCTGCGGAAATTAGTATGGGTAAAATATTAAATGACGGATTATCTAAATACAGAGATGAACTTATCATAAGCACAAAAGCAGGATATGACATGTGGGAAGGTCCTTACGGCAACTGGGGAAGTAAAAAATATCTCATAGCAAGCATTAATCAAAGTTTAAAAAGGCTCAATTTAGAATATGTTGATATATTTTATCATCATAGAATGGACCCAGAAACTCCTCTGGAAGAAACTATAGAGGCATTAACAAGAATAGTAAAAAGCGGAAAAGCATTGTATGCTGGGCTTTCTAATTATGACGGAGCTAATTTGGAAAAGGCTTCAAAATTATTATATTTAGCAAATGTGCCTTTTATTATCAATCAAAACAGATACTCTATATTTGACCGAACTATAGAAAATAATGGTCTTAAATTAAAATCCAAAAAATTAGGCAAAGGCATAATAGCATACAGCCCATTGGCACAAGGTTTATTAACCGATAAATATTTAAACGGCATACCTAATGACAGCAGAATAGCAGCAGACGGAAGATATTTAAAACGTGATGCTATAACAAGAAAAAAATTAGAACAAATAAAATCTCTTAATGATTTGGCATTAAAAAGAGGTGAATCATTAGCACAAATGGCTTTAAGATGGGTTTTGAAAGATGAAGAAATTACAAGTGTGCTGATAGGAGCATCAAAACCTATCCAAATAATAGAAAATTTAAAAATAATTAATAAAATGAATTTGACTGATGAAGAGATAAGAATTATTGATGATATTACCCTTTAGTATTTTTTAGTGTTTAAAAAAATAAAACGTCTGGTAACTTTTATTATCAGACGTTTTATTTTTATGTAATTATATTAATTAAATCTTTTATTTTAATTTAAAGAAACTCATAGCATCTTCAAGCTCTCTAGCTTCATTTAATAATGATTCAGCTGCTGCAGATGACTCTTCTACTAAAGCGGCATTCTGCTGTGTTACTGTATCCATTTGAGATACTGCTATATTTACCTGATCTACTCCAGACTGCTGCTCTATTGCTGTTTCGCTTATATCACGCAT
>NZ_ARQI01000107.1 GCF_000384655.1 Brachyspira innocens ATCC 29796 | reverse complement strand
TTTCTTATACTAGAATGCAATAATTTATTGAATATAGGCATTATTGTTCCTTATTAAATTAATAAAACTGCTAAAAAAATATTTGATATAATTTTCCAGATTAGTGAAATATTTTACAATTAGGTATTGTATGATATGACAGTCAATAATATAAAAAATTAATTTAAATGTGATGCGATGCGATGCGATGCGATGCGATGCGATGCGATGCGATGCGATGCGATGCGATGCGATGCGATGAACATATAAAAATCCTATCTATAGTTGTTTATAAAAATTAATTAAAATATACATTAATTTTAGAATTTGTCAATAAAATAAATTATTTTAATATTTTATTTACTTTACTTTTATATAAAAAATTATTAAAGTATATTGACAAATATATAATTAGTTATATATTACTTCACGTTTTTATTTACTATATTAATGTTTTTTTAGAGATTATATTATGAATTCTATTAATAAAAAGAAAACGCTTTTTGGGAATTTTGACTTTTATAAATTATGTATATCTATTGCAGTACCAGTAATGCTTCAGCAGCTTATAATGGGTATGGTATCATTAATAGATAATTTTATGGTGGCAGAACTAGGCGATATAAAAATGGCTGCTGTAAATGTATCTAATCAATTAAACTTTATATATCTTGTTATACTCAATACCTGTTATGGGGCTGGCGGAATATATATGGCTCAGAATAATGGGGCTGATAATAAAGAAGGTATGCAGCAGGCTTTCAGATTTAAAGTTATACTTCCGCTTGTTATTTCTATTATATATATGGTATTAATGCTTATTAATCCAGAGATATTTATGCGTTTGATGACCAGAGGAAACACTTCTCAGGAAGCTATACTTGTATCAAGTACAAAATATATGAGTATAATAGCTTTTACATTTATACCAATATCTATATCAGGAGCTATAGGTTCTTCATATAGAGAAATAGGAAAGCCGCATATACCGCTTATAATATCTGTTATAGCTACATTATGCAATACTCTTGGAAATTATATATTAATATACGGTAATTTTGGTGCTCCCAGACTTGAAGAGAGAGGGGCTACTATAGCCACACTTATAGCAAGAATAATAGAGATGATATTATTCATAGCTTATATAAAACTCCATAAAGAGAAGTTTTATGTGAGAACTAGAGAAATTTTAAAAGTAAAATTAAATGTATTTTATGCTATGCTTAAAAAATCTAGTTTGATATTTTTAAGCGAGATAAGCTGGGGATTAAGCGAGATGTTTATGACAGCACTTTATAATAGTAGGGGAGGGGCTGAAACTGTAGCTGGAATGGCTTCTGGTTTTACAATAGCTAATATATTTTATCTTGTGTTTCAAGGTGTATTTGTTTCTACTATGGTTATAGTAGGCGGCACACTTGGAAGAGGGGAGCTTGAAGAGGCTAAAGATAAGGCAAGGTGGATTATGAATGGTGCTATTATAGCAGGCTTGATTGTAGGACTTGTGCAGATGTCATCAACTTTACTTATACCTGTAATATTCTCAAAACTCACTGCTGATGCCCAAGCAATTACTAGAAATTTAGTAATATTAATAGCATGTTATATGCCAGTATGGACTTATATCAATTCTCAGTTTGCAGTTTCTAGGGCTGGAGGGGACACTATATTTGGTTTTGCAGTGGATGTGCCTGTATCTTTGTTTATGTTTGCTCCTTTGGCTTTGATACTTGCTAAATTTACTTCTGTAGGCCCTGTTGCTATGTTTGGAATAGCAAAATTAACGGACTTTGCCAAAATTACAATAGGTGTAATAATGCTTAAAAAAGAAAGATGGGTTAGAAAACTCACTGAATAGAAAATTTTTACTGGTATTCAAAAATAATGATAAAAATATACAGTATGTAACATTAAAAATTGATGCAGACAAAGTAAATACTTAATAAACTAATTCCGATTATATAAACGATATTTTATTTTTTAGTTAATTTTATTTTTTTCATACTTTTAATATCTTAAAATTAACTTATAATATATTGTAAATTGATTTAATTGTAGAGGATTTATGAATTACAATTTTTCTCTTATAACATTAGAATTAGGTATTCCAGTTATAGCAACTATTATATCTATTGTAGGTATAATATTGTATGCTTATATATATTTTCAATTATATGAAGAAACACAGGCTATTATATTGGCTTTGGGTTTTTTATGTTTTATATTTTCTGCTTTGGAGGCATTAAATATAATAATATCATTATATAGTCCTAATCACCCATTATCATTAAATTTGTATAAATTTGAGCAATTGGCCTTATCTCTTACCATTATTCCTTGGCTTGCATATATAAGAACGCAGCTTGAATTAAGTGAGAAATTCCATTTTGTATTGGATAAACTTTATATTGTAATAGTGTTTATATTTATATTATTATCAGCTATAGCTTTGTTATATCCTCAGGCTTTTATATCTTCTAGTGAGCCTATAAGTACTTTAAATGAAACTATGAGACACAGTGTAAAAAGCAGAGGCGAATTAGGTCCTGTGTATGTTTTTAGGGATTTTGTATTTACAGTATATTGTTTTGTTATTATATGTGCTTTTATATATGAAATGACAGTAAACAAAAAAGTTAGGAAAAATATACATTTACTCGTATTAATATCATTAATATCTTTAGCATTTTTTGATGACTTTAATGGAGTTTCAATATATAGAGAACATTCAAGTAATTTCTTACTTTTTCCAAGCTTAACTTTTTCAAGAATTACACTAGTATATGCTATATTTAATATTATAATGATATATTTCTCTGTAAGCAGATTTATTTCAGCAATACATAAAAAAACTACTCAGTCTTACGATTTAGAAAGTATAAAGGCTCAGGATTCTATTATTATTAATACAGCAATAAATACTTCTGAAAAATTGTCAGAATTAAAGGATAATTTTTCAGATTCTGTAAATAATTTGGTAAGCAGGGTAGAAAATACATATTCAACAATAAATAATTTAAAAAATGATATTAATAAAGTAATAGAATATACTAATGAGTTTATAACTATAGAAAATTTCCAAATTAATGACGGAAAAATAAATGTAGATAAAATTAATGAGTTAGTAGAAACTTATCCTAATCTGCAGATGTCTGTAGAATTACAGAAAAAGGCACTTGAAGAATCAAATTTAAAACTTCAGGAATCAGTAGAAAAAATATATAAACTTCAGGCAGAAAGCAGAGATACGGTAAGTTTATTTGAAGATTTTCAAAAAAAACTTGATGAAGAAAAAAATAATTTTATCAAAGAGTTCAGTAAATCAGAATCTTTTAATCAATTAAGTTTCCAAATTAATAGAATTATTTCTTTTATGACTAATATGTCTGATAAGACCAAAACTCTTGCTATAAACTCAAGTATACAGGCTTCAAAAGCAGGAGAATGGTATAATAACTTTTCTGTTGTATCTAAAGAGGTAACAGAATTGGTATCTGAAACTTCTGATGCCACAAATAATATGCAAAAACTATTATTTCAAATAGAGGATATATTTAAAAAGTTTAATTATTCAAGCAATAATATTACTAATAATGTATCTTTGCTTATAGAAGAAATGAAAAATCATTATGACAGACTTAATAAGTTTAATAAGAATATGGAAAAACAAAATGATTATAATATGAATATAATAAAAAATACAGATAAGATGTACAGCTCTATATCGAATATGACTAATATTATAGTTAATGAAGAGAATGATTTTCTTAATATAAAAAGCAAAATAGAAGAGATTAATGCCTATATAATGGATATATCTGAAAAAGCGTATATAGAAAATAATGAAGTAAAAAACCTTATGAGGGATATGAATAAATTACTTGCTACTTCTAATGATTTGGAATCTGTTACTAGCAAACTTAATGAAGAGATGAAAAGATTCTTAGAATATACTAATGACTTAGAAGATAAAGTTGATGAGTATTCTAAAGTAATGTAAAAGGAATAGATATGAATATACTATCAAATTTAATATTAGGATATAATATAACAATATTCAAATTGTTAGTGCCTATTATCGGTATTTCTTTAATGTCAGTATTTATTATGTTATATCTTCTGCTTTCTATCAAAACAAAAAAGGCCATATATATTACTATTTCTGTTACACTTACATTTATACTTATTTATAATATTATATCTCTGATTATAATATTTTTTGAATTGTATGGTATTAATAAAACAGCTGCTTTGAATATGTATACTATCAATAATATATTAATACTGATTGCTGTAATGCTTATGCCTATAAATACAAAGAGTTTTATATCTGGAAACAAAACTTTATCAAGCTTAAATAATGGGGTATTTGTAATAGGTATAGTTTTATCTGTTGTATTGATAGTTTTTAGTATAATATATCCAAGCAGATTTTTGTCAGTTACTATTAATTATTATGATTCTTCAAGTATATCATATTTCTTAAGACCCAGAGGATTATTTTTCTTATTAAGAGCTTATGTTATTTTATTCATATTTTTTGTAATGTTTATATCTGCTTTATCAGATATGATAATGAATTATAATTATAAAGTAAATGTTCCTATGATTATAGCCAATTCAATATCATTAATCTTAATAGTAAGATATTTATATGTAGATAAAACTTTAAATGGACTTGATTTTGATAGAATAGGGCTTGCTATAATAATATCATCTTCTTTCAGATCTATATCAATATTCTCTTCATTTGCCAAAAATGCACTTGATTCCATAAAGAAAGAAAGCATATTAAATAATAAACTTCATCTTAATTTAAAAACTTTAAATAATATAGACAGAATATCAGAGGAATTAAATAATATAGATAAAAATTTGATGGATACATCTATGTTTGTATTTGAAATAGATAAAGAAACAAAAGATGCATATAATATTATTAGTTCTAAGATAGATGCCATATTGGATGCTAATGATAAGTTAATAGAAGCCAAAAATAGTAAGAAAAATCTTATTAAAGACGGATTAAAATATACAAATACTATATTTACCTTTTTTGATAAATACAAATCTCAAATGCAGGAACATTTTAGAGTATTAAATCAGACAATATCAAATTTGAAAGAATCCGATTTTTCTAATGAACAAATAATGACTTTAAAAAATGAATTAAGACTTATAAAAGAAAGTTTAATTGAAACATCTAATAGATTTTTAACTATTATATTAGAATCAGCAGATCAATTTAAAGATGTAAGTACAATAACAGAAGCAATATACAGCACAATAGAATATATAAAGGCTATAACAAATAAAACAAATCTTTTATCTATTAATGCTGGGATACAAGCATCTAAAGCAGGTTTTTATGGAAAGAGTTTCTCTGTAGTGGCAAAAGAGATAGGGGCTTTATCTTTTGAAATATCTAAAGGTACAGAAGCAATAGAAAAAATGCTTACGGATATATTTGCAGGATTAGTAGTAATAGAAAACTCTTCATTTTATATACATGATCACTGCAAAATTATTTCAGAAGAGGTTAGCAGTATCACAGCAAATATTGATAATCTTATTAATGAAATAGAAAATGATATCAGTAGCGATTCTAAAAAATTAAGTAATTTTAAATCTTTAGAGCAGTATAATGAGGTTATGGCTAATATTTTGCTAAATCAAAACCTAATAGTTTTATCTATAAAAGAAAATATTTCTGCTATGCTTGATGTTCAGAATAATTTAAATGCAAAAATAGAATATCAGAACCAAGACGTTTATAAAATATTTAATAATTTTAACAGTATAATAAAAACTAAAGATGAGCTTAATGATATAACTAAGAAAATAGGAAGTTATTCTTCGTTCTCTCATACTGATATAGAGGCATTATCAAATATTATAAATACTCATAGAAAGAAGAGCAGCTTTACATTTGCTCCTATTATAGCATTATTAAAGAAATCATAATGATTAATATTGATACATTATTGATTATAATATTGGCTGTATTATTTATATATGGTTTTGCAAAGGGGCTCATATCTATTATTATACCTATTGCGGCTGTAATAGTTTCTTTTATAATAGCACCTCTTATATATAATCATATGTCAAAGTATTTTGATCATTCTATTATTTTGAAGATTATATCTTTAATAGTTACTTACTCTGTTATAAGGATAATACTTTCAAAGGTAGAAAAAAGTGTAAAAGATATTTTGAAAATAATATATTTATCTTGGGCTGATAGGATTATTGGTGCTGCTATAGTTTTATTTGCAGCATGCATTATTATTTATTTTTTATCTTCGATAACTATATATTATTTTCCAGAATATTTTAATTATATAGAAAAATCAAAAGTAATTAATTTAATATTTGTATTATTTAAAAATAATTATATATCCGATTTTATTAATAATACGGATATATTATAAAATTACATGCTTATCTTTTAGGAATAAAAAATAAGCATGTAGATATTTCCTTAATTTTCAGTATCTTTTATTTTTACAACCAAACCAGCAGCCTCAAGCAATGACACAATATACACTTTGTCATTATCTTCTATATCTATAGCCATATTGCATACACCAAATACAGGTTCAGGTGCTGGTCTTACAACCACTTCTATTCCCGCATCGAGTAAAATTTTCTCTGCCTTGATTAAATCTCTAGGCGTTTGTAAATAACAAAAACTCTTTACCATAATTCATTTCCTAATGTATTAATTAAATATTTTAAATCTTCTTTTGTAGTATATGGGGAGAAAGAAAATCTTATAGCACCATTATCATTTTTATAGAAATTATGTGCCAAAAAAGCACAATGAAAACCATATCGGCATTCTATATTATAGTCTTCATATAGTTTATGAGCTAAATCCGACATGCTTATAGAATCAGTAGTTATAGAAAATACAAAACCCTGTGTATCTTTATTTTTAGACCATACAGTTTTATATTTATTAAGATTTTCTATTTTGTTTATTGTACTTACTAAATCTTCTATTGTAATATTCCAAATAGGTCGGTTTTTTAGTGCTGCCAATAGCCCTATAATTCCTACAGTATTTGGAGTACCTGCTTCATATATCTCTGGTACACTAAAAGGAGTTTCATATCCGTCCCCAAAACCGCCTCCGAAATATGCAGGATTTAGTTTTTCTGGATTTTTTACATAAAAGCCACCAGTTCCAGTAGGTCCTAAAAGTCCCTTATGTCCAGTAAATGCTATAAAATCAACATTCCATTCATCAGCTTTTACTTCATGCACTCCAACAGCTTGAGTAGCGTCAACAAGCAGCGGTATATCACCTATAGTTTCTTTAATTTTAGCTATAGGCTGTATTGCTCCGCTGATATTACTCTCCATATTAACTATAACTAATGATATTTTATCTTTTTTTATTATGTTTTTGAGAGCATCCGTATCTATTATACCGCCTTCTAATGACGGAATTATTTCATATTCAACATTTTTATTTTTATTTAACTTATATACTGGTCTTAATGTAGCATTATGTTCCAAAGTCGATATTAATATTTTACAGTCATGCAAATCCAAACCTATAAGTATATCATTTACAGACCTAGTTGCCCCAGAAGTGAATATTATATTAGCATCATTTTTAGTACCTATGAATTTTTTAGCTAATATTTCTCGGCATTCCTCTATTTTTTGAGTGGTTTCTTTACCTCTTTTTGTATTAACTCTTCCATAAGTACCGCCTACATTCATTAAGAAATTGTACATCTCTTCAGCAACTTCTTTTGGTTTAGGAAAACTAGTTGTAGAGTTATCAAAATAATAATTTTTCATAATTAAAATAAGTCTTATGCTCTTATTACAGCAGAAGCATTAGCCATAGCCTCTATAATTCCAAGCATATTAGTTTGTTCTTCTACTTTAATTCCTTCTAATTCATA
This sequence comes from Brachyspira innocens ATCC 29796, assembly GCF_000384655.1. Classification (GTDB taxonomy): domain Bacteria; phylum Spirochaetota; class Brachyspiria; order Brachyspirales; family Brachyspiraceae; genus Brachyspira; species Brachyspira innocens. Next base: position 36,418 of record NZ_ARQI01000107.1, on the reverse strand, counting down.
AAATTTAACACAAGTACCGCAGAAAAATATTTTTATTCCTGCATCTCTTAATTCCTGAAGTAAAGTTTTATAAGGTTCATCAATACCTAAATAAACTCCGCCGTTATAACAGTATAAAGCCTCAGGTTTTGGATTAGCGTCCTTTAATGCTCCCAAAAATGATTTTAATAATAATTCTCCAAGTTCATCATTTCCCTGACCCATAAGTTTTTTATCAACTACTGCTATTACAGGTCCAGATGATTTTTCTTTGCTGTTATTTAATGACAATTCTTTATTTTTTACAATTTTAAAGTTTTTTCCTTCATTAGTGTATGTTATGCCGTTATTTTTTAAGAAGTCTGTAATATTGTGGAAAGCCACATCATCATCTATAAGTACTTCTATTTCTTCATTTAATGCTGCATTAGTTAGTGCTGTTTTAGTTAGAATTAATGGTTTTGGGCAAGGTACGCCTCTAGCGTCTATAGTTTTCATAGTCTTACTTCCTTAAATAATATTGTACTATAATAATATATTAAAATCGTTTTATTGTCAATTATGTATTATAAACTTATATTATTTCTTAAAAGTTTTTGATGATTTTATTAAAAGTATAGCTATAAAAGTTATTATGCTTATCAAAACTATAGTAGCACCGGGTTTTAGACCTTTATAGTATGAAATAAATATTCCAAGTATTGTAAAAAATAAATTAAAAAGCACAGCATAAATAATAGTTCTTTTATAGCTGTTTGCAATCTGCATAGAGCATGCTGCAGGAACTACCATCATTGAGGATACTATTAAAGAGCCTATAGTTCTTGCGGATATTGATACGGCGGCAGCTGTAAGTATTGTAAATATAAAGTTTATTCTATTGACTGGAACACCTGATAATTTAGCTAATCTTTCATTAAATGTTATATAGAAAATCTCTTTGTATAAAAATATGAAAATTAGTATAGATATTAAACTTATTAATATTATTAATTTTAATTCAAAATCACTTATAGCAACTATACTTCCGAATAAAAAACTATTAAAATTAGCATTGTTTGAAACAAATCCAGAGAGTATTCCTGCAATTCCTATTGATAAAGACATTATAATTGATATGGACATCTCTCCGTATTTCGATATTTTTTTTCTTATAAACTCAATGGATAAAGCCGCCAATACACAAAATACAATTGAAGCGGCTATAGGATTAATATTAAATACGAGTCCGAAAGCAACCCCAGCAAGAGATGTATGAGATATGGCATCTCCTATCATAGAAAGCCTTTTTAATACAACTACAACACCTATACAGGGTATAATTACTGCAATCATAATACCTACTATAAAAGCCTTACGCATAAAATCATACTGAAATATTTCCATATAAGTTTTCCAAAAAATTAATAATAATTGAAGATATTATACTATAATTATAGTAAAATGAAAGTTATATAAAAGTTATATAATATAGAAAATGTATAATCTTTAATAAACTCTATATATAATAAAATTCTAATCTTAGCAAAATAACTAAAAAAACTATTTTTTGATAAATGATATATAATTTAATAATTATTTTTTTAATGTACAACAAGTTACTATTTAGTATAATAATAGGTAATGTATCATTGACTAATAACTATATTGGAAAGGGCAGCGAACGAATGGATATATAGCGATTGTAAAATTACAATTATTTAGTATATACAAAAATAAAGAAAAAGCTTTACCAAACTTTTTAAGTTCAGCAAAGCCTTATATTTTGATAAAAATTTAATGATTATAAATTATTAAGTCTATTCAAAACTTCTATATAAGCCTCTTCAATAGAGCCTAAATCTCTTCTAAATCTATCTTTATCCAATTTTTTTCCAGTTTCTTTATCCCAGAATCTGCAAGTATCTGGTGTAATCTCATCAGCTAATAATATCTCGCCTTTTGAGTTTTTACCAAATTCTACTTTAAAATCAACTAAAGTAATTCCTATTTTATCTAGTGCCTCTTTTAATAAGTTATTAACTTTTGAAGTTACTTCATATATGTACTTTAATTCATCATAAGTAGCCAATTTCAAAGCAACAGCATGATGATCATTAATCAAAGGATCCCCATATTCATCATTTTTGTAGCATATTTCAAATATAGTATTAGGAGGAACTGTACCTTCTTCTATACCAAGTCTTTTAGCCATAGAACCTGCAATTAAATTTCTAACTATTACTTCCAATGGAAATATTTTTACTCTCTGACAAAGCTGTTCTCTGTCATTTAATTTTTCTATAAAGTGAGTTTTTATTCCATTTTTTTCAAGCATTTTAAAAAGCAATGAAGTAATTTCATTATTCATAACGCCTTTATCTTTAATAGAACCTTTTTTTTCACCATTGAAAGCAGTAGCATCATCTTTATAATACACTATAATCTGTTCAGGATCATCAGTAGCATAAACTTTTTTAGCTTTACCTTCATATATCATTTCTTTTTTTTCTTTAGACATATATAAACTCCTGTTATGTCAAAACTTTTTATACTATTATATACTTTTTTGATAATTTTTCCATATAGTAATGTTATAAAATATAAAAATAATTATATATCAAACTCTATAGCTTTATTATTATCAGCTATAAAATCTTCTTTCATTTTTTTTCTGTATTCTATTAATTTATTTTTTATAGTATCATATTTTAAAGCAAGTATTTCAATAGCAAGCATACCAGCATTATAAGAATTATTGATACCAACAGTTGCAACAGTTATAGGTTTAGGCATTTGAACTATAGACAAAAGAGCGTCCATTCCGTCAAGATTACTTGCACTAATAGGAACGCCTATCACTGGAAGTATTGTTTTTGAAGCTATAACACCGGGTAAATGTGCGGCAAGACCTGCTCCTGCAATAATTACTTCAAAATTTTCTTCTTCTATTTCTTTAATAGTTTTTTCAAGATGTTCTGGAACTCTGTGAGCAGACAGAACAAAGGCTTTATATTCAACTCCAAATTCTTTTAAGCAAGCAGCAGCACCTTTCATTTTATCAGTATCAGATCTGCTTCCAAATATTATAGCAGCTTTCATATTATTTTCTCCTAATAATAAATTTATGCTATATTATAAACAAAAATATATTATAGTGCAAATATTAATGGAGTTACTTTTTTATAATATGATCTATAGATTTAGTATCCTTGCTTCCGCATTTTGGACATTTAGGTCTGCTTAAGATTGAAAATATAGTGCCACCCAAAATAGGCTTTTTAGATTTAGTGAAAATTTTGCCGCAGGAATTGCATTTATACATAAATGGGGGATTAAAAGGCAGCATAATAAAACTCCTATAATAATTTTTAATTTAATGTAATTATAGTGTATACAAACGACAATTTTTGTCATTATTTTTATAATTATTAAAAAATATTATATTTTATCTTATTGAAGTCTTAAATTCAGAAACAAATGTAGAATCCTGATTATATTTTACTGTTACTTTGGCATCATAAACAGCAGAAGGCAGATATTTTCCGTTTTTATCCAAACCAGACCATATACATGTGGCAGTTTTTTTACTGTTTTCAATAATCATATCCTTTGAATCTATCAAATCTCCATTTTGAGAATATATATCAAGTTTGGCACTTATAATTTCACCGCTTTTAATAGATACTTTATATGTAGTATTTTCACCATTAGAAGGGTTAAAAGGATTAGGATAATTATAAAACTCTGAAAGAAGAGAGCTAGGTTTATTCGGCGAGCATGAAATATAAAGGAAAGCTAAAAGAATTAACAATAATATTTTAGCTTTCCTTTTATCTAAGAAACTATTTATCATCAACTTAAATATTAATCAGTAGTAAACAATATTCTTCCGCAATGGAAACACATTATAATTTGATTTTGTCTTCTAACTTCATTAACAGTCATTTTAGGTATAGCTACATTACAAGCACTGCATTTATAATTTTCTATTTTAGCTAGAGCTTCACCTTTATTTTCTTTAATTCTTTTATAATTTTCTAATACAGCAACATCAATTTTACTTAATATAGTGTCTTTATATTTTTTGTACTCTTCTAAAACTACATCAGATTTTTGCTGAGAGTGAGTAGAACTATAAAGTTCATATGCTTTAATTTGTATTTCAGCTCTTTCAAGTTCGATTAAGAATTTAATTTGTTTTTCAGCTTCAAATTTTTCATCTAATTTTTTGAAAGATTCTAAAACACTATAAAGTTCATCATAACCTTTAGTAGCCATAATCTTGTCAAGTATTTCTTTTTGGTTTACCAAGAAGAAAATTTGAGAAAGATTTAATAGGTAATCCTGTGGGTTATCAAGGTCAGAAAGTATAGCAAATACAAGTTTTACAGGGCTTTTTTCATCAGAATCTGAATCGTAGTTGATTTCATCTTTCAAGAAACCTACAAATATATCAGTTTTTCCATAGCCTTGAATTCTGCCATGCGGAACAGCAACGCCGTTACCTATATTAGTTGTGTATTCATCTTCACGCTTTTTGAATGCATCAAATACAGCATCTGCAGAAGCAGAAGCTACTGGTGCGATTTTTTCACTTAAAGCTCTAAAAAGTGATTCTTTGTCTTTTGATTCCAAATCTTCAAATACATGTTCTTTTGTAATTTTGTCAATTATTTTGAGCATACAATCTCCTAGTGTTATACGTATTAAATTATTATATTATAGTATATAAAAAATATCAACTTTATTTTTATATACAGCATTTAATTTTACTCTCCGCTTCCAAGCAAAGCCTTTCTTTCTTCTATAACTTTATCAGCCAAAGGACCTGTTAATTCCTGATAATGAGAATGCTCCATTTCAAAAGTACCTCTGCCTGAAGTAGATGCTTTCATCTCTATAGAATAAGTAAGCATTTCAGATAATGGAACTTCAGCTTTAATCATCTGTACAGTATTTGAAGCTGCTTCCATACCCAAGATTTTTCCTCTTTTGCCTGTAAGCTCATTCATTATAGCACCTGTAAACTCTTCAGGTACATAAACTGTAACTTTCATAATAGGCTCTAATAATACAGGGCTTGCATTTTTGAATGCTTCTTTAGCTGCCATAGAACCTGCTATTCTAAATGATAATTCATTAGAATCTACATCATGGTACTTACCATCATATAGTCTTACTTTTATATCTACCATAGGATATTTACCCAAAGGTCCCTGTGCCATAGCATCTTGTATACCTTTTTCTACTCCCGGTATATACTGTTTTGGGATAGCACCGCCGAATATATCATTAACAAATTCATATCCGCCGTCTCTTGGAAGAGGCTCTACTTCTAAATGAACTTCTCCAAACTGACCGCTTCCTCCAGACTGTTTTTTATGCCTATATTGTGCCTGAGCTTTCTTCCTTATAGTTTCTCTGTAGGCCACTCTAGGAACACTCTGTTCTATTTCGGCTTTAGTTAAAGATACTACTCTTTCAAGTGCCAATTTTACCTGCAAAGCACCCATAGCTTTTATTATAGTTTCTTTTGTTTCGCTGTCAAACTCTACATGGAAAGTCAAATCTTCCTGATCGATTGTATCAAGAACTTCAAGTGCTTTTATATCATTTTTTAATATTTTAATAGCTGTAAAATAAATAGGCTGAGGTATTTTTAGAGGAAGGAATTGGAATGGAGAACTTGGGGTACTGATAGTATCTGCTGTTCTGCAGTCTGAAAGTTTAGCTAATACTCCTATATCGCCTGCTGTAATAGTGTCTGTTTCAAATTGTTTTTTACCTCTTGCTGTATATATATGTGATACTTTTTCTTTTTTACCAGTTCTTGAATTGTATATTTCATCGCCGCTTTTTATACTTCCAGAACGAACTTTAAAGAAAGATATTCTTCCAGCATATTGATCTATAGTGGTTTTAAATACAAAGGCAGCAAAAGGATTATTCTCTCCTAATATAGACCTTGTAGCAGGTTCATTTGTTAAAAGGTCTGTACCATCTGTAACAGGAACATATGAAGGAGAAGGCATATATCTTATTATAGTATCAAGTACCGCTCCCATACCTATATCTCTTATAGAAGTACCAAATAAAATTGGAACTACTTTATACTGAAGTATAGATTTTGTTAGAGCTTCTATATATTCTTCATCAGTAAACTTTCCGCCTTCTAAAAATCTTTCTGTAAGGCTGTCATCTACTTCGCATACAAGTTCTTTAAGTCTGTCGCGTGTAGCTCTGTACTCATCATAATACTCTTCTGGTATTTCTGCTTCTACAATTTTTCCATGTTCATCTCTAAAGAAAGCCTTATGATAAATAACATCTATTATACCTTTAAAATCTTTACCATTACCCATAGGTATTTGTATAGGAACTACAGGAGGCTCTTTAAAGTTATGTTCTATTTTTTCTAATAAAGTTTTATGATCAACCATCTCCTTATCTATTTTATTGATAAATATTATTCTAGGTCTTTTAAAACTATTAGCCATCTGCCAATGTTTTTCTGTTTCTATCTGTATACCAAACTCGGCATCTATTACTACTATACAGGATTCTGCTACTCTTAAGGCTGGGTTAATCTCGCCGCTAAAATCACCCGACCCCGGAATGTCCAGCAAATTAATTTTATGATCTTTCCATTCTATAAAACTTAAAGAAGTACGTATTGACATTTTTTGTTTTATTTCTTCGTCTGTATAATCACTGACTGTAGTACCTCTTTCTATTTCGCCTTTCTTATCTATAGATTTTGCTCTGAATAATAAGGCTTCATTTAAAGATGTTTTGCCGCTTCCTACATGTCCCAAAAGGGCTACATTACGAATACTTTCTGGGTTATAGATTTTTCCCATAGACATTCCTCCTTTGATAACAGGTAATATTTTGATATAATAGATTATTTATTATATTATTTTGGTGATTTCTAAAGAAGCTTAAAGAATAAGCTGATTCATAGAAAACTAAGCAATGCATGATAATTCAAGTATAGTAAAAAAAATATCAAAAATCAAATTTTATATTCATTTTTACTATTATTTTAAAGTCTGTAATAGTACTTTTTATACAATATTACTTTAAGAAAAAATCAATTTTATGATTTACTAGTTTAAATGTTTTAAATATAAAAGGATAATAGCATGCCAAAATACAAGCCGCAAACTTTAAAAGAATTATATAAACTAACGGAAGATGAAAATATTTATTTAGGCGATATAGATACAAGCCTTATTACAGATATGAGCGGATTATTTTCTGGAAGTAAAAGAAAGGATTTTTCTGGAATAGAAACTTGGAATACTTCTAATGTTGTAAACATGAATTCAATGTTTTCTTTTGCATCAAATTTTAATCATAATATAAATAATTGGAATGTATCTAATGTTGAAAATATGGGCTATATGTTTAGAGATGCAGCTAAATTCAATCAGCCTCTTAATAATTGGAATGTTCATAAAGTTAAAATTATGAATTATATGTTTAATGATGCTTTTAGCTTTAATCAGGATATTTCATCTTGGAATGTTGAGAGTGTTAAAGATATGAGTTATATGTTTAGAGGATGCAGCAAATTTAATCAGCCGCTTAATAGTTGGAATGTATCTAATGTTGAAAATATGTATTGTATGTTTGTACAAGCTTTAGAGTTTAATCAGCCTTTAAATGATTGGGATATATCAAATGTGAAAGATACATCATATATGTTTTATCTTGCTTCAAAGTTTAATCAGCCTCTTGATAAATGGAATGTTAATAAAGTAAAAAATATGAGTTATATGTTTGGCGGAACTTATAATTTTAATCAGTATGATTCTTTAGAAAATTGGGATATTAGTCAAGTTAATTCTATGGAGAATATTTTTCAATTCTGTAATAACTTTAAAAATTTTAAAAATTTGAAATGGACTTTATATTTACATGTATTAGATAATTATTATTATGGTAATGATATTATAAGAGATAATTTAAAAGAAATTTATAAAATATCATCTGAAAGCAAAAATAAAAAAATAATAGCCTTCAAGAAAAGATTAGAAAATATTTATTATGATGAATTAAAAGATTTAGCAGAATGTGTAACTTTCAAAAGTATAGAAGAAGCAGAAAATTATGCTGAAAATAATCTAAATAAAAAAGATGAAAAGAAAGTTGACTTTATAAAAAAAGCTAATGTATTAATAAAGGATAAATCAAGAGAAGTTAATATAAAAGTAATAAAATACATATACTTAAAATATCTAGAATTAAAGAAATATATTTATCGTATTATTGAAATTGATTCTATTATAGATTTGCTTGATAAAGAAAGTTTTTTGAACTTTGCTTATAATATTTATAAAGAAACAAATAAAGAAACAGCACAATTAATTTACGGATTATATGGAGGATCATTAGAAGAAATATACAAAAAAGACGGAGAATCAAAATTATTTTTTAAGATACTATCTTTAAATAAAGAAAATGAATACACAATTAAAATACTATTTAATATATATAATAATGCCAAAAAAATGGCAACAAAAAATAATGCTTTAGATATTTTAATAGAAATTGCTAAAGATAAAAAAATTCCTTTTTACAATTTAGAATTGAAATATAATTCAAATATTGGCTTTGACAAAAACAGCGAAAAAATTATTGATGAAAATTATAAATTAATATTAAACAATGATTATTCTGTAAGTATATTTGATATAAAGATGAATAAAATATTAAAATCAATTCCAAGAAATTTAGATAATAATAAAAAAGAAGAAATAAAACATATAAGAGAAGAAGTTTCTAATATGATAAAAAAATTCTCGTATATATTAAATAAATTACTTATTGCAGGTGATAAATATGATTATAATTTTTTCAAAGAAGTTTTTATAGATAATCCAATAATGAATAAATTTGACTTATCACTTATATGGAATTTATACGATATAAATAATAATTTTATAACAACATTCAGATATTCAGGAGATGGAAGTTATACCAACTCAGATGATGAAGAAATAAAAATTGATGATAATACCTTTATAAGTTTAGCAAGCCCTATTGAAATGAAAGAAGAAACCATTACAAAATGGAAAAAGCAATTAGAAGATTATGAATTATCGCAGCCTATAAATCAATTAAGCATAATAAAACTTGATAAAAATAATTTGGAAAATGAAATAAACAAACTACAAAATATAGAAATAGCATATGGTACTTTTAAAGCATTTGGAATGAGATATGGAATGATGTCTTCATATACAGAATACAGAACAATCAAAGAATATAATTTAAGTCTTGATAATAGAGATACTTTTATAATAAAGGCTCAAATTTATGGAGAAGCTGATTATAAGGACAAAGTAAAAATAAATATTGAGTTTAAAAACGATGAAAACAAAGAAGTATCAAAAAGATTTATTTATACAATTCTTGTATTTATGATATGGGATTTTCGTTTAACTAATTTATTTTAAATAATAAAAAAAATATTATTTACCTTTTTTATCTTCAGGTTCTGTAATTTCTGTAATTTTTACTTCTTTTACTTTTTCGCCTGCTGTTTTCTTTAGTGTGAGTTTTTCTCTGTCTTTTTCAGCTATATAGTAGTTATTTCTTAATTTTAATACTATATCTTTTGCTCCGTTTATACCGTCATTTTTTTTATAGGCACTTATAAGAATTTGTATTAATGATATAGTAGAAGGAAGCCCTATATAAATAATGGCAGCAGCAGCAGATGGAATAGTTGCTATAGAAGAAGCGATTAATGCCTTGTCTTTTCCTAATTTCTTTGATGATATTACAGCAGTAGCGGCGACTAATACTCCTCCTATAAGTACACCCCAAGCAATTTTTCCAGTATTTTTTATATTTGATATTTTTTTGCCTAGTTTATACTCTGCATAAATAACATCATCATCATTCATCAAAGCATCAACTAATTCTTCTTCATTCATGCATATTTTATAATGAACTTCTTTCATAATCACTATTTACCCCATTTATTATTTTTTATATGATAAATTTATTACGGATAAAAGTCAATTATTGTATTAATAATTTTTATAAAAAAGGACTTCATAAAAATGAAGCCCTAATTATATAAAATTAACAAGTCTTATCAATAGGTACTTTTTTAGGTATCTCTGTAGGATAACTTCCATTAAAACAGCCTATGCAGTAATTTTTGTTTCCTAAAGCCTCAAGCATATCTTCTATTGTAAGATATTCTAAAGTATCAGCATTAATCTCCTTTCTAATCTCTTCTACAGAAAGTTTTGCTCCTATAAGTTCTTTTTTTGAAGATATATCAACTCCATAGTAGCATGGACTTTTTATAACAGGAGAAGCTGACCTAAAATGCACTTCCTTAGCACCAGCACGCCTTACAATATCTATTAATATTCTGCTTGTAGTACCTCTTACCAATGAATCATCTATAAGTATAACTCTTTTTCCGTCTATCAAATGCTTTAAAGGATTAAATTTTAGTTTAACAGTTTCTTCTCTTGTGGATTGCTCTGGCATAATAAATGTTCTTCCAATGTATCTGTTTTTTACCAAACCTATACTGTAAGGTATTCCGCTTTCCTGAGAAAATCCCAAAGCCGCTATAGTACCAGAGTCCTGAACTCCTATAACTATATCAGCATCAACTTTATTTTGTCTTGCAAGAAGCACACCTGTCTGAAATCTCACATTATATACATTAATACCGTCTATATTGCTTTCAGGACGTGCAAAATATATATGTTCAAAAGCACAAGGACAATGTTTTACATCTTCTTTAGCATATTTAAAAGATTTTACGCCTTCATCATCTATTATTACCATCTCTCCTGCTTCAATATCTCTTACAAACTTAGAACCCACAGCATCTAAAGCACAAGATTCTGAAGCTAAAAAATAATCGCCGTTTGAATTTGTACCCAAACATAAAGGTCTTATACCATAAGGATCTCTTACCCCTATAAGTTTGCCGTCTACAACTATAACAAGAGCAAAAGCACCTTTTATAATATTAACACTTTCTTTTATGCCTTCTATAAAATTACTAACTGTTTTTCTCGCTATAAGTTTGATAATCACTTCTGTATCGGAAGTGGCATTAAATGTAGCTCCGCCTTCTTCAAGTTCATATCTCAATTCTTCAGCATTAGTTAAATTACCATTATGAGCTATAGCTATTTGTCCGAGTCTAAAAAGATTTTCAATAGGCTGAGCATTTTCTATTTTGCTTGCACCAGTGGTAGAATATCTCACATGACCTATTGCAATATTCCCTTCTGTATCTTTAGGAATATTACTTGTAAACAAATCAGACACAAGACCCATAGCCTTATATGTAAATAAATGCTTATAATTCGATATTGTAATACCCGCACTTTCCTGTCCTCTATGCTGTAATGAATAGAGGGCATAATTTAGAGTTTTTAATATATCTTTCTTAATATCTTTGGAATAAATACCAAAAACTCCGCATTCTTCTCTAGGCTTATCGTATGTTGTAATATTATTCATATATTATTATAACCAACTTTATTTTTATTTTTGACGTGACAATATTATAATTAATTTCATTTTAACACAATAGATTTATTAAAATTTATAAGTTTTTAATTTAGTATTTTTAAATTATAGCTGCATCTTTGCTCTTACGAAATACACAGAATTGTTGAAAAGGCTATGTAAATATTAAAAAAATATTTAAAAATATATTATCATCATCTGTTAATTTTTTTTAATTCTTCTTTATTTTTTAGTCTTATGTTGTACTGTCTTCATTAGTATAAATGCTCCAAGTATTATCTGGAAGCTGATAATAACTATTTTCTATAAGTTTTTGTACATTTCTTCTGTATAGAGCAGTTTCTACTTCTTTTATATTTGCCATAGTAAGTTTTGGGTCTGAAAGTATTAAATATTCAGCTATGGTTCTTCTGTCTGTATTTTCTTTTTCCATTATCTCTTTTATATATTTTACTCTCTCTTCACTGTATACAGTTTTCGGTTTTGAAACATCAAATGCTATATAAGACAAATATCCGCCGTTATTTTCTCCTATATAATAATTGGTTTTATAGAGATTTATTTCATCTTGATTAAACATACTTCTTATAAGAGCTTCTTTATATTCAATGGCAAGTTCATCAGAAACATTTGTACTTACCATAATAAGATTCAAATCCTCATCGCTTGAGAGAGTAGATATTTGATAAGCACTCTCATCTATCTGTCTGTATCTTCCCAAAACCTGAGCCTCTATCAAAGTTTTACCTCCAAGTACACGCATCTCAGGCTCCTGAACTAATATAAGTTTAGAACAGCTTGTAAAAACCATCACAACAAAAGAAATAAATATTATACTATAAACTTTCATCTTCTCTACTCCCTATAAATTAATTACCTTCTAAATATGATATTACATCAGAAAACGGCATAGGCTCAAGACCGAATTTATCACCTTCAAATGCTATTAACTGCTGCTTCTGCTGACTTTCTTTATCTAAATTTTGATCTCTGAAATAGAATGTAGTAAATACCTTGTTGGCAGATATACTAAACTCTACCGAATTAGGATCATATCCAAACTGTACTATATTTTCTACAGTAGATATACCAGGGTTCATAGGACGTATCATCTCTATTAAAAATTTAGAAAACTCTGTAGACATCTTGCTTATACCCACAAAAAATGTAGTAGGTCTTATATTATTTAAAGGACTTACTCCCACACCTGCAATATCGGCTGTAAGATTAACAAGTAATTTTTCATCATTAATTTTTTCTCTGTTTTCAGGAGCAAGCAAATATTTGAAATTTATATCGCTTGCCAAAACACGCATATCATATTTAATACTGCTTGTATTAAAACTTCCCAAATCTACATTAAGCCAAGGCAAATGTATAGCACCTCTTCTAGGGGCTGTATTATTAGATATAGAAGCCAAAAATAAATTATCATCAAATTTTTCTCCGCCTATATAAAGAGAAGATTTTAAATCCTGAATGGTAAGTCCATGACCTTGTATTTTAACAAATGAAGAAAAATCTCTTATTCTTATACTGTCATCTACAAAAGGAGGAATTTTTAAATATACTCTTAACTGCTCAAAAAATAAATTTGGTACCTGAGTAATAAGAGGGGTATATCTTGCTGCTGTTGCTTCAGGCTCATTTTCTGTAGGAGTCAAATCAAAATGATAGTCTATATTAGAAGTTAAGCCTTTTAATACTACAGACATCTTATCTGGAGAATCCATATTTGCAAAGAATTTATCAGTTTTAAAAATACCGTCAGCAATATTTCTTTTTAAATTACCTTTTACATTGAATAATCCTCCTATTTCTATACCGAAAGGAAGATATAAACTGTCTGTATCTAGTCCTACTTCATAATTCAAATCAGAATTTTTTATTACTGGTGTAAAATATCCGTCTGCATACACTTTTAATTTGTTAGTAGGACTTTGTAAATTAAACTCTCTTATATCAACATACAAATTCTCACCGAAATTGACATCAGCATCTATTTTCATAGTAACGTCCTGAAGTTTATACTGTTTTTCTGTGGCATAAAATGTGCTGAAATTTGTAACTGTAACAAAAGTATCCTCTAATGATAAATCATAACCCAAAGCACTAGTCATTTTCAAATCATCTTCAAAAGGAAGACTATCCAATGCTTCTGCAAATTTTGTAGAAAGCCAGTTTTTCATAGCATAAGGGGCTATTCTAAATGTAGATATATTAACAAAACCTCCCTCTAATCCCATACCTTTTAAATCAAGATTAGACCTGAAATTAAGAAAATTATCCAAATCTAAATTAAGAGCAGAAACATTTATTTTCTGTGTAAGTAAATCAGCATTCGCAAGTACATTAACTTTGGCTGTAGCAGTAGATGATACTTCTCCAGCTAAATTATAAGAAAAGTTATTTATAATTCCATTAACTGAAGCATTTATATCATTTATCATCTTTCCAAAGACATTAACATCCAAATTTAAAGAACCTCTTGCAAGTCCTCCAGAAAAATTAGCTATAGGAAGAGATTTTACTATTATGTTAACATCGGTAGGATCATCAAATTTTACAGCTCCGTTTACTATAATGTCCGAATTAATATATTTAGTTGATATATTATCTATATAAAGCACAGTATCACTTTTTTTATTAGGATCGCTTATAGCAGAAGCAACTCCTAAAGCACCGTCTAAAGATGATAAAACTCTAAACGAGATATCTGTATTATTTACCCTGTATTTTTTTAATGCTGTTACTTTCTCTATAGTTGTATTATGCTCAAGCTTTATGTCTTCTCTTGTTATATTATCTGGATTAAATCTAAAACCCAATTTTGTTTTTGAATTAAGATTATCTACAGAAATAGTATCTCCCATAGATAATTTTATTTTATCCAAAGATATATTTATAGTGTTAGTTAAATCATTGATAGTACCTATAGTTTTATCAGCATCAACATTAACCATTCCACCTACATTTATACCCAAATTAGGAACAATCATAGGAACTAAAGTATTAACTTTATCTAAATTTATCCTAGCATATAATGTGTCCAAATTAACACCTATATTGCTTGAAAATATTTGATTGGCTGATGCTATAACTTTTAATATCTCATCATTTAAAAGTTCTGATGAAAGATTTTCTAAATATACGCTCTGTGTTTTTACATTATATCTTGCAAATAAATGAGCAGATGCCTGAATATCATCTCTTTTTTTTCCGTTATAAGTAAAATTAGGCTCGTCTATTTCAAAATCAAATCTTATTATTATTTCATCTTCACTAAAGCCTTCTTCTTTTTTAGGGTATGATACATCTAAATTAAATAAAGGATTATCATTAAAGAAAATACTGCTGTCGTTATATGCCAAGCTATTGCTTATAAAACTTTTTAAATAAATATCTTTCAAAACTTCTGGGGCATTAACTCCCATAACCTGAGACAATGAAAATCTTTTGCTGTGTAAATCCAAATGAAGATTATAATTACTTAAACTTGCTATTAATCCGTTATTAGGTTTGTTGGTTAAAAATGATTTGCTGTCGGCTTTAAAAGCAAGGTTATTTATTCTGATATTTTCTATATTAGCTTTTAATTTGAGAAAATCTAATTTGCTTATATCAAAAGGTTCTTTATTGGTATCTTCTTCTTTCTTTGGTTCTGAAGGCGGCATATCTGGAAGATTCCAATTACCGCTTTCATCTGTAAACATATATACATACAAATTATCAATACTAAACTCTTTTATATGAAGTTTTAATAAGAACAAAGAAAATAATGAGAATTTTAATCTCAAATTATCTATTTTTATATTTTCTTCATTATTAAAATTAGATGAATTATAAAGTATAACATCGCTAAGCTCTATTTTAGGAAAAAGAAGAGCATAACTAAAATCGCCTATTTCTAATTTTCTGTCAGTAGAAGAATAAACTATATCCTGAATGAGATTCTTTACTCTCTCATTATTAAAATATATTCTAGCCCCTATAACACCAACAATAAGTATAATAAGGATTATTAAAGGTATATATCTCTTTTTGAACTTCCTTTTTTTCTTCTTATTATCAGAATCATTTTCAGGCAAAGACTGAGATTTTTCTTTCTTCTTAAAAAATTTTTTTATCATATAAAAACCATCTTTTAAATAAAATTTTACATGTATATAAAACAAATTTACACTTATAAAGTAGTATATTATATAATATATTCTTTATCAATACCTAAATTAATTTTCATAATAATAATCACCATTATTGTAATCATTATGCTCAATATAACTGTTAGTTTCTTCTTCACTGCTGTAATAGTAATAATCAGAATTATAATCTTCAGGTCTTATTATTATAACATTATTAGTATTATTAAAATTACTTTCAAGATTCTCTTCAAACTGTTCTTCTGGAATATTATTTTCATAATAATTATTGCTGTAATTATAATAATCAGTTTCATAAGCATTTGTATTATTATATAAGTCATCATAATATCCGTAATTATAATCACCGCTTATCTCATTAGAAATGCTCATACTAAACTCATAATTTCTAGCTTTTGAAGAGCCTTTAATCCATTTTTCTTTAGTTAAATCTCTTTCAAATATAAGATAATACCTTCCCTGAGGCAGACTTATAATCTGTTCATCATCTGTTTGAGGCATAGAAGCTATTTTACCAAAAGTATCATTTGAAATACTTATATTGATAGCCTGAGAATCTATAAGGAAATATGAAAGTTTTACACTTGATTTTATAGGTACGCTGAAATTATAATAATCTCTGTCATATGAATAGTCAATTGCCCCTTTATAAGTTTGATTAAACTCTATAGTCTGTGCTTCTGATGGTTTATTATTAGGTTCATGCTCTGTATATTTATCGAATGGTTTTGCTATAATGCTTACTCTGTAAGGTATATTTATAACGGCATTTGTAGTTGCCAATATAAAATAATATGACATATAAGGATATAGTATTAATTTATCAACAGTTTCACCGTCTCCAGTATTATTAATATCTTTCATTGTTATCCAGTTTCCTTTTTGATCATAAAGCCTTATACTAGCATCAATGGCTGGAACACCTGAAAGCTCTATAGAAATAGAATATGTATTAAATGAACTATTTGTTATCTTATAAGCATCTATCTCCATATTTTTTAAATCGCCTGTTTTTAGAGTAGGGTTAAAAGTTTGGCTGTAATATCCGTCTATAGTATAAAGTCTGTTGTCGCTATTAACATCTATAATCTGTGCTGCTGAAATTTTATCATTAGGCTCTTTTTCATCAGTTTCTTTATAATCTCTTTTTTCTACTATCAAAGTATAATCAATATTTTCTTTTACTGTTTCTTTAGGAGATAAAGATATATAATATTTATTTTCTTCATTATTTTGAGAGTAAGGCAGATATATATCCCTCATAACCTGATAAGAATAAATATTTTCATTTGTATTATTATTAGAAGAAGCATTTGTATTACTATCTTCAATAGTACCATCTTCATTAAGATAATTAATCTCTGGTTCATTTATTACTTTTATAATATTGGTATTATAATCATACAAAGTCATAATAACTGGAGAGTATGTAGAATTAGATATATAAAAATTAGCTGTTTTTGTATTGCCGTCAATAGTAAAATAATAATAATCAGTATTAATTCCTTCAAACTGCCCTATAATGCCGTCTTTATTAATTTTTTGAGCACTGTCAAAAGATTTATTATTATAAGATTTTTTTTCAAGTTTATATTTCTGAGCATTGCACGAAAAAAGAATAAATAATAATATCATAACAGCAGTAGCGTTTCTCATTATCTCATACCTCATTATTAATGAACTATAAAATCATTATACATCATTATCTAATAAAAAGATACAAATATAAATAAAAAGATATTAAAAAAATAATATTTGCTATTGACATTTTTTTGTATGCATGCTATTATTCTTTTACGTTTTCAAATTAATATGGGTAGGTGGCCGAGCAGTCAATGGCAGCAGACTGTAAATCTGCCGACGTGAGTCTACGGGGGTGCGAATCCCTCCCTGCCCACATTCTTTTTACGAATACTTTTCTTAAATTAAAGAGGTTTTAATTTTGGCTATAGAATTTAATAACGAATATATATCTATAGTTATGGAAGCTAATCTTTCTGCTCCTGAAGAAATTAAACAATTCATAGAAGACTCAGAAGAAGCCTGCAATATCAGAATGCCTTTAGTTGTGCTTGATATGAAAAATGTTAAAGAAATAAACAGTGCTGGAATAGCTAAAATGCTTAAATTATACAAAAGTCTTCAGTCTTTAAAAGTTAAGCTATTTATGACCAATGTAGATGAATCTATATCACCAACTCTTAAGAGCCTAATGATATTTAGTTTAATCAAATACTTTGAAAATCCTAAAGATTTTACAGTATAACATATAAAACTTTATTTTTATAAATGTATTATCAACTTTTTTAATATACTTGTTTAAAAATTAGTTTACAATATTGTATATAAAATTTTGATAATTAATAGATTATAAGACAATGTTTTATATGTTGTATAAACTATTATTTTAGTATATAAACATATAGTTCCTTGCGACTTACCACAGGCGTACTTTGTATAGTAGGCGGCAAAAGAAATAGGGGGGTGGACTGCGAAGCCGTGCAAATATTTAAATTTAAAAACTAATTTTTTGATAAGCTCTATATTTGTTTATATACTCACATCATTAAAATTATTATCATACAAAACTTTTATATTAGAAACACCTAGTTTTTTTAATTCTTCAATAACTTCTTTATAACAATGATCTATATTATTGGCATTATGAGCATCTGAATTAATCATAATGGGTATGTTTTTTTCTAATAATTTTTTTATTGTATTTTTATTCGGATAATGAGCATTTAAATTATTTTTGTTCATAATCTTTGTATTTATTTCAGCTATACTTCCGCTTTTTTTTATAACCTCAATTACTTCATCTATCTTTTTTAAATACCAATCTTCTTCTTCAGTAAAATATTCTTTATTTAAATTATACTTTCTTACAAGGTCTAAATGCCCTATAATATCTGGATTTTGTTTTTCTATCATTTTAATAACATTATCATAGTATCTGTAAATAACTTCTTTAATACTACCAAAATAATTAATAGTATCATTAAAACTTTCTTTTGACATATCTATAGGAAAATAATTACCCTTTCCGTCATCGATATAATGTACAGAGCCTATTCTATAATCAAGCCCCATTTCTTTATCAGTGTCTTTATTTAAATTAGAATAATAATCACCTTCTATGCCAAGATAAACCTGTATTTTATCTTTATAAATATCTTTAGCTTTTTTGATATTTTCTAAATATTTAATAGTATTTTCTCTGCTCATAGAAGTATCATCTTTTTCAAAATGAGAATGCCCAGAAAAACCTATGCTTATTAGTCCTTTATTTATAGCAGTTTCTATATTTTCTTCTACAGTATTTTTTCCGTCACAGTAAATGGTATGAGTGTGCAAATTAGATATGTATTTCATAATAAAACCTTTTTAAATAAAATATTAATAAACTTCTTTATAAAAATAAAAAATAATTAAAAATATAATAACAAAAATATAATTAAAGTAAATAAGATAATAATCATTTGACAAAATAATTATTTAATATATAATACCCTAAATTATTATTTAAGCTCGGGTGGTGGAATAGGTAGACACAACAGCTTGAGGTGCTGTCGGGTAACACCGTGCTGGTTCAAGTCCAGTCTCGAGCAATTTTAGTTATTTATTTCTTCTTTATTTTCAATTTTATTAACTATAAGTTTATCTATTCTCGCTCCGTCCATATCAACTATCTCTAAATTAAACCCTTTCCATTCTAAAGCCTCGCCTTCCGAAGGTACATGCTGTAATAATTCTAATATAAGTCCGCTTATAGTATTATAATTACTTGAAGCATTTTCATCTTCTATTTCAAAATAATCTAAAAAATCATAAATAGGACATTGACCGTCTACAAACCAGCCTCCGTTCTTTCTCTTTCTTATATCATTATTTTTTTTACCTTCAGATGCATAACCAACCAATGCCCCGAATATATCACTTTGAGTAACCATTCCGTCTATATTACCGAACTCATCAGATACAAGCCCTATTTTTATATTATTTTTTTTCATTTCCTCAAGCACTAAATATACTTCCATATTGTTGTGAAAATAATGTGCCTTCTTTACGAATTTCTCTATCTTTGATTTTGAAGTATTTAATTTATCAAATATATCAGTTACTCTAACTACTCCTATAATATTATCAAGATTATTATCAACAACAGGATAAGCAGAAAAAGAATGTTTTGACACTATTTTTCTTATATTTTCATTTGTCATATTAATATCCAAAAATACTATGTCGTTTCTATGCGTCATTATAGACTCTATTTTTCTGTCCCCCAAAAAGAAAGCACGCTCTATAATATCCTGCTCAATTTCTTTTACTTCTCCTCCCTGTCTTCCTTCTTCTATCATAGATTTAATTTCTTCTTCAGTTACAGGGCTTTTATCATCTTTTATTCCAAGTACCCTAGAAACTAATAGTGCACTTTTAGATAAAATCCACACAAAAGGAGCACCTATTTTTGATAATAATGTCATAGGAGATGCTGCAACTTTAGCTATTTTTTCTGGCATAACCATACCTATTCTCTTTGGTACAAGCTCTCCGAATATAAGTGTTAAATATGTAACCAAAGCTACAACTATTATCTGTGCAGATGCAGAAGCATATGCTGATGGTATATTAAATTTACTTAATACATTTGCTAATTCTTTTGCAACAGTATCTCCAGAGTAAATACCTGTTAATATACCTATTAATGTTATTCCTATTTGTATGGTTGATAGAAACTTATCTGGATTATCAGCTAAAGACAATGCAGCCTTTGCTCCTTTATCTCCTTCTTTACTGTCTTTCATTAAAGAAGATTTTCTAGCTGAAATTACAGCTATTTCCGACATTGCAAATATGCCGTTTAAAAGTATTAACACTATTATTATTATATCCATTTTTAATTTATCCTTAAAATAAAAAATTATTTACTAGATTAGAAAAACAAATAGAAAGTATCTGATAAGTATTATAGCTGGAAACTATTGAAATATTTGTATAAATAGAATGTATACTGAAAATATTATCCTTAAACAAGATTTCATTTCTGTGAAAAATATTATATTATAAAAAACAAAAATTACAATAGTTTATAAATATTTTTTACATTATATTTTTTTATATATTATTTTTATATTTTGGATATACAGTTTTATGATAAATATTAAATATAATATAATAATATTCTATGTTATTTGATATTAAAAATAGTGCTAACAAATAATCATAATTCGGCATATCATAATTTACAAATTTATATTTATTTTTAATAATGTAATTTGTATTGCTTGTATAATTCGTATGATTTCAATATTTCTTTTTTATAAAAACGCATATTTTCATATTTGCAGTATCACAAATACCCTATAGGAATATAGATAAATATTGATAAATAGTTAAATAATTAAAAATTAGGTATATAACTCAAGAAAAAAGATTTAAAAAATTCTATATTTTAATATTTTTCATTATCAAAAATTCAATTAAAAATGCTATATTAATTTTAAAATATAACAATAAGGTTATTTTTATACATTTAATACATTAAAACCCTTGAAATTCTTTATATTTTGTTTATAATAATAGAAAATAAATTTATTATAAAACAGAAGAAAATATGATTGATTTTAATTTAAAAGACATTAGAGAAAAAATTTTAAAGCTAACGCAAAGTCAGTTTGCGAAAATGTTAGGTGTACGTCAGGATTATATTTCAAGATTAGAAAGAAATGCTAATAATATAACCCTTGACTTGTTGGATAAGTTGGCTGAAAATACAGGACTTAGTATTGATGAGCTTACAAAGTATAAAAAGAATTCTTTTGAAGATTTCGATTTATATAATGAGCTTCTCAATATACAAAATATAGCTGACAAACTAAGCGAAGAAATAAGTTCTGCAGACAAAAAGAATAATGATAAAATAACGGAACTTTTATCAAATGTTTATAATCAGATAAATGAGACATTTGATATTGTGGTATACGGAAGATACAGTTCTGGAAAAACATCATTCATCAATGCCATTTTTGATAAGAATATAGACACTAATCCATATTCTGAAGATACAAATAATGATGAATATTATCTTCAAGATGATTCTAAACTATTTAGAATTATAGAATATAAGGAAAATGTGCTTGACACTAGAAAATACAGCAGAAATAATATGTTTATTTATCTATGTGATATAAATGCATTTTCTCAGGAAGATATTACTAATATAAATGCTCTTGCTAATTTTACAAATAGTTTTAATAATATATTTGTAATATTTTCCAAAGCAAATATTTTTGATGAAGATGAGCTTGGCAGTGTCATAGATAAGAAATTTGATACTTTAAAGAACTTTATATCCAAAAGCAATAATATAAAGAAAATAGATTATACTTTATTGAGAGAAAGATTTTTCCCTTTCTCAATAAATAATACAAATCTTGTTAAAGAAATAAAAAATAATTTTGCTCAAAGTATTAAGTTGGCATACTATAAAAAAATATTGGAATGTGTAAATTTTGATATTGAAATAATAGACAATAAAAATGAATTCCAAGAAAGTGATAAGTTAGAACCTAATTTATCTAAAATAAGAACATCAGCAAAAGAAGCTTTCAGCGAAATATATAAAAACACTTTGAATATAGATAATATAATTAAAGCTATAGATGATAACAATGTATATAGAAAAAAAGATGATATAAAAGTTTTATGTAATAGTATTAATTTAGAATTGGATACTCAGTTATACAATATGATGACTATAACAGAGGAAGATTTTAATAGTAAAGATAATAATAAAACATCTAAAATATCATCAAATATAACATCATGCAGTATAAATATAGTTCCTACTTTCAAACTATTAAATACAAGCAGTTTAAACTTTCTTAATATAATGGGTATATCTATATCATTCCTTCCTAGTGTTGTATTTATATTATCTGGTTTTATGTCATTCTCTGGAAACTGGAAAAAAACTCTTGCTAAAAAAGTTATAAAAGCATATGAAGAAGAAAATGTTACTTCAAAATACAACAAGGTAATAGATGAGTATTTTGCCAATTATTTAGCAAATATTAAAGAAATAGACAGCAGAAGAATAGAAATGTTAAAGTATCAGGACGACCCTAAACTTTATAAAAATATAAAAACAGCATTATCTAATTTTGCTGAATATGTAGAAAATACCAAGTAGAAAATATTTATTTAATTTATAATAATAAAAGGGATATGCATTATTTTTTATGTATATCCTTTTTGTTTTGTCAATTTATATATTTTGTAAATGTATTATCAGCTTTTTTGACGAGGCTTCGTAAAATGCAGTATTTGGCATAATATATATAAGTTTATCAAGGATATAAGGTTATCAATATTCAGGATTCCTATGTTTACAAATAACTAATGCGAAATACTCAAAGCGGCACTTTGTGTGAAGCATTGCAGTAAATTTAAAATATTAAAACAACTTTAATATTTTTTATAATATAGATATACTTAATTGAGTCTATTTATTTTTTATTTTATCTCCTACTGTACTGTATATTATTCCTGCAAGTATTAATAAACCTCCTACAACCTGAGATATTAATAGATTTTCATGCAAAAGTATAACAGCTTCCAAAGATGAAAAGAACGGTATAGAATCATATATTATACCCCCTTTTATAGCACCAATTTTTGCAATAGCCATGTTCCATAGTATAAAACCCAAAGCAGAAGGAAATACTCCTACATATATTAATATTAATGCTGATTTTGTATCCAAAGCATGAGCATTGTTTGAAGCGTAGGTAAAAATCATTGCTGCTAACAAAGGTATAAGTCCTATTATAACCATAAGATAAAAAAATGCTGACTGTGAAATTTCTTTAGGTCTTATTTTAATGGTCAAAGTGTAAATAGCAAATAATATAACAGCAAACAGCATGTATAAATCACCTATAGCAAATTTTAAACTCATAAGCACATCTATACTTCCTTTAGTTATTAGTATAACAACACCTACTATAACTATAAGAAGTCCTAATTTCTGATGAATAGTTAATTTAGTTTTCCATACTATCCTGCTTATTATTGCCATTACAATAGGCGATAATGTAGCAAGTAAAGACATATTAGTGGCATTACTTGTATGTGCTGCTAAATATACAAATGTATTAAATACTGTTACACCAAGTATAGATATTATTATAACTTTAATCCATCTTCCTTTTAAATATTTTATATTTTTTATCAATTTCTTTATACAAAATGGAGTGAGCACTATAAAAGTTACTAGCCATCTGTAAAAAGAAATCTCTATTGGGGTAAAATCTACAAGAAATCTAGCTGCTACAAAGTTTCCGCTCCATATTATAACTGCGAGTATTGCAAGTATATATCCAGAATTATTATTATTTGATATTTTATTTTCTGACATAATTTTTTCCTAAATTTTATTTTGCGTATTTATGAAATAATATATAACTAAAAATATATTAATAAGCGTAATATATTATCATAAAACTATTTTTTTGCAATGTTTTTTGTCATTTATTTGTAATATAATAAGATATTGATATTACAGATGATAAAAAAGCAATTACCGCAAGTACAATATATGCTAAGTTTATAGAATATAAATCTATTAATTTACCAGTTATTATAGGAAATATAAAAATTCCTAATGAATATGTTGATTGAAAAAATCCCATAGCAGATGATTTTTTATCTATATCTATTTCTTTTATGGATTCACTTGTAAGAAGTGATGCGAGTATACCAGAAGAAAAACCGCCTAAAACTTGAGAAGCCATTACAATGAATACATTATTTACTGATATAACTATAATACAGTACAAAGCCATAATTATAAATGATATAGGTATATATTTTTTTATATTATTTTCATTTTTTATTTTGCTTGGGACAAATGCCCCCACTATAGCAAAAAACATGCTTATTATAGAAGCCATTCCAACATTACTATCACTTCCTCCTAATTCTTTTATTCTATTTAAAGTAAAAGAAATTACAGCAGACATTTGTACGCCTTGCATTACTACGGCAAGAAGAGAAAATAGTATTAATCTTTTATTTTTTATCACAGAAAATAAATCATTAAAAGACATTTTTTTACTATGTTCGCTGTCTTTTAAATATAATGCTAATAATGATACCAATGCTCCAGATACATTACT
Organism: Brachyspira innocens ATCC 29796; assembly: GCF_000384655.1. GTDB lineage: Bacteria > Spirochaetota > Brachyspiria > Brachyspirales > Brachyspiraceae > Brachyspira > Brachyspira innocens. Next base: position 11,595 of record NZ_ARQI01000107.1, on the reverse strand, counting down.
TACAAGAAGAAGAAATTTCATTCCAAGTTTATTATAAGAAATAGCCGCTATTAAAAAAGCAATAAACATACCAAGAACGCTTGCAACTAATGCCTTGCTCGTAGCTTTATATTCTTCATTTTTATCAAAATAAGATGCATACAAAACCATAAATACAGTCCAAATAGATGCCGATATTCCGCATAATGTTCCTCCTATCAAAAATCCGTACTGATTTGTATTTAATAACCTTATTAGTCCTCCAAATGAAGTTAAAAGTCCTGCTAATATTATGAGTGAACGGCATTTTCCTATATAATCATTAAGAAGCCCGAAAGGAAATTTTAAAAACATCTGAGCTGCACCGTAAACTCCTATAATAACGCCTATCATAGATGTATTTACATTAATAGAAGATAAATATGTAACTTGATATGGTATATAAACATATAATGACAGCCATAAAAGAGTCATTATAATAAATAATAAATTAGACATATAAAAATTCCTGATTGTTATTTTAATTTAATAAGAAGTTTTTAATTAAAAAAAGCTGCCTAATAAAATTAAACAGCTTTAACTAATTATTATTATATATCTAAAATATTATTTGTAAATTAAAAATTATCTATATTTATGTCGGCTACAGAATTAAATATGTAATTTGGTCTGTAAGGAAATCCTTCTATCATTTCTCTGTTGGTAACTCCAGAAAGTACAAGAGCGGTTTTCATTCCAGCCCCAAGTCCTCCTAGTATATCAGTATCCATTCTGTCGCCGACCATAAGTGTATTTTCGCTATGAGCATTAATCTGGTTTTTAGCAATAGACATCATAATAGGATTAGGCTTTCCTACAATATAAGGTTTTTTTCCAGTAGCAGTTTCTATAGCAGCAAGTATAGGTCCTACGGCAGGTATTAATTCCCCGTTTGGTGCGGGATCTACTATATCTGGATTGCATCCTATAAATCTTGCCCCTTTATTTATAAGATGAACAGCCTTTTGAAGCATATCAAAATTAAAAGCATTTGTTTTACCTACAACTACATAGTCTGGATTAACATCATTGATACTATATCCCACATTATAAAGTTCGCTCACAAGTCCGCCTGTACCTATAACATATGCAGTGCCGTTTGCAAGCTGTCTTTGTAAAAATATTGCTGTTGCCTGTGCTGCTGTAAAGAAATGTTTTTCTTCAAGTCCGTTTACGCCTAATGATTCTAATTTTCTTTTTAAATCTCTTGGAGTTTGTTCTGCATTATTTGTTAAAAATAAAAAAGGCACATTTTTATATAATAGCATTCTTATGAAATCTTCTGCACCTTCTATTAAATTATTTCCTCTGTATATAACTCCGTCCATATCTGATATTATACTAATCATAGATTCCTCTCTCTTGTTTATTTTTATTGTCATATTAATATTTAAATACTGACAATTTTTATTCTTTTTTAATTTTTTAATAATCTTTAACAGATGAATTGTATAAATATAAAATAAAAAGTCAATTATAATTTTTTATTTTTGTATATAAAAAATAAAAGCCTTACAAAAAAGTAAAGCTTTTATTTTTCATTTTTTATAATTAATCAAATTAGCCTATGCATTCACAGAGTATAGAGATAGCCTTTTCAAGCTCTTTATCTGTTATTGTAAGAGGAGGAAGAAGTCTTATTTTTGTTTTAGCTGTTAATGGAACAGCACCTTTGCTTATACATTTTTCTACTATTTCTTTCGCATTTAAGCCTTCTTTAAGTTTTATACCAAGCATTAAACCTATACCATCAACACTTTCTACATTATCAAGTTTCATTAATTTATCTTTTATATATTTTGATTTTTTACTTACTTCTTTTAATAAGTCTTTGTCTATAATATTTAATACTTCCAAAGCACCGCTTGCCACTATAGGATTAGCACCGAATGTAGAGCCATGATCTCCATTATTAAATACATTAGAACAAGTTTTACTCATAAGCATAGCACCTATAGGAAGCCCACCGCCCAATCCTTTAGCTAATGTAGTTATATCTGGTTTTATGCCGAAATGTTCAGAGCATAAGAATTTGCCTGTTCTTCCCACTCCAGTTTGTACTTCATCAACTATAAAAAGTATATCATTTTCTTCGCAGTATTTTTTTATCTTTTGTACATATTCTTTGTCAAGAGGTATAACTCCGCCTTCACCTTGTATGAGTTCCATCATTATAGCACAAGCATTATCTTTTAATTTTGAAACAGTATCTTCATAATTGTTAGCCTCTGCAAATGAAAAGCCTTCCAAAAATGGAAAAAAGTAATTATGAAAAACTTCCTGACCTGTAGCTGATAGGGTAGCCATAGTTCTGCCATGGAATGAGTTTTTTAATGTTACTATTTTATTTCTTTTATATTCTTTATCATTATTAGCATATTTATCAAAAGAGTATTTTCTTGCACATTTTATAGCAGCTTCATTAGCCTCAGCACCTGAATTACAGAAAAATACTTTATCATATTTTGTTATAGAGCATAATTTTTTAGCTAAATCTATATAAGGTTTATTGTAGTACAAATTTGAAGTATGCTGAAGAGTTTTTGCCTGACTATTTATAGCATTAATCCAGCTTTTATTACCATATCCTATGCTATTAACTCCTATTCCGCTTCCTAAATCAATATATTCTTTTCCTTCTATGTCTTTTAATTTTGTACCATTTCCAGATTCTAAAACTAAATCAAATCTAGCATAAGTATTAGCAACATATTTTTTACTATTGTTTATATATTCTTTTTTTAATTTTGACTTATCACTATCTTCAGTATTTTGTTTATTTGTTTTTTTGCTTGGCATATTTTTACCCTCATTTATATTTTATTTATTCATTATTATTTTTAGTCTTTATAAAACATAGTTCCTATACCTTCATCGGTAAACATTTCTATTAATAATGAATGGCATAATCTTCCATCTATTATAAACACTCTTGACACTCCATTTTCAACGGCATCTATACAATGTTTAACTTTAGGTATCATACCACCTGATATAGTGCCGTCTTTTATTAAATTATCTATATCTTTAATATTTATCTGGCTTATTAAAGAGCTTTCATCATCTTTATCTTTTAGAAGTCCGGGTGTATCAGTCATGTATATTAAGGTTTCTGCTTTAAGACTTTCTGCTATTTTAGCAGCTGCAGTATCGGCATTGATATTGTATACATTTCCTTCATTATCGCATCCGACAGTTGCAACTATTGGAATGTATTTATTTGTTATAATTGTGTTTAATAAATCAGTATCCACACTATCAACATCGCCTACAAATCCCAAATCAGTATCACCTTTATATTTGCTTACTTTAAACATACTTCCGTCAATACCGCATATACCCAAACATTTTCCTCCACAGTTTTCAAGTGACGCTACTAATTCTTTATTAACCTTTCCAGCAAGTACCATTTTTACTACTTCAGCAGTTTCTTTATCAGTATATCTAAGTCCGTTTATAAACTTTGACTCTTTTCCTATTTTATTAAGCATAGCAGTAATATCTTTACCGCCTCCATGAACTACTATAACTCTTATTCCCAAAGTGGAAATGAGAGCAACATCGCTCATAACTTTCTTTTTCAATTCTGGATTTTCCATAGCACTTCCGCCGTATTTTATAACGACTGTTTTTCCAGTGTATCTTTGCATATATGGAAGTGCCTGATTTAATATAAATGCTTTATCTCTGTTTGAAATATTTTCCATTTTTTATTTCCTATTTTTTATTATTATTTTAACTTCTGTAAGAGCCGTTAATTTTTACATAGTCATAAGTTAAATCACAGCCCCAAGCAACAGCTTTACTTGTACCACAGTTCATATCTATTGTAATTTTTATTTCATCTTCTTTTAATATTTTTAAAGCCTCTTCTTCGCTGAACTCTACACCATATCCGTCTTTATAAACATTCATCTCCCCATATTTAGAACCTACATTTATAGATACTTTATTTATATCAAAATCAGCATCTTCAGTATATCCTATAGCACATGAAATACGTCCCCAGTTCATATCGCATCCGAACATAGCAGCTTTTACCAAATTTGAAGTGATTACAGATTTTGCTATTTTTCTAGCCAATTTTATATCGCTGGCATTTATAACTTCGCATTCTATTAATTTGGTAGCGCCTTCTCCGTCTTTTGCCATTTGTTTTGATAAATATGTGTTAACCATATTTAATGCTTTGCAAAATATTTTATAATTATCATCTTCTTTATCTATTATATTATTTTGAGCTTCTCCATTAGCAAGAACTACACACATATCATTAGTAGAAGTATCTCCATCAACACTAACCATATTATAAGTAGATTTTACATCCTCGCTTAAAGCCTTTTGCAGCATCTCGCTTGTGATATTGCAGTCAGTAGTTACAAAAGCAAGCATAGTTGCCATATTAGGATGAATCATGCCGCTTCCTTTTGACATTCCGCCTATATGAACTATTTTTCCGTCAATTTCAAATTCATAAGCAATCTCTTTCATAAATGTATCAGTTGTCATTATAGCTGCTGCGGCATTTTGGGCATGTTCTTTAGAATGACCTAAATTGTCTATTAATGTTTTTATATTTTTTTGTATAGGCTCTATATTGAGAGGTACCCCTATAACGCCTGTAGAAGCAACGGCAACATCTTTTTCATCAATGCCCAAAACGTCTGCTGCTAGTTTACACATTTCTTTTGCTTTTTCAACTCCGTCTCTATTGCAGGTATTAGCATTTCCAGAATTGCATATAACAGCTTTTGCTTTGCCGTCTTTTAAATGTTCTTTACTTACAGTGATATTCGCTCCGCAGGCTTTATTCTGTGTATATACAGCTCCTACTGAACATAAACTTTCACTGTAAATTATTGCTAAATCTTTTTTTTCACTGTTTTTCTTTATACCAGCATGTACTCCATTTGCTTTGAAACCTTTAGCAGCACATACACCGCCTTCAATTTGTTTAAAACTATCCATTTATAATCTCCTATTGTTGCTAGCTATAAACTCGCTTTAAATTAGCTGACAACTTCCAGTTATCAGCTGCTCGTTTATAGCTTTAAAATTATTTTTTTATTGTTACTAGCTATAAACTTATTATGTTTTAGAAAGCTGGAGGAATTATATTCAATCCCTCATCTTCTTTAAAGCCTAATGCTATATTCATGTTTTGTATTGCCTGTCCTGCCGCTCCTTTTACCATATTATCTATTGCGGATACTATTATTAATTTATTTGTTCTGCTGTCCATATGCAAAGATATATCACAGTAGTTTGAGTATTTAACATATTTTAAATTGGCAGTATCTCCTATATTAAGCACTCTTACAAACTTTGAGTCTTTATAAAACTCTTTATAAATACTATGTATATTTTCCAATGTATCATTTTTATTTTCTAATTTAGCATATATTGTTGAAATTATACCTCTATTTAATGGAAGCAAGTGCGGAACAAAAGTTACTTTTATATCTTCTCCATATATATTTGATAATGTTTGTTCTATTTCTGGTGTATGTCTATGTTCTGCAACTTTATATGGAGAGAAAGCCTCATTACATTCTGTAAAATGAGTATTTAATTTCAATTCACGTCCTGCACCTGTAGCTCCTGATTTTGAATCTATTATAATATCATCTTTTAATATTATTTTTTTTACCAATGCTGGAGCTAATGCCAAACCTATAGAAGTAGGGTAGCAACCTGGATTTCCTATAATTTTTGCTTTGTTTAAATCTTTTTTATTATATACACTATCATATTTAATTATTTCTGGTATTGAATATATTGCTTCTTTATGTATATTTTTGTATTTATATTCTTTGCCGTACCATTTTTTATAATCTTCTTCATTATCAAGTCTGAAATCAGCACCCAAATCTATAAACAAAATATTTTTTTCAAAGCATTTATTTGCAATGTCATCGCTTAATCCTGCAGGAAGCGAAGCAAATACTACATCAGTATCTTCAAATATTTCATTTTCATCTACTAATATTTTATCACAATTCTTGTTTAGATTGGCGTATATTTCAACAATGCTTTTACCTACAAAACTTTTTGAAGAAAGATTTTTTAATTCTACTTTACTATGCGATAATAATAGTCTTATTAATTCTATTCCAGCATAACCTGTTGCACCTATAACAGATACTTTTATCATAATACAATACTCCTCTGATATTTTTTAGTAAGAATACATTTTTATTAAAAATTTTTGTTTAAAATTATTTTTAGATATTATTTTTATGAAAAGAAATTTGGAGGCTTAACGCCTTGAAAGATGGTTTAAAAACAAATTATAATTTATATTATACATTTTATTTTTCCTAAAACATTTTACTGTCTGCAAAGATACTATTATAAATAATAAAAAATGTCAAGGATTTTTATATTTATTTTTAAAATAAAATATATTTTTAATTATTGATTTTTTATATTCTTACAATTATAATGTTTTAACCAATAACAATATTTATATGAGGCATTTTTATATATGGATAATATATTCGGTTCTGAAAGTCTTTTAAACTCAGCTATGACGGTTTGCTGGATAGGGCTTCTTATATCTTCTGTATTAGCTTTAACTATAATAGTAGACAGATTTATATATTTTACTAGAATAAAATCAGAAGATAGTTCATTAGCTCCAAAATTAGTTTCTTTAGTTAAAGATAGAGAGATAAAAGCAGCTATTGCATTATGCGAGACTTCAAAATCGCCTTTATCAAATATTATAATGTCTGGTCTTAAAAATATTAATGCTCCGAAAGAGTTTATGCAAAGTGCTTCGAATAAAGAACTTCCAAGACTTGAAAGATTTATTTCTGCACTTTCTACTATATCTACAATAGCACCGCTTTTAGGTCTTTTGGGTACTATACTAGGTATGATACAGTCATTTGCTGTGATTTCAGTTGTGGGAAGCGGAAAACCTACTGCTTTGGCTTCTGGTATAGCTAATGCTTTACTTACAACTGCTGCTGGACTTATTATTGCTATACCTGCAGTTATATTTTATAATTATTTTGTAAATACGATTAATGCAAGAATACTTTTTATGGAAAACTTATCTAATGAAATATCAGATTATATAATAAATCAGAATAATGACATTAATAAATAGTTATTATTTTATAAAGTTTGTATATATAAATAATAAAAATTCTTTAATGATATAGTTTTATTGACAATTATATATTTGAGTTTATAATCATAAAAAATAAATATTTATATAAAAGTTTTTAATATAAAAAAGAAATGTTTATATTTATGAAAAAAATTAAAATAATACTGTTAATCATTTTTAATATATTTTTATTTTCATGTAACGCTCCAAATACTTCTGACAATACACTTAAAGACAGAGCGGGAAATAGTATAATTCTTCCAGATAATATAGATAGGCTGGCTTCTTTATCTCCTGCTGTTACAGACATTATAATAGCTTTAGGGCTTTCGGATAAAATAATAGCGGCAGATGCTACTTCAAAAGAAATTTTACAAACTAATAATATAGATATATCTAATATATTAGTTTTTGATATGCTAAATCCAGATTCTGAAAAGATGACAGCAATTAAACCAGATATTTTATTTGTTAATACTTTCAGTGTGTTTTCTGGTAAAAACTCTCTTGATTCTATAAATGCTTCTGGAATATGTACAGCAGTTATACCTAATAGTGATACTATAAAATCAATAGAAGATGATATATATTTTATAGGGCATGTTTTAAATAAAAATACTGAAGCTTCAAATATTGTAAACATTATGGATTTAAATATAGAAAAAATAAAATCTATAGGAAATACTATAACAAATAGCAAAAAAGTGTATTTTGAAATAGCTGCTTTGCCTAATCTTTATTCATTTGGTACTAATGTTTATCTAGATGATATGATTAATATTATAGGTGCTAAGAATATATTTAAAGATAGAAATTCTTGGATAGCAGTATCTGAAGAAAATGTACTTTTTTCTAATCCAGATATAATATTCACTAGTGTAGATTATGTAGATAATCCTGAAGAAGAAATATTGAGACGTCAGTCTTGGCAGAATATAAATGCTTTAAAAAATAAAGATGTTTATTATATATCTTCATCTTCTCTTCCTACTCATAATATTATATATGCACTATTAGATATGGCTAAATATATTTATCCTAATGAATATAAAGATGTTCAAATAATTAGGAATTAATAATAAAAATGATAAAAAAAATTATAATAATTTTAATATTAGTTTTTATCTCATCAATATTGTCTGTATGCATTGGAAGTGTTTTTATATCTCCCAAAGAAATAATATGCATACTTATATATAAAGTCTCTAGCATAGAACTTATTAATATAAACAAAATAAACTCTGACATTATAAATATCAGGCTTCAGCATTCTATATTATCATTATTTGTAGGGGCTTCATTATCTATGACAGGAGTTGTGATACAGTCTATATTAAGAAACACTCTTGCTTCTGCATATAATCTTGGCATATCATCTGGTGCTGGACTTGGGGCTGCTTTGCTCATAGTAATGAATATATCATTTAATCAATATTTTTTTATAGGTGTTTCAATGATATTTGCTTTTATTACTATATTATTTATACTATTTATATCAAAAAAAATAGATAAATATATGAGCAGCAATTCTATAATACTTGCAGGAATAGTGATATCATTATTTTTAAGTTCGGTTATGAGTTTTTTATCATATATGTTTCCTAAATACTCAAACAAAATAATACTTTGGCAGCTTGGAAGTTTATTTGTAAGAAATAAAATAGATATCTTTATTATTATTGTAATGACATTAGTATTTTTATTAATACTTATGAAATATTCCAGTGTGCTTGATATAATGACTTTTGGAGATGAAACTAGCTTATCGCTTGGTGTAGATGTAAAAAAAATGAGGATATTTTTTATATTAATATCTTCATTTATAACAGCGGTATTAGTTGCTTTTACTGGAGTAATAGGTTTTGTTGATTTGGTATCTCCTCATATAGCAAGAAAAATATTCGGGGCTAAGCATATTATCGTTTTTCCTGCATCTGCTTTAATTGGAGGGCTTCTTCTTAATGTTTCTGATATATTTTCTAGGATTATAGTTCAGGGTTCTAATATACCTATAGGGATAGTTACTGCTGTTATAGGAGCTCCTTTCTTTTTGTATATATTTATATCAAATAAAAATAATGGAATGTAATATGAATAAAACTGTTATGGTAAAAGCGGAAAATGTATCTTTGTATTATAAAAATAATATAAATAAAAAAGAAGTATTAAAAGATATATCATTTGAGGTATCTCAGAATGAAAGTTTATGTATTATAGGACCTAATGGATGCGGAAAGAGTACTTTGTTAAAATCACTTTGCAGAATAATAGATTTTGAGGGTAAAATATTTATTAATAATAAAGATATAAGAAAAATAGATGCTTATAAAACTATAGCAATTATGAGTCAAATGTCTTCTATTTATTTTGGATATACTTCTTATGATACAATAATGATGGGAAGATATTCTAATTATAAAGATAAATTATTATCTATGCCAAGTAAAGAAGATAAGGATTTTGTTATTCATTATATGGAAAAATTAAAGATAATGCATTTAAAAGATAAATTGATAACCGAACTTTCTGGGGGAGAGCTTCAAAGAGTTTTTTTAGCGAGAACTTTAGTACAGAATCCTAGTATTATATTGATGGACGAGCCTACAAATCATTTGGATTTAAATAGTCAGATAGAATTAATTTATAACTTAAAAGAATGGGTGAAAAATGGAGATAGATGTATTATTGCTGTGCTTCATGATATAAATGCTGCATTAAATTTCGCAGATAAATTATTAGTTTTAAAAGACGGCGGATCTAAATATTTCGGAAGTATTAATAATTTTGATGTTTCATTATTAAACTATATATACGATATAGATGTTTTTGAGTATATGCATAATTCTTTTTTAAGGTGGTCATAATAATTTTGTAATGCATATATAATTTATTTATTTAAATCTGAAGTGCAATGAGGGCATTTTACTGCTTTTATATTGACAGAAGAACAGCAGTAAGGGCATATTTTCTCTTCTGATTCTTTCTCTTCTTTTTCTTTTTTTACCATTTTTTCTCTCATTTTATTAAATATCTTTATTATCATAAATATTGCCAAAGCAGTTATAAAAAAACTTATTATAGTATTAATAAAAACACCAAAACCTATAACAACAGCACCAGCTTGTTTTGCTGCTTCTATTGAAGTATAAGGACCAGCATCAGAAATACCTTTTTTAATTACTATAAATATATTAGAAAAGTCTATCCCGCTTAATATTAGTCCTATAGGCGGCATTAATATATCTTCAACAAAAGAATTAACTATTTTTGTAAATGAAGCCCCAATAACTATACCTATTGCCATGTCCAATATATTGCCACGCATAATAAACTTTTTAAACTCTTCTATCATAATAAAAATCCTAATGAAAATGTTATTGTTAAATAATAAAACAATTTATATTTTTTGCAAATTATAGTTGATAGTATTTTTATATAAACTTTGACAATTTATTAGTTTTTAGTATAATAAAATTATGAAAGAGATTAATAGACTTAATGATTTATTTGTACGATATCTAATTGGTACTGAAGGCGATGAGGATATATTAGAAAATATCGTTAATGCCGTTTTAAATGATGTAGGTTTTGAATCTGTGAGTAATCTTGAAATAATTAATCCTTACAATTTAGCAGAAAATGAGAATTTAAAAGAGTCTATCCTTGATGTTAAAGCAAAAACTAAAGATGGTAAAAAAGTACTTGTTGAAATACAATTAGTAGGAAACAACAATTTTATAAAAAGAATATTATATTACATAGCCAAAAATATAGCTTCTGAACTAAAAGAAAGCGATTTATATATTAACATAAGTCAGATGATTAGTATTAGCTTTATCAATTTCAATTTGGATATAGGAACTGAAACTGATATAAGAAGAGAGCATAAATGTTTAACATTTTCTGATATTCATAATCCTAGTCTTAGACTTGATGATTTTCAGATACATTTTATAGAGATTAAAAGATTTGCAGAAATACTAAAAAATACTAGCATAGACAACTATAATAAAAATAAACTTTTATCTTGGATTGATTTTTTACTACTAAAGATTTAGAGAAAGATATTAATAAACTCATAGGAGGAAATACAATTATGAGTAAGGTAATAGATAAATATAAAAGATTTGTAGCTGATGAAAAAGAAATGTCAGCGTATAATGAAAGAGACACTTTTCTTTATGGTCAAGCTGCTATGCTTCAATATGAGAGGGCAGAAGGAAAAAAAGAAGGTATAGAAATAGGATTTCAGAAAGGTATAGAGAAAGGTATAGAACAAGGTATAGAACAGGGAGAAATAAATAAAGCAAAAACTATAGCTTTAAATCTTAAAAATATTAATATAAGTATTGAAGATATAAGCAAAATAACAGGTTTAAGTATAGAAGAAATAAAAAACTTGTGAGTGCCTACCATTCGTAAGAATGGTAGGAGATTATATGCGAGCAAGTTTTTTA
>NZ_ARQI01000106.1 GCF_000384655.1 Brachyspira innocens ATCC 29796 | reverse complement strand
TGATGCAGAAGCGTATAAAGGCAAAGCTGATGCATATTATCACTTAGCTAAGAATAATTATAAATATTCTAGCTTAGCTATAGAATGTTATGACAAGATGATAGAGTTAAACCCTAATTATGTGGAAGCATATAAAGGAAAAGCTGATACTTATTATCAATTAGCTAATAATACTTATGACAAAGAAAAATATTATAACTTGGCTATAGAATGTTATGATAAGGTTATAGAATTAAATCCTAATGATATAGAAGCATATAAAGGAAAAGCTGATATATGCAGCCATATAGGTAGTAAGTACGACTTAGCTATAGAATGTTATGATAAGGTTATAGAATTAAATCCTAATGATGCAGAAGCCTATAAATGGAAAGCTGATACTTGTTATCAATTAGCTGATACATATAGCGATAGTTATGACAAAGAAAAATATTATAAATTGGCTATAAAATCTTATGATAAGGCTATAGAGTTAGAGCCTAGCAGTGGGCTTTATTATGGTAAGAGGAATGCATTAAATAGTCTAAACAGGACATCTGAAGCTGAAGAGTGCTATAGAAAATATAATGAGTTAAGGGAGTTAGGATTGTGATTTTTTAGTGTATATTTATTTTTTGGCTGCGTTTTAGGGGGGATTTTTTATTTATATTTGTTGGCTTTCTAGTTCTAACTTTGTCTTTTAGTATTTGAAAATCTTTCCCAGCTTTTTTTAGAAAAAAAGCTCGCAAAAAAATCTTACCTACTTTTTTGTAAAAAAGTAGGACAAAAAACAATTTTTATTACTGTTAAGCTCGCCTACGCCTATAAATATCAAATAAATAAATTTATTTGATGGCTTCGGCTCGCTATTATTCTTGGGGGAATACTTTTTTACTTTCTGGGTTTGCTTTTTAGCATACATTATCTTTTATTTATTTTTTTATTGCTATTTAGTTATGGTATTGCTTTTTATTGTTAGATATCTTTTTATATTTGTTTTCTTTTTAGGGTTGGGAATGCATTTTAATATTTTATTGCTTATTAATTTATTCTTTTTGGTGTAATGAAAGGTAAAAAACCGCACCTATACTGGACTATCCTAAATATTAAGCAATGCGGTGCGGAATGCCAGTACGGCGAGTACAAAAAAGTAAGACAAAAAACAATTACAATCTTGAGGTAATACTTTTTATTTTTGGGTTTGATTTTCATTATTCGTTATATTTTTTTATTGCTATTTAGTTATGGGATTGCTTTCTAGTATCAGATATCTTTTTTTTCGTTCTTTTTTTGTTTGTACGGAACGCAGAGTGAGGGGCTTCGTCAAATGCAGTTCTTCGCGACTGCGGGCTGTGCCTGGTTCTTTTATACCAATAAAAGAACTGGGGTGTGGGGCAAAGCCCCGCAAATATATAAATTTAAAAAATTAATTTTTTGATAAACTATATTTGTTTAGGTATGCATTATATTTTATTTATCCTATAATTACTGGATTGCTTTTTGCCTGTCATTTTTTACTATGTAAATTTAGTCAAAGTTGATGCCAAAGCACACAGCTTAACAAAATAAGTGGGGGTTCTCTCTCTAGTTCCCGAAAATAATAAAAACTAATTTTTTACAAATTATAATTCTTTAGATATAGGTGATGATATGGATATACTTCAAAATGTGAGCGAGGTTCAGAGAGAAGGTATTTTGCATAGGGGTAGCCCTCTTCTTCTTCTTTCTGGGGCTGGAAGCGGTAAAACTTTGGTGATTACGAGAAAAATTGCCTACCTTATTAATGAGCTTGAAACTCCGCCCGAAAATATAATGGCTGTTACTTTTACTAATAAAGCCGCTTATGAGATGAAAGAGAGAGTATCGGCTCTTGTACCTGATATAAAGCCTAGCAGATTATTTATAAGAACTTTTCACTCTGCATGTCTTAGGATATTAAAAGAGAATGCTCATTTTTTGGGTTATAAGTCTAACTTTCTTATACTAGATGAAGGCGATAAATTATCCGTTATTAAAAGAATAATGAAAGAAGAGAAAGTACCTAAAAGTATTACTCCAAAAATGATAAACAAATTTATATCCGCTGTAAAAAACAATATGGATGACGGAATTACTTTTGACAGGGATATTTTTGAAAATGTATACAAAAAATATACAGAGCATGAATTAAATGAAAATGTGATGGATTTTGACGACCTTATATTAAACACCATAAAATTATTTGAAGAGGAGAAAAAAGTTCTTAACTTCTATAGAAACAGATTCAAATATGTTTTGGTAGATGAGTTTCAGGATACAAACCCTCAGCAGTACAAACTCATAAAATTATTAACGCAGAATGCTGATAATGATTTAACAGTTGTAGGAGATGATGATCAGAGTATATATGCATTTAGGGGTGCTGATGTTCTTAATATACTTGATTTTGAGAAAGACTATCCAAATACAAAAATAGTACGCCTTGAAGAAAATTACAGATGCCCAAAAGATGTAGTGGAAGCAGCTTTAAGCGTTATAAAAAATAATAAGAGCCGCCATGAAAAAAATGTATTTTCCAACAAGCCTAACGAATTTAAAATAGAAAATTGGATTTGCTATAGTGATTTGGAAGAGGCAAGAAGTGTGGTTAATGAAATAGAGAGTTTATTTGATAACGGATTTGAGGCTAAAGACATAGTAATACTATTTAGGACTAACAGCCAATCAAGAGCCTATGAAAAAGAATTACAACTTCATTCTATAAATTATAAAATAGTAGGAGGCGTAGGATTTTTTGAACGCATTGAGATAAAAGATTCTATTTCTTTTTTAAGGCTTATGATGGGCTTTGGAGATAATTTCAGCGTAAGACGTACTATTAATGTGCCTCCTAGAGGAATAGGCGAGAAGAGTTTTAACAGTATAGAAACTTTTGCTAATACCAGAAAAATAAGTCTTTATGAAGCTATCGATTATGCTGATGAAATATCATTAAGCAAAAAGGTTTCTTCATCAATTAAAGCATACAAAAGCATAATAGAAGAATACGGTATAAAAATAAAAGAAGATATTGCAAATGAAGACGGAATACATATAGAAGAAATATTTTTTAACTTTTTAAAAGATATAGATTATTTTTCAATATTTAAAAGCGAAGGCAATGAAAGAGTAATAACAGCAGAGGAAAATATAAAAGAGCTTTTCAGAGGCTTTTACGATTATAAAAATACAGAGCCTAATGCTTCACTCATAACATTTTTGGAAGAAAACACCTTATACAGAGACCTCAACACAGAAAATGAAAATGAAGATTACATTACACTTATGACAGTGCATAATGCAAAGGGGCTAGAATTTGACGCTGTATTTATAACAGGTTTAGAGCAGGGAGTTTTTCCTCATTATTTCTCGCTTGAAGAGGAAGGAGGCATTGATGAAGAGAGAAGGCTTCTTTATGTAGCAATAACAAGGGCTAAAAGAAAACTTTATCTCACCTACTCTAAAAAAAGAAGAATAAGTTCTGGAATAATGGAGCAGATACCTTCATCATTTTTAATGGAGATACCAAAGCGTTTAATGCTTATAAAAGAAAAGGCCAATTATTACTCTGGAAATTACATGGATATAGATGAAGATGCTTTTGATTATTAACCCGCACGCAAAACGCATTTTTAAAATATGTATTGATTAATAATTCTTATTAGCATTATTCATGATAAAAAAGCTAAACGTGCGTTGAATAATATTATAAAATTTAAAAACTCACTTGGGCGGGCAGCTAGAATAACAGTAAAAGTTAAAATATAAAAATAAGCTAAAAATAAAAAATAGTATTCAAAAATTTAAAGGGTGGGAATGAGAATAGATTTTTAAACTTTATCCTAATTCCCGCCCTTTTAGATTTTAAAACTTTATTTTCTTAAATAGAATTTTAATTACACCCAGATGTCAACACATTGAAAAGCAAACCCGCCCCAAAAATTTTTTTTAAACTTTGCAATTTCATTAACGCACGTTGAGCGGACTTTTTTAATATAATTAATTTAATAATTCTAATTTTGCACTATATAAGAATCGATTTAACGTGCGTTGAATAGCATTACAAATTTAAAAAGCACTTGGGTGGGCAGCCAGAATAACAGTAAAAGTTAAAATATAAAAATAAGCTAAAAATAACAAATAGTATTCAAAAATTTAATGGGTGGGAGTGAAAATAAATTTTATACTTTGACATTTATAAAATATTTCATTATAATATATGTTATGGAAAAGAAATTAAATACTAAACAAATAAAATATTTTAATCCTTTGAATGATTATTTTATAAGATATCTTTTTACTGATAAAGGAAGCAGTGAGACTATACTTTTAGATTTTATCAATTCTATAATGATTAATGCAAATATGAAGACATTTCACTCTGTCGAAATACTTACACCATTTAACTTAAAGAAAAATAGAAATTTAAAAGAAACAATTGTTGATGTTAAATGTATCACTCAAAACGGTTCAGTCGTTATTATAGAGATACAATTACAAGGCAATTCAAGATTTCCAGAACGCATACTCTATTATTGGGCAGCTAATTACAGTAAATTATTAAAGCATGGTGAAAGATATGATGAATTAACACCTGTAATAAGTATTAATCTTCTTAATTTTAATTTGGATAAAACTAAAAATATACATTCCTGCTATATGCTTTATGAAATGAATAATAAAAAGTTATTAACAGACCATCTACAGATACATATAATAGAATTAAAAAAGTTCAGGAAAAATGTATTGTCTAAAGATTTGAATTATTGGCTCAAAATATTCACAAGTAAAAATTTGGAGGCGTCTATGTCTGAAATAGTAAAAGAAAAACCTATAATGGAAGAAGTACAAAAAAAATATAATAATTTTGTGAAAAGCAAATTGATGATGATGGAATATGAGAAAAAAGAGGCTTATCTTTATGGCAATCAAATAATGCTTGATGAAGAAAGAAAATTAGGAAGAGAAGAGGGTATAAAAGAAGGTATAGAACAAGGAATTGAAAAAGGTAAAGAAGAAGGTATTAAAGAAACACAAATATCTATGGCTAAAAATATGAAAAATAAAAATATTGATATAAGTCTTATCAGTGAATTAACAGGATTAAGTATAGAAGAAATAGAGAAGCTATAATAAAAATATAAAAATTTTACTTTAATCCCCGCCCTTTTAGATTTAAAAGCTTTATTTTTTATATTGAGTTTAATTAAATATATAAGTCTATATTTCTTAAAGTACGCCCGCCCAAGCGTTTTTTAAATTTAACACTTTCCTAAATACAAGCAAAAGCAATAAATAAAAAAAGCGAAGCTCAAATATAAATATTCAAACTTCGCTAGTAATATGTTATTTAAAATTTATTATAATATCATATCTTAACGTCCAGACTATAATCAATACCCTCTTCATCAAAACCATGCATATTCATATAATCTTTTCTAAATAATGCTAAATCCGCTATTTCTTTTACATTATCTTTTGTAAGTTTATTCCACTCATCTAATACTTCTTTCTGAACATCTTCTCTTAATTCCCAGTCATCTAGTCTTATTCTATTATCACTGTCAACTGGTACTTCTCCCCCATTAAAAAGTTTTTCACTTATAAGTCTGTACATCTGCTCTATACAGCCCTCATGAATGCCTTTCTTTTGCATAACCTTAAATAATATACCTATATAAAGAGGAACTGTAGGTATAACAGCAGAAGATCTAGTTACAACAGCCTTATTTACTGATACATAAGCATGCCCTTTTACTTTCTCCTGCATCTCTTTGTCTAATTCATGAGCAGTTGCCTCAAGATGATCTTTAGCCTTTCCTATAGTACCATCTCTGTATACAGCTTTAGTCATTTCAGGACCTATATAAGAATATGCTATATTTATGGCATTTTCAGAAAGCATATCAGCATTAAGCAAAGCATCAGTCCATAATTTCCAGTCCTCTCCGCCCATAACTTTAACCGTAGATTTTATATCATCTTCATTTGCAGGCTCTATTGATACCTCAAGAAGCTCTTCAGTCATAAAATCAACACCTATACCATTATATTTTTTTCCTATAGGTTTTAATGATGAACGATAAACTGTTCCAGTAGATTCATCAGTTCTTACAGGTGCTGCCAAACTGTATATCACTAAATCTATTTTCTCTCCGTTAAAAAATGATTTAGCCTCTTTAATTACTTCCTCTTTTGAAGCATTTAAAAAAGCATCAAGTATCAAGTTTTTATCTTTAACTCCGTCTTTTTCAGCAAATGAAGAAAAAGCTTCATTATTATACCAGCCCGGTGTAGCAGTTCTTCTTTCTGTAGCAGCCTTCTCAAAAGATACACTCAAAGTTTTAGCCCCAAGTCCGTAGCTTATAGCTATTCTGCTTGCAAGTCCGTATCCGCCTGAAGCTCCTAATATAAGAGCATTTTTAACATTTGATTTTACTTTAGGTTTTGATTTCACATAATTAATCTGCTTTTCCACTTCTTTTGCACAGCCTAGAGGGTGAGCAGTAATACATATATTATTTAAAATTTTTGGCTCTACTACCATATATTTATTCTCCTATCATTTTTATTATATTCAACTTAACTTCAATACTTTATAATAAAATTGATTTTTTTTCAATTATATTAAAAGATTAATAATTATATCATTTCCAATTTTTCTCAGCAAGTTTATCCAAATTAACTTTTTTATACTTCTCTCTCAAAGTAATAGAAGGTATCCACCAAGCAATATCAAATACTTTTTTCTTAATAGATTCTATTTTGTCTAAATATACATTATAATCATCATAAGTTTTCATTATGTACATATTATAAGCATAAAAAGCATGTTTTTTTCTGTCTATTTCTGGATTAAGAGCTTTCATAAGTTCATGACATTTTTTATAGAACTCATTTTTATTATCAGCCTTATAATTATTAAACACAAATAAAAAAGAAGTGAAATTATAAAAATTACATTCTCCAAGCAAACTTATATCTTTTTCTTTGTAAAAATTAAATATATTTTTAAATACTTTCAAAGAGTCAGAAGCCATTTTATTATCTTTTTCTATAGAATGCGTTATAGATGACTTTCTCTGTACATAATAATATTGAGCATTATTGTTATAAAACATTTTTGGCATATAAAGCAGATATTTATAAAAAAATTCTGTGTCTTCAGATACTATAAAATTCTGAAATTTCATGTTATTTTTTATAATAAATTCTCTCTTAAATATTTTATTCACACTTGAAACCAAAGGATATTCTGGAGTATTTTCTTTTTCTGGTGTGCCAACATTAAAATTGCTTATTCCCTCCTGCCAAGTATTCTTAAACTTCTTCTTCCATATATGTATTCTATTATGATAGTAAGGCTTTATTATATTATCTCTAACAATATTAATATTATTAGTAAAAACTATATCTGCATCATATTTTAAAGCTGTTTTATAAAGCTCTTCTAAATAATTGCAAGAAATATAATCATCAGAATCTATAAAAGAAATATACTCTCCAACAGAAGTATTAATTCCTTCATTTCTCGTAATCCCTATACCAGAGTTTTTTTCATTACTAATAAGTTTTATTCTTTTGTCTTTTTGAATATACTCAAGAACGATATCTTTAGAACCATCTGTTGAACAGTCATTTATGCATATTATCTCTATATCTTTTAATGTCTGATTTATCACACTATCCAAACATTTTTTTAAATACTTCTCTACATTAAATATTGGAACAATTACAGAAACTTTTATCATAATAAAAACCTTATCAAAATACATTCATATTATCATTGCCAAGATATTCTATACTCTTCATCTTGTTTATTATACTGAGAATACGAAGGATCTGTAATATTGAAAGTGAGTTTCAGAGCATTGTCAGTAAAAACGAATTTAAGTGTAAAATTATAAACTGTTCCACTTTTTTCATTGGTAAAGCTCGCTGTTTTTGTAAAAACTGTATCTTCAGTGTATGGATTAGTTATATCAATATAAGCATCTGGAAAATAGCTCCAAGATATTCTCTCAGAGTTTACAGTTATATTATATAATTTATCCTTGCTATAATAAACACCAATTCTTTCACTTATTTTTATATTTGTACTGTCTGATTTTTTTTGAAAATTTACTTCATTTCCTGAATATCTCAATGTGTAATAAAAAAAATCTATAAAATACGTGTTAGGTTCTACTCCGTTTATAGTCTCTTTTATATCAAATGAAAAAGTTTTATTTGTGCTTTCAGGGTTTCCTAAAAAATATGTTCCTAAATTATTGGCAATATTATTTCTGCTTCCTATAAAATTAATATCTCCAGTATCAAATACTATAAAGTCAAGTTTAATATCTTCTTCAAAGTTTACATTAAGAGAATATCTGCCCGCCCTATCTTTCAGTTTCTGAGCACTTTTAATACCTGTAGTCAAATTACTGCATGATAAACATGATAAGAAAAAGATGAAAACTATAAAAAATATTATAGAGTTTTTAATGTATTTCATAAATATTATCCGAACATTATTATAACAATATTATATCAAAAATATAATAAATGTAAATTAATAAACCTTAATATTATTTTCAAACCTTTTATCTGATATTAAACTATTTAAATCGTTTATATCATCATATGTAATAAATATATTTCTTTTTCTATTTATAGTTTCCAAGAACGAATCAATTAAATTATTGCTGTTTTCTTCTTTTTTTATTTCTTCTTCTATGAATGAAAAATTTTCTACAAATACATTAAATGAATTATAATTTTTTAAAAACATTTTTATAAGTTCATATCTATTTTTTATATTATAATTACTATTTTTTTTATTATTATTTTCTTTTAAGTTAATCTCATGAACTTTGTAAATAAAATCTCTCACAGCCATATTCTTTTTAATAGCATAATCAAAATTAAAATCATTATAATCAGCAATATATGCGTTTCTATATATATTTCCCGTAAGAAGTATTTTTATAATATGCTCAATAACAAAAATAAAAATATCTATTTTCCTGCTGAAGAAAGCTCTTGAAGAGAAAGAAAAACTATTATTATAAATAAAAACTATATCTATAATATTGCTTTCATTATTAAAAGAGGAGTTAATATTTATATGATTATCTGAAGTACATAATATTGATAATTTTTCTATGCTTTTATTTCTATTTTCTGGAAACAATTTATTTAAAATATTATCTTTATTTTTTTCAAGTATATCATTGACAAAGTCTATGCATTCTATAATCATATTATTATCAATTACAGCAGAATACTCATAATGCTCTATTATACCGCTTATAGTTTTACTTATAGACATTATCTCATAATCATTAACTTTATAAAACTCAAAAAAATGCAAATCGCTTATATACCAAATTAAATTAGCCAAATAATTATATTTATTTGAAATCAAGGTAAGAGGATAAATTGATATTTCTTTTTCTTCTATTATAATACTATTATCAATTATAAAATTTTTTATATATATTTCTTCCATAAGATTAAACTTTTAATTATATTTTAATTTTTCTATTTTATAGAATGCAAATCAACTTTATCTCTCATACGTTCAAGCATTTTTATAGGTCTTATACCCAAACTTTTTAATATATTTTCTATATTAGCATAATCAAGACTAGGCACAAATATATGAACTTTGCTTATAAGATTTGGAGATAATACAATATTTTTGTCCATTTTTTTATCATTATTAATAACCTCTTTCCAGCCCAATATTTCCAAATTAATAAGTTTTATACCAAACCTGTCAAGTTCTGTTTCTATATCTATTTTGGAAGAACATTCTATTAAATAAATTATTGACTTTTTCTTATTTGCTATGAAGTATGGAATAAAAAATCGATAAATAGAAGTGCTTAAAAATATACAAATACAGCCTATAGTAGATAATACCCACTGACCAGAGCCTATAACTATTCCAAGACAGGCGGTAACCCATACTATAGCGGCTGTTGTTATGCCATGAAGTTTACCCCTATTTTGTATAATCATACCCGCTCCGAGAAATCCTATACCAGATACAATCTGAGCAGATATTCTGTTGTAATCGGGTGTAGTATACAAAAGCTCGCTTCCAAGCCTTATAAGCTCTTCATTTTCAAGCATAATAGCATGAGCGAAAACATCTTCATAACATGATAAAATAGCTGCCCCCATACATACTATACTTGTAGTTCTGCTTCCTATAGGTTTTTTATGCTGTGCTCTCTCCCAGCCTATAAATATACCCATGATATATGCTACAAATATTCTTCCAGTAATCTCCAATATACTGTAGTCAGCTAATACATGTTTAATAGATTCTTTTATCATAAAGTTTATTATACACTAAAGAAATTAAAAATCTATATCCTTATATATTTCATTTTCATTTTTAGAGTATAATGTTATAGAATCTCTGGAAACGCTTATAAGCTCATCAATAAGTTTCTTTGTATTATCATGCATATCTGAAGAAAAATATTCTATTACCATATCGAGGTTTACTCCGCTTATAAGGCAAATATTATCATTTTTTCTGTAGAATTTACTTGCTATATTAAAAGGTGTTCCGCCGTATATATCAGTCATTATTAAAATATTTTTATCTTTATGTTTATCCAGTACAGATATTAATTTTTCTTCTACATCATTAAATGTATCATCAAGCTGCATAGCAACTATATCATAATCTGACAAATCACCCAGTATCATCTTTGCTGACTCTATAAGTGCAGATGCCAAATTACCATGGCTCATTAATATTAAATTTGGCTTCATAATAAAAATCCTCCTGTACTTAAAAATCATTCATACAAATATCATATATTATAAATATAATAATTGTTTTTAATTATTCAATCTAAATGTAAACAAAATTCATTTTTTGTCTTAATATTTTTACAATATAGCCATCACAAATAAAAGTAATTGACAAAATAAAACCTTTGATTATATTATAAAAGGAGTGTGTAAATATGCAGAAATTATATAATAACCTTTATGTAGGAGGAGACAGCGACTGCAGAAAATTTAAAGGTGCTATAGTGCATGCATGTCAAAGCTGTTTTGTCAATGGTGTTCATGGTAATATAGGAGATAAAAAGGTTTTTGAAAGTAATAATAATCTTTATTTGAATCTATTAGATATATCAAGCCTTTCATTTGATTATGCTTTTCCTATGATAAAAAGATCGATAGAGTTTATCGATGAACATATAAAAGATATGGAAGTACTAGTGCACTGCAATTTTGGAATGTCAAGATCGCCTTCTATAGCATTATTATATATGGCTAGAAAAGGCTATATTAAAAATACTTCTTTTAAAGATGCCTTAAATGATTTCCGTAAGATATACAATTACTATTCGCCTGGTATGGGAATGTATAATTATTTTGACAGATACTGGAAAGAAATTATGATATTTTGAAAAAACTAATAAAGTTCAAAAATAATCAGTAAGTTTTTTATTATAATTTTTATATTTTAGTATTGAAATCTGCTTTTCCTTATATACTTTATATTAATTTTTTTAAATTACCGCTTGACAAAAAATAATTTTGTAGTATAATACAAGCATTCCTTAACTAGTTTGGAGTTGTAGCTCAGTTTGGTTAGAGCGCCTGCCTGTCACGCAGGAGGCCGCGGGTTCGAGCCCCGTCAACTCCGCTTTTTTTTATTTAAACCACGGAGAAATATAATGCCTAATATAGCTTCAGCATCTAAAAGATTAAGACAAAACGAAGTTAAAAATCTTTATAATAGAAAAATTAAAAGTTTCTTAAATACTCAAAAAAAGAAAGTTGTTAAGTCTATAGAAAGTAATGATAAATCTGCAGCTATGACAGAATTCAAAAAATATGCAAGTGCTTTAGATAAAGCTGCTAGAAAATCTGTTATACATTCTAATAGAGCTGCTGCCAAAAAATCTGATATGATGAAAAAAATTAATGCTATGAATTAATTTTTGATTTGGAATTTTATGAGACCTGTATGCTTTGTGCATATAGGTCTTTTTTTTTACACTATTAATATTTTTTTAAATTTTATGTAAAAAGTTATTGCATTTATCTGCTTATTTCTTATATTAATAATATAAGAGATTAATTATTAGTTACAATATATAATAACTTTATCACATAAAATGATTAGAATATATTAATTAAAAAACGGAGGATTTTATATGACAAAATTATTAAATAGTATAAATAATGATTGCACGGTTATAGATGATGAAGAGTATAATTTATTAATTAATGAATATAATGATATACTAATCGATAGTATAGAAGAATAAATAGTTTAAATTTTTTTTTCCTTTTTTATTAGCCTGTGCTTAATGCATGGGCTTTTTTATTTAATATTAATACTACAGAGGATTGTAGAAATTAATATATTTTTTACTTATAATGTTATAATATTTGATGACGATAATTCTAGTATTTCAGGATAATTTCTTATGAGATTAAAAATATCTAACTTTGCAAAGATAGAGAAAGCAGATATAAAAATAGACGGCATAACTGTAATATGTGGAGATAATGATACAGGAAAAAGCACAATAGGTAAGATTTTATTTTCAATATTTAGTTCAAATTATAATAGTGCTAAAAGAATACGAGGCGAGAAAGGTTTAAGCGTAATTAATAACATAGCTAAATTGCAATTAATACCATTACAATTAGATAATTTTTCAGACTTTGCAAATAAATGTACAAATGAAATATTAGATACATTAAATATAGATAATGTAAATATTAATAATATAAAAAATATTATTATCGATACTATACCTGAATCATTAATATCATTAAATAATATAGACAATGTAGCAAATGATATATTTAAAATAATGTCTGCACCGTATAATAAATTAATGATTGAAATAATAAATAGATATTTTTCTAATATTTTTTGTAAGCAAATTGATAATTTATTTAATAAAAATGCAAATGCTAAATTAGAGTTGGAAGTAAAAAAACAAAAAATGAATATAGAGTTTAAAAATAATGAATGTACAAGATTTGATTCAGAATTTAATATAACACATAGTATATTTTATATAGATAATCCTTTCATATTAGACAATATTTATGCTGATAATTTAAACTTTATATCAAGTAAATTAATCTCTAATTTAGTAAAAGAGAATTTAGAATATGAAGGTATCATTGAGGCAGTAACTAATAGAGAAATTTTAGAAAAAGTTTATGATGTATTTAATAGTGTTATGAATGCAGAAATTATAAATAAAAATAATGAGTATTATTTGCATTACAATGAAAATAATACAGAAATAAAATTAGAAAATCTTTCTGCTGGATTAAAATCTTTTGTAATAATAAAAAGGCTTTTAGAAAATGGTTCTTTGAATGAAAAAGATGTTCTTATATTAGATGAGCCTGAAATACATCTTCACCCAAAATGGCAGTTGATTTATGCTGAGTTAATTGTTTTATTACAGAAATATTTTAATTTAACTATTACTATAACTACTCATAGTCATTATTTTTTGGAGGCTATCAACAGATTTTCCAAAAGGCATAATATAGATGAAAGAGTTAATTTTTATATTACTGAATTAGCAGAAAATAAATGTAATGTAGTATTTAAAAATGTTAATGATAATTTGGATATAATTTATGAAAAAATGTATGAACCTTTAGAGATATTGTCTAATATGAGAGAAGAGCAGGATAATGAGAGAAATAATCCTTGATGAATTAAAACAGTCAATATTATCAGAAATTTATAATTTGGATTATTACAATTTAGAAGATACTTTAAAAGAAACATCTTTAAGCAAAGTTAAAAGTGATACTTTAAAAGATTATATTGTAACTTATATGACTGATGCAGAAAATAAAGTTATAAATGGAGATAAATTAATAAAAAAATATATTTCAAAATATAAATTTAGTTTAAAGGTAAGTTCTGTAGATGCTATTTATAAATTTACAAATGGCATTATATATTTAATAGAGTTTAAAAGCGGTTCAGTAAATAAAGAAGATGTGTACAAAAAAGCATATGATACTTATATTGCTTTATCAGAATTAAAATTAATAAAAGATATTAATGATTCTAAAAGCAGGGTTTTTTATATTATGGTTTATAAAGAAGAACATTCTGATTATAATACTAAAATAACAAATACTTTAAAAAAATATTTAAATAATATTCGTAAGAATAAAGATTATTATAAAATAGGTTATTTTGAAGGATATTTATTTAAAGAATCTTTTGCATGCAGTCAAGATGATTTTAATACATTTATAGTTAAAGAATTTGATAATGAAGAAAATATATAATACATATTTTATTTTAAACTAAAAATAATACATAAAAACTAATAAATCTTCATAAATATTCATTTTATACTTATCATACTTATATATTGACAAATAAATAAAAAATGTATATACTATATATTGATATAGTTTTTATTGGAGGATAAATTATGAACTTAGAAGAAAAACTTGAAGCATACTATAAGGTCTCTTCTATAGAAGATGATATGGAGAAATGTGAATCTACAAATGATTTCAGCAAAATAAGAAGGAATCCTTATGATTATTTTCATTATAAAGATGCTTTTTTGCAAGATTATTTTACTATAGAAGATGAAGCATTAAAGAAAAGATATGAACATTTTATGAAGATACTTATTTACGGAAACGATAAAGAAGGAGAAGGCGGAACTAGATATGTTATTTTTGATTATATAGTTAATAGAGATTTTGAAAAGTCACTCAGATATCTTGTTTATGGATATGAGAAAAGATATAAAGAGCAGGCAAGAACTTTAAATGGTGAAAAATTAATATATACAGTTTTTGAAGATTTTAATAAATACTTCAGTAAAGAGTTTGAAGAATACACAGATAAATATATTGATATTATTAATAACAATGACAATAAAAAAATATTAAAAAAAATGGACAGAGATGCTGTAATACCATTGATTGCAATATGTTCTGTTATAAAAAATAATAAAGAATGCGATGATAAATACATAAATGCTGCTATAAAATCATTTGATGTTTTGCCAAATCTTTATGACACTTTAAATGTAATTGCTTCTCTTTTAGATAAAAACGAAGCTATAAAAAATAAATTTGTAGAAGTATTAAATAATAATGAAGAATATATTATTGATATGAATATTGAACTTGGACAGTATTTAAGATTATTAGATTACAGTAATCCTTATAAAGCCAAAGATAAATTCCTCAAAGCAATAAATTATCCAAACTCTTTTATATTTATAGCAAAACATTTTGAAGATTATTTTCGTTATGAGTTTATTTATGGAGCAAGAGATTTATATTTAAACTATAAAGAAGATTTTTATAAAGTTTATAATTTAGTAGGAAATGATTTAAAAAATGATAGAAACAAAAGAATATTTATAGTACTTAGCGGTGTTTTATTAGAGCATAATGATAATAATATAGACGCAAATAATTTAAAAAAGTCTATACCTGTATTTCAAACTATAGTTAATAAATTTACAGAAGATAAATCTAATAGATATAATAAGAGACCAACATTTACAACTACAGTAAAAATAGAAGAAATATTTGATAAAGATAAAAATAAACTCTTTGATACGCTTATTGAATATTATACAGACAAAAAAAATGCATACAATCTATATAGCAACAGATGGGATAGCCTTCCTGAAGTTAGTCTTGATACAGAACTTTATTATTTATACTCTTTATTTAATTATGACAGCGATGAAATGAAAAACTATAAAAAGTTTGCTATTGATATTTTTAAATATTTACCAATTCAGCTTGGAATAAGAAAATATATAGAAGTGCAGGCATCTATAGGAAAGAAAACTTTAAAAGAAGTTATTGATAGTTTATTAAATAATAAAGAATTAAATATTACATTAAAAGAAATTCTCACTTCATACTATTTTGATTATGCAGGAGATTTTTCAAATTATTATTACGACTATGGCGGAAAATGTCTTCCTACATTATATAAAGAGCTTAGATGCGTAGATGAAAATAATAATGTTATTATAAATAGCGTAAAAGATGAATTATTTAAAAGCTATTTTGATGAAGTGGTAAATATATTAAATGATGATAAGTTTATAAAAGATAATATAGCATCAAATAAAAATACAGCATTAGATATATTAAAGACTTTGTATAATAAATGTCATTATAATGATTATCATTTAGTTTATACAGTTCTTGAAAATACAAAGAGAGCCGAAGTAAAAAGATATTGTATTAAAGCTATTTCTGATAATGAAGCTATTACAAGAGAATATGTTGAAAAGATGTCAGAGAAAATAAGATCATCAGAACTTAAAGGGGCATTAAAAAATATTATTAAGAATTGGAATCTTAAAAAATACGGCGATAATTTCAAAAGTATTGATGAGGCTTTGGAGTTTATAGATACTTATTACAATACAAATTATGAAAAAAATATTAAGTTTTTAGATGATGTTCATTTGACAAAAGTTTTATACAATAATGGAAAATTGGCTGATGAGAGAATATTTAAATATATTATTATGGAATATATGAACTTAGTTGAGCCTGCCAGATTAAAAGACTGCGATATGCTTACTGAGATTCTTGATATTGATTCATTTACCAATGCTTTGGAAATGTTATATATTTATTGGAAAGATTCTAATTACGAAGCAACAAAGAAAAATATTTTAATACCTTATCTTTTATATTCTAATAATTCAAAGATAGATAAAGTTTATCCTCTTATAAAAGAGTTTGCTAAAGGTTCCCGTACTGTTATGGGGGCATTTATTGTAAAATGTATCGCATTAAACGGAAAAAGCTATGCATTAATATTGGTAGACAGCCTCACAAGAAAAGCACCTACTGCAAAAATAAAAGAAGTAGCAATAGAGACTATGGAAAATGTTGCATACTTACTTGATATGACAGCCGATGAGCTTTCAGACAGAATAATACCTAATTTCGGATTTGACAGAAAAGGAGAAAAAGTTTTAAGCTATGGAGGAGAGGCAAAAAGAACATTTACATTATCAATAAACAATGATCTTGAACTCACAATAACAGATAATGACAAACAAAAAATAATAAAATCGCTCCCAGCTCCAAACAGCAAAGATGACAAAACAGAAGCAGATAACGCCAAAAAAGAATGCACTGCTCTCAAAAAAGAAATAAAAACTTTAATACAGAGTCAGAAAATAAGACTTCAGAAAGTATTATTAAACGGCAGAAAATGGACTTATAATAATTTCAAAACTGTATTTGTTGAAAACCCTATAATGAATCTATTCGCATTAAAACTAATATGGGGCGTTTATGATGAGAATAACAATTTAATAGAAAGTTTCAGATATATGGAAGACGGCACTTTCAATACAGTTGATGAAGAAGAATACACTCTCAAAGAAAATGCTTTAATAACTTTAGTACACCCTTCAGAATTAAACTCTGACACTATAGCAAAATGGAAAACTCAATTATCAGACTATGAGATATCACAGCCTATAGAACAGCTTGATTTCAAATATTCTGATATTACAGAAAAAGATATAAGTGAAAATAAAATTACTTCTCTTAATTCCAAAAAAATAAAAGCAGGCGTATTGATGTCATTAGCAAATAAATATGACATGGCTAGAGGCGAGACTATGGACGGCGGAACTTTCTCTGAGTACATATTAAAAGATACTTATCTTAATATTGCTGTTCATATTTCATTTGATTATATGTATTTTGGAATGGACGCTAATGAAGATATTGAGTTTGGCGATATAGAGTTTTGCGAGATAAATGACGGCATTGAAACTCTAATTAATCCTCTAAAAGTAGAAAAAAGATTTGCTTCTTCAATTTACAGTATAGTGAAAAGTGTTTTTGGAGATTAATTTTTATTTATTATAATACGCACGGTAAATAGATTAAAAAAATAAACTAGTTAATAATTCAGAGCGGATTATTAACTAGTTTTTTATTTATCGTGCGATGTATAAATTACAAATTTAAATAACGCTTGGGCGGGTGCACTTTTTGAAGTGAAGACTTAAAAGATTTAATCAAAGTTTATATAAAAAATAAAGCTTTTAAATCTAAAAGGGCGGGGATTAGAATAAAGTTAAAAAATAATGGCAGGGATAAATTGTAATACTATTTTTTAACCCTGCCTTTATATTTTATGACAACGATGTTTTACTGAGCATTAGGATTTAAAGAAGGTAAATACCAAGTTATACCAGTGTTGGCACCGAATGCTATAGGCAAACTATTTACTGGAGACTGTATTTTAGGTACTCCGTTATTTACGTCCATTTCAAAATACCATTCCAAAGCCTCTATAGGTCTTACATAAACTTCTCCGTATGCTGACCAATATAAACTGTGTACAAGTTTGCTTCCTTTTATTCCGTCATCTTCAACCCTATATCCTAAACCTGGTTCAAATATAAAGTTTACAATATCAGTATTAACGCTTAAAGATATACTAGGTAGTATTCTCAAGTCATAAGGGTTTCTGTCATATGCTTCCTGGCCAGCAGTTGCTTTAGAGGCACCTGCAACAGTCCATGCTTTAATATCAGTAGTATAACTGCCATTAAGAGTTCCAACTATAGCAGCTTTTCCTTTAGCATCTAAAGCAGAAGCGAAATCTATTCTTATAAATGGATTAACAACTACATTGTCTATTATAGTATTTAAGAAATGAAGTCTTAATTGGAAACTTAAATTTTTAGCTGAATATTCTTCTCCACCTTGTTTATAAGAGTTTTGACCATAGTTAAATTCAAATCTTATATAATTGAAAGCATCTATTCCAGTGTAGTATCTTACCTGTGCAGGTATGCTCAAACCTAAATAGTCAGTTCTTCCATTTCCTACATCATCTTTTTTACTTATACTTACAGGTATTGCCACTCTTAAATTATTATTAACAGCATTAAATACTACTACAGGGGTATGAGCATCAACCATTTTAATACCTGAAACATTATTCATAGTATAATTGTATCCCACGCCAACTCCGAAACCATCACCAGTATATCCTATACCTCCAGATATAGTAGCTTCTAAATTTGTATTTGCTCTTGATGTAAAAATCTGACCAGTTAATCCAGTATTAGCTTTAAAACCAAAAGTACCTTTAATAGTGCCGTTTCCTAGTGTAAAGCCAAGCTGATTCATTCTAGCTCTTAATTGATTTCCATGAATGAGGAAGAAAAGCCAAGTATTATCCGCACCGTACATACCAAACACTGAACCGCATGCCAATACAAAAATAGCCATTACCGTTAATAAAAATTTTCTCATTTTTCTCACTCCTAATGTTTTTTATTTTATAGCTTTAGTCTAGGAAAATTATTTATAGAATTCAAATTTTTTTCAAAAAATTTTTTGATTTTTTTAAAAAATCTAATTTTTTTTAATATTGTTTTTATATGCATTTTTCAAATAATCATTAATATATTTTCCAGAAAGTATAATAATAAGCCTGTATTTCATATAAGGATACGAGGTGAAAAAATAATGTAAATTTTATTTACAATCTACTGTACCCGCCCCCCCCCCCTTTATAGTTAAACAAATTTTTTTAACAAAATAAGCCAAGAAATGCTAATTTTTTTAATATAAATTTTACATATTAGAGCTGTGCCTACAACAGCCTAGCCACAGCAGCTATAAATAGTTTTGAAACAAGCCAATTATTTTTTATAGGCTAAAAATAATAGGTATTTGAAAACCGCCTAATGAAAAATGAATATTTTAATAATGAATTTAAGGTTATGACCTGTATTAATTGAAAGTTATATATATGAAGAAAAAAGAGGCCTAAACTATCGAAGTTTAAGCCTCTGTATAAAAACTCTATGAGTTATAGTCTGTCAAACTATTATTGATCTCCGCCCAAAGAAGGAAGATACCAAGTGATACCAGTAGAAGTTTCAAAGTATACTGGAGTAGAACCTTGTCTAACATATACAGTAGAATCTGTGTTATTAACATCAAGCTCGAAATACCATTCAAGGTCTTCAACAGGAGTCAAGTATAATTCAGCATAAGCACCCCAAGCAAGTTTGTGAGTCAAAGCAGAGTTTTTAGCACCACTTACACTGTAACCTAAAGAAGGTTCAAACCATACGCTTACTATATCGCTGTTAGCACCTAAACCCAATACTGGAGCTATAGTAAAGTCATATGCACCTGTATCGCCTGCTGATCCTGATGAATATGGACCATTAAAAACTCCTGCAGTATTAAGACTATTGTAAGAACCAACACTAGCAGAAGAACCTTTTATAGCTGTATTGTATACCAATTTGATGTATGGGTTAACATTAACATTTCCTATAGTAGTGTTTAAGAAATATAATCTTAATTGTAAACCCAAAGAAGAAGCAGCATATTTATTATCATATAAAGCTCTTGTAGAAGTAAATCCAGATTGACCGTATTTTAAGTAGAATCTTATAGCATTGAAAGCATCTATACCAGTATAATATCTTACTTGAATATCAGTTCTTATACCCATATAATCTTTTATACCATATGAATCTTGATTGTCTTTACTCATAGCAGCTATTTGGAAAGGTATAGCTATTCTTAAGTTGTCATTTAAAGCATTTATAGTTAATACTGGAGTATGTATTCCAGAACCATCATTAGCTTTCATAGTATAGTTATAACCAACACCTATACCAAATGCATCAGAAGTGTATCCTATACCAGCAGAAAGTGTTGCATCTAAACGAGTCCAATCAAACTCCTTATTGTCGTTTCCTGTTTGAGCAACAAGAATAGAACCCATATATCCTGTGTCAGCTTTGAAACCGAAAGTACCTTTAATAGTGCCGTTGCCTAATGTGAAACCTAATTGACCCATTCTAGCTCTGAATTGGTTGCCATGCACAAGGAAGTCAATCCAAGAATCAGCGTTACCATACATACCAAACACAGAAGCACTTGCTACGGTTAATATAGCCATAGCTGTCAATAAAACTTTTTTCATTGTTTTTTCTCCTAAATTTTTTATAGTCTTTTGACAGTGTCTACTGAGAGATTGCTTAAGTAACTCAATAGACACCATAAAGATCCTCTACTTATTAGTCTACATAATTTTTATAAAAAGTCAACATCGTAAGTATGAATTATTAGGAAAAATGTTCTGTTAACCATACAAATAATGAAAAAAATGTATGATTTATTTAAATTTTTCCGTATTTCCAGAATTTTTTAACATTATCTTTGATAAAAATTATGAATTTTTTTCAGTTTTTCGTAATTATATATATACATTTTAAATTTATTATGAAATTATAATATTATAAAAATAATGTTTTATATGCTGCATAGTCATATTTTTTCATATCTATTTTTTTATATCTATACATAACGCAGCAGAGCATTCATAAAAACTTATAAACTATCGACTAAAAAATGAATTTGTACAGCTTAAATATATAAGCCATACAAATGCTGAATTATTTATGCAGTAATATATCATCTCTGCTTAATACATAAAAATACTTTTACATATTAATAAAACCAGAATATATTTAAAAAATTAATTTTTGATAAATTATAGTTGTTTAGCTATATACTCGCATTTATGCTATACTCCAAAATTGCCAAATGTTAGTTAAACAAATTTTTTTATAAGAATAAACCTAAAATATATAACTTTTTTAGCTAAAAGTAGTATATGTATTATACCAATTAACAGTACGTAAAAAATGTCGTAATATGAAGCTTTATATCTAATTTTAAAGTTTTTTGCTTATAACATTAACCTTATTTAATTTATTGCTTAATATATGTAAATAGTATGTAATAAATATAAAAAGCCCCATTATAGCTAAATGATCAATAAGAAAAAATATAAAAGCCTCTTCATAAGGAGGTACTCTTGTAACTGAAAATAATCTTATATATATACCTCTCTTTATAAATGAAACCACTCCGTATACAGCTACTAATAAAGCAGTTATCATATATATTTGCTTTTTTATATTTATCAATTTCTTACTCATATTTATAAACATACCCCAATGCATGCCTAAATGTACAGACATCAATACAAGTCCCCAATAACAGCAGATTATATGCAGTCTTTTATTAAATACTTTAATGCCTTCAAGATTAAAAAATTCAACTACATTTCTATTAAATAATATTCCGCTTATAATTAATCCAAGCATACATATAAGAAACATAGAGTTTATAAATGTATTTAATATTCTATTTAAACTATATTTTCCTTTATTAAGATTTCTATACCAATGAAAATTCAGTATATGATGAAGTATAAAAAATATAAAAATCAAATAGCCCAAATATTCATGTATAGTACGACCTGTAAAACGATACCCAATTAATACAAAAAAAAGAACAGTCATTATTATATCTATAAGTATTTTAATTTTATTTTTCATATATAATTTTACCCCTATTGTGAAATTATGTAGTTTTAAGTTGTTATAATATAGCATGCTATTTAATCTATTAGACGAATTGTATTATTAAAAGTTCCTTATAATTTATTTTTAAGATAATTCTTTTATATGAAATTTATCAGATTTATATATTTTATGAAGTGTCAAGAGATTTATTATTTTTATACCACATAGATTATGAAATTGTATTTAAAAAACGGATCCATAGAAATCAAAATATAAAATTAAGTTTCTATGGATCATGGAGTAAGTATGAGCTTTTATAAACTAATTGTATTTTTATTTACTTGGTTTAAAAAAGTTAAGTCTTAAAGCATTAGTAACTACAGAAACAGAACTCAAACTCATAGCAAGAGCTGCAAATATAGGGTTCAAAAGTAAATCCTTACCCATAATAGCAACTAAAAAATCTCCTATAGAAGAAGCTATTAAAGGCTCTCTAAATACATGCAAAACTCCTGCAGCTATCGGTATACCTATAACATTATAGCAAAAAGCCCAAAAAAGATTCTGTTTAATATCTCTCATAGTGGCCTTGCTCAATTCTATTGCTGTTACTACATCATTGGTGTTTGACTTTACCAATACTATATCAGCACTCTCTATAGCAACATCAGTACCGCTTCCTATAGCAATACCAACATTAGCCTGAGTTAGAGCAGGAGCGTCATTTATACCATCTCCTACCATAGCAACAATGTTTCCTTCGTCCTGAAGTTTTTTAACCTCTTTGGATTTCTCTTCTGGTAAAACTTCGGCAAATACTATATCAATGCCTGCTTCTTTTGCTACAGAATTAGCAGTATTTTTATTGTCTCCTGTTATCATAGCTGTTTTTATACCCAATTTATGAAGTCTTCTTATTGCATCAATGCTTTCTTTTTTTAATTTATCAGCACAAGCTATAACACCTAAAAGTTCATTATCATAGGCAACATACATTGGGGTTTTGCCCTCTTTTGAAAGGCTATCCATATATGAATGATAATTCTCCGTATTTATATTTTCTTTATTCATAAGTTTATCATTACCCATTAAAACTTTTTTATTATCAATAAAAACTTCTATACCGAAACCAGCTATAGCTTTAAAATTTTCTATATCAAGGAGTTTAATATTTTTTTCTTTAGCCTCTCTTACTATAGCCTCCCCTAATGGGTGTTCGCTTCCGTTTTCAGCACTAGCTGCTATTAAAAGAAGTTTATCTTTATCATCAGAAATAATATCAGTAACATAAGGTTTGCCCTCTGTAAGAGTACCTGTTTTATCAAACATCACCGCATTTATTTTTTGAGATATTTCCAAAGCTTCAGCATTTTTAAAAAGTATTCCAAGCTCAGCACCTTTTCCAGTACCCACCATTATAGCAGTAGGAGTAGCAAGCCCCAAAGCACAAGGACAAGCTATAACTAATACTGACACAAATACGGTTAAAGAGAATACAAAATTATGCAAAGCTATAAACCAAATTATACCAGATATCAAAGCTATAGTGATAACAGCAGGTACAAAGTACGAAGATACAACATCAGCAATATGTGCAATAGGGGCTTTTGAGCCTTGTGCATCTTCTACTAACTTTATAATCTGAGCTAATGCCGTATCAGCACCAACTTTCTGTGCCTTAAACTTAAAACTTCCAGTCTTATTAATTGAAGCACCAACAACTTTATCACCAACACTTTTTTCAACTGGTATACTCTCACCAGTGAGCATTGATTCATCTACACTGCTGTATCCTTCTATAATCTCTCCGTCAACAGGTATCTTCTCCCCGGGTCGTACCAAAACTATATCATTAACTTTTACTTCTGAAATTTTTATCTCTTTCTCTTCACCGTCTTTTATAATAGTTGCAGTTTTTGGCTGAAGTCCCATAAGTTTTTTAATAGCCTCTCCAGTCTTTCCTTTGCTTCTAGCCTCTAGATATTTACCAAACTGTACCAATGTGATTATAACAGCAGCTGACTCATAATAAAGATTTTCGCCATGAGGATTAAGCCCCATAAATGCCAAAATACTAGAATATATACTATATACAAATGCTGCAGTTGTACCTATTGCTACAAGCGAGTCCATATTAGGTGATCCTCTGAAAAGTGCAGGATAACCTAATGTATAAAACTTATAACCTGATATCATAACAGGTACGCATAAAAGTATAGCTACTATAGAAAAAACCTGAGGGTTTATATGATGAACCAAAAAACTAGGTATAGGAAATTTAACTATACTAACCATCGGTGCCATAGATATATAAAAAAGAGGTATAGAAAATACAGCAGATACTATTAATCTTATCTTCTGCTCCTTTATCTCTTTAGCCTTTCTTTCAGCAGGATCTTCCTCCTTACCTACTACCTGATATCCAGCATTTACTACTACATTTACTATATCATTATATTTTAACTTCTTATCGTCAAAATTAAGAACAGCTTTTTCTGTAGCTATATTAACATTAGCTTCTTCAATGCCTTCTGTTTTTTTTAATGCTCTTTCTACTGCCCTAGAACAAGCAGCACAATGCATTCCGCCTATTCTTAAAGTCATTTTCATAAAACCAAATCCTTTATTATAAAAAATTAATCATTCAATTATACATCATTTAAATGTTAAAGCAATCTAACAATAGAATTATATCATAGCTTACATATTTTTTCAAGTAGGGTATATGGGTATATTGAAAAATATTGGTAAAAATTGATAAAAAATTAATTACATGTCTAATATGATAAAATGAATATTATATAAGAAATTATTTTTAGAACTTTCCTCCACGCACGCAGAGCAAATTCCTAAAATACAGATTGATTAATAATTCTAATTTTGTACTATATAAGAATCGATTAAACGTGCGTTGAAGAGTATGATAAATTTAAAAACCGCTTGGGTGGGAAGCCAGAGTAACAGTTAAAGATGAAAAATAAAAACTGTACAGAAATAACAGGATAATATTAAAAAATTTAGAGGGTGGGAATTAGGATAAATTTTTAAACTTTATTTTAATCCCCGCCCTTTTAGATTTTAAGGATTTATTTTTTAGTATTAGTTTGATTAAATACATAAGCTAATATTTTTTTAAGTACGCCCGCCCAGAGCATTATTTAAATTTAAGGCTTCCTAAACGCATGCAGAGCGGATTTTTAAAATATTGATTAATTTATAATTCTAATTTTATTACTTATAAGGATAAAGTTAAACGTGCGTTGCATATATCATAAATTTAAAAACCGCTTGGGTGGGAAGCCAGAATAACAGTAAAAGCTAAAGAATAAGAAATAATTCATAAATAACAAATAGAATTAAAAAATTTAGAGGGTGGGAGTTAGAATAAATTTCAAAATTTTATTTTAATCCCCACCATTTTAGATTTAAAAACTTTGTTTTTTATATTAGTTTGATTAAATCTTTTAAGTCTCCACTTTAAAAAGTGAACCCGCCCAAAGCATTATTTAAATTTAAGACTTTCCTACACGCACGCAGAGCGTGTTTCTTTAAATAAATTTAATTTAAAATACTGATTTATCTTATATATAAAATTTTGTTCTACGTGCGTTGAATTGTATTATAAAAGTTAAAAAGCAAAGTATATAAAAAATAAAAAATAAAAAATATTTTTTATAAATATTTTTACTACACTTTTTTATTTATATGTTTTGATTAATTTGTAATAAAATGCAATGCTTGAAATTGCAATAAAAAATTATTAGCTGTAAAATACATAAAAATTATACAAATAAATCAAAACTATGAATGAACATAACTCTAAACAAAGATATCTTGGAGAATTTTATACTCCACTCAATTTTGCTAATAAAGCTATGCATTATATTTACAATGTAATAGATGAAAAAGAACTTAAAAGCGGTAGATACAGAATATGGGATATGGCATGCGGAAGAGGTAATTTAGAATATTATCTTGATAAAGAATGCTATAAATATTTATATATGTCTACAATAGATAATGACGATATAAATTACTGCCAAAATAGTTTTGAGTGTTCATGCCTATTTCAGTATGATTATTTAAATGATGATATAGAAAACGATTCTTTTAACTATAAAAAACTTCCTCAAAAACTTCAAAATGATTTGAATAATAAAAATATAAAATGGCTTATACTTATAAACCCGCCTTATGCTACAAGCCAAGTTGCAGGAGCTAATTCTAAAAGCAAAAAAAGTGTAAGTATAAGCAAAATAAGAAATATTATGCATAGAGAAAAATTGGGTGATGCTTCAAGAGAACTTTATACTCAGTTTTTGTTTAGAATACATAAGGAGTTTGAAAATAACGATAATGTTTATCTTGCTTTATTTTCAAAGACTAATTATATAAAATACAATAACAATGAAAAGTTCAGAAATAAAGTATGCAGTTATAAGTTTAAAAAAGGATTTATATTTTCATCTTCAAATTTTGACAACACATCAAAAACAACGCCATTTCCAGTAAGTTTTATAATATGGAAAATAGATAAAAAAGAAAATATAAAAACACAGGATATAATATTAGATGTATTAGATGATAACGGAAATTTTATATACAAAAAAAATTATAGTGTAGTAGACAGCAGCAGACTTCTCAATAAATGGATAAATAGGATAAGAACTTCAAAAACATTTGTGCCTTTATCATCGGCTATAAAAGTAAAAAGTGACGGCAAAGATATAAGAGATAAAGTATGCGATGGATTTATAGGTTCTCTTATGAGCTGCGGAAGTGATTTGCAGAAACAAAATCTTACTGCTATATTTTCTGCTCCTCAGGCTTCGGCAGGGTCTCTCTCTATTACAGAAGAAAATTTTGAAAAGGCTATGATTATACATGCAGTAAGAAGATGTGCAAAGGTTGATTGGCTTAATGGAAGTGATCAGTTTTCCATACCTAAAAAAGAACTTAAAAAAACTTTTGTACTTGACTGTGTGGTTTGGACTTTATTTTCCACATCAAATCAAAGCTCTGCTATGGATAACATTGTTTATAAAGATAAGTATTACAGAATAATTAATCATTTCTACCCTTTTGATTATAAAGAAGTATATTCTAACTGCAGTATTTTTGAATATGATAATGAAACACGTTTTGCTTTTATTTATCTCAAAGAAAATAAAAAATATATTTCAAATGAGGCGTCTGAACTTATAAATGCTTCTAAAGAGCTTTATAAATATTTTTATTCTAATATAGATAAAATAAACACTGATAAGTTCAAAATAAGTTTATGGGACAGCGGATTTTGGCAGATAAGAAAATCTCTTAAAGATGCCAAATTAGCTTCAGACATTCTAAAAAATATAAAAAGTAAAAGAGAAGCCTTAAAGAAAAATATCTTAAAAGAGATAGATAATTTTATAAGCTAAATGTCCCATAATTTATTTTTATTTAAGAAGTCCTAAAATATATAAAGCAAGATCAGCAAATTCAATACCGCAGTTTTTTGCCATGGCAGGTACATCAGAAGTATCAGTCATACCGCTTTGAGTATTAACTTCCATCAAATAAACCTCATCATTAGCAATAATAGCATCTATTCTTGAAAGACCGCCGCATCCTAAAACTGTATATGCTCTCTTGCAGGTTTCTACAACTTTATCTTCAAGCTCTTTTGATATTTTGGCTGGAACTT
The DNA here is from genome assembly GCF_000384655.1 of Brachyspira innocens ATCC 29796. Lineage (GTDB taxonomy): Bacteria > Spirochaetota > Brachyspiria > Brachyspirales > Brachyspiraceae > Brachyspira > Brachyspira innocens. Next base: position 15,274 of record NZ_ARQI01000106.1, on the reverse strand, counting down.
CTAATTCTGTTTTACCAGGTGTGTATTTAGCGTCATAATCATATATTTCATTTTTTGAATTAATACCTAATATAGGAAACACATAAATATCATCTTCTTCTTTTACCAAACCTACAGTTATTTCTTTACCTTTTATATAAGGCTCTAAAAAATAATTATTAATATCTTCTATTTTTTTTATGGTATTATCAAACTCTTCTTTATTTTTTATTAAAGATACTCCTACACTGGAACCGCTTGATATAGGCTTTATTATAATAGGGAAGTTTAATCCGCCAGCAGAATTGTTATTAACATCTTTTACATCTTTAAGAAGTACAAAATCGGCAGTAGATACATTTGAAGATTTCCATATTCTTTTTGTATAAACTTTATTCATACAAACGGCACTAACTAAAATATTTTCGCCTGTATATTTTATATTAAGGCTTTCTAAAAGTCCCTGTATAGTTCCGTCCTCTCCAGAAGTACCATGTAATATATTATAGCAGTATTCTATATTATTTTCTTTAAGAGTTTTTACCAAATCATAAGTGTCTTGAACATCTATAAGTATGCAGTTGTCTTTAAGCTCTTCAAAACTTGTTAATGCTTTATAAACATTCTTACCGCTTCTTAAAGAAACTTCTCTCTCTTCATTTTGTCCGCCATGAAGAACTGCTATTTTTTTATTTTTAAATCTGTTTAATATATCTTTTCTTAATTTTTCATTTATCATCATATTATTTATCCATTAGTTTTATAGATTTATCGTATTATTCTGTAATTTTATAATTTAAATTTTATATAAAATAATAATTTTCATTTTCATAAAAATATTATAAACCTTATATTAATAAAATCAATATATACTAAAAATTTTTAAGTTTGTCAATTTTTTATTGTTCTTTTTCCCGCCGCAAAAAGAACCAAAAAGTGCAAGTATAAAAATAATACTAAATAGTACTAATTTATGTTTTACATGTAGAATAAATTACTAAATTTATACTGAAATGTAGCCTTTTTGATTCTTTGTGGCACACCGAAGGCGGACAGCGTCACAAAAGAAGTGGGGGTTCGGGGGCTAGTCCCCGAAAATAATAAAAACATAAAAACTAGTTTTTACAAATTATAATTGTTTAGGTATAAACACTTAATTATAGTATAAAGTGTTATAATTAGAAATAGTCCATCAGTGAAAAAAATTAAGGAGTATATAAATGGAAAAGTTAGATTTTAAATGCGTTGATTTTTTTAATAGATATATTGTAGAAGAAATTGTTTATAAAGATGACGGAGAAAATATTGTACCTGTTAAAGTGTTCAGCCGCTCTACTTTAGGAAGTAAGTTTAAAAGTGATGATGTAATATCTATTAATCGCCCTAGCTTTAATGAAAATATTAAATATGTAAGAGAGAAAGAAGAGAAGATTATTGATGATGATATTTTTAAATGGCTTGATGTTAGAATAAATGGAACACTTGCTGTAAGTCTTCTTGATGAATGGAGTACTAAAGATATTAATGAGTTTGCACAGGTGATAAAAAGTTTTTTACTAGAGAGAAGAATTATGTAGCTAGTAATTTATCTCAATTTTCTATAATAGAGCAGACAGAAATTGATAATCTTGTAAACTATGCTTTTAACAATAGAGAAGTAAAATATGATGACTTTTGCTATTTTAATAATTCTCTTATAAGTTTGTATACGGCTTCTTTGTTTTGGAACAAAATAATACTTGAGGCTTGGTATCAGATAATAAGCGGAAGATTTGTATATTGCCGTTATGATGAAGATGATTATTTGAGATTAGGTCTTAATTATGCTATTTTTAGATTTAAAATTTTAATAGATAAGGCTTTGAAAGTTTCTAATTAGATTTATTTGTTTTATATTTGTACTTGTTTCAAAATTATATTTGTAATGATTATAAGTTTTTAATTTATATTTTTATAAAATTATTTTGAAACAAGTCTATTATTGAGTTTTTTATATAAAGGTTTAAAAGTATGAATAATAATTTTGTAAGTACAAATAAAGAGTTACAGAATATAGAAGAAAGTATAAAGAAAATAAATTCAGCATATGAAACTTCTTTATTTTTTAATGCTTCAAAGGATTCTTTTAATGAGTTTTCAAGTTCAGCAGCAGAAGCAAAAACTTCTATAGATAATATAGAAACTTCTATAAACTCACTTGATAATAGTATAAATAAAGCTGATATAAAAAGTTTTTCTAGTGAAATAAAAGATTCTCTCTCAAGCATATCAAGTATATATAAGGATTTAAGTGCTAGTTTTTCAGATTTTTTTCATTATGATTTAAGCTCTTATGATGAGGCAATAGAAGAAGCTAAAAATAAATTACAGGAATTTGATGATTATCAAAAAGAGTTAAGAGAAAATAAAAAAACTCAAGATGATGAGGATTATGAAAACTATTTATCAAGGCTTGATGAAGAACTTGAACTAGCTATTGAAAGTAAAGATGCTATGAGTGCTGAAGCTATACGCATAAAGCAGGAAGAGTTAAAGAAAAAACAGGATAAAGAAAAAGAAGATTTACAGAAAGAAAAAGAAATACAAGTTCAAAGAGAATTGCTTGAAAAACAGCTTGCACAGGCAGAGTATAATAAAGCATATGCTGAGTGGGATAATAATGTAAAACTAGCAGAAATGGAAAAAGCCAAAGCTATAGCTGATGCAGTTTTAATACCGTCTCTTGCTATAGCACAATCTGCTTTGGGAGTTGCTGCTTCATTTGCTCAGGGAGGACCTGTCGGTTTTGCAGCAGGGCTTGTAATATCGGCTACTGCAATATCGTCTGCTATTTCTGCAGCTTCTGGTATAGTATCATCAGCTAATGCTTTAGACAGTGTGAAATCTAATCCTCCAGAGGCCCCGCAGTTTGCATTTGGTACAACAGGTTATATTATTCCAGATGGAGGTTCTGCAATAGTAGGAGAGATGGGGGCAGAGATTGTAACAAACAAATCTGGTAAAATACAAGTTCAAAGTAATGCACAATTTCAGGAACAAAGTTTTTCTAAAGGCGATATTTGGAATGTTACTATTAATGTTGAACAGGCTTTAAATCCTGATGAGGTTTATAAACTTATGAATAGATATAAAGCAAGAAATAGTCAGATGTATGCCAGATAATTTTTTTATTTATTTTTATTAAAAATAAATAAAAAAAATTAGAATTTTTTATTTTAAAAAATATTTTACATAATAATTTTATTTTTTTGTATCTGTAAAGCTAATTTATTTTTATATTTCATTGATATATATATTCTGTAAAAAAATATTTGTAATTATTTCTTATTGTGATATTTAGGTAAAGTTATATAAAAAATATTATGATTTATATATATTATCAATGTTTGTCTTTTTGTATAAAAATATTATATTTAATTTGTAATAAAAAAGCATAAGGAAATAAAAAATGAAAACAAAAATATTTTTAATATTAATTATAATAATATTTGCTGTGTCATGTACAAAAAATAATCCAGTGAATCCAGTGAATGTTTCAAACAATGGTCAAGAAAATAATATAACAGGAAATGAAGGCAATTTAGAAACAAAGGATAATACAGCAGCTTCATCAGATTTAGGCAGTACAAAAAATACAGGTGATACAAAGACATCTGATATTAGTGAAGATGTAGAAGAAATGTACATAAAAGATCCTATATCAGTATTTGATGGAGAAGGCGAATATTCAATAGATGGTATACAATTTCTAGATAAAGAAAATATCAGAATAGAAATTTATGATGATTGTATAGAGGTATACAGATCATCAAAATATTTTAGATTTGATATAACTAAACAAGATAATAAATATAATTTGGAAAAGTATAAAGATTTAGAAAGACATACTTTAGATATGACAATCAATGGAAATACAGCTTCAGTTACTTACACTATTACTGTACAGGGACATAAAAATGAAAATTATTATTTCCATTCTAACAGTTTGACTAAAAAACAATAATATATATTTAAGGAAACAAAAATGAAAACAAAAATATTTTTAATATTAATCATAATAATATTTGCTGTGTCATGTACAAAAAATAATCCAGCAAACCCAGTTAATGTTTCAGGAAATAATAGCAGTGACACTGAAACAAAAGATACATCATCTTCAGATGATTCAAAAAATAATAATACAGGTACTTCTAGTGATAATGGTAACAGTGCAGAAAATTCAGATACAAAAACTCATGAAAATGATGACAAAGCTACTGTATATAAAGGTGCCGCAAAACATACTATAAATACTAAAGGTATTATTACGCATCCTGAAGATATTGAAATATATGCTGATATATATGAAGATGAAAATATTGTTGAATTGTATATACCAAGAATAATATTATTTGAAAATGCAAGAAAAGAAAATGGCAATTATAACTTAACTAAAACAGAAGATGGAAAAACTTATATATTGTCTATGACAGTTTCAGGAGATTCTATAAATAATTTAGATCTTACAATACAAGGACAAGGAGAAACAGTATATATTAAAGCTGATAAATTGAATAAAACAGAATAATTATTTTTTATAAACTCATATATTATATCTTTTTACTTGAAAATGCTAAAATTTTATTATTTTAGCATTTTCTTTTTTTATATAGTCTTTTTATTTATTATTATATTTTCTGTGCAGATAAAGTACATTGCTTAAAAGCATTGCTACAGTTACACTTCCAACACCATTAGGTACAGGTGTAATACTTGAAGCTATTTTTGAAGCCTCTTCAAAGTTCACATCTCCTTTTAAAGATCCGTCTTCCATTACATTAATTCCTATATCTATAACAACGGCACCCTCTTTAATATAATCTCCAGTAATAAACTCTGATTTTCCTATTGATACGCATAATATATCAGCATTTTTGCAAATCTCTTTTAAATTTTTAGTTTTTGAATGAGCTATTGTTACAGTAGCAGATTTTTGAAGAAGTAAATGAGCTAAAGGTTTTCCTACTATCTCGCTTCTTCCTATTACAACAGCATTTGCCCCTTCTATATTTATACCAGATTTCTCTATTAAGGCCATTGCACTTTTAGCTGTACAAGGAGCTAAATCATTTTCTCCCATAAATATCCTTCCCAAATTAATATGAGATATAGCATCAGCATCTTTTTCTACTGATATAGTTTCATACACTTTCTTTTTGCTTATATGTTTAGGCAGAGGCATTTGTATCATTATTCCGCTTGTTTCTTTTTCTTTATTTAAATATTCTATTAGAGTAAGGAAATCTTCTTCTGTGGTATTTACAGGCAGATTATGAAGAGAGCCTATCATTCCAACACTTTCCGCCTGCTTTTTGGCTCTTGTAAAATATACTTCGCTTGATTTATCATCATCAAAATATAGAAAGTCTATTCTTGGTTTTTTGGGTAGCATTTCTACATCTTTTTTAATGTTTTCTTTTATGCTTTTTGATAGTTCTCTTCCGTCTAATATCATATAATCTCCTATTATAATTTTTTAATATAATTTTCTCTAATAATATAGTGTTCATAAATAAAATACAAGTATAGATTTTTTTATATTTATATTGTATATTTTTTAAATGATAAAAAAAATTATTATTATATTCTTAATTATTGTTTTATACGCTTCAGCAGAGAAAAGAATTATTATATTTGAAACTTCTTACTCTAATAATTATACACTTTATGCTGTAAATGATCTTGTAAAGAAGAATATATTTTTGTATTCTGATTTTGATATAGTGCCTAATAATAATATAAAAGATGATGATTATAAATCAATAAAATCAAAAATTAAAGAACTTACTTTGATAAACAATGCTGATGTTTCTGTAACTTATGATATATTAAGATATAAAAAAGAGTTTATACTTAATTATGTGATTTTTGATAAAACTAAATCTGGTATGTGGCTTGAAAAAAGACTTTATTCTAAAGAGGATAAATTATTTGAATCTATTAATCAAATGCTTAAAGATATATACGATTATACTTCTGTACATAATAGTAAAGTATATATTAAAGAAGATGAATATATTTCTTTAATAGGATACTATTCTCAAAAGATATATGAAGCAGAAGACAGCAAAAATATTTATGATGTATTTTTTAATTTTTATAAAGACAATATTTATTTTAATGTAGATTATTTGGATTATTTAGTATTAAAAAGTGATAGAACAGCAGTAGATAATATTAAAATAATGACTGATAATATGAATAAAAAACTTGATAAAAATAATCATTATTATTTATCAGCTTTGGGAGATTATTATTACAGCAGATACAAAGTTAATGTTATACCAGATGATATAGAGTTAAGTATAGAAAATTATATTAAGGCAATAGAGGCAAAAAAGAATAATTATATTTATTATAAGAAATTAGCAAATGCCTATATATTAAAAAATGATTATGATAATGCTGCAAGAAGTTATAATATGGCTATAGAGATATACGATAAAGATATAGCTCTTATAAAGGATGCTGTATATTTGCTTAAAAGAGATATGAATAAAAACGGCAATCTTGTAATAGAATATTTGAAAAAAATTATTGATGTAAATAAAAATGATGATGAAGCTTTAGAGAATCTTGCTCAAATATATGACACTTTGGGAGATAAATATAATTCAGAGATATATTATAATAAACTTCTTGATGCTGTAAATTATAATCTCTATATTATTAATAATGAAAGTCCAAATCCAGTATTATATGATAAATACATGAAAAAGCGAAATGAAGTATCAAAAAAAATAAACAGCTTTAAATAATATATGTTACCATTTGCACATTATAAGTATTTGATATATAATAAAAAAATACTATAATGGGGATAAACAATGGGACTTATTAATAATATAATCACATCAGTAAATAATGTAATGTACGGTTATTTGCTTCTTGTTGTATTTTTGGTTGTTTCTATATTTTTTACTTTCAGATTAAGAGCAATACAAATTTCGCATTCTATACATGCTCTAAAACTTTTACTTTCCACGCATGAAAAAGGGGACGGTGTTTCTGGGTTTGCTAGTTTTTGTATAAGTACAGCCTCAAGGGTTGGAACTGGTAATATTACTGGAGTTATGGCGGCAGTTTCTGCAGGAGGACCTGGAGCATTATTTTGGATGTGGCTAATGGCTATACTTGGAGGAAGTTTAGCTTTTACAGAAAGTACTTTAGCTCAGCTCTATAAAGAAAAAGATTCTCAAGGTAAGTTTATAGGAGGGGCTTCTTTTTATATAAAAAGTAAATTAAAAAAACCTATACTTGCAGGAGTATTTGCTGTTTGTATGATATTCACTTATACTACATTTAATGGTATGCAGGCAAATACTATATCGGGTGCTTTATCAAAATACAATATATCTGTTAAAATTACAGCTGTAATTTTAACAGTTATAACTGGATTAATTTTATTCAGTAAAAGAAGAGATACTATAACTCATGCATGCGTATTTATAGTGCCTGTAATGGCAATACCTTATATACTTATAGGTCTTTATATATTTGTTACTAATTTGCCTTCAGTGCCTAGTGTATTTCAAACTATTTTTGTTCAGGCATTTAAGCCAAGTGCATTTTTCGGAGGTGCTATAGGTACTACAATTTCTAATGGATTAAAAAGAGGCTTGTTTTCAAATGAGGCTGGTATGGGAGGTGCTCCTCATGCAGCAGCTGCAGCACATTCTTCCCACCCCTGCAAACAAGGACTTATACAAATGTTCTCAGTATTTACTGATACTATATTAATATGTTCTATATCTGGATTTATACTTCTATTATCTCCAGAAGCTATGAAGGCAATAAAAGATATGGAAGGAATTAATTTATTTCAATATGCTATGGAATCGCATCTTGGAAGTTTCGGTTCTTATTTTATAACAGTATGTATATTGTTTTTCTCTTATAGTTCTATACTAGGTAATTTCTTCTATATAAAAACAGGAGCCTTTGCTTTGAAAGACAGTATAGTTTCGTATATAATAGTTGGAGCTATGACAGTTATAATGGTATTTGCAGGTTCACTTGCCGATTTTAAAACTATATGGGGGGCAGGAGATATGTTTATGGGATTTATGGCTTTGCTTAATATTATCGTTATAGTGATACTTAATAAGCCAGTATATTTGCTAACTAAACATTATGTAAGTAAATTAAAAGATCATAAAGACCCTGCTTTTAATAAGAAGTCTATTGAAGAGTTATCTAATGATGATGCCATTACTCAGTGGAATGAAAATGTATAATAAAATTATGATTTTTTGTTTTTTAGGTATTGACATTTTTTGAGTTTTTTGTATAATACTTAAATCTAATGACAAAATTTAGGGGCCAGTAGCTCAGTCGGTTAGAGCAGATGACTCATAATCATCGGGTCCGGGGTTCAAGTCCCTGCTGGCCCAATCCCCTTAATTTTTTCCTTATTATATTTATTATTATCTCCTTTAATTTGACTTATAAGGTTAATTTTTTGGGGTCTAAAAAAGACACTTCATATTTTTCAGTGTCTTTTTTTTATTTTGATAAATCTCTTATACTCTATTTAATGTTACATTTCTTGTTACTATTAAACTGCCGCTTATATTTTTTGGAAGTTCTATATCTATTGATTCGTTAGAATTAAACTTTATATAAAAATTATCTTCATTAAATTTCATATTATAATCATCTCTATCATAATCAGAACCCAAAGATATGCTATGACTTAATTTTCCTACTATTGGTGCTAATGTATTAACTGTAATATCTCCTTGTTCTGATATGATAGCCTCCAAATCTATATCCAATTTTACGAAATTCTTAATTGTAGCTTTTCCTTTATAAACACCATTTCTCTCTTTTAATAGCATAAAATAATCTCCATACATAATATTCATATATTATATAATAACATTTTTTTAAAAAAAGACAAATTTTAATAAATGTCTATATTATATAAAACTATTAATTATCCCTCACACATATATATGTTATGTATTTCATAAAGGCTGTAAAAGTTCAAAAAATTATTTTATAATAAAAAAGAGCCTCCAATATAGAAGCTCTTTTTACTTTTTAAGTATTAAAAAATTAATAAAATTATTTAGCTAACTTTGCATAGAAAAACTTATGAGAACCTAGAGGATCAAATACAACCCCTGATAATTTTTTACTAATCATAATAGGATCAGTATAAAAATAAATTGGTATTAATGCCATATCATTCATAAGTATATCTTCAGCTTCATGCATAGCTTTCATTCTTATATTCTGATCTATAGTAGACATAGCCAATTTTAATTTATCATCATAAGCCTTATTTGAATATCCTCCATTATTTTGAACACTGTAGCTTAAGAATACTCCCAAAAAGCTCATAGGATCATTATAATCAGCAATCCAGCCATGACGAGCTATAACAAAGTTTTTATGCTGTCTTGTGTCTTGGAAAGTAGCCCATTCTTCCTGTGATATGGTAGAGTCTATACCCAAGCCTTCTTTCCACATCTGCTGTACGGCTTCAAATATCTGTATATGCTCTCCAGAATTGGATTTAAACTCTATTACTGGGAAACCTTCTCCATTAGTGTAGCCTGCTTCTTCCATAAGTTTTTTGGCCTCTTCAAGATTTTTCTGATAATCTTCAGATTTTACACTATAATAATCGCCTCCTACTTCCCTAAAATCAGCATTATCAATATCACTTACTCCGCTAGGTACCCAAGCACTTGCAGGAAGCTGTCCACCTCTTGTTACCTGCTCTGTCAAATAGTTTCTGTCTATTGCTAGTGTTAATGCTTTACGTACTCTTTCATCTTTTAATGCTTCATTTGTGATATTAAGACAATAATAATATGTACCTAAGTATGGTGAGATATGCATTAAGCCTTCGCTTTTTAAGTTTTCAATATCCTGAAGCGGAGGATTATTAGCAAAATGTATAGATCCTTCTTTTATACCAGCAACTGCTGCAGTACCGTTTTGCATAAGTATAAACACTAATTTTTCAGGAACTATACTTGATGCATTCCAGTAATTAGTATTTTTTGACATTATTAATCTGTCATCAGTTCTTCTTTCAGTCATTACAAAATGACCGTTTCCTATATAAGTTTCAGGAGATAAAGTCCAGTTATCGCCATTTTCTTCTATTATATCTTTTCTAATAGGATAGAAAGTAGGAAAAGCAACAAGCTCTAAAAAATAAGCTGTAGGAGCATTTAATTTTACCTCTAAAGTATTTTCATCTATTGCTTTTACTCCTAATTCAGAAACTTCTTTTTTGCCGGAATTAATATCCATAGCATTTAATACAGGTTCCAACTGATAAGCATATTCACATGCTGTTACAGGATCTACTGCTCTTTGCCAAGCATAAACAAAATCTTCAGCTGTTACTTTTTTGCCGTCTGACCATTTGGCATTATCTCTTATATGAAATGTATAAGTTAAACCGTCTTCACTTATATCCCAGCTTTCAGCAACGCCCCCTACTATTTTATTATCTTTATCTCTTGTAGCTAGTCCTTCAAAAGCATGCTGAATATAAATGCTGCCGTCAACTGTAGAGTTTAAAGCAGGATCTATGGTTTTTGGTTCTGGACCAACATTGATATATATTGCTCCTTCATCAGTTTTATTTTTGCCGCATGATAAAACAAATATCATTAAGGCAAAAGAGAGTATTAATAATAATTTACGCTTCATAATAATGTCCTATGATTTTTTTATTTATATATTTATATAAGATTATATTTTATATAATATATTAGTCAATGATTTTTTGAATTAATATTATTAAGTTAAATATTGATAAAAAATAATATGGATCTAAAAAAAGCGAGTAAAGTTATTCATGATTTTTACAAGTGTATAAATAAATTATAAAAAGCTTTTATTCATTCTTTCTAAAAATATTTTTGAAGCCTTTGAAAACTCCTGATTTTTCTTCCATACAACATTAAGCCCTGATTCCAATTTAGGCTTTAAAGGCAAAAAACATATATATTCATTATTCATATTATCTATAAGCCTATCCAAAGCAAAAGCATAACCCATACCTTCGCGTACCATAATCAAGGCATTATAAATAAGATTATAAGTAGCAGCTATCTCCAAACCGCTGAAACTACCACCCAACCATTTTAAAAAATCATTATTCTGCATATCATTTTGAATAGTCTGTCTTGATACTATTAAAGGAATATTATATAAATCCTTTTTTACTATATACTTTTTTTGTGCGAGCTTTGAATCTCTTCTCATAATAAGACCCCAAGTATCTTTGGCAGGCATTTTTAAATAATCATATTTTGACAAATCGGCAGGGTCTATCAATACTCCGAAATCTAATAATCCTTTGTCTAGCTTCTCTGTAATATCTTCAGAGTTGCCGCTGTAAATATTATATTTTATATGTGGATAGTCCTTTTGCATATCCCGCATAATAGAGGCAAGTAAAGAAATAGCCCAAGTCTCCCCCGCACCTATAAATATATCTCCTGCTATTAATTCATCAGTAAAATTGAACTCAGCTCTTGTTTTATCTATCATATTTAATATTTCTTCTGCTCTTTTTTTAAGTAAAATACCCTCTGGAGTAAGCTCTATATTATTATGCTTTCTTTCAAATAATTTATGCCCTATATCTCTTTCTAGCATGTTTATCTGACGTGATAAATTAGGCTGTGTTAAATTAAGATATTTTGCTGCCTTTGTAATGTTTCCCTCTCTTACTGTAGTTAAAAAATATTTTAAAGCTCTTATCTCCATGTATTTAAATCTCCTTTACTTATGTACTAATTATCATAATACAGAATTATCAATTTTTAATCAATACCTAAAAAGTATATATATTCATAATTAATAAATATTTGCTATAGTTGATTAATTATTATATTCTATGAATAATTAAAAAGGAGGATATTATAATGTTTAAAAATTTTTTAAAAAGAGCTTTATTATTTTCAGCATATATGCTTTTTCCTATAGGAAGTATTATGGCACAGAACAATACATTACAATGGGATAAAACTTTCAAAAAGAGCGATAAAGTAAATGTAAAAAAAGTATCATTTTATAACAGACTAGGTATAAATATATCAGCAGACTTATACACACCTATAGATATTAATACCAATCAAAAATATAAGGCATTAGTTATAGGAGGTCCATATGGTGCCGTAAAAGAACAGGCTGCAGGAGTATATGCTCAGGCTATGGCAGAGAGAGGCTTTATTACTATAGCATTTGATGCATCATATAATGGAGAAAGCGGAGGCTCTCCTCATTATACAGCTTCACCAGAGGCATTTGCAGAAGATTTTAGTGCCGCAGTAGATTTTATAGGTTCATTAAACTATGTTGACAGAGAAGAAATAGGAGCTATAGGAATATGCGGAAGCGGAAGTTTTGTTTTAAGTGCTGCTAAAATTGACAGCCGAATAAAAGCAATAGCTACAGCAAGTATGTATGATATGGGAAGAGTAGCCAGAAGCGGAATGTATGATTCTTTAACTGATGAAGAGAGAAAAAAAATGATTGAAACAGCTTCCATGCAAAGATGGAATGAATATCAAGGCGGAGAAAAACAATTTCAAATAGGTACTCCTGAAACTATAGATGAAAACTCTCCAGATATATTAAAAGAGTTCTACAGCTATTATCGTACAAAAAGAGGTTTTCACCCTCGTGCTACAACTGCTATGTCTGTTATAAGTAGTATTAGTTTGATGAATTATTATCCTTTGGAAAATATTGATATTATATCTCCAAGACCTATACTATTTATAGCAGGAGAAAAAGCTCATTCAAGATATTTCAGCGAAGATGCATATAAAAAAGCTAAAGAACCAAAAGAGTTAATCATAATACCTAATGCTAATCATGTTGATCTATATGACAGAACAGATTTAATCCCTTTTGATAAATTAGCAGATTTTTTTAATACAAACCTAACAAATAAAAATCTTTAAGTTATTATTTCTTAAATTACATAAAACACTATTATGGGGCTTTGAAATATATAAAAAGCCCCTATATTAATTTTTAAGCATGAAGTTTGAAATATTCAAGTTCTGAATAAACATTATCAGTACCATTAGCAACTTCTCTACCTAATACAGCACTGTTATGCACAAGATTGGCATTTTCCTGAGTAATTTTATTTAATTCATTCATGGCAAGAGCAATCTCTTTAACACTTCCCTCTTCATCGGATACTGCATTATGCAAATCTATAAGTACATCAGATACTTCTTTTGCTGAGTTTTCTATATTTAAAAGCACATCAAGAGAATGTTTTACAGATTCATTTCCAGTCTCTATTTTAGCTACAGTATTTTCTATTATATTAGTAATCTTACCATCAGCGTCATTAACATTCTGAGCAAGCGAACGTATTTCAGAAGCAACAACAGCAAATCCCTTACCCTGCTCTCCAGCACGTGCTGCCTCTACTGCTGCATTAAGTGATAATATATTAGTTTGAAAAGCTATTGACTGTATAAGTTTAATAATATCTGATATCTCTTTGCTGGATTCTGATATATCAAGCATATTAGTTGATATCTGAGTTACCGCTTCAACTCCTGCTTTAGTTTCTTCAGCTACTTTATTGCTCATATCTTTTACATTATTAGTATGTTTTGAAGTATCTGATATTGAGGAAAATAAACTTTCTATAGAACCGCTTACCTCTTCTATAGCTGCTGCCTGAGATGAAGTTCTATCCGATAAATTATCTATGCCGTTTGATATCTGACTGCTTGAATTATTAATAGAAGACATATGCATTTTTATACCAGAAACTATCGAAGATATTTTGTTTTGCATATCATTAACAGAATTGACCAAATGCCCAGACTCATCCTGCAAAGCCAAATCATTTTTGTCAAATACGCTATTAAAATTACCGTCTTTCATTAAATCTATTATTTTTATAGTATTTTTTAAAGGCTTAACTATTTTTCCTACAAGAAGCCATTCTATAATAAGTATAAGAATCATAACAATAAATACTGCAAGCATCAAAAGTCTAAACTGATTATGAACTATACTTGCATCACCTTTGAATATCAAAATCCAAGGAGCATTATCTGTTTTCTCTATAGCATACCATTCATTGCCTTCTATTTTTATTTCGCCTATATGAGAAGTAAGATTTCCTTTAAACTCAGCAAACATAGGGTCTTTAAATAAATTATTATTTTCATTTAAGACATAATCACTTTTTTCATGTGTCATATATATACCGTTTTCTGATACTATATAAAAACTGCCGTCAAAATGCTTCTTAACATCCTCCATAATTTTATTCATATTTATAAAGTCTATTGCAAATACCCCTTTTAAACTGCCATTTGTATATATTGCCTTGCTGAATGTAACTGTAAGCTCATTAACTGCAAAATCTATATATGGATCGCTTATCACTATATCTTTTGTTTTAAGTGCATCTATATACCAAGGTCTTGAAGTCTGATTATAAGTGCGGGAATATTCTTCTAAAGTATTTATATATATGCCCCCTTCAGAATATGGAACAGTATCCCCAAAGTACATATTTAAATATCCGTCATTAGATTTTTCTACATTTGTAATAAACTTTCCGAAACTTATTAAATCAGGATTAGCCTCCAAATTATTAACTATTAGATTAACAGTATTTTTTATTTCTCTTATATAACCTTCTGTTTCATTTTTCGCATTTATGGTCTGAAAATATTTTTCATTCAAAAATTTAGACTTATAAACAGGCTTATAGAATATATAAAAAGCAAAAAAAGCAATAAATAAAAATATAGAAAATATGCTTAAAAATTTAAACATTAATCCTTTTCTCATACATAAATCTCCGTGAATAATATATAAAACTAATTAAAAACCAAAAATATTGTAAAAAAGAGAGTAATAAAAAATCATTTGCTAATAGAGAGTTAAAGAAATAAAACAAATTATGAGCGGGCGAACGGAATCGAACCGTCATCTTTAGATTGGAAGTCTAAGGTAATAACCATTATACGACGCCCGCGTTTTTTAAGTGTTAAAATTATAGCATAACAATAAAAAAAATCAATAGCATGGATAATATTTTTATAAAAATTAACGCACGTTAAACTAATCCTTATATATAAAATAAATTATATTTGTTAATCAAACTATATTAAAAAAAATCGTTCTGCGTGCGTTTAGGAAAGCCTTAAATTTAAATAATGCTTTGGGCGGGTGTGCTTTTTGAAGTGAAAACTCAAAAGATTTAATTAAAACATATTAAAAAAAATAAAGC
>NZ_ARQI01000105.1 GCF_000384655.1 Brachyspira innocens ATCC 29796 | reverse complement strand
GAGCATAACAATAATGAGATATATTATACTAAACAAGCGAGCCGAAGCCAGCTAGTGAGTTCACTCGCTAGCTTATTAAGGCGAAGGCGAGCATAACAATAATAAAATAAAAACTTGTGAGCGGTATTAACTAACAAGTTTTATAAATATTAATAATGTATTGTTATAAAAGGAGTACTTAATGGATTTCAAAAACAAATTGGCTAGTATTTTGGAGAAAGAAGGATTTATTAATATATTCTCTTCTTTTCTTGCTATTATTATAGGTTTGCTTTTAGGGCTTATAATACTTTTAGTAAGTAATGTTTATGATGCTTTTCCAGCCTTTATGACAATACTTTCGGGCGGTTTTTCTGGAGGAAGCAGGGGAATGGGACAGGTTATATATACTGCTACACCTTTGATACTTACAGGGCTTTCTGTAGGATTTGCTTTTAAAAACGGTCTTTTTAATATAGGTGCACCTGGTCAATTTATAGTGGGTGCTTATGCAGCTGTACTTGTTGCTATTAAATGCACATTTCTTCCTCCTGCTTTGCATTGGGTTATTGCTTTGCTTGTTTCTTTTATAGCTGGAGGTCTTTGGGCTTATTTACCTGGTTTTTTGAAGGCTCATTTTAATGTTAATGAGGTTATTTCAAGCATTATGATGAATTATATTGGTATGTATTTAGTTAATTACCTCGTTACACTTACGGTTTATGATATGCTTAAAAATCAGTCTCAGAATATTCCGCCTTCTGCTACTATGCCGACTATGGGGCTTAATGTTATATTTAAAGGTTCAAGTGCTAATGGAGGCTTTTTCATCGCTGTAATAGTTGTAATAATAGTATATATCATACTTTCAAAAACTACATTTGGTTTTGAGCTTAAGGCTTGCGGATTTAATAAAGATGCAAGTAAATATGCAGGTATTAACGAAAAAAGAAATATAGTTCTTTCCATGGTTATAGCTGGTGCTTTGGCAGGACTAGGAGGCGGACTTTTATATCTTTCTGGAGTAGGTAAGCATATAGAGGTTGTTGATGTACTTGCTGAAGAAGGATTTATGGGTATACCTATTGCTTTGCTTGGACTTTCTCACCCTATAGGTATATTAATAGCAGGTCTTTTTATTGCCCATATTACTGTTGGGGGATTTTATATGCAGATATATAATTTTACCCCAGAGATTATAGAGATGATTATTGCCTCTATCATATATTTCAGTGCTTTTGCTTTGCTTTTTAAATCCATAGTTGGGTTTATATATAAAAAGCTAAACAAAGAAGAGAAAAATGCTAATGAGTAAACTCTAAAGCTACTTTAGTTAGATAAAAGGAGATTTTTTAAATGGATACAATTTATTTTTTAGTACAGCAGACAATGTTTTTTTCTATTCCGCTTTTACTTGTAGCTTTGGGAGGAATGTTTTCTGAGAGAAGCGGTGTTGTTAATATTGCTCTTGAAGGTATAATGATAATAGGAGCTTTTGCTGGTATATTTTTTATAAGCAGATTAGGTGCTAATTTTCCTCCTACTGTTACATTATTTCTTGCTATGATTATATCTGCTTTAGCGGGTGTAATATTTTCTCTTCTTCATGCATATGCTGCTATTAGTATGAGTGCCGACCAAGTTATAAGCGGTACTGCTTTAAATATATTTGCCCCTGCATTTGCTATATATGTAACAAGAGCTATTCAGACAGTACAGCAGATAAGTTTTGTTAATAATTTTAGAATAGAGTCTGTACCTATACTTGGAAGCATTCCTATAATAGGCGGATTATTTTTTCAAAATACATACATAACAACATATATAGGTTTTATAATATTAGCTTTATCTTGGTTTTTGCTTTATAAAACAAGATTTGGTCTTAGACTTAGAAGCTGCGGAGAACATCCTCAGGCTGCAGATTCTGTAGGTATTAATGTTTATAAAATGCGTTATATAGGTGTTGCCATATCAGGAGCTTTAGGAGGTTTGGGCGGATTAGTATTCGTTATTCCTACTTCTACTAACTTTAATGCCACTGTGGCAGGTTACGGATTTTTAGCTTTGGCAGTATTAATATTTGGACAATGGAAGCCTATGAAGATACTTTATGCGGCATTTTTCTTCGGGCTTATGAAAACTTTGGCTTCTGCTTATTCTGGAATACCTATACTTTCAGATCTGCCTATATCAAACAATATATATAAAATGATACCTTATATTACAACTATAATAGTTTTGGCATTTACCTCTAAAAATTCACAGGCTCCTAAAGCATCAGGAGTTCCTTACGATAAAGGTGCTAGGTAAGAGTAAGAATGTCTAACAATATATAAGCTGGGTTTCCCAGCTTTTTTATTATAATAATAAATGATTTTTATTAAAAATAGTATAGAACTTGGTATTGATTTTTAAATATTATTTCAAAGGCATATTGTCTAATAATCTAGTAGAGCCGCAGTAGCAGGATATCAATATTATAGAGTTTTTTGTGGCAGTTTCTACACTAGTCAAAGTATCTTTATCTGCAATGTCAATATATTCTAATTTAAGCATTTTATGAGTACGCAGATTATTTTTTATTATATCCATTAAATAAGATGATTTTGTACTTGCTTTTTTAAACTCCTCTCTTGCCTCTTTTAATAATGTGTATATAATAGCAGCTTCTTCTTTTTCTCTTTCACTTAATAGACTATTTAAACTGCTTAAAGCAAGCATATTTTCATCTCTTACTATTGGTATAGTTTTTACTGATATATTATATCCAAAATCTTTTATCATTTTTTTTATTAAAAATATTTTTTGATAATCATGCTCTATAAAATAAGCATGCGTAGGAGAGAATATATTAAAAAGTTTTGCTGTTATTGTAACGGCACCTTTATAATATATTGGTCTTTTGATTACTGATATATTATCCATATTTATATAAGTGCTGTAATCATTAGGTATCATCTCTTCAACTGATGGTAAGAATAGTGCATCAATTTCTAATTCTTCTAAAATTTGTTTATCATTATTTATATTTTGAGGGTATTTTTCTATATCTTCTACTTTTGTAAATTGAAGCGGATTAATAAATATACTTACTATAACTACATCACATTCTTTTTTTGCCTTTTTTATTAATGAAATATGACCTTCATGCAAAGCTCCCATAGTAGGGATTAAAGCAATAGAAGAAATGGAAGAAGAGTTTTTATTTTCATTAATAAATTTATAAGCACTTTTTATACTTTTTAAGATGTTTAAAGACATAAGTCTAATCCATTTTTTTTATTATTTTATCCTGATTCGTAGCAGGCTCATAAAAATATAATGCTAGTATTGTTTGAACAGGAAACATTATAACAGCTTCAACAAACATACTAAAACGTCTTATAGTAAATATGATATCTTTTTTTAATACAAATACATTTAATATATAAAGTATTTTAGTAGCAGCAAATGCTAAAAATAGAACTATTATTAAAAAGTAAGGTATTGTATTTGGAGCAGGAAGTATGGTAATATATTTAGGTATTTCATTATTATTAGCATTAATAATAAAAAGATATATTCCAAAAAGATATACAAAAGTAAAAAAAACATCTAATGCAATTGTAACTATTGTTGCATTTTTATATGATATTTCAGGATATAGTAAAGTTCCGCATGAACGGCATTGTTTGGCATATTTATCATTTACAGTTTTACAGGATTTACATTTAATAGTCTTAGCCATAATTTTATTGAGCTCCTTAATTTATAATTAGCTTCAGTGCATTAATTTTTTGTTAATAATAATATTTATAAATAGCAAAATTGTCAACTATCATAAATAAATAATCATTAAACTTTATATAAAAATTATAATCCCTGATATTTATTAAAACATCAGGGATTATATCAATAATTATTTTTTATAATAATTAAATTAATTTGAAGTTGTTGTTATAGTAGTAGTAATCTCCTCTGAAGGACTTTTTGTAGGAGGAATTTTTATTAATCTCAAGTCAAACATAATCATAAACATACAAGGTAAGAATATGAGAGTAAGTAAAGAAGCAAATAAAAGCCCATAAGCTAATGCCATAACTATAGGAATAATAATATCAGCTCTACCTCCTATACCATATACAGTAGGTAAAAGTCCAACAACTGTAGTAACCGTAGTTAAGAATACAGGACGAAGACGCTGCTTAGCTCCGTCAACAATAGCTTTGGCAACACCTTTTTTACCGCCTTCTACACCTTCATCTATGATTTTGTTAATGAGGTCAACAAGTATAATACCATTGTTTACTACAACACCAGCCAAACCAATAATACCTACAACACCCATAAATGATAAAGGCATTCTGTGTATAGCAAAGCCTAGTAATACCCCAATTAAACCAAATGGAATAATTATCATTATCATAATAGGCTGTATAAATCTGTTTAACTGTAATAGTAATACGATGTATACGAATATGAATGCCATAGCAAAACTGAATATTAATTGTCTTATGGCTTTCATAGTTTCTTTTGCTTCACCACCGAATTCTAATTTTAATCCTCTGTACTGTCTGCTGAAATCTTTAAATCTTTCGCTTACTGCTGCCATAACCTGCTGAGAAGTATTTTTTCCATATTCAATGCCTGCAGTTATAGTTATCGTTCTTTGACCATTATAGTGCTTTAATGTTGCAAGTCCGTCAGCAATTTCTACATCTGCTAGGTTATGAAGATAAATAAGTCTTCCGCTTGTATTTGGTATTAAAAGATTAGTAAGGTATTGAATATCATAGGTATAAGGATCATCAAATACTACTCTGAAGTTTAATTTATTTTCAAGCTCCTGTATGTATGTAGCTTCAGTACCATAGTATGCCGTTCTTACCTCATTAGCAACAGTAGCTACATTGACGCCAAGTTCTGCTATTTTATCATAATCAAACATTACTCTTAATTCTTCTTTACCAACTTTGTCATCGTCATCGATGTTGATAACACCAGGTACTGTAGCCAAAAACTCTTTTATCTCATCTTTAGCTTTTTTAGCAAGCTCAGTATTGTTTCCTACTATTTTTATGTCTACAGGATCTCCTGGGTCAATACTTCCTTTTGTATTCATACTAAATATAGGAACAGTCTGTCTTATATCTGTTTTATCTAGTTCGGCATTTATTAAAGCAACAAGTTCATCAGCAGTTCTCTCTCTTTCAGCAGCAGGTACTAAATAAACCATAATACCAGCCAAACTTCCTTTTTCTTCAGATACAACCTGTTGGTCAACCTGTTTTCCTACAAGTGAGTATAAAGCAATAAGCTCTTCTGGTTTTACCACACTTGCAACAACATTTTCTATTTTTGCAATCTCTTTTGTTGTAACTTCTTTAGTAGTACCAGTTGGCATTTCTATATTAATGACTATAGTATCAGCACTAGTATCATATATAAGTACGAAGTTTTTAAAGCTGCTTTGTGCTAAAAATATTGAAGCTATTAATAATGCTACGAAAGCACCTATTACAATATATCTTACTTGAATTAATTTTTCTAATATAACACCAAAAGGTATTTTCATTTTATCAAATAAAGCATCTTTGTCAAAATCAAGAGGGTTTTTAAATTTACTTTTCTTTTTAGGTTTGTATGACTGGTATTTATCTTCTTTATCCTGCAATTGGTTAGGTAAAAGCAAAGTAGCCTGAAGCATACTTACAACAAGAGTAAATATAACTATTCTTGGGAAAAGGTTTAATATTTTACCCATCATACCGCTTATTGTAAGCATAGGGAAGAATGCTGCCACTGTTGTAAGAGTAGAAGCCACCATAGGCATAACAACATCACTTACAGCAAGTCTTGTTGCTTCAAGTCCCTTATATCCAGCCTGTTTGAAGTTGAATATATTTTCGGATACTACTATCGAGTTGTCTACTATCATACCAAGTACTGTAATAATAGCTGCTAATGACATAGTATTGAATGTTATTCCAGTTACCTGCATGTAAATAAAGCATGAGAACATAGTAATAACCATACCTAAACTTGTAAACATAGCACTTTTGAAATCTAGGAATATAATCAAAGTTATAAATATGATTATAAATCCTTGAATAAGGTTTGAAGTAACAATATTCAAAAGAGATTTGATAGTTCTTGAGTTATCCCCCATAACAGATACCTGAATATTATCAGGTATTAAATCAGCATTATCTTTTAGATATTGATTTACTGTTTCAATAGTTTTAAGAATATCAGCATTTTCATTTTTTACGATAGAAAGAGAATATCCAGAAGCTCTATTAACTCTCATAAGAGTAGTTTTATCTTCAAAACCAGATTCCACATGTCCTATATCGCTAACTCTTACTCTCTGACCGTTAAAAGTAGAACGTATTATAACATTACTTGATTCCATAGGGTCTTGAAACTCACCATAAGTTACAACAGTCTGTTCCTTTCCACCCGTTTCTATGTCTCCTCCAGTAGCTCTTACATTCCGTATGCTGAGTGCATTTACAACATCGCTTAATGCTATATAATTTTTCTGCATTTTTATAGGATCTATATAAACTTTTATTTCAGGATCAGTTCTTCCTTCTATTCTAACTTCTCCTACACCTTCAAGTCTTACAAGCTCATTTTCAAGTGTTTGGCTTACATCAAATAATTCTCTCTCATCGCCTTCCATACCTTCTTTGAAGTGAACAGCCAATGTATATATAGACATTTTATTAGGGTTCAAGTCATAAGTTGTAACCTCTTCAACATCTGTTGATAAATCAGGTACGTTCTGCATTTGTCTGAATATTTCATCTTTAACAGGCTGTCTGTCTGGAAGAGTTTCATCTAATGTTACTAATATTATAGCAACGTTTTCAATAATTGTAGTTTCATATTCATCTATACCAGATATACCCTGCAATTCTTCTTCTATAGGTATAACTGCATTCTGCTCTACATCAAGAGGAGTAGCTCCGGGGTATGTCACAGCAATTAACATTTTGTCTAAATCTGTTGAAGGTATTGATTCTTTTCTTAAATTAAAATATTCATAGCCCCCTACAAATAATATTACTATTACTATTATATTTACAAGCATAGTGTTTTTTGCAAAAAATACTATAATTTTTTCCATTATCTCTGCATCTCCTATTTCTGTTTTGTTTATGTTAACTAAAAATTTAAAGACTTAATCATTTGGAGGTTAATAAAAATTAACCCCCGAATGATTTTTATATATATCCCTCTAAATCCTTATCAAATATCTAATAAAAAAATATTTTATTCATAATCAATTGCAAGTAAAGCTCTATAATCGAATATAGTAGTTATAAACTCATACTGAAGATTTAAAAGTTCTGTTTGTGTAGCAACTAAGTCTAATCTTGATGTAAGTAAATCATCAATTTCCAAACGTCCTTGATCTAATTTTTGAAGCTGAGTTGCTATTCTTGAATTAATAGCTCTTATCTGCATTTGCTTGCTTGCTATTAAATTTTTATAAGCATTAAATCTTGAAATATATGTTTGAAGCTGAGTATTATAATCTTTTTCTAATTGATCATACTGAGCTATAATTCCATATAATGAGTTTTCAGCCATTTGATACTGAGCTTTATTTGCTCTGTTTCCTATAGGGTATGAGAACTGTACTCCTGCAAAGAAGTCAACATTTGTCATACTTCCAAAAGACTGAAAATAACCGTCACTGTTTGGGCTAAGTCCATTCAAACTAACACTTCCTACCAAATCTAAATTAGGCAAAGTTCCGTTTTTCATAACTTCAAGAGTATATTCCGCCCTTATTTTTGACTGATATGCAATTTGCCCATTTACACTGTCTGCAAAAGGTACACTTTCCATTTGCATATTGCTTCCCAAATCTAAATAAGCGTCCCAAGTGGTATGATCTGGTTTTATATTGGTTACTGGCATAAAGAAACTTACAGTTGCTAAAAGACTGTCTAAATAAACCTGATTTTGAGCATAATAATCGCTGTATACCATAGTCTGAGTTCTTGCATTCTGATAGGAGTCATTATCTATAAGTCCGTTGTTATATCTGTCTCTCATCTGATTTTCAAATCTTTTAGCAGTGATATACATGCTTCTGTAGTATGCAAGAAGTTTTTCGTACATTATCCATTGATAATAGATTTTCTGATATGAAACAATAACACTTGCATCATCTAATTTTCTCTGAAGTTTTGCTATAGCGAGAGCATATTCAGCATCTTTAATAGGGTATCTGTCTAATTTACCGAAAAAATTTCTCAAAAGAGGCTGAGTAACTTCTATTGTTAGAGAAGGCAGATAATTATTAAAATCTACAGCATGAGTGCCGTCTGGGTATAATTTTCCGCCCAAAAAAGAACTATGTGTTAAATTAACAGACCAAGTAGTTCCGCTGTATGGTATTAATGAACCTACACCAATTCCAGCCTGTATTCCAGCTGCCTCTACTGTAGGTCCTGCTGATGTTGAAGTTGTACTTCCGCTGGATAAACTTCCGTATTTTCCTACAGCACCAAGCTGAGCAGATAAATTAACATCGCCTGAACTTTTAGCACTAAGAAGATTCATTTCAGCATTAGTTTCAGTAACAGCATTTATTTTTAACTCTGGAATCTGATCTCTTATAGTTTCCATATATGCAGCATAAGTTAATGTATTGGTCTGAGAATATAAAATATTCACAGTAAAAAACATTAATAAAAATATTGTACACTCTATTTTGATTTTCATTAGCACTCCTTATCTAAATATCCCTAAATTACTCTTCTTGTTTTTTCAAATTCTCAAAACTGTATTTGCTTCCAAGTAAATATAATACAGTTCTACACAAATTATCAATTAAGTTACTCAAATTAATCTCTAAACTTCTATTTTGTTCCACATTATCTCTATAATAATATAATTTTCTGTCAAAATCATAATATTTAGTTAATATTAATTCAGTTCCTATACCTGCTATAGTCACTATTATCTGCATATAAATATCATTATATTCAGCTATTGGTACAAAATATTTTTCCTCTATCTTTTTATCTATAAATAAAAATAATTCAGTAAGCCAAAAATATAGATTAACATCTTCATTTATGCTTTCTTTAAGCTTTTCAAATCTTTTTTTATCATTAAAAAAAATCGGCTGAAGTTCAAACATTATTTTTCCAAATTCGCTTGCCGTAATGAAAAAAAACTTTTTAAAATATTCAAATAATTCAAATATAACTTTTTCAGGTTTATCGCTATATTTTTCTATGATATCTTTAGGATTTATATTAGTTTTTTTACTATTTAGTAATGAAATAACAATATCATCTATATTTGAATAATATTTATAAACCCCTCCTTGACTTAATTCTGATTCTTTAATAATATCTTTCATTGTAACACTATAAGCAGGCTTTTTTAGAAAAACTCTCATAGCTGCTTCTAATATTATCTTTCTCTTGTTATCAAAATATTCTTGATTTACTTTAGGCATTGTATTATTTTGGCGTTCACCTCTTATTTTTAAAGTCAGTATGAAAAAATAAAAATGATACTAGTGTCATTTTTATTTTAGAATCATATTACAATTAGTTTTTATTGTCAATAGATATTGTATGATAAATTTACAAATTTTTTATATAATTAATATCATACTATTTATACGTATGAATAATTATACATTTCATACATATTAAAAATATTTATAATTAACTATTGTAAAAAATATTATTTAGGTTAATATTAACATATCAGAAGTTTAAGAGAATTAAATGGAGTTTTTTTATGGAAGTTTCTGTTAAAGAACTTGAAAATAATACAGCTGTACTAAAGTTAGATGGAGATATAGATGTATATACTTCATCAGACTTGAAAGATGTTATATTTTCCCAAATAGAATTAGGAGCTAAAAGAATAATAATAGATATGGAAGATGTTTATTATATAGACAGCAGCGGAATAGGGGTATTTATTTCAGCACTTGGTGTTTTTAAGAAGGTAAATGGTAAAATATGTTTTGTAAAAGTTACAGAACCTGTTAAAAAAGTGTTTGAACTTACAAAAATCACAAGCTTTTTTCCAATATTTACAAGTGAAACTGAAGCTATGGATAAATTGTGATTTTTTTATTTTGATTAAAAAATAAATAATAATGGTTGATTTTTTATTTAATAGTTATACAATTATTTGAAATTATTTTTATTTTTTAATTGAATCAAAGAAATTTTCTTAAGTTAAGGGTAGTAATTGTTTATTATGATTAAAGAAGTGATTTTTTTAAGGAAAATTTTTGTATTAACCTTTATTGTTGCAGCTATATTTTCATCTGATATGGTATATGGGGCTGAAAGTATTAATGATTATATAATGGAGGAGATAACAGATAATACATCTGATCCGTTTTATACTATTCCTATAAGATTAGGTCATTATATTAATTTCGATTTTAAGATAACAAAGCATATCATATTAATAACTTTAGCTGGTATTTTATCTGTACTTAGTATGAAATATTTAGCTCATAAGCTTAAACGTCCGTTTAACAGACCTACATACTTACAAAGTATATTAGAAGGTTTAATTGACTATATGAATAAGGATGTTATAGGTGCTACATTAGGCGAGGAAGGCAAAAAATATGTGCCTTTTTGTCTGACTGTGTTTTTATTTGTATTATTTTCAAATATATTGGGGCTTATACCAGCATCGGTGAAGTTTCCTACCGAAAACGGAGGTCATTCATATATAGCAGGCGGACTTGGGGCAAATATAGGGTTTACAGCTTCAATAGCGGTAATTGTGTTTATAGTTTATATTTTTGCGGGTATAAGAAAAAAAGGTATTATAAGATATTGGACATCTTTAGTACCTAAAGGGCTTCCTATACCGCTTATACCTATAATATGGGTATTAGAAGTTATTACATTATTTAACAGGGCTTTTGCTCTTGCTATACGTCTTTTTGCAAACATTACAGGCGGTCACATAATGATGATAGTAATACCGTACTTGATTATTATGTCTGGAACTTTGCTTGTTTCGCCATTTGCGGTGTTGTTTTTGGCATTTATATATGTGCTTGAGATGTTTGTAGCGGTTTTACAAGCTTATATATTCTCATTATTATCAGCAGTTTATATTGGAATTGCTATTAGTGATGAGCATTAATAATAAATAATTAAATGATTTATAATTTTATAATAAAAGGAGAATAAAAAAATGGAACTTTCTATATTAGGAGCAGCAATTGGAGCAGGACTTGCAGCTATAGGAGTAGGATTAGGAATAGGTTTTATAGGTTCTAGAGCAGTTGAGGGTATAGCAAGACAGCCTGAGGTTTCTGGAAAAATACAGACAGCAATGCTTATAGCAGCGGCTTTGATAGAAGGTGTAGGTTTATTTGCTTTGGTTATTTGTATTCTTGCATTATTTACAAAATAATTAAATAAAAATTTGGAGGTATATGTATGGCACTTTTAAAAATAGATCCCGGTATTATCATTTGGACTTGGATCACATTTTTACTAGTTCTTGCTATATTAGGTGCTTCTACTTGGAAAATAATTTTGAAAGGTTTGAATGCCCGTGCTGATAAAATACAGGAAGATTTGGAAGAAGCAGAAAAAACTAGAGAAAATGCTAAAAAATCTTTGGCAGCATACAGGGAGCAGATTGATAATGCTAAAGCCGAAGCCAGTGCTATTATAGAAAATGCAAGAGTTGAGGCGAATAGAATTAGAGATAAAATTATTAATAATGCCAGAGAAGAGGCGGAAGTTAATAAAAACAAAATTATGTCTGAAATAGACAGGTCTAAAGAAGAGGCTATGAATAGTGTTAAAAAACAGGCACTTGATATTGCTGTTGTTATGGCAGAAACTATTCTTAAAAGAAATATCAATAAAGAAGATAATCAGGCTATAATTAATGAGTTTATTAATAATGCAGGTAAAGAAAACAATAAATAAATAAACTTATAAAAAGCATAAGTGTTTTAGGAAGTGATATCATGAGAGAAAGTGAAAAATTAGAAATATTAAAGCCCACAGCTAATGCCATATTTGACATAGCCAGAGAGCTTGGAATGATAAGAGAAATATATAATGAACTTACAGAATGTTCTAAATTGTTTCAGGATATTGATATAAAGAATTATTTTTTTGATAAATTTATTTCTAAGAAAGACAAAAAAGAATTAATAGATAAAAGGTTAAAACCTTTGCTTTCTAAAGAAACTTATGCTTTTGTTTCTATATTGGCAGAACATGACAGTATAGATGTACTTCCCGATATAGCAGGCTTATATAAAGATATAGTAGATGATTATAATAATATAGTTAGAGTGCGTATTATTACAGCTTCTCCTGTTGATGATAAAACAATAGAAGATATTATTCAGACAGTAAAATGTTTTTCCAGTAATGAAATATCTTATGAAACAGAGGTTGATGAGCGTATTATAGGCGGTATAATAGTATATATTGGTTCTACAGTTTATGATTATAGTATAAAAAATCAGATAGATTTATTGCAAAGTAAATTTACGCGAGGTAATTAATCTTAAATATTGTAGGAGATTATGCTTATGGAGTCTATTGCTGACAGCATTTTAAAAGATTTGAAAAAAGAGGTGATGAAAGAGAGCACCAGAGAAAAAGTTAGCAGATTCACACGTATAACGAAAAATGAATCAAGTGCTAAAAATTATGCTAAGGCAATGTTTGATGTAGCTTCTGATGCTGGAAAAATAGAAGTGATTAAAAGCGATTTGGATATTGTTTACTCATCTTTGCTTGTTGATAAGGATATATATGATTTTTTTAAATCCAGTTTTATAGACGGCAATTTGAGAATGCGTATATTAAAGAAAATATATGCAGGTAAAATATCTGAGGAGACTTTTAACCTTATTGCTATATTAATAGAAAGAGATTTGATTCATACTTTATTTGCTATAATAGTAGAGTATGAAAACTTATGCAACGAATATTATAATATAGCAGTGGCTAGAATTATAACGGCGTCTGATATAAATAATATAGATGATATAGAAAAATTAAAAGAATGTATTAGAAATATGATTAAGGACAGAGATGTTCATTTTATATTTAATACAGATGAAAATATTATAGGCGGTATTGTAATAGAGATAGAAGATATTGTTTATGATTACAGTATAAGAAGAATACTTAAAGAATTAAAAACTTCTATTTCTGATGATAATTGATTATATTTTTTACATTTGGGGAATTGATTATGAATATAAAAGCTAGTGAAATTGCAGCGGTTCTTAAGGAAGAGATTAAGAATTATAAAGCTGATT
Source organism: Brachyspira innocens ATCC 29796 (assembly GCF_000384655.1). GTDB lineage: Bacteria > Spirochaetota > Brachyspiria > Brachyspirales > Brachyspiraceae > Brachyspira > Brachyspira innocens. The sequence goes on along the minus strand of NZ_ARQI01000105.1, from coordinate 29,341 downwards.
TTACTCCGAATGAAGTAGGGGTAGTTGTAGAAGTAGGAGATGGTATTGCAAGAGTAATTGGACTTCCGCATGTTATGGCCAATGAGATGATACTTTTTGAAAGCGGTGCGGTAGGACTTGCTTTTAACTTGGAAGAAGAAACTATAGGTGCTATAGTTTTGGGTGATTATTACGGCATTAAAGAGGGAAGTAAAGTAAGCAGACTTAAAAGAATATTAGAAGTTCCAGTAGGTGAGGCTCTTTTAGGAAGAGTTGTTAATCCTTTGGGTGTACCTATAGATGGGCATGGAGAAATTACTACTGATAAAAGAAGAGTAATAGAGTTTCCAGCTCCCGGTATTGCTGACAGACAGGCAGTAAAACAGCCGCTTCAGACTGGTATTAAAGCTATTGACTCTATGACTCCTGTAGGAAGAGGTCAAAGACAGCTTATTATCGGCGACAGAGGTACTGGTAAAACTTCTATTGCTTTAGATGCTATAATTAATCAAAAAGGCACTGGAGTAATATGTGTATATGTAGCCATTGGACAAAAGGCTTCTACTGTTGCTGGTGTTGTTGATACATTAAGAAAACATGGGGCATTAGACTATACTATAGTAGTTGCGGCTACTGCAGCTGATTCTGCTCCGCTTCTTTATATAGCTCCGTATGCAGGATGTGCTATGGCTGAATACTTTATGTATGAACAGAAAAAAGACACTTTAATAATATATGATGACTTAACCAAACAGGCTAATGCTTATAGACAGATATCATTACTTCTTAGAAGACCTCCAGGAAGAGAGGCTTTCCCCGGAGACGTTTTCTATTTGCATTCAAGACTTCTTGAAAGAGCAGCTAAACTCAGCGATGAATTAGGAGGAGGTTCTTTGACAGCACTTCCTATCATAGAAACTCAGGATAATGAAGTATCAGCTTATATTCCTACTAACGTTATTTCTATTACTGACGGACAGATATATTTGCTTACTAGTTTATTTATGAGCGGTGTACGTCCTGCTATAGATGTTGGTATATCCGTTTCTCGTGTAGGCGGTAATGCTCAGACTAAGGCTATGAAAAAGGTTGCTGGTACTTTAAGACTTGATCTTGCTTCTTACAGATCTTTAGAGGCTTTCTCTCAGCTTGGTATTGGGCTTGATAAGGCTACTTTAGCACAGTTAGACAGAGGTGCTAAAATGGTTGAATTATTAAAGCAGAAACAATACAGTCCTATGCCTTTTGAAGAACAGGTTGTTGTTATATTTGCAGCTACTAAAGGTTTCTTGGATAATATTGAAGTTGACAGAGTGCATGAGTTTGAATGGAGATTATTGCAGTATATGAAAGCTGATAAACAGAATGTACTTGATGATATTAGAGAGAAAAAAGATATAGAAGATATGGACGGTCTTTATAAAGTTATAGAAGAGTTTAAGTCTAAGTTTTAATTTATGAATAGAATTTGTTTTTTGATAGCGGCACATAAAAATCAGGGTCAATTATTAAGATTAATTAATCATCTTAAAAAAGATTTTGATATTTATGTGCATATTGATAAAAAAAGCAAATTAAGCTTAAAAAGTTTTGATAATGTTAATATTTATAAAAGTATTAAAGTTTATCATGGTGGTGTAAGTCAAGTTGCGGCAACTTTATTTTTGATGAGAGAAGCTTTTAAAAATAATTATGAAAGATATATTTTTATAAGCGGTCAGGATGTTCCTTTAAAAACTAATAAAGAAATTATTAATTTTTTTGATGAAAATAAAGATAAGGAATTCATTTCATTTGAAAATATCAAAAATAATGATGGTATGTATAAAGAAATGTCATTTAGGATTAATGCTTATAACTTTGGAAAACTATATAGAAAACTGTTAAGCAGGAAATTTAGAGAATCTATATCTAATATTCCATTTATAAAGAGAAAAACACCTGAAAATATATATTATGGTTCTTCTTGGTGGAATTTGAGCTATAATGCTATTAAATATATACTTGAATATGTAGAAAAAAATCCTCAGTATTTAAATAGATTTAATTATACTTGGGGAAGCGATGAGTTTTTTTTTCAGTCTATACTTCTTACAAGCAGTTTTAAAGATAAATGTGTGAATGATTTTTTAAGATATCTTATATGGGGTGTAGGTACTCCTATTAATTTGCAGATGAAAGATTATAAAAAAATAAAAGAAAACATAAAAGATAATTTATTTGCACGCAAGTTTGATGAAAATATTGATAATGATATAATTGATAAATTGTATAAAGATTTAGAAAATTCTAATTAATTTGGAGTTTGGATTATGGCAGAGAAACTTAATGTATTAAAAGCAAGAATTAAAGCTGTAACAAGCACACATAAAATAACTAAAACTATGGATATGATAGCACGTTCAAGAACTGCTAAAATACTTACAGTAGAGCAGGGTATGCGTCCTTTTACTCAAAAACTCAACAGAATAGTAGAAGATCTTTCTCATTCTGATATGGATCATGTGCATCCGCTTCTTGCTCCTAAAAAGAAAATAAAAAATATAATACTTTTTGTTGTAACTTCAAGCAGAGGTTTATGCGGCTCTTATAATACTAAAATTTTTGATGAGGCTATGGAGAGGATAAGACACCATCATAGACATGGCAGAGAGGTTCAGCTTCATGTGCTTGGTAAAAAGGGGGAAGCATATTTTGAAAAGCAGGGTATACCAATAGCTAGAAAATATCCGCGTATAGATGAGGAATCTACTTTTGATGACTGTGCTACGGTAGTTCAGCGTTTCATGCATGAATATGCTGTGGATAATGCTTCAAGGGTAGAAGTTATATATACAAGATATTATACAAGGGTGGTTCATATACCTAAAATAAAAAGTTTAATACCTATGATACCTGATGAAGAGGATATTGAAGGTCATAAAATTAAGAAAAAACTTGATTATGTGATAGAGCCTAATATAGAAGATGTATTAAAAGAGATTGTTCCTATGGCTATTAAAACTTATTTTTATTTTATGCTTACAAGTTCATTTTTATCAGAGAATGCCGAACGTTCTATTGCTATGAGAAATGCTACTGATAATGCTGAGAGATTAATTACTGATTTGAAAAATAAAGCCAACAGAGCAAGACAGGAACATATTACTAATGAGCTTCTTGATATTATAGGCGGTTCTGAGGCTATATAATTTATTTTTGATAATAGAAAATTAATGCCATTCATTTTATGAGTGGTATTTTTTTATTTTAAATTTTTTAATTTTGCTACTATACCTAAACAACTATACTTTGTCAATTTTAGTTTTTTCTATTTTATTGTTTGTGGTGGCTTTGCCCCAGCTCTGCGTGCCTTCGGCAACCCCATTTCTTTTGTGACGCTGTCAGCCTTCGGTGTGGCACAGGCACAGCCCTCCTGCGGCGAGAACCTATATTCTCTCAACAGGCTCGGATACGTTTCGCGAAAGACTGCATTTTTAGGGTATATCCTATATTTAATAGTAATGTTTTTAATATAAAGTTCTAGCAGTTGCGTTTTTCGCGAAGCGTGCCTTTGGCAAAAACTTTTTTGTGCGACAAAAAAGTTGATAATTCTATATAAATTCCATCAGTTCACAAAGTTAAAAATTTTTTAGTATATATAAAATTATTTATTTTTATAGTATAATACTCGAAATTATTAATTACTATGAGGCAGTATATGAAAAAATTGTTATTAATTTCTTTTGTTTTAATGATCACTTTTATTGTTTCTTGCGGTAAAAAAGAAGAGGCTAGTGTAAGTATAAGTAATAATTCTGTGTATGTAAGCAGTCCAGATAATATTTATCATAAAACTTATACTAATGTTGTAAAGATACAGGGTAAATTTGTTAATATGAACTCTGCTTTATCCTATGCCAACAGGGAGGAAGGAGAATACAGTGAAGACTATGATATATTTGAGGCTATAGAAAATCATAGTTTAAAAAGAGTAATGGAATTAATAGAAAAAGGCGGAGATATTGATGAATCTTATTACGGCGATGACAGTATATACAGCGATTTTATGAATGATAGTTATTCTGCTAATGGTGCTACACCTTTGATATTTGCTGTATTTTACAGAGATTTAGGTATAATGAAATATCTTCTTGACAATGGAGCAGACCCTTATGTAAAAGATGATGACGGCTGGAATGCCTTTTTATGGGCTTGCGGTACTGGAAATGTTGATGTTATTAAAATGCTTGTGCAGTATGATCCTGATGTTGTAAACTCTAAAAATATGTATGATGCAAATGGGCTTCATATGGCTGCTTTGAATAATAATACAGAAGTATTTGAATATTTAGTTAGAGATTTAGGTTTTGATATAAACAGTACAGATGAAGACGGAGACGGAGTTTTATATTATGCCGATGAAGATGAGGCTATAGAAAAATTAAAAGAACTTGGTGCTAAAGAATGATTTTTTTAATGTAAGTTCTAGCAAATTCTCCGAATGGGATAGAGTTAATTAGCGAACAATCTTTATCATTAATAATATAAAAATTGTGAGTATATTCTTAAATATAGTTAAGATGAATAGACTTATTTCAAAACTAAATTTATTAATATTTATAAATTTTTATTTAATATTTTTTAATTATAGTTGGGGCTTTGCCCCAAACCCCAGTTCTTTTATTGGTATAAAAGAACCAAAAGAACTGCATTTTATAGCTTAAACATACAATTTATACAACATATAAAACATTTAATTAAGCTATAATTAATATTATTTAATTTAGTATAAAATAACAAACTTATAAAATTGTTTGTCAAGTACTTTTGAAACAAGTCTAATATATTAAAAAATCGAGCATCTAGCAAATTCGCTTAAGGTTGACATAGTCCTTGCTAGACCCAATTAGCAAACAATTTTTTATTAGCAACAACAAATAATAAATTGTGAGCGTCTGGCAAGTTTACTTGACAGACTCAATTAGCGAACAATTTTTTATTAATAATAATAGAAAATAATTTGTTTTTATTGTATAATACTTCACAAATTATTAATTACTATACGGCGGTGTTTATGAAAAGAATAAAAGTGTTAAAAACTATATTGTTAATTTCTTTATTATCAATTATTTTTATTATATCATGCAAGAAAAAAGAAGAGGTTAGTGTAAGTATAAGCAATAATTCTGTGTATGTAAGTAATCCTGATAATATTTATCATAAAACTTATACTAATGTTGTAAAGATACAGGGCAAATTTGTTAATATGAACTCTGCCTTATCCTATGCCAACAGGGAGGAAGGAGAATACAGCGAGGACTATGATATATTTGAGGCTATAGAAAATCATAGCTTAAAGAGAGTAATGGAATTAATAGAAGAGGGCGGAGATATTGATGAGTCCTATTATGGCGATGATAGTATATACAGCGATTTTATGAATGATAGTTATTCTGCTAATGGTGCTACACCTTTGATATTTGCCGTATTCTACAGAGATTTAGGTATAATGAAATATCTTCTTGACAATGGAGCAGACCCTTATGTAAAAGATGATGACGGCTGGAATTCATTTTTATGGGCTTGCGGTACTGGAAATGTTGATGTTATTAAAATGCTTGTGCAGTATGATCCTGATGTGGTAAACTCTAAAAATATGTATGATGCAAACGGGCTTCATATGGCTGCTTTGAATAATAATACAGAAGTATTTGAATATTTAGTTAGAGATTTAGGTTTTGATATCAATAGTACAGATGAAGATGGAGACGGAGTTTTATATTATGCTGATGAAGATGAGGCTATAGAAAAGTTAAAAGAATTAGGTGCTGAATAATAAAAATTGTGATGTTAAGTTAGCCAAAGTTGTATAGACTTGATTAGCAAATCATTTTTATTTGCATAAATGAGTGATTTTGTAAAAATATTAGATAAGTTTATTTGTATAATATTTTTTTGCGAACAATTTTTATTAACAATAATAAAAATAACTAGATGCTTTAGTGATAATATATGTAATACAAGTAATTAAATTGTTAAATATAAAAAGAGATGCTTAAAAAAACATCTCTTTTTTAGTATTTTTCATAAACCGTATTCTTTCATAAACCTTGCTTTAATCGTCCCATTTTTGTCCCATTAATTGTCCGTTAGCTGATACGAATAATTCCATCATATTATTAAGTTTTATTTTATAATTACCCCATTCTTTTTCTACATCTATCATTCTAGCCTGAGGATAAGTTCTTCTTACTGTATTAGCAACTGCCTGAGGCAATACGCTCATAGGTACTCCGTTATATTCTCCGTCTATATTAAGCCAAGTTCCATTGCCTGAAAAATCTATAGAAGCTCCGTTTGATAATTTAACTTCAAATTTTCCGTCATCTCTTTCTACTTTCCATATTTGTGCCTGAGGATAAACTCTTTTTATAAATGTTCTTGCTTTTTGAGGTAATGATGAAGCAGGTACTACCCAATCAGCAAAAAGACTTGAAGTTGAAACTATTGTTAATGTTATTAATAAAGCAAATAATTTTTTAGTCATATTTAATCTCCTTAATTTCTATTAATACCCTGTAAATTATCTTTACAATTATAAGTATAGCAGAAAAGTAATTAATGTCAATAGAATTTACTTTATTTTTACAATTTTTTTACAGAATAATTATTTTTTTATCAATATATACTACATATAAAACATTGCGTAAATATATATATAGCTTTTACATATGCTAGTAAATATTCTTTACTTTTATAGAATTTTTTATATATATTTTTATAAAAATTAAGTTAAAAATACCATTTTTACAATCATTTTTAATAAATGTTTTATTAAGTAATAAAAAACGTACGGATTTATTTATGAAAAATAAGATTTATTTTGCTATACCTATAATAGCATTAGCATTAATAATAGCAATTTCATTTTACAGAAGCAGAGATAAATACATAAGAACAACTATAATAATAAGCGATACAATACTCAATATAACAGCACAAACTTCAGATAAGGTTATGAATAAATTGACACAGGATATCACAAATGAGATTAACAGAATAGATAATATATTGAATCCTTATAATGCCAATTCTGAAATAGCTAAAATAAATAAAGAGAGTTTAAGCGGTAAAACTAATATATCAGTATCTGATGAGCTTTCCCATATATTTGAAACAGGTTTAAGATATTCCAAATTAAGCCCTTCATTTGATATAAGTATAAGACCTTTAATAGAGCTTTGGGGATTTGGAGTTAAAGAAAATCAAACAGTTCCGTTAAAGGAAGATATAGATAAGGCTTTGTCATATATAGATTATTCAGCTTTGAGTATAATAACCAATGATGACGGTAAAAAAATATTAAAGTTATCAAAGCCATTAACATTTGATTTTGGCTCATATGGAAAAGGCTATATAATAGAAAAGCTAAAAGAAGTATTTGCTAAAAATAATATAAAAAATTATTTAATAGACTATGGCGGAGATACATATGCCAATGGAGTAAATAGCAAGGGCAGCCCTTGGGTTATAGCAATAAGAAATCCTAGAAATGATGCTGACGGTTATTTAGGATTACTTGAAGCTACAAATTGTACCATAGTTACAAGCGGAGATTATGAAAGATATTTTACTCAGGACGGCACTAATTATCATCATATAATAGATGCTGAAATAGGATATCCTACCTACAATAGTATATCTGCTACAATAGTACATACCAATGCTGAAGAGGCTGATGCATTATCTACTACAGCATTTTTAATGGGTACTAACTTCTTTACAAATGAAGCTTTTAAATATAAAGAGGCTTATATAGTAACTCCAGAAGGCGAGCTTTATATTGTAACTAATGAAAGTTTTTAATTAATTTTTTATATATTTGAGTATTACCAAAATGCTCTCACCATAGCTTTTTACATCATAATGCATTATGTCTTTGATGAGACTTTTAAAATTTTCTGTTTCTAAGAAATTCTTATAATAATCAGCACCAAACTCTGCAGCTAAAACTCCGTCATCATTTAATAGTTTTCTCTCTATTATGGCGTTTAAGCAGTCAAAATATATATTTGAATGATATGGCGGGTCAAAGTATATTATATCAAATTTATCATTAGTTCTTTTTACATAATCTAAAGCGGATATTCTTTTTACTTTATAAAGTGTATTATCATTATCAAATATGGCTTTAGCATTTATAAATATAGTTTTTACAGCATCTCTGTCTATTTCTACAAGTGTAGCATGTTTAGCATTTCTGCTTAAAGCCTCAAAAGCAATAGCACCGCTTCCAGAACATAAATCAAGTAAAGTTTTACCTTCAGCATTGACTATATTGAAAAAAGCCTCTCTTACCTTTGACTGAGTAGGTCTGAAATCCCTTTTAGGAGTTACTATTTTTCTTCCCTTTTTATTTCCAGATATAATATACATATTTTTTCCAAATAATAATTATTTATACAAAACTCTAATCTGAGCAAAAGCAGCATTTACATTTAAATAAAGTATACTGTCATAAGTACCCATAACAAAGTTTGTCTCTCCAAAACTTACACTGTCTCCTGTAGGAAGAGATACGCTTCCAAAAGCACTTGAAGTCTTTATATGAACCTGCACTTTATCACTTATAAAAATAACAGTATCTGCAAATACCGTGTTTATATCTATAATTCTATTTCTATCTATTTCCAAATCGGATAAGTCTATAGTTTTAGTTTTGAAATACACATCATATTTAGTTCTCTTATTTTTAGGCACGCTGTCGCTTACATAATGCATTCCTACTAATATATATGCTCCCAAGAAAATTATAATCATTCCTATAATCATTCTAAATATTGGAGTATATAGTATAAAAGGCATATTAATATTAAAGCAGTATCTTATTAGTATATATATTCCAGCACCTATAACAAACAAACCTAAAAGAAGTTTAGAAGCATAAAAGCCTCTTCCAAAAATTAAAGCTATTCCCCAAGCTATTATTAAAAAAGAAACAATTATAGTAAATACAGGTGTATATGCCAATGCGGGAATATAAATATGAAAAACATACTGAAGCAATATGTAAGCACCTATTATTATTACAACACTTCCTATTAAAAACCTTGAAAATATCAATTTCATATCTCTAAATACCTTAAAAAATATATATATGTTTTTTATATACTAAACAATATTATCAAAAAAACAAGTGTTTTATAAAAAATATATATACTTTAACTATTTAAAAACTTCTTTATACATTTAGTTTGTTCTGGATTTTTTATTAAAAAAGCATCATGTCCGTAATTAGATTCTATTTCATAAAACTCTGTGTTTATATTAGCATGCTGATATGCCGAAACTATTTCAGCTGACTGAGTACTAGGATAGAGCCAATCAGATATAAATGATATAATAAGCACTTTATTAAGAGATACATTTTTCTTATTTTTAATTTTTTTTATATCATCTTTAGCATCAAAAAAATCCATAGCTTTAGTAAGATATAAGAAACTGTTGGCATCAAATCTGGCTGTAAATTTCTCTCCGTTGTAATGAAGATAATTTTCTACTTCAAAAGAAGGAGTAAAATATTTCAAAGCTTTTTTTCTTCTTCTTCCGAATTTTTTTCTCATATATTCTTCGCTCATATATGTGATATGTCCAAGCATTCTAGCCAAAGCAAGACCTTTATCTGGAGAAGACATTCCGTAATATTTTCCGCCGTACCATTCATTGTCTTCTGTTATAGCTTCTCTTGCTATTTCATTAAAAGCTATCTGCATAGGAGAATGAGTCATAGTACTTGCTATTATAATTGCTTTTTCCATCATTTGAGGATATGAAGCAGTCCATTGTAAAGCCTGCATTCCTCCCATAGAGCCTCCTATTACACAGTAAAGTTTTTTTATGCCTAATGAATCTATTAATATCTTTTGTACTTTTACTATATCTTTAATTGTAAATGTAGGAAAATCTGTTCCGTAATATAAATTACTATTTGGTTTTTTTGAAGAAGGTCCAGTGGTTCCGCTGCAGCCTCCTAAAACATTTGAACATATGACAAAATATTTATTAGTATCTATTGCTTTGCCTTTTCCTACAAAATTGCTCCACCAAGAAAGTACATCTGCATCGCCTGTAAATGCATGGCATATTAAAATGGCATTATTTCTATTGATATTTAAATGTCCTGATGAAGTATAAGCTATTGTAAGTTCTGATATTGAAGCTCCGTTTTCAAATTTAAATGCTTTATTATAGTGAAAAAATTTAAGATTAGTTTTTTCTTCTGTTATAGTTTGCTCTTTAATGTTTTCTTTTTTCTTTTTTTTATCTTTTATTATATTTTTTATATTCTTCATAAAATAGACCCCTGATAAATATGATTAATAAAAACAAGAGTGAATTATATTATTATCACCCTTGTTTTTTATGCTTATAATTATTTGCTTGCTATAGTTAGAGCTTCATCTAAATAATAAAGTATATCATCAATATGTTCTATTCCTATAGAAAGTCTGATGAAGTTTTTACTTATTCCACCCTTTATTAATTCTTCTTCTGATAATTGAGAGTGCGTAGTAGAAGCAGGGTGAGCAACCAAACTTTTTACGTCTCCTACATTAACTAAATGTGAGAATAGTTTTATATTGTCTATAAATTTAACAGCAGCTTCATATCCGCCTTTAATGCCAAATACAACCATTCCTCCGAATTTATCTTTTAAATATTTGCTTGCCAAAGCATATGAAGGATCATTTTTTAGACCAGGATATCTTACCCATTCAACTCTATTATCTTTTTCTAAAAACTCAGCAACTTTTAAAGCATTATAAGAATGTCTTTCCATTCTTAAAGATAAAGATTCTGTACCCTGAATAAATATCCAAGAATTATCAGGTGAAAGACAAGCCCCCAAATTTCTAAGAGGCACTGTTCTTACTCTCAAAGCAAAAGCAGCATTTTTAAGCTCATCAGGCAAATCATAAGCCCAGCGAAGTCCATGATAATTAGAGTCTGGTTTTGAAAATAAAGGAAACTTATCGCTTTGCCAATTAAAATTACCGCTGTCAGTAATAATGCCTCCTATAGCATTTCCATGTCCACCTATCCATTTAGTAAGAGAGTTTATTACTATATCAGCACCATGTTTAATAGTTTGCAAAAGATAAGGTGTTGTAAAAGTACCGTCTATTACAAGAGGTATTCCAGCGTTATGAGCTATTTCAGCTACTTTTTCAATATCTGTAAAATCAAGCGAAGGATTTGATATTGTTTCTATAAATATTAATTTGGTTTTATCAGTAATTGCATTAGCAAAGTTCTCTGGATTTTTGGCATCAACGAATTTTGTATTAATGCCGAATTTTGGAAGTATTGCACCAAACTGGGAATATGTTCCGCCGTAAAGACTAAATGCAGAAACTATTTCATCTCCAGCCTCGCATATCGTAATTATAGTATAAAATATTGCATTAGTACCAGATGACACAGCAATAGAAGCAAGTCCGCCTTCCATAGCAGTAATTCTTTTTTCTAGTACATCAGTTGTAGGATCTCCCATTCTTGAATATATATATCCAAGTTCTTTTAAATCAAATAAATCTGCTGCATGTTTAGAATCTCTAAATAAATATGAAGTTGTTCTGTATACTGGCACTCCTCTGCTTCCAAACTTATCATCAAAATCCTGACCTGCATGTGCTGCTATTGTTTCAAACTTTAATTCTCTTGACATATACTCTCCTTTTATTATTCTTAACTTACAAAAAATTTAATCGTATAAATTTAAAAATAAAAAAGCCGTCAAAAATTAATTTGACGGCTGAAATTACAAAATAAAAAAATATATTATATTATACAGCCATCATTATTAAACATACGCATTTGCATGAGACAAAGCATTTGATTCATAACGATGATTGATTTCATTTTTTATAATTCCTAAAATTAAATCTTAATTTTTTATAGTATATAATAATATATAATTATTTTCAATAGTAATTTAATGATTTTTTATATATTTATTTTTAAGAGGCTTTTATATTAAGTACTGGTTTTAATCTGTCTATTATATCTGCTGTAGGCATTATTAATTTTTCTATTTCCTTTGAATCTTTATATGCCTGAGGTGCTTCATCTAAAGTATTTTTTGATATGCTGCTTGAGTAAATACCTTTCATAGATTCTATAAAATCTTTCATATCTATTTGTTTTCTTGCCTGCATTCTTGAAAACACTCTTCCAGCTCCATGAGGTGCTGAAAAATTCCAATCTTCATTGCTTTTTCCATTGCATATTAGTATACCGTCACGCATGTTAAAAGGAATTATCATTTTTTCTCCCTTATAACTTCTTATAGCACCTTTTCTTATTATGAAATCTTCAAAATCTATAAAATTATGTATAGATGAAAAAGTATCTTCTAATTTTGTATTAAGAGAATCTTTTATAATGTTAAGCATAGCCTCTCGATTGATTTTGGCATAATACTGAGCTATTACCATGTCAATACAGTATTCAAACATTGCCTTACCATATATATAATCTCCGTTTCTTACTATTTCATTATACTCATTATATTCTTTTGTTGTTTTATCATTAGTATCATTTACACTATTAAAAAAATCTTTTGCTTCTTCTATTCTTTTTTTATTTTTTCTTACATGATATTGGCATACCATTGTACCGAAATTTCTTGAGCCTGAATGTATAGTAAGAAAGTAATCATTATTTATTGAACTTCCTATCTCTATAAAATGATTTCCTCCTCCTAATGTTCCTATAGAGTTATGAAACTTTTCTAAATCCATTTCTATTCTTTGGCATAATTTTTCTATATAGTCATTATCTATTTCAAAGAGTGCAAAGTCTGTATTATATCTTTTATTATAAGCAATTATAAAATTTCTCATAATTTCATTTAATTCTTTGAAATTAAAAAATGAATAATTACTTTTTTTATGAGTTTTAATACCCATAGGAATATTTTGTTTTATAGTTTTATCAATTTTTTCAAGCTCAATATTTTTTATATTATCATTTAATTTTGAGGTAAGCATTCCGCATCCTATATCAACTCCTATATGAAAAGGATTTACTCTGTCAGTTAAAGGCATTGTAAAACCTATTACTATACCCTTTCCAATATGAGTGTCCGGCATTATTCTTACCTTTACATTTTCGCTTGCTTTTTCATTTAAAATATTATAAATCAAAGAATAAGACTCTTCATCAACATTATCAGTAAATATTTTGCAGTCTTTATTGTATTTTCCTTTTAACTCTATCATGAAAGTATACTCCTTTCTTTAACTATTAATAATATTATAAATTATTATAATGTCAAAAATTGTCATTTATATGATATAGTAAAAAATTCTTAACTTTGTAAAATTTTATTAATATTTTAATAATAACCCTACTTGATAAAAATATTAATATACAGTATTATATATAAATACAATGTTTTAATATATTGTTTTAATATAATAAAAGAGATAAATTATATGATTAAATATAGAGAGATTAACTGCAAATCGGCTTTAAATAAAATAGATAATGAATACGGATTCTGCTATGATTTAAATATTTATAGAGGCTGTCTTCATAAATGCTATTATTGTTTTGCTGTGTATTCTCATAAATATATTAATTCAAAAGATTTTTTTGGCGAAATATTTGTAAAAAAGAATATTGCAGAAGTTTTGGAAAAAGAATTATCATCAAGAAATTGGAATAGAGATATTATTAATTTAGGAAGTGTTACAGATAATTATCAGGAAGCAGAAAAAGACTATAAACTTATGAGAGAAGTTTTAAAACTCTTGATAAGATATAAAACACCGATGTGCATATCCACAAAAAGCGATTTGATATTAAGGGATTTTGATTTGATAGATGAGCTTTCAAGTATAGTACCCGTAAGAATAGCAACCACTATAACAGCATTAGATGAGAAATTGTCATCATTAATAGAGCCTAATGTTATAAGTCCAGAGAGAAGATTAAATATATTAAAAGAGTTTAAAAAAACAAAAGCTATAACAGCAGTTCATACTATGCCAGTAATGCCTTTTATTACAGAAAATGAAGTAGAAAATATTTTTAAAAAAGTAAAAGAATATAATATAGACTATTGTGCTACAGATGTACTAAAATTAAGAGGAGAATGCAGAAAGATATATCTTAATTTTGTTAGGCGTACATTTCCAGAGCATTATAAAAAGTATTTGTATATTTACGGAACTGATGGACTTCTTAAAGATGAATATAAAGAAAAACTATACTCAAAAATAGAATCATTAGAAGAAAAATACAATATTACATACAAAACTAAAGAAGAGCTTAACACAGAAGACAGCGTTTATAATAGATATAAAAATAAAGTTATGGAAGAAGAGCCTAGCTTATTTTAAGTATTATTTAATATATTAAATCTATAATTAAACCTATTTTTTAATCAAATAAATACAGATATATTATTAATTGCAAAAATTATTGATAAAAATATATACAATTATAAAAAAATATATTATACTTATAATAAGAATTGATGTTTATATGTGATATTAGTATACATAATACTTTATTTTATCATGTCTCTCATATTCTTATCAAAAATATATTTTAATAATCTGGAGTTCTTTATATGAAGGATAAAATTTTCGGTGTACTGCAAAGGGTAGGAAGATCGTTCATGCTTCCTATAGCTGTGCTTCCTGTTGCAGGTTTGTTTTTAGGTATAGGTAGTTCATTAACTAATACCACAATGCTTGAAACCTATAATTTAATGGGTATCTTGGGTCCGGGTACTATTGCCTATGATATATTATCAGTATTAAGCGAGGCTGGTAATATAATATTTGGAAACCTGCCTATTATATTTGCTATGAGCGTAGCTATAGGTATGGCAAAAAAAGAAAAAGAGGTAGCTGCTTTATCTGGAGCTATAGCATTTTTTGTAATGCATGCTTCTATAGGTAAAATGATACAAGTTATGGGCGGAGCTGAAAAACTTTTGGCTGGATCTACTACTAATGTTGTAGGTATATTATCACTTCAAATGGGTGTATTCGGCGGTATTATAGTAGGTCTTGGAGTAGCTGCTTTGCATAATAAATATTATAATATAGAGCTTCCTCAAGTATTATCATTTTTCGGCGGTACAAGATTTGTTCCTATAATATCTTCTATAGTATTTTTAGTAGTAGGTATATTAATGTATTATGTATGGCCTCCAGTACAGGTTGTTATGAATAAATTAGGAGATTTAATAGCTGGTTCTGGTTATATAGGCACTTTATTCTACGGTATAATAGAAAGAGCATTAATACCTTTCGGACTTCACCATGTATTCTATACTCCATTATGGCAGACTTCACTCGGTGGTACTATGATGATAGACGGCAATTTGGTAGAAGGTGCTCAAAATATATTCTTTGCTCAGTTAGGCTCTCCTACAACAACTGCTTTCAGTGTTGAAGCTACTCGTTTTATGACTGGTAAATTCCCATTTATGATATTCGGTTTACCTGGTGCTGCTTTGGCTATGTATAAAACTTCAAGACCAGAAAAAAGACAGGTAGTAGGTGCTTTGCTTTTCTCTGCTGCTCTAACTGCTATGCTTACTGGTATTACTGAACCTATAGAGTTTACATTTATATTTGTAGCTCCTATATTCTATGCTATTCACTGTGTACTTGCTGGTATATCTTTCATGCTTATGCATATACTTCATGTTACAGTAGGTATGACATTCTCTGGCGGTTTTATAGACTTATTATTATTCGGTATAATACAAGGCAATGCTAAAACTAATTGGGTATGGATAGTAATAGTAGGTGTTGTTTATTTCTTTGTTTACTATTTCTTATTCTCTGCTTTAATTAAAAAATTCGACTGGAAAACACCAGGAAGAGAACCAGATACAGAAGAGCCTAAACTATATAGAAGATCTGATGTTGAAGCTGCTAAAAATGCAGTAAAAGAAGGCGAAGTATCTCCAGCCTCTAAATATGAAGAAGCTCCATTAATAACAGCAGGACTTGGCGGAAAGAAAAATATAAGCGATGTGGACTGCTGTGCTACAAGACTTCGTATAACAGTATTTGATGCTTCTAAAGTAGATGATTCTCTATTAAAACAAAGCGGTGCTGCTGGTATCATCAAAAAAGGTAATGGAATACAGGTAATATACGGACCTAAAGTTACTGTAATAAAATCAAGACTTGAAGATTATTTACATGATCCTATAAGCGATGAAGAAGTATCTGTTAATACTGCAAATACCGCAGCAGAACCAGTAAAACAGGAAGAAAAGAAAGAAGAACCTGCAGCAGATAAAAAATCTGAAAATAAGGCATCAGCTTTGGTAGATAAAGTATATGCCCCTATACAAGGTAATATAGTAAAATTAGAAAGTGTTAAAGATGAGGCATTTTCAAGCGGTGCTATGGGTAAAGGTATAGCTATTGAACCTAAAGAAGGCAAAGTATATGCTCCTTTTGATGGTATAATAGAAACAGCTTTCCCAACAAAACATGCTATAGGATTAACTTCCGATAAAGGAGTTGAACTTCTTATACATGTTGGTATGGATACCGTAAAATTGGGAGGTGCACACTTTATTTCACATATAGAAGAAGGACAAAAAATTAAAAAAGGTGATTTATTATTGGAATTTAATATAGAAAAGATAAGAGGAGCAGGATATCCTACACTTACTCCTGTTATAGTAACAAATTCTGATGATTATTCAGAAGTTGGTATTACAAGTGCTTCTTCTGTAAATGCAGGCGATGATTTGCTTGATGTTAAAAAATAAAAAATAAATAATCAATAATATAAGAATAGGGGAGTTATTAATTTAGCTCTCCTATTTTTTTATTTAATTTTTTTATTGCATTTTTTTTATTTTATTATTATATTAATTAATATAAATTTTTTTATTATTAATTAATAATATTTGATAGTGTTTCCGAGAAATGTTAATTTATTATAATTGAAGATAAAAATATATATTATATAGTAATTTATACCTTATAATTAAAATATTTGGAGAATTATTTATGAATGATAAGAAAAAGAAGTATGTATTAATGCTTAAATTTTTACTTCCGTTTGCTGCGTTTATAATAGTTATAGTTGTAGCATTGATGTTATATTTTATACCTAGGTACGAAAGAGAATTTGCCTTAGAGATAGAATCTAATATGTATAAGAATGAAACATCAGTTACTACTTGGCTTAATTATTATTATTCACAAATAGAAGTTTTAGCATCGTATTGTAAATATGAAACAGATTATACTCAAATGCTTGATTCTTTTAAAGAATTAGAAAGTATAAAAGAAGAGATTAAAAATATACATTTCAGCGGAACAGTATCATATAAAGACGGAGGATTATTGGTAATAGTATACGGAGATAATATAGAAGGATTTGACCAAACTACTAGAGAATGGTATATAGAAGCCAAAAAAAATCCTTCTAATATATTTATAAGTTCTCCATATGTAGATGCAGAAAGTAAGGAAACAGTTATTACTATATCCAAAGGCGTAACATTAAACGGCACTTTTATAGGTGTAATTGGTATAGATATATCTTTTAAAAAAATATCAGAACTTTTATTAAGCAATACTGACAGCAAATACTATATATCATTAGAAGATGGTCAGTTTCTTACCTATTCAGATAACTCTTTACTTTTCAATAAGCAAAGAACTATATATACAGAACTAAATGCTCCTAGACTAGATGGAAAAGATTATGTTTTTAATATTGGTAAATCCAAATGGACAGCTGTATATGATATACCAAATACTCCTTGGCTTTTAGTTGGAAATGGAAGTTCATCTTACCTTAGTAACAAAATAACTACACTTTCTATTATAATGGTTGTAGTTGCTATAGGATTTTTATTAATTCAGTTTATACTTGTTATGTTAAATGTTACTCCATTATCTCAAACTTTAGACAGAGCTATAGATGTTATTAAAAATATGACAGATAAACATTTCAATGCAGTATTTGAAGATAAATTATTAAAAAAGTCAGACCAAACAGGAGTTTTGGTTAACTCTATACAAGATATGCAGAAATCTCTTGGAAACTCTATACATTCTTTACAGGATTCATTAAATTTTATTAATAATGAAATAGATACAGTTTCTGACGGAAGTACAAATTTATCTGACAGAACTAATACTCAGGCTTCTTCTCTTGAGGAATTATCCAGTTTAATAGAATCTCTATCATCATCTCTTGATGAAACAAATATTCAGTCTAATGATGCTAAGGATATGAGCGTAAAAGTGGCAGACGCTACTAAAGTAGGAGTAGAATCATCTTCAGAAATTATAAGCAGTATGAGCGAGATATCTGAATCTAGTAAAAAAATATCAGAAATGACAAAACTTATACAGTCTATTGCCTTTCAGACAAATATACTTGCATTAAATGCAGCGGTTGAGGCGGCAAGAGCTGGAGATCAAGGTAAAGGTTTCGCTGTAGTAGCAAGCGAGATACGTTCTTTAGCTCAGAATGTTGATGAAACGGCTAAAAATATTACAAATACTATAAATGATGCACTTTCCAAAGTAGAGGCTGGAAATAAAGCTGTTGAAAACTCTTCAAAAATACTTAACGATATAGAATCTTTAGCACAGGATATGCTTACTAAATTAAGTTCTATATCTGAAAGGGCAGTTATGGAAGCAGATAGTATAAATCAGATTAATATTTCTGTAAGACAGCTTAATTCCATTACTGGTGAAAATAGCAATTTGGCAGAGGCAAATGCTAGTTCTACAAAAGAAGTAAGATCAAAAATAGAAGATATGGTTGAACAAATTAATAGTTTTAAATTCTAAATTTATATGGATACAAATTATAAAAGAAATGGCTTTTATATAGGCCGTTTCTTTTTTTATATATTTTTATCACAGAATATATACATAAATATAGTTTATTAATTTTGAGCTATTTATAAATGTAATTATAATAAATATAATAAAGTATTATTTGTTATTAAAATAAGTTTAAAATGTATGATAATAACTATATTTTATTTAAAAATACAGGTATTTTGCACAGCGTATGGTTGGTACTACACCATACCTAATGTACTTTCAAAGAACTGGTGTGCTACAAGATTTTATAAATTTTATATACTACAATATACTTAAATTTAATTTTGTAAAAACTTGAATTTTTTAAACTCTTCTTATATAATTAATACTTTATAATGTATTTTAACTAAAATAAATATAAAAATTAAGGATAAAAGATAATGTCATCTAGCAAGAAATTTGTACCAAAAAAGAAAAGCCCAGTAGTAAAAACTTTGCAATGGCTTGGAGTATCAGCTGTTTCAATACTTTTGATAGTGTATTTTTTAGTTGTAGATACCAGAGGAAGCCAGAGAACTCCTACTATAGGATCAGTTAATGGAACACCTATATATTACACAAGTACAAGCCCGTACGGAAGAGCTTTTAAGCAGATAGAGGCTTATTATCAGAGTTTAGGAATACAGATTAATAATGAAATGTATAAGTATATAGAAGATTTGGCTTTCAGACGTGCTGTTTCTACTATACTCTTAAATGATGTTGCTAGAAAAAATATCAATGTAAGCGATAATTTTATAGTAGATGCTATGAAAAGCGAGTTTATAGATACAAATGGGGTTTATAATGAAATGGCTTATGAATCATTTATTAAAAACTCTACTCAGGCAGAAAAATTGAGAATAGAAAAAGATTTAAGAGAAAGTATTTTATCTCAGACAGTAGCTTCTGAATTATTCAGCAGTATAAAAATTAATGCTCTTGATATGCAAAGAGAATATAAAAAGAATCTTACAAAAAGAGATATTGAAATGCTTTATATAGATGTTGCTGCTATAGTTCAGTCTAATGAAATAGCAGTTAATGATTTGGAGAAGTATTTTACAGACAATAAAACTAATTTTGTTCAGGCTGATGTATCTTGGATAATGCTTGAAAGCGGCGGAGTAGCTGATAATTTATACAAAACTTTAAAAGATGATATTACCTTATTTGAAAAAAGTGCTTTAGAAAAAGGGCTTAATACTAATAATTATAAATTAGGCTATATTACAAAAATGCAAATGCCTTCAGATGATTTTGCAAATAAAATATTCTCTGATAATAAAGGAGAAAAACTGCTTCAGCCAATATATGCTAACGGATATTATTATGTTGTTTTAGTTAATGATATAAGAATGCCTGAAAAATATACAGATGTTAATCAAGATGTATTAAAAAGAGAGTATTTAAATGCTAATATTAATACTCTTTTAGAAGCTGAAAAAACTAAACAGGCAGAAGTATTAAAAGCAGCAACTGCTAATGTTAATAATCTTCAGAGATTAAACGGAAACGGATATATAAGATATTATAAACCAGCTTCTCCTTTCTCTTATAATCAGGGAAGACTTAATACAGCTGACGGCACTATTATTCCAGATTCCTCTACAGAAAGTTTTTATAATCATGTATTTTCTCTTCAAACTAATACTGTAAGTGATGTTATAAAACTTGATAACGGAGTTGCTGTAATCAAATTAATATCTGAAGAAAAACCTAATATGGCAACTTTAGCTACTTTGAATGCTGCTACTAGAAACCGTATAAGAAGAGAATTATCTTCTCAAAGAATAAATAATATTCAAATAGAATGGGAAAATGAGCATATAGCAAAAGCTAGAGTAAAAAAACATAATATAAGATAAAATTTTATTGTTTAATTATAATAAAATATAATAAAAAAGAGGGCTTAAAAAAGTCCTCTTTTATTTTGTCAAAAATTATTTTTTTTAATTACTTTTTGAATATAAAAAATACTGCTAATATCAAACACAAAAAACCTATAAAATGATTTAATCTTAAAGTTTCTGTTTTAAAAAATACCACTGTAAATATTGTGAATATTGTTAAAGTTATAACTTCCTGCATTACTTTTAACTGCATAAGAGAGAAAGGTCCGCCGTTTCCAGAAAATCCTATTCTATTTGCAGGAACCTGAAAACAGTATTCAAATAATGCTATCCCCCAGCTTATTAATATTATGATAGGCAGTGATAGTTTTTCAAATCCTTTTATTTGACTGAATTTTAAATGTCCGTACCAAGCAAATGTCATGAATGTATTTGACATAATAAGAAGTAATATAGTACTTAGAGCTTTCATAATGATTTTTTATCCTCCGTTTACATTATGTAAAATATTTTTATTGATAAAATATTATAAATAAAAAAAAATTATTTTCTAGTTTAATTTTTTATATTTTAAAAAAAATTGTGAATTATTGTAGTTATTTAAAAACAAGAAAATTGTATTATATATAATGTATTTCTCTATATACTTAAATATAGTTATTTGTGGGGACTAGCCCTGCGAATCACACAGTCGTGCCGAACCCACACTTCTTTTGCCGTCCGCTCTGCGTGCTGTAGGCAAGGCACCTACTTGGTGGTGTCCCAAAGAAGCAGGCACAACCCACAGACGCGAATGACTGTATCTTTTAACAAAATATAGATTATAATACATTTTTAACTTATTTTATTAATACTCAATAATACTTTATACTATTATAAATTATAATTACATTCATAAATAAATAAAGTTTGACAAATTTTAATTGTTTAGGTATATACTAAAAATCATTTAAAAGGACTATTATAATAAAAATACCCCCATATTACAATGGGGGCAACAGTTTAATTAAATGAAGGTTATAAAATATAATGTATCAATTAAGGGATACAAAGTTGTTGACTACGATAATTTTTAAGTTCTCTAACTTTTGTTAGTATATTCTAACATTTATATGTGTTTTGTCAATACCATAATTGAAAAAATATATAAAAAAATCAACAATACCAAAAGATATTATTGATTTTTTATAATTTTTAATATTAAAGAAATAATTAATCTTAATAGTTAGGGGCTTTGGAAGTGATTTTTACATCATGAACATGGCTTTCTGCCAAACCCTGATTAGTGATTCTTATAAACTCAGCTTTTTCCTGAAGTGTTTTTATATCTTTAGCACCAATATATCCCATTCCAGAGCGTATTCCTCCTACTATTTGATATATAACATCAGCAACATGTCCTTTATATTCAGTAACACCTTCAATTCCTTCAGGTACAAATTTTGATTTGCTAACTACTTCGCTTTGGAAATATCTGTCTTTACTTCCATGTATCATAGCACCTACAGAACCCATTCCTCTATAAGGCTTATACTTTTTACCATCTATTATAATAACGTCACCAGGGGCTTCATAAGTAGATGAGAATAATCCTCCAGCCATAACAGCATCAGCACCTATAGCAAATGCTTTTACTATATCTCCAGAGTATTTTATTCCTCCGTCTGCGATAGAGCCTACATTATTCTTTTTAGCAACTTCAGAAGCGTCATGTATAGCTGTAAGCTGAGGAACACCAACACCTGCTATTATTCTTGTAGTACATATTGATCCTGCTCCTATACCTATTTTTATAGCGTCTACTCCAGCATCAATTAATGCTTTAGCTCCGTCTGCTGTAGCAATATTACCTGCTATTACCTCTACTTGTTTGTATTTATCTTTTATTTCTTTTATAGCTGTAAGAACATTTTTTGAATGTCCATGTGCTGTATCTATAACTATTAAATCAACTTTAGCTTCTATAAGTTTTTCTATTCTCTCATATCTGTCTTCGGATATACCAATGGCGGCCGCTGCAATTAAAGAACCGTCAGCAGAAAGGCTTGCTTTTTCTTTATCTTCTATATCTTTAAAATTTTTAACCATTTCTACTTCTTTTGCCTGCTGTTCAAGGGACATGTTTTTATGTATAACACCTAATGCTCCGCATAATGCCATTGCTATTGCCATTTTGGATTCTGTTACTGTATCCATAGGGGAACTTATCAAAGGAGTATTTAATGTTATTTTGTTTGTTAGTTTTCTTCTTAATGAAACATCTTTTGGTAAGATATCAGATTCTTGCGGTACTAATAATACGTCATCAAATGTTAATGCTTCTCTCATCTTTATGGACATAAGTTTTTCCTCTTTAATTATTTTAGATATGAATTTGAATAAATAGATATTTTAATAAACTATTTTATAATAAAAATATTTTAATTGCAATTATTTTTTATATAATATTAATAAATATTTTTTAGTATTTATACATGTATTAAATGTCTTATTATAATATAAAGTTATGTAAAAAATATTTATATATTCTAAATTTTTAAGTAAAATATATTTACAAAAGTGTAAAAATATATTATATTATAAGTGTAAAGAAAATTTACTGAACCTTTTGGAGGGGTAAAATGACTATAACTTATAAAAATAATGATTTATTTTCTATATATGATAATTACTTGAAAGATTACAATACTTCTGTAAATGATATACTCGCTTCAGCGGTGAATGAGACGAAAAAATTAGAAAAGAATATGCATAATTCATCTAATGAAGATATAAAAAATATAGAAGATATATTAATTAAACTTTCTTTAGCTGCTAGAATGTATTTAATACAATGCTTTGATAGTGTAAATTCAAGAGATTTATCATTTACTAAAAAATTAAGATATTCAAAAGAGCTTATTGATTATTCTTTAAAAGTTGTAATAAGATATATAAAAAACATAAAAAATGAGGATATTAATTTTAATAATATTTCTGTATTAAAAAATAATGATAGTATATCTCATAGCATCAGAGTATTTTTTACTATTATAAAGTTTATGAAATATTATAATGATAGTATAAATAATAATATAGTTATAGATATAAAAAATAATTTTAGAAAAAGATATTCTGGATATTATAAAAGCATATTAAAAAGATTTCATATTAATAAAAATATATCAAAATTAGAACATGTTTATAAATACGGTTTGAGAGAGATTTTGTTTAATGAAATGATTAATATTTCTTTAGCAGCATTTTGGCATGATATAGTAAATTTCAATATATCAGATGAATATAATTCTATGAGATGTTATTCATATTTAAAACATTTTTTAAAATATAATGATGATGTTTCATTGATAGTAGGGCTTCATAATGAATATTACGGATATGGAGACGGTATATTTTTAAACTACTATAATGCTATAATAAACACTAAACCATTCTTTAAGCCTTATTATATTGTTAGTTTTGATTATACTGATAGTTTAAAATTAAGTTCTCTATCATATTTCCCTTCAAAGATTTTGGAGATAGTTAATTTATTTGATAATATATTGTATTCAAATGGTGATTGTTCAGATTATAATGATGTTTTAATATATATAAGAGAGAACTATTTAGAAAAAGAAGTAAGAATTGATCCCATAATATTTGATATATTTTCTTCTTTTGTTATTAATATATAAAAAAAGGGGGTTTTTACGCCCCCTATTAATCTTAAAAGTCCATTACATTATTAATTAAAAGTTTTCAACACGTACTTCAAAGAATTTTTTAGCATGTTTACAAACTGGGCAAAGTTCTGGAGCTTCTTCACTTTCAACTATGAAACCGCAGTTTCTGCATTTCCATTGAACTTTAGTAGCTTTTTTGAAAACGCTTCCATTTTTTACAGCTTCTCTTAATTTAGCATATCTTTCTCTGTGTTCTTTTTCAACATCACCGATTAATTTCATAGAACGAGCTATTTCATCAAAACCTTCTTCAGTAGCTTCTTTAGCCATTCTTGGGTACATATTTTCGTATTCTTCATTTTCGCCTTCCCAAGCAGCTTGTAAGTTTTGAAGAGTGTCGCCTATACCATTAAGATATTTGAAGTGTATTTTAGCATGTTCTCTTTCATTTTCAGCTGTTTCAAGGAAAATAGCAGCGATTTGTTCATAACCTTCATTTCTTGCTACGCTAGCGAAATAAGTATATTTGTTTCTAGCCATAGATTCACCAGCAAAAGCTTCATTTAAGTTTTTTTCTGTTTTTGTACCTTTTAAATTCATTTTAATTCTCCTTTTTTTAATTAAACAAAATTATATAAAATTAATAAAATTATTTAGCTGATTTAATTCTTTCTGCTACATAATCCCAGTTTACCAAATGATCAACAAAAGTAGTTAAAAAGTCTGGTCTTCTGTTTTGATAATCAAGATAATAAGCATGTTCCCAAACATCACAAGTTAAAACGCCATGTACTTTATCAGCAACTGGGTTCATAGCATTAGCATATTTTCTAACTTCTAGTTTACCATTATTCATAACAAGCCAAACCCAGCCAGAACCAAATTGAGTTTTTCCGCCTGTAGTGAATGCTTCTTTAAAAGCGTCAAAAGAACCAAAATCTGCTTCTATTTTTGATTTTACTTCTGCAGGTATTGATACATCTTTTTTAAGCATTTTGAAGAACTCTTCATGGTTATAAACCTGACCAGCATTATTAAATACTGCTTGTTTGTCAGCATTGTTATATGATAGAGTTATTAATTCTTCAATGCTTTTTCCTTGTAATGAAGAATCTTTAGATACTAAATCATTAAGAGTTGTTACATAAGTATTTAAGTGTTTTCCATGGTGGAAATCCAATGTATTTGAAGACATATATGGTGCTAAGTCTTCTTTAGCATAAGGTAATTTCATTAATTCAAACATATATTTTTACTCCTTCATTTTATTATTATATTAATAATAAACCTATTTTAAATTAATGTCAAGTATTTATTAAATAATATTTATATCTTATTAATATTTATTACTATTAATAAAATAAAGGCATACCTTTTACGGCATGCCTTTTATATTAGTAACTAATTAAAGATTAATTAGCTGTTTCTGTTGTTTCTGTAGCAGCAGTATCATCTGTTGTTTCAGTAGTAGCATTTGGATCAGCAGCTTCATTCTCATAATCTCTGTAGACTGGTCTAACATCTCTGCTTAATATTTCATCTTCAGTTTGACCATAAGTAAAGCCTAATTCATCGTAATATTTAGAATATGTTGTTCTAAATCTGTCAGAAGTAGTGTATAATACTTTATGGTATTTAGTGATTAATAATTTATATTTAGCTGTTTTTATATTTTCATCAGCTGTTTTTAAAGTAGTTAAATCCCAAAGATTATTAAACATTTCATTTAAGAAATAAACTTTACTTACATCACTATTTTGATTGATAGTAGCCAAATTGTAATTAACACCAGCTAAATAAGTGTTTAACATAATTAAGTTAGTAGTATCATTTTTAGAAGAGCTTTCATTATGTAAAGCATTCATTAAATGATATCTGCTTTTAGCATAATATCCTGCACTTCCTTTAAATAGGTTGAAAATACCAGCATAAAGATTTAATTCATAATCTGCTTGTATTAATTCATTAGTTTTTCCAAGTATTTCATATATAGGTTTGATTTCATCGTAAAGTCTGAAAGATTTATCTAATTCAGAAAGAGCCAAATCTACATTATTATCATTAGCTATAGGGTTAGCAACTAAATCATAATAATATACAGCATTATAGAACATTTCATTAGTATCAGTGAAATTAACATTAGTATAATGCTCTAATATTTTATTAGCTTTGTAAAGTACTCTAAAAAGATAATCTTCTTTTATTTTAGTAAGATTAGTTTGAAGAAGATTATATTCTCTATCAAGAGTAGCATCATCAGTATTTCTTAAATCAGTAAAAGAAGGGGCAAAAGGTGTTATTCCCTCTACTGTATCAACTTCTGATGATTCTTGATTTTCTTCAGTAGTAGCAGTTTCAGTAGTTTGTTCTGTGGCAGCAGCATCTGTAGTTTCTGCTGTAGTTTCATCCTGAGCGTATACTGGACTTAACGCTAGAATCATTACGCTTAATACAAGAAATAGTTTTTTCATGTATAACTCCTATATGTTTTTATTATAATTGTGTAACCAAGTATAAATACTGCTTAAAGTTTTATAGAGCAGCATTTTAGGTTGAGTATTTGTATTAATTAGAGTATTGATTGTAGAATCTAATTCATCAATAGTCCATACAATACTTTCATCTGAAATAGAACTTGGAAATACATAATTTCTATCTTCTATTTCAAGATATTTATCTTCTAGGGATTTTTTCAGAATATTAATCATTTCTCTAAAGGTATCAGCTATCTCATAATCGCCTTCGCTTAGCATAGTTGTTAGGGAGGCTATTTGAGAAGGGCTATTATTTAGAGAAGCGTCCATAAAAGATAACAATACTTTGTATATATTATCGCTTGTATTTGATTTTTTGTCAAGTACATATTTTATAGCTTTGGCTACACTTCCGTAAGAATTTTCCAGTGCAAGGGCTGTTTTTTCCTCGTTTAGCCTCAATCTCTTCATTAATATAGATCTTAAGGTATTTTCTGACAAAGAAGAAAATTTTAATTCCATCATACGAGATCTTAGAGGTTTCATACCGTCCTGAACCAGTTTATTAGCATCAGAAGTTATTAGAATAAATATATTATTGTCTGAAGGCTCTTCTAATGTACGTAAAAATATATTAGGAGCCCTCTTATCCATTAGTTCTATACCTTCTATGATAACAATTCTTTTACTTGATATTCTCGGCTTTCTGTAAGTTATCTCTATAATATTTCTTACTGTATCAAGAGGTATTACTGTATGAATGATATTATAATATATTTTTTTTAAAGCATCGAAAAAATCACCTTCTATTGATAATTTTTTCTTTCCGCCTTTATTTTTAGCTATATTCAAGGCTTCTTTTGATTTATTTCTAAATATAGAATCTATAAAATCAGCATTATCAGCATTTAATTCATTTAGTGTGTAATTTACAGCTAAATAATAAGGTTCTATTAAGGCATATCTAGAACTTTCTTTTTTATTTCCAAGCATATATTCTTTTGGTTCGCTTGACGGATAATTATCATAACTATCAAAAAGCATAGTTTCTACTTTATAAAGTATAGACCTGCAGGCTGAGTAAAAATTATTAAATAAATGAGGAAGTTTATATTCTAAATACTGATTAAAATATATTTCAGCATTTCTAAATCTTTCATCTGTAGCTGCTACTATAACATCTGGGTGTTTATATTGATCTATCATTTTGCAGGATTTACATTCATCGCAGTATGTTCCATTTCCTCTTTCACATAGTATAGCTTTAGCATAATTCAAAGCACTTTCAAATTTGCCAACCCCCTCATCTCCGTAAAAAAGATAGGCATGAT
The DNA here is from genome assembly GCF_000384655.1 of Brachyspira innocens ATCC 29796. Classification (GTDB taxonomy): domain Bacteria; phylum Spirochaetota; class Brachyspiria; order Brachyspirales; family Brachyspiraceae; genus Brachyspira; species Brachyspira innocens. The sequence continues at coordinate 1,173 of NZ_ARQI01000105.1, read as the reverse complement.
GAAGTCTTCCGCTTTTATATATTCCAGCCATTATTTTTAAAGGCGTTGTTTGTCCAAGTACTTTAGCCAATATCAGAACCTCTTATTAAATACTAAATATATATATAAATCATAAATAAAATTATATCAACAATAATTTTTTTGTTAAAATAAATTATAAGACTTACAATGACGATATTTTATTATAGTGTTTAATTTTTTATTTTTTATTATATTATAACAATATAAAAACAAGGAATTTTTAATGGCTTCAAATAACGATATGATAAACGAAAAAGACAGTCTTAACCAAGAAAATAATGAAGATAAATCTTTAAATGAAATATCTGAAAATTTGGAAGAAAAAGAGAATATTTCAAAGCTTCAAGATGAATTATTAGAAAGTATCGAAGAGAAAATAGAAAAAAATAATTCGGTATATAATAGCATAATGCTTGAACAGAATTTGAAAAATTTTAAAGAAATATCTAGTTTGAGGAAAAATCAAAAGGATTTAGAAGATTCTCTTTCTAAAAATATAAATGAAGCTATTAAAGAGAATAATATTAAATATGATGAACTTATTAATAATTTAGGCATTAAATTAGATGAACATAAAGAATATAATAAAAATAAACTGGAATATTTATCTAAAGAGATAGAAAGCGGCAAAGAAGAAGAAAAAGAAAATATCTCTAAATTAAAAGAAGAGCTTCAGGAAAGTATTACAGAGAAAATAGAAAAAAATAATATAAATAATAATTCTGTAATGTTGGAACAAAATTTAAAAACTTTTAAAGAATTTTCAAGTTTAAGAAAAATTCAAAAAGATTTAGAAACTTCCATAAAAGAAAATAACAGCAAATATGATGAGCTTATTAATAATTTAGGCAGTAAGTTTGACAGCAGTGTAGAAGAGGCTAAAAAAGAATTAGATAATTTAAGTTCTAAACTAGAAGAACAAAAAGAATATAATCAAAACAAGTTAGAAGAATTATCTAGTCAAATAGAAAGCAGTAAAGAAGAACAATCAAAGTTTTTTGAAGAAGATAAAGAAAATATTTCTAAATTAAAAGAAGAGTTAGAAGAAAGTATTACAAAGAAAATAGACAGTAACAATGCTAACTATAATAATGTAATGCTAGAACAGAACCTAAAAACTTTCAAGGAAATATCTGGTTTAAGAAAAAGTCA